>PERT01000013.1 GCA_002928955.1 Hyphomicrobium sp. | reverse complement strand
GGGTTGAACGGATTCCATAGTTGTCAGATGTCGTCAAGCGGCCTGGACAACTTGAGAACTTTCTCGAGTTCACGAATAAAATCCTGTCGCCAGGAACCAATTTTCTCGGCATGCGCTAGCATTTGCGATTCGTCGAGTTTGCGAGGCAATGGCGCGCGCAAGGCATCGGCGAGCCCGTTCCTATCATCGAAATCGACCTTGATCACCGACAGCGGCGTGGCCGCCCCGACGCGCTCGATCAGCGATCCGCGCCGCACGATCACAGGAACGCCGAACTGCATGGCACGTCCAAAAATACCCGAGGCCTGATCGTAGGCTGGTTCGTAGCAGCACCAGATGGCGTCGGCAATGCCATAGAGGCTTTCGAGTTCGGCGTCGTCCAACCGGCGGTCGTAGAGCAGGCCGCCACTCGCCACGAACGTCTCAACCGAGGCGCGCGCGCACGGCAGCACGCGACCGGCAGCAACGATCAACAACCGCTCCGCGAGTGCGGGTGTGGCCGCGAGCGCGGCGGCGAGGAAGCCGAAGCCCTTTGCCGCATTGAGGCTGCCTGGCATGCAGACGACCGGCCGGCCGGCCGCAGCAGCCAGAATTTCATCCGAGAACGGCGTCGACGGCGGCATCACAATGCGCATGCCGTCGTGCATGTCCCAGTATTGCGGATCGTAGGCCCCGACGTTGGCGACCTCAGCGAAACGCGGCTCGATCTCGAACGGCGTGATCGTGAACAGGGTCAGACCGGGCACCCGCTTATAGCCCATGAAGGCCAGCTTCTTGATCCGGCACTTCAGCTCATCACGAACGAAACAGCGCTGCGGCGACAGAAAGATTCCGGCGGTCGGCCGCCCGAGTACCGCCCGCGCCATAACTGCGGCCGTGATCGTCGGCAGGTCGTCCTCGAACGTCGCCACGAGCAGCCGCGGAGCGGCAATCAATCGCCGCAGCACAGCCCCGCTCGCCGGCGCGCACAGGCCTTCGAGGCCGAGCAACGAAGCAAACAGCGCCACATACGGCCCGCGATGCCCGCCAGGGTTGGACGCGTAGACGAGGCCGCGCTGCGCCGCAGATTTTCCGTCGCGATGTGTCATCGATCCGCTCTGCCGTTACGACGAAGACTGCGCTGGCCGTTTGCGTGCGATCAGCTCAGCAACAACCGGATGCCGCACCACGAGAACTGCCAAGATCGACGCGAAGAGGCCATAACTCGTGACGAGCGACACAGATAGTTGCGGCGACGTGCCGGACAACTGCATGGCGAGCAACACCCCGACGCCAACGAGACTAGCCGCGATCAATGGACCGGTATGAGCGGGAACGAACGCACGCGGCGATACGCCATAGTAGCGATGAAACCATAACGGCACGATCGAACTGCCGGCCGCAAGTCCCAGCATCGATCCTGCGATCACGCCCATGCCGCCGAATACCGTCCCGCCGGCAAAACCAAGCACCATGCTTCCCGCGCCGATCAGAACGTGCGCTCCGACGAGCCACTTGAGTTGCCCGGTGGCAACCGAGATCATGTAAGATGAGACGACCAGCGTATTGACGGTCCAGCCCGCGAGACAGATGAGCCCCATCTCGACGAAGACCTGTTCGAAGCGGCCGAGCCAGAGCGTCAGCAAGATCGGCAACGCGGCGGCGACCAGTGCGTAATAGGGCACGGTCAACACGATCAACAGACCCTGCACATCACGGTATATCTTGGCCATCACCTCGCGCGGGTAATCGTTGCCGCCGAGACGGTGCGCGAGGAATGGAACGAGCATCTGAAACGCGCTGACAATGATACTGCGGAACTGGATGACCGCCTTGTTGGCAACCTCGTACAACCCGGTGGCCGAAAGGCCGCCGAAGATCGACAGCAACAGCTTCACGGCGGGATCGAACAACATCTGTGCCACCGCGATCACCTGGATGGCGCCGCCATAGCGCAGTATTTCGCGCAGGCGGGAGCGTTCTCCGCCGAGCCAAACGCGCGCCGGAACATTCAACACCAAAACCACAGCCACGACACCGAGAACGAGCGTAAGCGCGCCCTGCGCAAAGAGCGCTGGCCCCACCCCCAGCACACCATCACGCGGAACGAAGTAATAGGCCGCCCCAAGCTGCGCCGCCGCACCCGACAAGCCGATGGCTGCGCGCAAGTCCGTGCGCTGGCAAGCGTCGAGTGTGCTCAGCATCATTTGTGCGACCGTCGTCGTCAGAACGGACGCGAGCGCCCACGGCAGCAGCCCGATTGCGGAGGCGTAGAGCGCCGGGTCGGCGATCACACCCTTGAGCATATAGGTGGCGAGCGGGGCGACCACGACAAACGAGACGGCGACGAACGTCGCGGCGGTGGCCGCGCACATCGCCACCGTTGCAGCCGCTCGTTCCCTCTTGCCAGCCCCCAGATCACCGGCGACGAACTTGACGACGCTTCCGCCGATGCCGAACTCGGCGATGCTCGACATGGAAACGATCGCCAGCACCAGCGACCAGGCACCGAGCTGCTCGGTCCCGATTTGCCGCAGTAGAAAGCGATAGAGTTCGAACAGCAGCCCCGCCACGACGACGACCTGCACGACGGCAACCAGCGCATTGGTATAGAGCCTGCGGCGGCTCATGCCGCCGACGCGAGCGGGTGCTCACGCGGGATGCAGAGGATATCGCCGAATTCGACGTTCCCGGGCTTCAGGTTCGGACGCATGGGATCGCTGACCACGTAGCCGAGCACCTCGAACATCTTGATCACCTCCTGCGAGGAGGAACCGTTCTTGCGCAGCAGCGTATCGGACAGCTCCGACAAAACAACGGGTCGACAGCGGGCAAGTGTCGCTTGCCCGCCCCTGAATACCAGATGCTCGGCCCCTTCGACGTCGACCTTGATGAAGCCCACATCGAGCCCGTGCTCGGTGGCCAGCTGATCGAGCGTGCGCGCCTCAACCGTCCGCGTCACGATTTCGGCATTGGCCACCGAGGGATGTTCGAGCGCTCCGATGGTCGAGTATTCTTCGAGACCTGCCACGATCTTGATTTCGATCTGGCCTGGCGCATCCGATGCAACGCCTTCGAGCACCGCCACTTTGTCTCCGACGCCGTTCATGATGATGTTCCGGCGCAGCCGTTTCAACGCATCGTGTGTCGGTTCGACGGCGAGGAGACGTCCTTTGCGCAGCAACCCGCCGAGCAGCACCTTGTGAAAACCGACGTTGGCGCCGATATCCATGACGTCGCGGTCCACGTCGAGCAGGACGCGGCACCGCGCGGTCAACTCCGGCTCGTAGTGTCCGGCCATTGCCACGCGGCGGAAGATGTGGCTTTGCGGCGATAGCGCGAAAACACCCACGAACTCATTCACGCGCAACACGGGATCTTCCACCAGCATCGAGGCAATCCGCTCGATCGCGGCCCGCTCCACCCTGTCACGCTTCTGCATGTAGTGCGCGACGAGCTTGCGCGCAGGCATCATCGCTGCCCTCAATACGCCATGTTGATGGGCGGCACGAATGATTGTCTTTATCATGGCTTGCCTTGAGTTCATTGCGGCGCCTCGTTATCCGGACGCACGAACACAGCATCCACGAAGACGATGCGGCCATCAGCTGCACAAGCCTGGCTCAAATTGCCGGCATACTTCAGGCCAGCCGCGTCCAGGAGCTGGACCAGATCACGAAACCGGCCCTGCCCTTCATAGAGACCCTCGATGTTGACCTCGATAATCACGGCCTTGGCCTTGGCGAGTACATTCGGCCCGCCACGCAGGACATTGGCCTCATACCCCTGCACGTCGATCTTGACCAGCGCCCGAGCGAGATCCGCGCCGGAGAGGCGTGCCCAGTCGTCCAACCGCTGCACGGCCACCGAAACCGTCGTTTGCTTCACGGTGGTGGGGTAAAGCTCGTGCGACCGAGACGTCGTCGGCAGCAGTGACGAGGAGGTCGTCGCATTGGTATGGACGAACATCTCGACACGGCCCGGCTCGTCGCCGAGAGCCAGCTGAACCGCCTCGGCACGCCCGTCAGCCGCCGCCCACGCTTCGAGCATTGCGAAAGCCTGCGGCACCGGCTCAAAGCAGTAAATCCGCGCCGTTGGGAAGCGCGCACGAATATCACGCGCGAACTGGCCAGTATTCGCTCCAATATCAATAATGGTTCTGAAATCGAGACCTCCCAATCCCGCCAGCGTATGCTCGGGATTGTTGTGATTGCGAACGATATGATATCCTGCCCAGGCGGCCCAAGCCTTCAGATGTTTAGCCAGCGACAAGCAGATCTCCCTCGCCTGAAAAATAGACTAGTTCGCATGCCCAGTCCTGTCAGGACGAATTTGCCCCACGCGGCTTCGTCCGATCGGAGCGTCCTAAACGGCCACACGCCGTTCCAATTTCGCACCCGGCTTATAACTCAGCAAATCGTCCGGTCCCGCAATGCGCCTCAGGGACTTGTCCTCGAGCACATAGGTATCGCCCGTGTGCGGACAGGTCCAGCTTCCTTGTCCCGTCAAAGGCAGAGCGATGCGCTCGCCATAGGCGCTGACCCAGCCGACGTGCCGCGCCGGCGTGCCGATCATCAAGCTCCAATCGGCGGTGCTCCCGGTCAAGGTCGCGCCAGCGGCGACAAACGTGCCGGTTCCGATCTCGATGCCGGGCACGACGGTGCAGTTGGCGCCCAGTGTCGAGCCGGTACCGACCAGCGTCTTGACGAACACCTCCCGCCGGCTGACGGCCGCTCGCGGAAAATCGATGTGGGTGAAGACCATGTAAGGCGCGCAGAACACAAAGTCACCCAACTCCACATGTGAGAAGATCGCGACCGAGTTGCCAAGTCGGCAGGCATTCCCAACGACGGCGTTGTTTCCGATGTAGCAATTCTGCCCGATGTTGCAGTTCTCGCCGACAATCGCACCGCCCTCCACATGCACGAAATGCCAGATCGACGTGTGAACCCCGAGCTTCGCGCCGGGATCGACGTAGGAACTCTGGTGGATGAAGATGCGCTCGTCGAACTTGGTCACCAGGGTCTCCAGCAGGTTGGGCAGCCATGTCCACAGACGCTGGCGCGGGGTACGTCTCAGCACCCGGAAGGGTTTACCCAATCGAATCAATTCAAGCCAGTAGTTCAGAACCATATGCTGTAACTCAGCCGACAGTGGATCTGGCTCGGTTGCCTTTGAGGTTTGTTCGAGTTCCAGGCGAGCAATACCTGTGTTCGAATTCTTGGAGGGAGCCGGCTGGCCATAAGGTAGCCCGGTCGCCAAGTATACTCGTCGCAAAACACCTATTGCCAAGGTTTGATGCTTGTTTCTGGCAGGTCAGCAAGCCGCCGATTGTACCCGCACCGGCCGAGGCGCATGCGAGCACCCCCGACCGTGCCATCGTCTGGCTCGGCGTCTAAGGCACGCGTCACTTGGAATAGCCCCAAGTCATGCCGCCTCCTCGAAACCGTCCGACCACGCAACAACGGTCCAATGCCGACGCTATAATGGCCGCCGCTTGGGTTCCGGCGCACCCACAGCCGCTCGCCGCCCTCGGCCCGACGCACAACGGCGCCCCGGGGCCGATATCCAGATATTCAAGACAATGGCGGCTGGCAAACAAGCGGGTTACCATTTCGAATAGGGCCGTCGGGCACATTGTCCGACGCAGCAGTTGGCTCGGGGGCGGGTGCCGGATGGCGTATTCCCACACAGTTTGCGGCACGCGGTATGTCTTCCCGTCCCTGAGGGTGCTTCTGGCGAAGGCGTCGCCGCCGCGAGCGGGCGACCGGCTGGCTGGAATCGCGGCCGCGTCCGCTGAGGAGAACGTGGCTGCCAAGCTCACCCTCGCCGACGTGTCGCTCAAAACCATTCTTGCCGAGCCGCTGATCCTCTACGAGAACGACGACGTCACGCGGTTGATCCTCGACCGACACGATACCCGTGCGTTCGGAGCAATTGCGTCTATGACAGTGGGCGAGCTCCGCGACTATCTCCTGTCGCGCGCGACGAGTTCCGAGACGCTCGCCAGGCTCGCTCCCGCCATCACGCCTGAAATCGCGGCGGCCGTCGCCAAGCTCATGCGCAACCAGGATCTGATTCTGGCGGCAAGAAAGTGCCGGGTGATCACGCGCTTCCGCAACACGCTTGGCCTTCCCGGCACCACGGCCGTGCGGCTGCAGCCGAACCACCCAACGGACGATCTCGCCGGCATCATGGCCGCAACCGCCGACGGCCTCATGTACGGCTGCGGCGATGCGGTAATCGGCATCAACCCGGCGAGCGATCAGCCGGATCGCATCGCGGCCATGCTCAGGATGCTCGACGAGCTGATCCAGCGCTACGAGGTCCCGACCCAGGCCTGCGTGCTCTGCCATGTCACCACCGCCCTCGATCTCATGGCGAGAGGCGTGCCGACTGACCTCGTCTTCCAGTCAATCGGCGGCACCGAGGCAACCAATCGCTCGTTCGGCATCACGCTCGATCTGTTGCGTGAAGCCAACGAAGCGGCGCGCAGCCTGAGGCGCGGCACGGTCGGAGAGAATGTGATGTACTTTGAAACCGGGCAGGGCTCGGCGCTTTCCGCTGGGGCCCATCACGGTGTCGATCAGCAGACCTGCGAGGCACGTGCCTATGCCGTGGCGCGTGCATTTGATCCCTTGCTCGTCAATACGGTCGTCGGCTTCATTGGCCCTGAATACCTCTACGACGGCAAAGAGATCCTGCGCGCCGCGCTCGAGGACCACTTCTGCGGCAAGCTGATGGGCCTGCCGATGGGCGTCGATGTTTGTTATACCAACCACGCCGAGGCCGACCAGGATGATATGGACGTGGTGCTGACGGCTCTGGCCGCGGCGGGCGTCACCTTCATCATGGGCGTGCCGGGCGCAGACGACGTGATGCTCGGCTACCAGTCGACGTCCTTCCATGATGCGCTCTACGTGCGCGAAGCGTTCGGCCTGAAGCGCGCGCCCGAGTTTGAGGGCTGGCTTGAACGAATGGCGATCACCGATGCGACGGGACAGCTGCTGCCACCGTCGCCCAGCCACCAGCTCATTGCGGATGTGCACGCTGCAGCCAATGAAAGTGAGCCCGCGCCATGAGCGACGTTCCGCGCGATCCGTGGAAACATCTCTGCGCGCGGACACCGGCCCGGATCGCGCTCGGCCGCACCGGCGCATCGCTGCCGACGCGGGAAGTGCTGTCGTTCGCGCTGGCGCATGCCAAAGCGCGGGATGCTGTTCATGCCCGTCTCGATCGCTCAGCCCTCGCTGTACAAATGCGGACTCTTGGACTCGCCACGGTGGAGGCTGAGAGCGAGGCGCGGGACCGCGCCACATACCTGCGTCGGCCCGACCTTGGCCGGCAGCTCGACGAACCATCTCGGGAACGGATCAAGGCGGCCGTGCGAAACCAGACAAGCGATCTTGTGCTGATGATCGGCGACGGGCTCTCGGCGATTGCGGTTGCGTCTCATGCCCCGAAGCTGGTGGAGGCTGTGCTGCTGCATGTGAATGCGCTCGGGTTGAAGCTGGGGCCGACTGTCATCGCCGAAGGCGCGCGCGTGGCGTTGGGCGACGAGGTCGGCGAGCTCCTCGGCGCGCGGCTCGTCGCCGTGCTGATTGGCGAGCGCCCCGGCCTCACCGCCGCCGACAGCTTGAGCGTCTATCTCACCTATCTGCCGCGCCGCGGCCGCACCGACGCTGAGCGCAACTGCATCTCGAACATTCGCCCGGGCGGGCTCGCGCCGGAGGTCGCTGCCGCAAAGCTCGCGTGGCTTGCCAAAGCAGCGCTTGCGATGGAGCTGACAGGCGTCGCGCTTAAGGACCGAAGCCATGGAGGGCTTGAAGGAACAATCGGGGCGACTGTCCTCGATGAACAGGGCAGATAGCGAATTTTGGCCACCTCCAGTCGCGCCTGGTGGGCATCTCCAAATCGATTGTGTCCAGGGAACCTCACTGCGTTGCGTCCTCAGAAATAAACCCTCGAAGAGATCATTCTGAGGTGTTTCACTTCAGCCGGTGTGCGGAAAAGCATGACCTCGCGTTAATCACGCTCGTGTGCCGGCCGCGAAGTTCGCTTCGTCCTGCAACGGGCATTGAGCGAATCTCGCGCCCGAGAAAGCACTGGCAACCAATTGATTCTATTATCATTAATTTCGCGAAATTCGTCTCCGAACTCGCCGCAAAATGAGACGGACCTCGCGATCATCACACGAGCGGAATATCCTGATCCAGGCGCAGCGATCCGATCGAGCGCTTCAAGGTTCGCATACCCCTGCGGAAACTTTCCGGGAAATCACGTCAGGCTCGGCCACCTTCCTGCCGGTCCACCCACGCGCGGCCGAGGGCACCGAATGCCGTCTCGACGATGCCCGCCGCGCCCAATCCGGCGCGTTCGTACATCAAGGCGGGCGTATCCTGATCGATGAACTGGTCCGGCAGAACCAGTGATCGCACCCTCAGTCCGCGATCGAGCAGACCGGTGGTCGCCAGATGATGCAAGACATGACTGCCGAAGCCGCCGACCGAGCCTTCCTCGACCATGATCATGACTTCGTGCTCACGCGCCAGACGCGCAATAAGGTCGGCATCGAGCGGCTTCATGAATCTGGCATCCGCAACCGTGGTCGACAGTCCAAGTGCGGCCAGTTGGTCGGCGGCCTTGAGACACTCCTGCAGTCTCGTTCCGAAGGACAGAAGCGCAATCTTGGTACCCTCGCGCACGATGCGTCCGCGACCGATCTCAAGCGGAATACCCACCTTCGGCAGGTCTACGCCGGTGCCCTCGCCACGCGGATAGCGGAACGCGCTTGGCCGATCGTCGATGGCTGCCGCCGTCGCCACCATGTGCACGAGCTCCGCCTCGTCGGCAGCCGCCATGATCACGAAATCAGGAAGGCATCCAAGATAGGCAAGATCGAAGGAGCCGGCATGGGTCGCACCGTCGGCGCCAACGAACCCGGCGCGGTCAATCGCGAAGCGCACGGGCAGCCTCTGAATGGCCACGTCGTGGACGACCTGATCGTAGCCGCGCTGCAGGAATGTCGAGTAGATCGCCGCGAACGGTTTCATACCTTCGGTGGCAAGGCCCGCCGCGAAGGTCACCGCATGTTGTTCTGCGATGCCGACGTCGAATGTACGATCTGGGAAGCGCTTGCCGAACACGTCAAGCCCAGTCCCATCCGGCATCGCCGCCGTGATGGCGACAATCCGCTTGTCCTTCTCGGCCTCGGCCACGAGACTGTCGGCGAAGACGCGCGTATAGCTTGGCGCATTGGCCTTCGGCTTCACTTGTGCGCCGGTGATGACGTTGAACTTGGCAACGCCGTGGTACTTGTCGTCGGACGCCTCGGCCGGAGCGTAACCCTTGCCCTTCTTGGTCACGACGTGGACCAGGATAGGACCGTTTTTGGCATCCCTCACATTCTTGAGGACCGGTAGCAGGTGATTGAAGTCGTGCCCGTCGATCGGCCCGATATAATAGAAGCCCAGTTCTTCGAACCAGGCGCCGCCCTGCCAAAGATGACGGGTGTATTCCTCCACGCGAGCCGCTCGCCGCTCCCAGCTCTTCGGCAACTGCTTGGCAAGCTGCTTTGCAATATCGCGAAAATAAAGATACGTCCCGCTCGACGTCATGCGCGCGAGATAGGCCGACAGCGCGCCCGTGGGCGGGGCGATCGACATGTCGTTGTCATTCAGGATAACAATCAGCCGCTCGTCGCGTGCGCCAGCGTTGTTGATGGCCTCGTAGGCCATACCGGCCGACATCGCACCGTCGCCGATCACAGCGATGACGTGATTGTCGCGTCCATCGAGGTCGCGGGCGACCGCCATGCCGAGGCCGGCCGAGATCGACGTCGACGAGTGGGCGGCGCCGAATGGGTCGTATTCACTCTCCGCGCGCTTGGTGAACCCCGATAAACCGCCAGCCTGGCGCAGCGTGCGTATGCGGTCCCGGCGGCCGGTCAGGATCTTGTGCGGGTAGGCTTGATGGCCGACATCCCAGATCAGACGGTCTCGGGGGGTGTTGAACAGATAGTGAAGCGCAACGGTCAACTCGATGACGCCAAGGCCGGCACCCAGGTGTCCGCCGGTTACCGAGACAGCATCGACCAGTTCAGTGCGCAGCTCGCTCGCAAGCTGCACCAGATCCTGCTCCGATAACGTGCGAAGGTCAGCCGGTGTTCTCACCCGATCGAGAAGCGGAGTCTTGCTTTGATGGTCCAAGAGCTACCCTTTTCTACTCAACGGCGCGCGCCGGGTGGAACTGCAGTCTTATAGTGCCAAAGTCGAGAGCCGTCGCCGCTGTGTCATACTGACCGGTCGAGTGTGTTTGGATACCCCGCGAATGATTGAACGTGGCGAGCGGGGTTTCCGATCAAGCGCGGTTACCTGTGATTCAATAGCCGTGACGCGGGCGCTTCATCGCGTGGCGAATTTCCCGGCGCCGACATTTGGTTCCCATTCCAACACGCTCTAGATCTAATGTCGGCGCCCAAGGAACACTAGCAAACCTATGATTCTAGTGTATCTTTTGCATCTGGCGTTTGGTTTCGAGTCCAGTCCCGAGTGGAGACCCAACGTCAGATGCGCTACACTGGAGCCTCGGCACGGTGGGCCTTTCAATGTCACATCCCTGGATCGAACGGCTCGGTTCCCTTCGGCGCGCCGTCGCTGCCGAAATTCAACTTCTCGACCTTGGCCTCGGCCTGCTTAAGAAGGCGATCGCAGTGGTCTTTGAGCGCTTCTCCACGTTCGTATATCGAAATACTCTCTTCGAGCTCCACATCTCCGCGCTCCAGCCGGCCGACGATGCTTTCCAATTCCTTCAACGCGCGCTCAAAGGTCATCTCCTTGATATCAGGATGATTTTTAACTGTTGCCTTGGTCATGGTCGTTGCGTGCCTTCCGCCGCCTCTGGGCGAGATTTGCGATGAAAATGCGTTACGCGCCCGCATCCATGAGCGTGCGGACGTGGACCGCGACCGAACGCGCGAGCGCTTGCAGGTCGTAGCCGCCCTCGAGCATCGACACCACGCGGCCGTGGCAATGACTGTCGGCTACCTTGCATAATTGTTCCGTCGCCCACATGAAATCTGCTTCGACCAGCCGCAGATTAGCCAGCGGATCGGCTTGGTGGGCGTCGAAGCCCGCGGAAATGAGGATCAGATCCGGCGAGAAATGGCGGAGCGAGGGCAAAATGCGCTCCTCCATGGCCTGGCGAAACATCTCTCCGCCGTCACCCGGCCTCAACGGCGCGTTCCACACATTGCCGACTCCGGCCTCGTTCATGGCACCGGTTCCGGGGTAGAGCGGCATCTGATGGGTGGATGCGAAATAGAGATCTTTGTCGGACCAGAAGATGTCCTGCGTGCCGTTGCCGTGGTGCACGTCGAAATCGACGACCGCGATACGTTCAGCTCCGTGTTTCGCGCGGGCATACATCCCGGCGATGGCCACGTTCGAGAAAATACAGAACCCCATGGCCTTTTCGCTTTCGGCGTGATGGCCGCACGGCCGCACCTGCGCGAAAGCGTTCTTGATGCCGCTCGATCGGTCCATCACCGCGTCTACGGCCCTGAGCCCGGCACCGACAGCGCGCAACGCCGCCTCCCAGCTGCCGGGCGACATTACCGTATCCGGATCGAGCCGGACCGACGGCCCGTCGGGACCAGGCCGCGCCGTCTTGATCGCATCGATATAGTGTTGCGGGTGCGCATTGAGAATCGCTACTTCGACATCATCGCGCAACGGTGCCTCTTCGCGCACCAGGTCCTTGAAGATCTCGTGGCCGAGAACGCGATCGATGGCCCGCATGCGATCCGGCCTTTCCGGATGGCCCTCGCCGGTCACATGTTCGAGAAAACAAGGGTGTGTGACGAGCAGTGTCGACATCGATCAGGTCCATGACTTCGCATGAGGGTTAGGACAAGAGGCAAAATGCGCTGTTACGACTTGAGCATGGTGATACTCGCAATTTTCACGCCTGGCGGCGGGACACTGTCGGCGGGCACGAAGAAATCGGGCGCCAACGGCATCGCTGGATCGATCCGATAGTCCTCGAATTGCGTCACGCCGCCAACCTTGTGGAGGAACGTATCGTCGATCAGGAAGTTGCCCGTGAACGTTTTCGCAGGCTGCGTGAAGATCAGGTGTGCCGCGTCAGCAAGGATCTCTGGAGAACGGCTCATGCGCATGAGCTTGTCGCCACCGAGAACATTCTTGATCGCCGCCGTCGCGATCGTTGTTCGCGGCCACAGCGCATTGACGGCCACGCCGTCCACCTTCAGCTCCTCGGCAAGCCCCAGCACGCAGAGGCTCATGCCGTACTTGGCGATGGAGTAGGCGACGTGCCCCGCGAACCACTGCGGTTTCATGTCGAGGGGCGGCGACATCATGAGGACGTGCGGGTTAGCGGATTTCTTGAGGTGAGGCAGGCAAGCCTGTGTGGTAACGAAAGTACCGCGCGTATTGATGCCGAACATGAGATCGAACCGCTTCGGTTCGGTCTTGTCGATCGGTGTCAGCGAAATCGCGCTCGCATTATTGATGCAAATGTCGATGCCGCCAAATGTATCCACAGTCTTGGCCACTGCCGCGGCAACCTGAGCCTCGTCGCGGATGTCGCACATCAGCGGGAGCGCGTGGCCACCGGCTTGCTCGATCGCGGCCGCAGCACTGTGGATCGTGCCCTCAAGCTTCGGATTGGGATCGCTGGTTTTGGCGGCAACTGCTACGTTGGCTCCATCTCGCGCGGCCCGCAAAGCGATCGCCAAGCCAATGCCGCGACTGGCACCTGTGATGAATAGTGTCTTGCCTTTCAGCGTCAGCATAAAACCTCATCCTCCCGAACCATTTTTTTCAATTTAAGTGAGAAGCAGCGAGACTGCATCACCCAGAAGCGTGATTGCGACTATGCACGAATCTCTCGCCAATCCAACGCATTGCGTAGTTCGGCCACATGATCGCCCGCCAAAGTTGCAGCATCACTGCCTTGGCGAATCCGGGAATACCGGCCAGCGGCAGGAACAGCAGACCGAAGGCGAGGAGTTTCGCGGCCCGGGCGGCGTGATATCCGAATGCGCCGCTGTAGTCCTTGCGGATTTCCGCGGGCCACAGCCGTCGCCACCAGTCGCGCACAACCCCGAGCCCAAGAATACCGGCGAAAAGTCCGGCGAAATAGATCATTTGGATTGCAGACGGGATGCCGGGCAGGACCCTGAGATCGAGCTCCGACTGCCGTTCCGCGCTGTTTCCTGTGAACTCGACTGCACTGGTGAGCACGTTGCCGGTGATGGCTGACGCCAATTCCGCCGCCCAGTCCTCAAGCTGCCCGCCAATCGGTCTTGTGTCGGGGCTCTCGGGAAGCGCTCTCAACAGTGTTCGGCCGGAGGCCGAGCGAACCACGTCCACTGAAAATCGCACGCCGCGGCTGGCTCCTAGTGCGTTTAAAAAATCGGCGAAGGTCGCCCGCTTCATGGCGTTGTCGAGACCGTTGACAGTCACCGTCTGCCACAGCCAGTTGCGACCGCCAGGCTGTCGCGGCGAGGACGACTGCAGGATGACGAGATTGACGTCCGCACCGGCGGCGGCGCGGTCGATCTCGGCCAGCGGCAGTGAGCGTTCGCTGGTGCCGTACACAAACCGCAGGTGACCGGCCTCGACCCGTGCTGTTAGCACCGCCGTCTGTCCGCGAATTCCACCCAGCGCTGCACCCAGCGAGTTGGGATCGATGCGATCTACAAGCGCGCCCTTGGTCGCCGGATCAAAACGTGGAACCGCCGCAAGACGGTCTGGACCGCCCGCCTCAAGCGCCAGGACCCTGAGATAAGATGTCCTGAGGGGCCGGGACAGTTGCCAGATCGCTTCGCGGAACAACCGCTCGTCGTGCATGGCGACCATCAGGTTCGTCCGGAGTTCGGCAAACACCGTGTCTTGCAACCCATCTTTCCGGCGAATCAGCGAATAGCCGTCGGTGCCAACGACGACGCCAAGGCGCGCTTCTTGCGGCAAGTCCTTGAGCGATGACCGCTGCCGAAATACGGTCTGGTCGGTGAGGTAGAGCGCCAGCTTGCTTTCTGATGTGGCCTCGGGCGCGAGCGCGGATGTCACTCGCTTCATTTCGTCGGGAGTGCCAGCCGTATAAGCGTCACCGTTCTTGTTGACGAACGTCCAATGCCCCTCCGACCCGGCATGAGCCGCGATCGCCAGGTCCGATCCGCCGGCACCGGACGGTTGCGCCTTGATGTAGAGGGCTGCGTCGCCGAGTGCCCCCAACCTGAGCTTCGTGTCCTTACTGCTTGCCTCGCCCGATTCGCGGAAAAGCTTGGTCAGCCAATTGGCATCGACGGGGCTCAGTACGGCTGTCAACGCCAGTGCCAATGGCACCACCACTGCGGCAGTCGGCAGCCGCAACGACTTCCCCCCCAGCAGGCCGATCGGTGATCGACAGTCCTCCGACCTCTGGCGAGGATCGCCCATGTCCGGCCTCCTGTTCGCTGCTCTGTCGCCACCTTAGAATTCCGCATGCGGCGCCATCAGCCGGTCGACGTACGGGCCCGTGCGCCCGCAAAATCAGGCTTGCGCTTTTCGAAGAACGCCCGGAATGCCTCTTCGGCCTCGGGCGACGCAAGCCGATCGCGGAAGGCAACCACCTCCTGGTCGATGCGCTCGAGGACCAGACCTGTCTCGCCCCGCATCAATCGGCGGGCCTGAATGAGTGCCTCCGGCGGCTTTTGCGCAAGCCGGCGGCCGACCTTCATAACTGTTGCTTCCAGGAGTTCGGCACCGACGATCGCGTTGACGAAACCGGCCTCCCGTGCCTGCTCCACTGAAAATGTATCGCCGAGCACGAGCATCTCGAAGGCGCGCGCGTAGCCCATCCGCATTGGCATCAGCAGGCTCGAACCTGCTTCCGGCACCAATCCGAGATCGAGAAATGGCGTCGAGAACACCGCGTTCGGCGTCGCATAGACAAGATCGCAATGGAACAAGAGGGTGGTGCCGACACCCACCGCGGGCCCATCGACACCCGCGATCATCGGCTTGGCTACCAGAGGCAGGGATCGAATGAAGCGCTCGACCTCTTGGCCCAATCCCCCTGCGCCGCGCGATGTCGCGAGAAAGTCACCGATGTCGTTGCCAGCGGAAAACATGCCACCCGAGCCAAGGAACACGTGTGCAGCCACTGCCGGGTCAGCGTCGCCCTGGTCCAAAGCGTCGGCGATGACCGCGTACATTGCACTGGTGAAGGCATTCTTCTTGGCGGGGCGCGTGAACCGAATGATCTGCACGCCATCCGCCAGCGAGACTTCGATATCGGCCATGGTGTTCTCCGTTCAAGCCGAGAGACGATGGGGATCAACGTCCAGGATCGCGTCGGCGCCGCCAGTCACGGCCTCGGCGAGGCCAGGGGCTGCGACAAGCAAATTTTCTGCGAAGAATCGCGCGAGCGCGATCGGGCCCGCCCCGTCCGATTGGTCACGACTGGCATTCAAGGCGGCGCGCGCCAGATAGTGCCCGCCTGCCGCCAGCCCGAACAGCCGCAGATAAGGCGTTGCACCCGCGAGTGCGGCGTCCTGGTTGTCCTTCACGCAGCGGCCCATGAACTCGGTCGCAACACCGAGCGCGGCTACGGCTTCGACAAGCCGATCGCCCAAGCGCCCAAACTCTGGCCGGTTCGAGGCTTTGACCGCGGACGCCGTGTCTGCAATCTCGGCAATGAAAGCCTTGGCTACCGCGCCACCTTCGAGCGGCAGTTTGCGTATGGCCAGATCGATCGCCTGAATGCCGTTAGTACCTTCGTAGATCGGAAGAATACGCGCATCGCGGTAATACTGAGCGGCGCCGGTCTCCTCGACAAAACCCATTCCGCCGTGAATCTGCACACCCATCGACGCCACCTCGCACCCGATGTCGGTTGAGAATGCCTTGGCGATCGGCGTCAACAGAGCCGCCTTGTTGGACGCCGATAGTCGCTGGGCCTCATTACCGGCGCGGTGCGAGATATCGATCTCGCGGGCGGTAACGAGGCAAATCGCGCGGGCCGCCTGGGTCAGCGATTTCATGGTGAGAAGTGTACGGCGGATGTCGGCATGTTCGACGATCGGCCCCATCTCGCCAGGCTTTGACGACGCTGTGCGCCCCTGCCGGCGGTCCTTGGCGTACGCCATCGCCCTCTGCGTCGCCCGCTCGGCGATGGCCACGCCCTGGATGCCGACGGCAAGACGCGCCGCGTTCATCATGATGAACATGGTGTTGAGGCCGCGGTTCTCCTGGCCGACGAGGAAGCCGATCGCGCCGTCACCCTCGCCGAACTTCATCACGCACGTCGGGCTCGCGTGAATTCCAAGCTTATGCTCAAGGCCAGCGCAGATGACGTCATTGCGGGCGCCCAGCGTACCGTCAGCATTGACCAGTTTTTTCGGCACGACGAACAACGAGATGCCTTTGGTTCCGGAAGGTGCGCCCTCGACGCGTGCCAGCACCAGATGCACGATGTTATCTGTCATCTCGTGGTCGCCGTAGGTTATGAAGATCTTGGTGCCAAAAATCCGATAGGTACCGTCGTCCTTTCTCACGGCCTTGGTTCTGATCGCCGCCAGATCGGAGCCGGCCTGCGGTTCGGTCAGGTTCATTGTCCCGGTCCACTCGCCGGACACCATCTTGGGCAGGTAGATGGCCTTCAATTCGTCTGAGCCATCGGCATGGATGGCGTCGATCGCGCCTTGGGTGAGAAGCGGGCAGAGACCGAACGACATGTTGGTGGCGTTCCAGATCTCGCACGCGGCCATCGACAGCACGCCCGGCAGACCCTGACCACCATAGTCCTCGGGACACGGCAAAGCACTCCAACCACTCTCGATGAATTGCCGATAGGCGGCCTTCCAGCCGGCCGGCGTTTCGACGGTGCCGTTCGAGAGTTTCGACCCTTGCCGGTCGCCCGGCCAATTGAGCGGGTCCAGCACCTCGGCGCCGAACTTGCCCGCCTCTTCGATGATGGCGCGGACCGTGTCTGCGTCAAGCCCGGCGTAGGTCCCGTCGGCGATCAAGCCATCGAGACCGACTGCCGACCTCAAGGCTAGCATGATGTCGTCTATCGGCGGTTGGTAGGTCATGGACGTTCCCCTGCATCTCGGCGGTTATGCCGCTTTTTGTCATCGACTAGACCAAGTCTAGCCATCTACGTTGGAAATTCGCGTTCAAGCCGCAGCTGTCGGGATCAGGGACACTTTAAACATTCCCATACACCAACCCCATGATTTATATCGTTTCTTTGTCGCTCGCGATGTTCGGTCGAGTCTGCGGCACATCGCAACGAAGTTTTCGAACGTCACATTAGGCCGAGTTTCCGGCCGGAGAAAGACACCTGATCGAGAACATGCGAAATCACGCCGACACCGTCGACAGTCCATCATGACCCTGACCTCGACAACTTTTGTGAAAGATGGCGCCTGTAGCCCATGACCAGCAACATCAGAAGGGCGGACGAGGCGGCTATCCGCGAGGCGGCGCGGCTATTGAGAGAGGGGCGGCTCGTGGCTTTCCCAACCGAGACCGTCTATGGCCTCGGCGCGGTTGCCACCCAAGGCGAAGCGGTGGCGAGGATTTTTGCTGCCAAGGGCCGGCCGCGATTCAATCCGCTGATCGTACACGTCGCCGATCTTGCGAGCGCGGAACGACTGGCCATCCTCTCGCCACTGGCCCGAAGGCTAGCTGAGACGTTCTGGCCAGGGCCGCTCACCCTCGTCGTCGAACGGCGCCTGCACAGCGGACTGTCGGATCTGGTGACCGCCGGTCTTGGCACCGTTGCAGTGCGCTCGCCGGATCATCCGGTCGCACGCGCGCTGATCACGGCTGCCGGCCTGCCGATTGCTGCACCGTCGGCCAACCGCTCTGGCCATGTCTCGGCGACCCGGGCCGAGCATGTGGCATCCGACCTCGGAGACCGGGTGGCGATGATCCTCGACGGCGGGCCGACGGCGCACGGGCTCGAATCGACGGTGCTAGATGCAGCGGGGGTGGATGCCGTGCAACTTCGGCCCGGCGCTATCCCCGCGGAGACCATCGAGGCCGCGCTCGGCATGTCGCTGAGGCACGCGTTGAAGAGCGGAGGTGCGCCTCAATCGCCTGGCCAGCTCGACAGCCACTACGCGCCACGCGCCCGGGTCCGGCTTGAGGCAGTCGACGTGCGTGACGGCGAGGCGCTGCTGGCGTTTGGCGAACCGATTGCAACGTCGGGACCTATTCTGAACTTGAGCCGCCGGCGCGACGACATCGAAGCGGCGTCAAACCTGTTCGCGGCCCTTCGCGCGTTGGATGCCTCCGGCGCCGATTGCATCGCCGTGATGCCCATCCCCACGGACGGTCTCGGCCAAGCCATCAACGACCGGCTTCAGCGCGCGGCCGCCAGACGCTGACCAGGTCAGCGCACGCCGGGCACGGTCGACACAATCCAGGTTCGGATCAGTTGAGCGCAATCAGCTTGGCGTTGTCGGTAACCACGAACATGCGGCCTTGGGCGACAATCGGCGCAATGAACACCGGACTGCCAACATTCTGCTGGCTCGTCACTCGTCCGGTCGCGGCATCGGCGCCAACAAGGTCACCCTTGTTCGAGGCGAGCCACAGCGAGCCCCCTGCAAGCACAGGGCCCGACCAAGTGCCACCCCCAGGAAGTTTCGCAGTCCACTGCACTTTGCCATCGCGACGCGAAATGGCCATCAGCTGGCCCGAGGTATCGACTACGAAAACACTCTCCCCACTCACCGATGGGGTCTGTGTTCCCGGCACGTTGAGCGACCACAGCCGCTCGCCCGTCTTGGCCGACGTGGCGATCATGCGGCCGGCGTGGCCGATCGCGAACACGGTGCCGGCATCGATCGCCGGGCGCGCTGCGTCACTCAGTGAGGCAAGCTGCGATGTCGCGCGGGTGCGTGTCAGGCTCTCCGACCATAGCGCTCCGCCGTCGGAGACCTTGACCGCGACGAGATCTCCAGACGGATAGGGCACCACCGCAACGTCGCCTTCGACCGCGGGGCTGGTATTGATCACGAGGCTCGCCTGTTGAGGCAATCCGCGTACCACCCACAGCTCGTTTCCATCGCTGCCGGAGAGGCAGTAGAAGCGGCCATCGGTGCTGACCACGAACACCCGGTCTCCCGTGGCGGTCGGTGCGGCGCGGATCGGCGTGCCAAGTGATTTTTCCCAAAGCTTCTTGCCGCTTTGCGGGTCAAATGCGACCACGGTGCCGAAGCCGCTGGTGGCGAATACCCTGCCTCCGTCCGCGGCAAGTCCGCCGCCGAACCCTCCGCCGCCACCTGCGCCGAGCGAGAAGAACCCCCCGGATTTCTCGCGGTCGGGCTTCATCGAGACCCGCCATGCAGCGGATCCGCCCGACAGCGCGAACGCACTGACGACGCTTTCGGCATCGATCGTAAAGATGCGGCCGCCATAGACGATTGGTGAAGCCGTCAAACGGCCGGCCTTGCTGGACCCGGTTCCGACGTCAGAACGCCAAGCCTCGCGTGGTGTCGTCCCGAGCGCCAGATGCCCGGGCGAATTGTTCGGCTCGCCGCCCGGTTGCGCCCAGGTATCGTTTTGCCGAGGAGCAGGAATAAGGATCGGTTTATCGGCGTTGGCCAGTTCACCCGGGATCTTCTCGGCAGCGGCAATCACCGGAATTCGCTTACCGGGCAGCGGCGCCTGCTTCTCTTTGAACGGATTGAGGTCCCCGATTTTCGGCAAACTGGGCAGCCCGCCGTCGGAGCACCCGCCGAGGGATCCGAACGAGACCATTGCGGTGACGATCAAGACCGACCACTTAATCAAGATGTGCGTCGAGGCGTGTTGCGAACCCAATGTTCCAAGAGGCATATGCCTCCCCCTATTGCTTTTTCGCAGGCTCAGTCGGCTTGGTATCGGCAGCTTTAGGCTCGGCTGGCTTCGGCTGATCAGCGGCCGTGTCCGGCGCCGCCTGGGTCTGCGATCCTTCGCCTGGCCTAGTCTTGGCAAGTTCGCCGGCAATCAGATTCCCCATGAACATCCTGGTCCGCTCGATCACACTTTGCGGCGCATTCCGCTCACCCATGACTTGTTCGAACGCTTTGCGCGCATCGCCGGGCTTTCCAGCCTTCATCGCTGCCAGACCCAAAAGCTCGCCAGCGTTGGCGCGCCAAGGGCTTTCGGCGACAATCAGATCGTTGAGCCGATTCTGCATCTCGGTAAAGTCGGCGTCAGCCATTCTGATCGATGCTGCCTGCAGCCTTGCAAAGCCCTGCAACAGGCGATCGGAGGATCGGTCGCTTCCCAAACGCTCGTAGATCTTGAGCGCTTCGGCTGGATTGCCCGATTTGAGCGCGTTGCCTGCCAGCTGCAGTTCAGCGAGTTGTGCATAACCCGCCGGGCCTTCGGCCGACAGCGCGTTCAGGGCCCTTGCCGCATCCTCCGGCTTCCCAGCGGCTATTGCCGCGACCGCCTGCTGATAGGAAGCGCCAGCCTTCTCGGCCGCAGCAAGACGATGCGCTTCAAGCCATTTGGCGCCACCAACGCCGACAACGATCAACGCCGCGAAAACGAAAGCGTAGGTGCCGTACTTCTGCCAAAGCTTTTCGAGCTGCTCGCGCCGCAGTTCCTCGTCAACTTCGCGCAACAGCGAATCATTCTTGTCGACCATCTAGCCTCGAGCCCCCAAGCCCGTATCCGATTTTCGTCATCCACCGCGGATTCCCGGCGCTTCACGCTCGATCATGCGCATCGAAAGACGATGTTCTGCCCAACCGTCTGCAGCGCAGTGCCCGCACGAGCCGACCGATGCAGTTGATCGTCTTAGCCGAGTACCGAGCAGACGCAAATCCTTAATGCCGGGGCAGAGAATGAGTGCATGACGCTGTCGAAGTGCCTAGCCGATCCACTAGGTGCTTGGAATTTTGGGCTTTTTGGTGACCCGGTGGGGGGGATGCACAACGCCTGGCGCCGTCTCCCTGACCGCGTACGTGTGCTCGCTGGCCGGGAACGTGCCGGCCCTGACTTCCTCTGCGTAACCCCTGATGGCACCTTCGATGGCCGCCCCGATCTTCCCAAACTCCTTCACGAATTTCGGCACCCGCGGCGACAGGCCGAGCATATCCTCCATCACCAGGATTTGGCCGTCGCAGCCCGCGCCGGCGCCAATCCCGATGGTCGGGATTGCTATGGCCGCGGTGATCTTGGCCGCCAGGGGCTCGGTCATCGCTTCGAGCACCACGGCAAATGCCCCCGCCTCGGCGACCCGTCGCGCATCTTCCTCGATAGCCGCCCATTGGGCCTGCTCGCGCCCCTGCGCCTTGAAGCCGCCGATGACGTTGATAGACTGCGGCGTGAGGCCGATGTGCGCCATTACCGGGACCCCGCGGTCGACCAGAAAGTGGATCGTCTCAGCCATTCGCCTGCCACCCTCGATCTTCACAGCGCCGCAATCGGTCTCTTTCATAACGCGCGCCGCATTGCGGAAGGCGACCGACGGGCTCTCCTCGTAAGTGCCGAACGGCATGTCGATGACGACGAGTGCCCTTTTGGCGCCACGGACCACGGCTTTGCCATGCATGATCATCAACTCGAGCGGCACCGGCACCGTCGTGTCATAGCCGTGCATGACCATGCCGAGACTGTCGCCGACCAGCAGGAAATCGCAGTACTTGTCGGCAATAGCCGCCGTGTGCGCGTGGTAGGATGTCAACGATACGATCGCCTCGACACCCTTCTTGGCGGTGATGTCCGGCGCCATCAGGCGCTTCGAGGGGTTCTGCAAAGACATGGCTGGTGGCGATCCTCCGTCCCGGTTTGCGGCAGTCTACCCTGCTGGACGGCAGCACGGCCACCTTAGAACGCGGCACACGCCAGCGGCTCCACTGGGAGCAGATGTTGTAAGGACACACCTCATGTCCACAATATGACAATCACCATGCATTGAGTTGCGCGACAGACACTGCTCTGTTAGCCGAAGATTGAGATGCCTCCGCGTTTTCTCGGCGTCATGTTCGAGCATTGCTCGACCTAGTCTGTGATGGCCGATCTGCGGCCTCCAGTTGGTGGAGATTGTCGTGCGTCACCATGTCCAAGCGCGTGTCCGAGCCGTTTCATTTCTGCTTGCGACCGCGCTCGGTCTGTCTCTTTCGTCCGGGTCTGCTGTCGCGCGCAGCGATCGCGACGAACGGTTGAAACAACTCCTGTCCATTGCCCGACCAACGACACCGCTCAAGTTGATTGTATCGATCCGGCGCCAACACCTGTCGGTCTGGGACGGTGTCAAGAAAATCGCCGAAGCGCCGATATCCTCGGGCATGAGGGGGCACGAGACCCCGACGGGCGTGTTCAGCATTCTAGAAAAAAACAAAGTTCACTTTTCCAATCTCTACAATAATGCTCCCATGCCGTTCATGCAGCGGCTGACATGGTCGGGCGTTGCCCTGCACGCTGGCGCGCTGCCCGGTTACCCTGCGTCGCACGGGTGCATCCGGTTGCCGTTCTCGTTCGCCAAGCAGCTGTTCGACCTCACTCGCGTCGGCGCCCGTGTCGTCGTAGCCCGCGACGACGCCGAGCCGCGCATGATCGCCCATTCGAGGCTGCCGGTTCCGCTGCCGCCGTCCGCGACGCCATCGGGGGACGTCACGGCCGCTGCCCCTTACGTCACGTCCGTCGCCAATGGAACCGTTGCGGACGCCGGGTCCGGCAATCTCGACCTGCTTTTCAGCGTCCCCGCCACAGTAGCCGGGCACGCGGCGCCCGACGCATTCACCCCCCAGCGGACGCGCGCTTCGGTTGCGGCGGCCAGGGCCGCCATGCTTGCCGGCCACGCCGACGCAATACGCAAAGCAGAATTGCAACGTGATTATGACGAGGCCCGCGCCAAAGACGCCGCTTTCGATTTGCGTGACGCCCTGGAAATGGTTGATACCGCTCGCGACGAGATGAGGCCTTTCGAGGTGGCACTGCAATCCGCGCTCCGCGGAAAGGCGAGTGCCCAAGCTCAACTCGCGGCCTTCATCGCACGCAACCGGCAGGCGGGCGGTGTCCCGTTCGATACAGGCGGCGACATCGAAGGCAAGCTCGCGGCACTCGGCTCGGAAGAAGATCGGCTCGAGGGTCTGGTTCACTCGCTCCTGTTTGAGATAGAGGATCTGGAGCTCGAACTTGCGGATCATCGCGGCTCACTCGACCGATTGCTAGAAACCGTCGCCAATTTCGATAACCAGCGCCGGGAGGCCCAGCAATCATTGGCCCGCAGCAGCGAGGCCCTGAGACAAGCGCAACTTGCCAAGACGTCAGCCGAACGAGCAATGCAGCGGCAAAACCTGCCAATCACCATGTTCGTCAGCCGCAAGACTGGAAAGCTGCTCGTGCGGCAGGGAGCCGAGCCGTTGTTCGACGCGGCGGTCAAGATCGACAATCCGGATGCGCCCTTTGGTACCCATGTGTTCACAGCGCTTGGCTACACGGCAGGCGAGCGTGAGCTGAACTGGAGCGTGGTGTCCGTTGCCGCCGGGGCCAAGGAACCAGATCGCGACACCAAGCCCGCGCGGCTACGCAGTCGCGAGGCGGCCGTTGACGTTGCACCTGCGGCGCGTCCCAACATCCCCCAAACGGCCTCGGCATCGCTAGACCGCATTCGGATTTCTGACGACGTACTCGAACGACTCGCCGAATATGTGAAACCGGGCTCGACTTTCATGATCTCCGATGTCGACGTATCGCACGAGACGGGCAAGGGCACGGACGTCGTGCTGCTGACGCGCCAGTGACGGTGTCCAATCCTACAAGATCAGGCACCTTGTCGGCGCCTATGGCGTGGCCCACAGATTGACCTCAACCCGGCAATCGGATTTTCTTTTCCGGAGGCGATACCAGAACTTTGACAGGGTCGCCGATGCGGACCACGCCCGACTGCCGGACCGCGCACGTGATCCCACCCCGCCAATCCGGGTGCAAAGCCTTCAAAAGTCCTGGATGGGCCTCGTTCATGCGCGAGCAGGGCTGCGTCGGGTAGGTCACCTCGAGGATCACGTCTCCAACTTGGACAACCCCACCCAGCGCCCGCGGTAGCCGCACGCCCTCGACAAACAGATTTGCCCGGCGAAAGGTCCAAGGCAGCGGCACGCGACCAGCGAGATCGGTGAGATCGGCCAGCGCCAATTCCCATGCCTCCCGCGATAGCACCGTGATCCGGCGGCGCGGAAACTTGGCTCCCTTATGGTCACCGTCGAGCCCGCCTTCGATGCTGATCGATCCTTCGTAGAGCTCCTCCATCGGCGCCCGTCGCGCCGGACGCCGGGCGATACCAATCAGGCGGCCAGCGAGCATGCCCTCACCATCTGGAGAAACACCCTTCTGAGCGCTCGTATCAGCCAAAAATCGACACTCCGATCAATATCTTGTGAGCCCATGATATGAACAGGACGTATAACCCGACACCAGCTCCGACGACGATGATGTCATTGACGATAGGTCCGCCCTTGCGCGACCCAAGCGGGCCGAGGGCCTGGCGGCGCCTGACCGACATCAGATCGACGGCGGCCCAGGCGAAAAACGATCCGAACAGGATGACCGACGCCAGATCACCATTTACCAGGAGATGGGCCAGTGCCCAGAGTATGACACCCAGCAGCATGGGATGCTTGACCCCGTCGCGAATGCGCGACGGTACATTGGCAGCCACCAGAAACACCATCGCCGGCAGCATCACCAGCATCGCGATAGGGCGGGTCCATGCCGGCGGGAACCAGATATCGGGGTTCTTTCCGGGCGTCCCTTGAAGCTTGCCGTAACCGAAGACGATCAGCGCCAGCCCGGAGATCGACAGCACGGCAAAAAGGCTCTTGTAAGTGGTCTCTCCAAATCGGTTTACGAGACCGGTCCTCAGATCCGGTTGGGTCGGAACCGCATGAATTGCGAAAAACACTGCGAGACCGACGAATAGCAGCAGCATTGCAAGCACTCCCAAAATTCGCGACCGAAGCCAAACACCCGCCGCTGCCAAGGACTTCGAGCGTGTTCCGGTTCCGACATTTGCGTCCGGTCTCAGCGCCGTGCGGAGCAAATGTCGGATCCATGAGGAACACGAACACGGCTATGAGCGCGAGTGTAGCATTTGCATCTGACGTTTGGTGTCAAGATCAGCCGCGCGCGGGGACCAAACGACAGATGCGCGACCCTAGGGTGCCAATGACGGTGCCAATGACGATCTGATCACAGATCGACGTTGCGAAACGACTGCGGTCGGGGTATTTTTCCCCCGCGAGGGATCGAGGGATCCTCGTCGACGAGGCAAACGTTTGTACTCAACACACCGGGGCGCGGAAACCCAGGTGGTGGAGTGGGCATGGCCACGCACTTAGACGACACCAGCACGCAAGGTGCAACTCTCGATCTCATTGCCGATGACAGTGTGTTCGACGACGATGACGAACACGACCGGCTCACTTCCGAGCTAGAAAAGATCCTCGCCCGCAGACCCAAGCGAGCCGAGCCCGGCACGAGAGCACGGCTGCCCCCGCACGGCAGCAGCGCAGACTTCGAGGACCCGGCTTCGGTCAGTCCCTCAGGTCGCAGAGTTTTCGCCTCAGCGCTTCGCCTCGACGAAGCAATCTCCGCCGAACTGCCGGTCGACGGTCGATTGGACGAGGTAGACACTGAACGCCTTATCAACGGGCGGCCGTCGCTCGAAGGCTCGGCCCATTGGATGAGGCGGGCGCGGAGACGGCGCATCTACGACGGCCTGCGCCAGGCCGGCTCCTGGATTGCGACCGTGGTAATCGGTACAGCCATCGTTATTGCGGCGGCGAGTTTCCTTTTCAATACGCCGAACGACGTCAAAGCCTGGCAGGACTACGGAGCGCGCGCACTCAAGACCAGCTTGGCGCGACCAGGATTGCCGCAGGCCGACGTTCATCGAAAAGACGTGCTTGGCGAAGGCGATAAGCTGCAAGACCGACTTTGACCTCGTCCGTCCACCTTGCATCCGACCAAATCTGCCCGAGGGCCAGCTCTAGACCGGCTCCGACATTCGCTTCCTGTCGCAGCGCGGTCCGGAGCAAATGTCTGAACCAAAGGAAGCACGAGGATGGCGATGATGCCAGTGTAGCCTTTGCATCTGACGTTTGGCTTCGGCCGTCCGCGCCTGCGGGGGGTAACCGCCATATGCGCTACACGAGAGATGAGCAGTCGAAGTGGTTCTGCGTCCGGCTGCGGCGAATCAGGCTATTTCTCGGCCCATGCGGCAATCTGCAGACATCAGCTCCTCCCAGCCGCGGCTCGTTGCCTCGCTGGAGGCGGCGATAGCCGGACAACGCCATGTGTCCGATACCGAAGGCAAGCCAGAGATTGCAGCGAAGTTCCTCAAGACAATGCTGCTTGTGAAGCGCGCCCGATTCAACGCTCACGAGCGCCTCGAAGCCAAGCACAACGCGAGTGTTGCCGCCTTCACACTGGCGACCGTCGCCGAGATCGCGATCTCGTTATTCACGATCATCTACGAAAACAAGCTGCCCGCCGACATCCGGTCATTTCTTGACTTCGCTTCGATTGTCACAGGCGTGTTCCTGTTCGGCTTCGGCCTCGTTGTCGGCCTCGCCAACTACCAGACCCGGGCACTTTACCTGCAACGCTGCGCCATGGATCTTGGCAACCTCGCACGCGAGTTGGAGATCGCACGTCCGGTAACGGTGCCCGAGTTGCAGGAGTACCGCCGCCGCTATCACGAGATCGAGGGGCGTTGCCCGACCAACCACGATCCCGTCGATCTTGAACGCGCGCTGGCCAAGAGCGGCGACATCGCGGCCGTGCGCCGGGGCATGTGGAACATGCGGATCGATATCTACGGCCCCTACGCGCTGGTGACCACCGCCTACGTATCGTTGTGGGTATCGGCCTGGCTGCTCCTCAGCCGGTGATCACAGGCATTATTGATGCCGGAGGTTCCATCTCTCACCAAATAGAACATGACAGGAACAAAAAGTGAATATATTGTCGAGGTGCTGATGCAGTTCGATATTGGAGGTTGCGATGTGGCGTTTGAAATGTGTGTCGCTAGGCGTGATGGCGTGGGCAGCCGCGATACTGCCAACGATGGCGGACAACGCGGCGCCGGCGCTGATGAATTCTGTAACCGCGCCGAAGCCCAGCGCCGAAGCAAAGGCGCTTGCGGCCCAGTCCATGCCGGTGGCAGCAGTCCTTCCGGTCCAGGCCATGCCACGGGATCAAAGGCCGGCGGTTGCCCGCGACTATAAGGATGACCAAGCTGAAAGTGCGCGCCCGCCTGCCGTTACTCCCACTCCGCAATTCCGGGACATTGATCGCCAAGGTCGCTATGCCGCCGAAGTGAGCCCAGGCTTTCGCCGTGGCCGGGCCGTGAGCAGGGATTGGCCGCTCACCGCTGTAAGGACATACCGCGCGCCTCGTGATGCCTTCGGCGGTCGATGGATCTACGTGAGACCGGCTTCACGCCCCGGTTACGCTGGCCGTAGTCGTTTCGACAACAACCGGTATCGCTATGCTTTTCGCTTGGAGCCGCGAGGGTCGTATGGCGCTCGGTATCGTGACGAGGAACGATACGATCGCCGTTACAGTCCCCATGCTCAGCGGAGTTATCCGCACGACAACGCGCCGCCTTGGGAGCGGCGTGCGAGCAAAGGTGAAACCGATGAGGGCCATTGGGATCGCTATCCCTACAACGTTGGCCGGCGCCGCGAATTCTGATGCCAGCCCGCGAACGGGTGGCGGGGCTTAGGGCAAAAAGCCCTTGTCCAAGTCCAGCGATTGTCGTTCCAGGCTCTTGCCGCGGGCATCCATCCTGCTGGCGGTCCACGCGAGGTGCGTGCCAGCTTCGCTCGATGATTTCGACCTGATGGAGAGGGCGAGGGTTTCCGTCGCACGGCACGTGAAGGGGTGGAGCAGCGGCAGGTAGAGTTGCTCCCAGTGCGTGCGCGGCGCATCAGGTGCCGTCGAAAGCGTGATGCCGGTGGCAAGTTCGACATCCCACCAGATCGCAAAACCGTGGATCGTCTGGTGGTCGCCGATAGCCCACTTGAGTTCGGCTTTGCGAGTTGCGCGGTGGTCGCGCAACAGATCAATGGTATCCCAGGCCTTGGCGGCCATCATCTGATCGAGGAAATCGACGGGTTGGAACGAGCGCACGTAGATATTGTTCATGCTCATGGCCTTCGCGGGAGACAGATCCATGTCGAGTCCCAGATCGAGCCCCACCCGGTCCCAAGCGCAAAACTCTTCCTGGATTCGCGAGGTGACCA
This sequence comes from Hyphomicrobium sp., assembly GCA_002928955.1. Lineage (GTDB taxonomy): Bacteria > Pseudomonadota > Alphaproteobacteria > Rhizobiales > Hyphomicrobiaceae > JAKAML01. Next base: position 36,127 of record PERT01000013.1, on the reverse strand, counting down.
CCGGGCACACCCGCTGGATGACCTGCCGTGGGATCAGGGCACCGCCTGGTTTGAGATGACGGGCGACCGCATCCTTGGCCGTTTCGAGGATGTTTTCCTCAAGCGCGTAATTGCCGAGCGTTTCCGATACCACGACGTCGACGCGTGGCGGGTCGTCCATCTCGGTCGAGTGGCATGGGAAGACGTGGCAGTTCCTGGCGCGGTTCCGGTGGAGGATCTGGGCCGCAACGCCTGCGACCTCCGCCGTTTCGTAGAGAAAGACATCTTTTGCGCCGAGTCTTGCCGCCATCAATCCGAGCAGCCCGGTGCCGGCGCCGATATCGGCCACCGTCGTGACCCCTGGAACAATCGCCGCCTTCAAGGCCGCGTGAAAGGCGGCATTGCGGACCAGATCGGCGATCAGCGTGCGATGATACTCGATGCGCATCGGTCAAAGCCTCAGGTGTGGGCTTCGGAGCTGGTAAAGTGCCAGCGCAGTCGCAATCGCGAGATTGAGGCTGTCGAGCGAACCGGCCATCGGTATCTTGACGAGCAAGGAGCATGCCTCGGCCATTTCGTCCGAGAGGCCCGGCCCTTCGCTGCCCATGATCAGCAGAATGGGCTCTTCAGGCGTCACGGATCGGAAGTCCCCGGTCGCTGTCAAGTGCGTGCCGATCACTGTGCCCGGCCAACGGGCGCGCCACTCGAGAAACGCAGGTCTCGTTGCTCGCGTGATCGGAACGGTGAAGATCGATCCCATAGTGGCGCGCACGCACTCCCGCGAATAGGGATCGCAGCAGTTGCCAACCAGGATGATGCCATCGGCCCCGACCGCGTCGACGGTTCGCGCGATGGTACCGAGATTGCCTGGGTCGCGCACCTCTTCAAGGACCACCCAGCACGACGACGACGCGAGCGATCCCACATCAGGCAACGACACCCAGCGCTGCTGGAAGACGCCCAGCATGGTCTGCGGGTTGTCCTTGGCCGACAGCTTGGCAAGGACCGCGTCGGAGACCTCGAGCACGTCAGAACCCGCTTCGAGCGCCCATGCGACGAGCCCTCGCGGAATGCTGCTGTCGGCCGACCCGGCAAGAAGAACGAGTCTTTCGGGCACAAAACCAGCGTCCCGGGCCGTCACCAGTATCGACGCACCCTCCGCCACGAACAATCCGGTCTCCTTGCGCTCCTTGCGCATCTCAAGTGCGCGGACCGCCTTGATCCGGTCGTTGGTGAGGCTGGTGATGAGGCGGGGGCCCGCGCCGGCACTCTCGCCTCGCTCTGGTCTTTTGCCCGGCCCGCGCCCTGTCATGCCGACACCCAGCGCGTGAACAACGACGTCGGAACCGCAAACCTGCCGCCAACCGGCTCGATCGCCAGCTCTCCAGTATCATATCGCCCGCCGCGGTTCACAAGGTGCTGCCGCATCACTTGATCGAATGCCAGCGCCGACGCGCGAATGGCATAAACAGTCAAGATCATCGCCGCGCGATCCGGCGCGAGCAGCGCGGTGCAGTCACGCAGCAAATGCGGCAGGCCAGTGAACAGATCCCAGACTTCGCCCTCGGGTCCACGCCCGAATTTCGGCGGATCAACCAGGATCACATCATAAGTCTTGCCCCGGCGTGCCTCGCGGGCCACGAACTTTGTCGCGTCATCCAAGATCCAGCGCACCGGCTTGTCTGCCAACTTGGAGGCTGCCTGGTTCTCCTTCGCCCAGGCAATCGCCTTCTTGGAGGCGTCGACGTGTGTCACCTCGGCACCTGCAGCCGCCGCGATCAGCGTGGCCGCGCCGGTGTACGCGAACAGGTTCAACACGCGCGGGCGCTCGCCCTTGACTTCATCCAAGCGCTCCAGCATCCACCGCCAGTGCGGCAGCTGTTCCGGGAAAAGCCCGAGGTGCCAAAGCCCCTGCAATCTGCACAACATGGTTACGTCCGGCGCATTTGCACCTCCAGTCGTCCCGCCACGTCTCGTCCCGATCACCACCGGCCAGCTGTCGGGTACCGGCTTGTCAACGCGCCACCTACCCTTTTCATCGTCCTCGACCGAGGCGGAGAATACCGCGTGCGCTTTCGCCCATTCGACATCTGGCTGCTGCCGGCGCCAGATGGCCTGCACCTCCGGCCGGTCGACGACGATCGACCCGAACCGCTCAAGTTTGCGCCCGCCGCCCGAGTCGAGAAGCGCATAGCTCCCGAAGCCGGAGGAGGTAATTAACGTGAGCTGTCGCGAAGTTTGTGACATCGGCGCCGATTGTGAATGAACTCGAGTAGAGCCGGCGGATCTAGCATGGCATGGAGCGCCTGTTGAACGGTTTTCTCTCGAGCAACGACCCGACCGGACTGTCCGCAATGCAAAACGGGCGGCCATTGCGGGCCACCCGTTCTTTCGCCGATCACGCGGTTCGGCCACGACACTGCAAACTTATCTGCAAAATCGGGTCTGCGACCTGAAGCTCAACGCTGACGAACGCTGAGTGCCGTGCGGCGGTTTTTGGCGCGGCCTTCCGGCGTCCCGTTGTCGCCAATGGCGTGCTGATCGCCGTAGCCCTCTGCCGACAGCCGATCCGGCGCGATGCCGAGTCCGACAATCTCGGACATTACGCGCTTGGCCCGATCGTCCGACAGCTTCAGGTTCATCGCCGGATCGCCCTGGTTGTCGGTATAGCCGCCGATCTTGATGTGCGCGGTCGAGAACGCTTTCAGAATCTCGGCAATAGCGTCGATCTGCGCCTTCGACTCTGGGGTGAGATCCGTCGAGGCGGTCTTGAAGGTCAACCGGTCGAAGTTGAACCACGTTCCCTTGTCGATTGGCTGCGACTGGTCCTCAAGAAAACCTATCAGCTCGGTCTCAACTCCCTTTTCAGCAATCGCGACGGTCTTGCCCGTTGGCAGTGCCAAATTGAACAGGCCGCCGTCCCCCGGCTTCAGGGATGCGAGCAGCTTAGCCGACTTGCTGACCGGTGCCGGTGCGGGCGCCGGTGCTGGAGCAGGAGCAGGAGCAGGAGCTGGAGCCGCGACCACCACGGGCTTATCAACAGGCTTTGGAGCCTCGGGTGCCTTGGCAACCGGGACGGGCGGAGTTTCCGCTTTCTTGACGGCCGGTGGCGCGACCGGTGCCGTGGCCTTGGCGCACTGGTTCACGCCAAACACGACGCCAGCCAGAATGGCGCAGGTCAGAAGCAGGCCAAGCACGCTGCCACCGATGGCCGAGCCGCCTGAAGGTTCGTCCGAGTGCACAACCGCCGCGGGGGCAGGCGCAACGGCCGCGGGCTTTACCTGCGGTGCGGCGGCGATCGGCGCCTGACTTGCGGCGGCCACCGACTTTACCGCGTCGGCCGCGGCCGAAGCAGCCGCCGTCACTTGGCTCGTTGCCTGACTGGCCACGGCACCCGCTGCGGCCGCGACCGTGGCGGCTGCCGGAGCCATGCCCGGAGCTCCCATCGTGGAGGCTGCGCCTCCCAGAAGTCCCATTGCTCCCGAAAGTGCACTCGGCAGCGCACTCATGATGCCGTTCTTTTCCTGACCGAGCAGCACCGAAAGTGCTGTGCCCGTCAGCGAGCCGCCGAGCCTGTTGCCGACCGCAGCTAGCACCATCGGCGCGGCCAATCCGAGCAGCGAGGAAGCCGAACCAGCATTCTTAAGGCCCGCAAGTGAGCTGAGCGCACTCGCCAGTCCGCCGATATTGCTACCAAACAGACCCGCCAGCATCGACGTTCCGATGGCACCGATGGGGCTGCTTGCCGAGCTTGGCGAGAGCATTGATCCAACGCTGGCCAATATGCCCCCGCCGGGGCCCATCAACGCTTCAATGGCGGGATCGCGGGCCATCTCGGCCACTTTTCCCATCAGCGTCGAATTTCCCGCACCTTGGGCGAGTTGGCCGAGTATGGCGGGAAAAGCCGCCCCGAGCGCCTTGGCAACACCGCTGTCACTTTCGCCGGTGGACTGTGCCACGGTCCTCAGGAAGTCGGGCGTCATGAGGCCCGACAAAAGATTGAGTGTACTCATAGCCATATGACTCGTGTCCTCACCTCTATTGACGCCACGGAAACTGCCGGCTGCTCGCCGGCATGTCCTCTCCGGCCTGGCCGGTTCCGGGCGCATTCATACTTCAAGAAATCGTGTGGTGACGTCCCCTCACGTTATTAAAGCAGTCATCCCGCAACGGCAAAGTGCAACATGTAGTATTCTTGCCACTCAGGCACATAAGATCTCGCGCGCTTTCTTGGCAGTGCCTTGAAATCCGCGCGTGACCACTCTGACGCTGTCTTGGATCGGGGATTGATCGCCGTACCGCGTGTTCCGTCTCCGACACTTGGTCCCGCTTGCAGCACCTGATTGACCGACCAAATGCCGGCGCCGGAACACTAGTCGATATCTGCGACAGCCCCGCCGCCACCCTTGATGCGATGGGCGAGCGTAGCCTCGATAAACCGGTCGATGTCACCGTCGAGCACGCCGGACGTGTCGGACGTCTGCACGCCCGTCCGCAAGTCCTTGATCATCTGATAGGGCTGCAAGACGTAGGACCGGATCTGGTGACCCCATCCGATGTCCGACTTGGCGGCCTGGTCTGCGAGTGCCTTTTCCTCGCGGCGCTTCAGCTCGAGTTCGTAAAGCTTTGACTTCAGGCGGTTCATGGCAAGCTCGCGGTTTTGGTGCTGCGAACGCTGCTCCTGAGCAAAGATCATGATATTGCTGGGCTTGTGCAGCAGGCGAACGGCCGACTCGGTCTTGTTGACCGACTGCCCGCCGGCGCCCGATGAGCGCGCGAAGCTGATTTCTATGTCCGCCGGATTGATCTCGATGTCGATGGTGTCGTCGATCACCGGATAAACGGTCACGGACGCAAAGGACGTGTGGCGGCGGGCGTTGGAATCATAGGGCGAGATGCGCACCAGTCGATGTACGCCGGCTTCCGTCTTCAACCAGCCATAAGCGTTCTCACCGATGATCTCGAGTGTCGCAGACTTTATGCCAGCCTCTTCACCGGCGCTCTCGTCAATAAGCTTGACCTTGTAGCCGCGGCGCTCACCCCAGCGCATGTACATGCGCAGCAGCATCGAAGCCCAATCCTGGCTTTCGGTGCCGCCGGCGCCCGCATGCACTTCGAGATAGGTGTTGTTGGCATCGGCCTCACCCGACAGCAGCGCTTCGACGCTCTTGCGTTCGGAGTGTTCGACGAGGCGGGCAAGTTGTGCCTCGCCCTCAGCCACCGTCGCATCATCGCCTTCGGCCTCGCCCAGTTCGATCAACGTCACGCTGTCGTCGAGGTCCCTCTCCATGCGCTTGAATGCTGTCACCGCCGCTTCCAGGGTCTGGCGCTGCCGCATCACTTTCTGCGCCTGCGCCGGATCGTTCCAGAGGGTGGGATCTTCCGACTTCTTGTTCAACTCCGCGAGCCGAAATTCAGCGGTGTCCCAGTCAAAGTGACCTCCTCAGGAGGGTCATGGCCTCCTTGATCGATTCGATGGCTTTCACTGCTTCAGCGCGCATGGCGAAGCCTCCCGAAGTTGGGTGGATGTAAGAGTGACCGTACGAGCGATGTGACGGGCGGGGATCGATATAGGGCGATTGTCACGCCACGGCAATCTATGGTTCGATGGCGATTGGCTCTGCGAAGGCTTCGATCACTACCACTGACCACCGGGCCGGCCGATGCGGCCGCTACCGTTGTTCCAGGTCGAGGGGGCGCTATCGTAGGCGTTCGCCGGCGAATGAGCTGCCCCTGTTTGCCCCGAAGCCAAAGGATCAGAGAACCCGATCACTGAGAAGGCGTCGTCTGGCTCCTCGGACGGCTTGAAGGCTTCCATGATCGATTGCTCGCCTTCGACCCCGGCCGCTCGCAACCCGGTCTTGAGGTTGACGCGAACGAGCTTGATTCCCGGTGGAATGCGGAACGGCACAGCCGGCTTTTCGGCCAGTGCGAGCTTCATGAAATTTCCGAAAATGGGTGCTGCGATCTGGCCACCGGTCTGGCCCTTGCCCATCGGCTTGGGCGTATCATATCCGACGAAAACACCCACGACCATGTCCGGCGTGTAGCCGACGAACCACGCGTCCTTTTCTTCATTGGTGGTGCCGGTCTTGCCCGCAATCGGCCGGCCGAGCGGCTTCAAAACCGTTGCGGTTCCGCGCTGGACCACGCCTTCCATGACCGTCGTCATCTGGTAGGCGGTGTGCGGGTCGACGATCTGCTTCCGGTCGTCGGGTATCTCGGGCTCGGGCTGCCCTGCCCACTTGTCGAGCTTGCAGCCATCGCAGCTCCGCGCATCGTGACGCCAGACGGTCTTGCCCCAACGGTCCTGGATGCGGTCGACGAGGGTGGGGCGGACCTGCTTGCCACCGTTGGCCAGCATCGCATACGCCGTGGTCATGCGCAGCAGCGTGGTTTCTCCGGCGCCGAGCGACATCGACAGCACCGGCAGCAGGTCTTCATAAATGCCGAAGCGACGAGCGTATTCCGTGATGATCGGCATTCCCATGTCCTGGGCGAGCCGCACCGTCATCTGGTTACGCGACTTCTCGATGCCGATCCGCAGCGTCGTCGGCCCGTAGGACTTCTCCTTGTTATAGTTCTCCGGCTTCCAGATTTCGCCCGGCCGGCTTTCAATCTCGATCGGCGCGTCAAGCACGATCGAAGTCGGCTTGTAGCCATTATCGATGGCTGCCGCGTAGACAAACGGTTTGAATGATGAGCCCGGTTGACGCTTGGCCTGCATGGCGCGGTCAAACTGGCTCATGGCGAACGAGAACCCGCCGGCAACCGCGTGCACGCGGCCGGTGTGCGGATCCATGGCGATCAGTCCGCCGCCGACCTCGGGGATCTGCATCAACGACCAGATGCCGTTCAGATTGGCCGGATCCTTCGGCGAAACATAGATCACGTCGCCAGCAGTCAGCACGTCGCTGACCGCTTTTGGATCGGCCTTCCTGACGAGCGTTTTGGCCCATTTGATTTCTTCGAAGCCGACTTCGACGGCCTCACGCTGGGCGACCAAGGTGCCGTCGGGCTGTTTCTGAGGCTTCAACCCCACGATGGCCTTGGTCTTCTGTGAATCGAGCACGACGCCGAGCCGCCACGGCTGAATGTCGGAGGGGCTGTCGATCGCACCAAGCGCCAAGCCCCAGTCGCCGGAGATGTCGATTTTCGAGATCGGGCCGCGCCAACCTTGCTGCCGGTCGAATGCGACGAGCCCATCGATCAGCGCGCGCCGCGCATACTGCTGCAGCTTCGGATCGAGCGTCGTTCGAACCGAAAGGCCGCCCGCGTAAAGCTTTTCTTCGCCGTACTGCGCGAACAGCGTGCGGCGGACTTCCTCCGCGAAGAACTCGGCCGTGGAAATATGGGTTCCGAACTGACGCGGATTGACGCTCAGGTCTTTTTTCTTGCCCTCGTCCGCCTGCGCCCGAGTCAAGTGACCATTCTGAACCATCTCGTCCAGAATCCAGTTGCGGCGCTCCTTGGCGCGGCGCTTGGTCGTATCCGACTTGTAGGGATGGTAGTTGTTGGGCGCCTTCGGCAATGCCGCCAGGTAGGCCGCCTCGTGCGGTTCGAGATACTTCAATTCCTTGCTGAAGTAATTGAGAGACGCTGCGGCGACACCGTAGGAGTTCAGACCCAGGAAGATCTCGTTCAGGTAGAGCTCGAGGATCTTGTCCTTCGAATAGGCTCGCTCGATCCTGATGGCAAGAATGGCCTCCTTGATCTTGCGTTCGAGCGACCGTTCGTTCGACAACAAGAAATTCTTGGCGACCTGCTGGGTAATGGTCGAGGCGCCCTGATCGCGTTTATCACTGCCTTTGATCTTGTTCTGAACGGCAGCCACCAGCGCCCGTACGATGCCGACGAAATCCAAGCCGCCGTGTTCGTAGAACCGCTTGTCCTCGGCCGACAGGAATGCCGCCAGAACCTGCTTCGGGATCGTGTTGATCGGCACGAAAATGCGGCGTTCCCGCGCATACTCCGCGATGAGCGACCCATCGTGAGCGTGAATGCGCGACATGACAGGCGGCTCGTACTTCGCGAGGCTGTCGTAATCCGGCAGATCTTTGGATGCTTTCCAGAGGAAGTAGCCGGCAACCGCCGAGCCCACAAGGAACATCACCACGCCTGCGGCAAACGCGAAGCCGAGGAAGCTCAACAGCCAGCTCTTGCGACGCTTGCGCCTTTTCTGCGGCTGTTGTGGTGGTGGATAGACGGGGGCTCTCATGCGCCTCGGTGTCCGTTGGGAACTCGGTATTTAGACCGCTTTTTTCAACGCAGCAACCGCCCACGCCGACAAACTCAATCTAACACGCATTGTGGCATCACGTCGTCCGCGTCACCAACTTTGCCAACACCCACGTCGTTCTCCTTGGGTCGTTGTGCATGTGGGCGGCGGACGGTCGGGCTATCGCGAACCTATGCCCCGCCGGCCAAAATAGGCATCGACTGCAAGTGCGATGGCAGTCGTCACCTGCTTTTGCCAATCTGGCGACGTCATGAGCTTTTCGTCGTCCGAATTACTGAGGTAGCCGAGTTCCACAAGGACGGACGGTGATCCGGGCTGCTTCAAAACCTTGAATGCGGCCGCCCGGCTATGATCGCGCGCCAGCGGCACCGACTTGCCCAGCTTCGTAACGAGCATACGTGAGAAATCCGCTGAGAAATTGGCGGTTTCCCGCTTTAATAAGTCGATCAAGATCGACCGCACCTGATCCTGTCCCGCGCCTTCGGCAGTCTGCAGCCCGGCGATCAGATCCGACGCGTTCTCCTTCTCGGCCGCCAGCCGCGCCAGTTCGTCAGATGCCCGCTCCGATAACGTGTAGACCGATGCTCCCCGGATCGCCTGCGTCAACCCTTTCGTGTCGATGGAATCCGCGTGCAACGAAATGAAAAGATCCGGGGCCGTCTGGCGCGATAGCTTCAAGCGCTGGTCGAGCGAAACGAATACGTCGGATTGCCGCGTCATCAACACGTCGTAGCGGCCCTTTGCGACAAGCGCGGCCTGCAATTGCTTGGCGACCGCCAGCACAACGGTTTTTTCATAGAGATTGGCGGTGCTGACCGCACCCGGATCGATGCCGCCGTGGCCCGGGTCGATCATGATCACGGGTTTCGCCCGATGTTTGGGGGCGGGGGTCCGATCCTCATGAATTGTCGGCTTCTGCTCCTTGGTCAGCGCCTCCTGAGCGATGGCCGCCGCAGCCGCGGCGCGAGCAGCCCCCGTGCCCTCGCCAAAGCTCGCGGCGTCCGTCGCAACCAAATCGATTGCGAGCCGCATGGTGCTTCCACCTGGAACAGGCTTCAGTTCAGCCCGCGAAATCACAACCGGGCCCGTGGCGTCCAGGACGATGCGCGCCTTGCCTTCGGCAAACAGTCCATAGCGAAAGGCGCTGACGAGGCCCAATGGCTCTCTACCCGTCCCCGCGGGCAGTCGGAACGTGACATTGGCCATGTCGACAATGACGCGATAAGGATTTGCCAGCGTTACGATTTCTGCCTTGAGACTCCTGGTGAGATCAATACTGAACGTTGTTATGTTTCCATCTGTCAACAGCTTGGCACCCGTCGCTTCGATCGTCCGGCCAGATGGAGAGTTGCTCTGGGGCGCCACGGCATTCTTTGCTGCTGGCGCGGTGGCCGGCTTGGGGCCAGACTTAGGTACCGAATTCGCGTTGGTTCGACTGTTGTCCGCGCCGTTGGAAGGTGCCGGACCGGTCGACTTTGTTTGCCAGCCGTGGGCGGATTCGCCGCCATTCGCGACTTGCGAAAAGACCTCTGGCGCCGGATACAGAACGACGGCGAGCGCCCACGCCACGAAAAGGTTCAGCCTGAGCTGGATCGAACCTCCAACCCGGGCCGACGCTTGCGTTCGCTGTCCCACCCAAACCTGTCTTCCGTGGCCCGACATGGCCAGCCCCCCGAACCGTTCGACGCGGCGCGCGCCGTTCCCGGCAACGCAACTTTCCGCGCCACACTTTGCCGTGCAGGCCAAGGCCGGCACAGAAATTAACGAGACTTTCGCAAACAATCTCCATAAGTTGTGGCTTCGGGTCACATGGCTTGTGGCATGATTCGCTTATAGCACTCTTGCCACGGTTGTGGTGAAGCCCTACGGTTGTTTGCGTTAGTCGATGGACCCGGCCGTCAGCGGTCAAGGCCTTCGGAACAGGATTGCTGGCAGGGTGCAAGCTCGGTCTTTTTCAGTCCTCACATCCGATTGCGACTGCCGAAAGTGCTGAAGGACGGTTTCCCGCGATACACGGTTCTGCGAGTGCTGTTCTCCGCCGCCCGGAAATCCATTTGCTCCGCATTCGTGCGGCAAGGATCGCAGAGGCGAGCACGCACTCGGATCCGTCTCCGTGCCTGAATGCGGCTCCTGCCGCGGCGCCAAGTGAAAGGGGCGCAAGCGAGGAGCCGAGAAGCGTGCACATGTGTCGCTAAACTGACCTTGATGCCGCAATCGTGCCAGTTTTTTCGTTGTTTCCCGCCCGCCGCGGTTGAAAAGCCGGCAGGCGGGTCGCCAAAATAAAGTAAGAAATCGTCATGCGCGACCAACGCTCGTCTTGCATCGTCGGAATCCAGCTCATCCGAGCCCGGTCCTCGCGACGCATGGGACCCCGGCCTGTTAGGCCAGCCGGGTCCGAGACCGCCACAGTCGCCGCCACCATTCGACTACAGTCACACAACCCCTTCGAAGCGCGCGCCCTTGCTTGGCGTATCGCAGCCGCTGGATCGGCACTTCATAACGCAAGATCCAGTACCGGCGGGCCGCAGAGCCGGCGCGCGAGGGAACACATGCAATGTCACACAACAAAATGCTTATTGATGCCACTCATCCGGAAGAGACCCGGGTCGTGGTTCTGCGTGGAGGCCGGGTAGAGGAGTTCGATTACGAGAGCGCTGCCCGGAAATTGCTGCGCGGCAATATCTATCTTGCCAAAGTCACGCGGGTCGAACCGTCGCTGCAAGCGGCGTTCATCGACTATGGCGGCAATCGGCACGGCTTTCTGGCTTTCAACGAAATCCATCCCGATTATTACCAGATCCCGATGGCCGACCGGCAGGCGCTCATCGACGAGGAAGCACGCGCCGAAGCCGAGGAAGAGGCCGAGGCCGATGCGCGGGCGGAAGCGGTTGCCCGGCGCCGGCGTCAGGTACGGCCGAGCCACCCAACGGGTCAAGCATCGGCACAGCGGGCCACTGGGGACTCTGACAACGACATCGATGCCGGACCGCAAAGTGATTACGATACCGACGGCGCTGATCATCACGAAGAGGCGGAGCCGCGCTCTGGCCATGAGGACGACGATGCGGCTTCGGCTACATTTGCCGATCAGACGGGCCTGATCGATGACCCGATCCAGGAAATGCCTCCGCCGGAGACTGTTGGCGGGTTCGAGCCCGCGCCGGACGCAAACGATCGGGAGCCGGACGAAAGCCACCATAGCCGCGGCAACGACGGTGAACACCCTGGTGGCCATGGCGGTCCATCGGCAGCAAGCCAGCCAATGCACCGTGACGACGCCATCGATGGCGATCGCAACGGCGATGACACGGACAGCATCCGGGAAGTGGCTGGTGGAGCCGCATCTGCCGATGTCGATCAAGTCGGTTCGGAGGACGCGCTCGAGGAATTCTCCAGTCGGCCGCGCACCCGCCGCCGCACGCGTAGCTACAAGATCCAGGAAGTGATCAAGCGTCGGCAGGTGATCCTTGTCCAAGTCGTCAAGGAAGAGCGTGGCACTAAGGGCGCCGCACTCACGACCTATTTGTCGCTGGCCGGCCGCTATACCGTTTTGATGCCGAACACCGCCCGTGGCGGCGGAATAAGCCGCAAAATCTCCAGCCCGCAGGATCGCAAGCGCCTGAAGGCCATAGCCCAGGACCTCGAGGTGCCGGAAGGCATGGGGCTCATCATTCGCACGGCGGGTGCAGCCCGCACGCAGCAAGAGATCAAGCGCGACTTCGAGTATCTGCTTCGGTTGTGGGAAAGCGTCCGCGACATGACGCTGCAGAGTGAAGCGCCGAGCCTCGTCTACGAGGAAGGCAACCTCATCAAGCGCTCGATTCGCGACCTCTACGGCAAGGACGTCGACGAGATCATTGTGGCCGGCTCCGAGGCTCATCGCGATGCGCGCGACTTCATGCGCATGTTGATGCCAAGCCACGCCAAGAACGTCGTTGAATACCAGGCACCAGAACCTTTGTTCACGCGCTTCGGCATCGAACGGCAATTGAACGCAATGTTCAGCCCCTACGTCACCTTGCGCTCGGGCGGCTATCTGGTCATCAACCAGACCGAAGCTCTGGTCGCGGTCGACGTCAACTCGGGCAAATCGACCCGAGAATTTTCGATCGAAGAGACCGCGCTCAACACCAACCTCGAAGCGTCGGACGAGATTGCGCGCCAGGTGAAGCTGCGCGACCTCGCAGGCTTGATCGTCGTCGACTTCATCGACATGGACGAGAAGCGCAACAACCGGGCGGTCGAGCGCCGCTTGAAGGATGCGCTCCGGTTCGACCGCGCGCGGATCCAACTAGGGCGCATCAGCCACTTCGGCCTCATGGAAATGTCACGGCAGCGTCTGCGAACCGGCGTTCTGGAAGGCTCGACCACGCAGTGCCCGCATTGCCAGGGCACCGGCATCATCCGCTCCGTTGAAAGCGTGGCGCTGGCAGTATTGCGTGGTCTCGAAGATGCCGTCACCGCGGGCGCCCGCACGCCGCTGATCGCCACGACGACACCGACGGTGGCGCTCTACATCCTCAACAACAAGCGCGCCTTCATCATCGACATGGAGGCGCGGCTTGGATTGCCCGTCACCGTGCAAGGATCCGACAAGTTGCAGGGCGCGAATTATACGATCGAGAAAGGTGCGTCCGCCATCGTCGCAACGCCATTGCGGCGCGTCGACCGGAATGCCGTCAACATGGACTGGGGCTTCGACGGCGAGGACCAGGACGCCGACAACGACGGCGATCGGGTCTCCGATGTCGAGGAACATGATCACGACGAGGGTCCCGAAGCCCCGCGCACCGACCAAAGGACGTTCCGCCGGGAGCCACGAGAGAGCCTGCCAAGCGGCCGTGGCGGAGACGCCGATGGTGAAAGGGATCGCGACGCTTCGGGCGCCGACGATGGGAGCCGCCGCAAGCGTCGCCGCAGACGCCGTGGTGGCCGGCGCGGCGATCGTGCCGATGGTGAACGCATCGCGTCGGGCGCCATTGGCGTCAGCGGTAACGCGGCCGACGGCGACGACGAACGCCACGGCTCGGACCCGGGCGGCGATCGCATCACCTTCACTCCCGATGATCCGGCTGACGACGACGGCGTAACCGAGATCAATGCCGGCGCAGGCGACGACAACCCCGATGGTGCGGGAGACGACGGCAACGGCGAAACGCGCAGCGGTGCGGACGGCGATCAGCGCCGTCGCGGGCGCAGGCGCGGGCGCCGTGGTGGACGCCGCAACCGTGAGCGCGGAGACGGCAATGGAAACGGCGTGCCAGGATTTGACGTGCAGCCGTTCGCGGCCACGGAGGACGAGGTCCCGATGTTGGACGGGCGCGACCCGGATGACGATCACAGTGGGTCATTTGCAAAAATGGACGGCAACAAGCCAAGCCGAACCGACCAAAACGGCCACAACGATCGAGCGCAGGGCCGCAACGCAGACCTCCGCCCTGACACGAACCTTGAAAGCAATTCTGGGCGTGACGACGCGTCAGGCGGCGGACGGGTTCGAGGCCGCTTCCGGGGACACAGCGACGAGCGACCGGTGAGCGGCGTAGAAAATCTGGAAGCAGCGGCGACGCCCCGCGACGCGCAGTTCACGGGAGTGTCCGAGCCGGACGCTGGAGCTCGATCGCCCTCAGCACCATCGCCCGACCCGATGACGACGCCAGAGCTGAAATCGGAGCCGAATTCCGAGACGGAAATACCCCGTCATCGGCAAAGGTCCCTGGCCACAGCGAGCGAGCCGAAGATCGAGCGCGTAGTCGTGCGTCCGGACACGGGGGCAACCGAAGCCGACGTGGGTGCAGCCGAACAACCGGTACGCAAAGGCTGGTGGTCTCGGCGCTTCGGCGGAGAGTGAGGGTGTATGTGGACTGCGGTGCGCGATCCGTTCGCCGCCGCAGTCCGCCCCGCCAGCCACGTGCACAACGCCCGTGACGGCAACAGGTTCCATTCGCGGACGATCCACTCCCAACACCCGCGCCCAGCGCCCGTTCACCCTTTGAGCCTTGCCCAGCCACTCAGCCGTTCAAGTGCCTCCGCCATATCCGCTGGTGTTCCGGCGTACGAGAACCTGATGAAGCGTTTGCCGTTGACACCATCGAAATCGACACCCGGAGTCGCGGCAACCCCGGTTTCGTCAAGCATCAACCGGCTGAAAGCAAGACTGTCGTCCGTCAGGTGCGCGATGTCGCAATAGAAATAGAAGGCCCCATCCGCAGGCGCGATTTTTGTGAACCCTACCGCCGGAAGCGCATCGAGAAGCAGCGCGCGGTTATTCCCGTAGATGCGCCTGTTATCCTCGAGCTCGTCCAACCCCTCGAAAGCGCCGAGGGCTGCCACTTGAGCCGCGGCCGGCGGCGAGATGTAGAGGTTTTGCGCAAGTCGCTCAATGGGGCGGACGAGCCGCTCAGGCACCACCATCCAGCCGACGCGCCACCCGGTCATCGAATAGTACTTCGAGAAACTGTTGATGACGACCGCTTCATCTGACCAAGCGAGCGCGGTCGAAGCCGCGAGGCCGTAGGTCAGTCCGTGATAAATTTCGTCTGAGACGAACCACATCTTGCGGGCGGCACAGGCGTCGACCAGGCGACGCAGGCGATCGGGCTCGATCATGGTGCCTGTCGGGTTCGCGGGCGACGCCACCAACAGCCCGGCCAATGGCCCGGCCGCGCCCAGCACACCCTCGGCGGTCGGCATCCATCGGGTGTCCGGACCGGTTTCGAGCATCAGCGGCGAACACCCGAGCGCCGTCAGGATGTGCCGGTAGCACGGGTAGCCGGGCGACGGCAGCGCAACCCGTGCGCCCACATCGAACAACGCTAGAAATGCGAGCACGAATGCCGCGGACGAGCCTGAGGTGACGACCACGCGCTCGGCGGGGACCGGGACACCGTAGGCATCGAGGTAGTGGCGCGCGATCCGTTCTCGCAGCGGCTGCAGTCCCAGCGCCAGAGTGTAACCAAGTGGCTCGGTCTCGATCGCGCGGATCAACGCCTCGCGTGCGGCTCGCGGGGCGCGGGTCCCTGGCTGGCCGACTTCCATGTGGATCACCCTATGGCCTGCTGCCTCCCGGGCCGCGGCTGCGGCCATCACGTCCATCACGATGAAGCTCGCGATGTCGCTGCGGCGAGATGCGGCGAGGCCCGAATGGCCGCGCGCGTCCAGGCTCATCTTTCCAAGACCGTCCATTTTTGCTCGCGCCTTGTTCCTGCCTAATTCCAAACCGTTGATGTGCCTTAGCAAAGGCGGTTCCCCGTTGCTCGACCGGGTGGTCGATCTCGCCGCCGAACTGCTTCCGACGGGGTAAAATACTCTTAAGGCAGTGCGTTGACGCCCCCGATCTCGGCATCTACGGTTCGCCCGTACGTTGTTCGTTAGCCAGGAAAGCAGCGCATCAGCGCGGACGCAGTTCGCGGTTGGTGAGCGATATCATCGGAAGCGATACCACGGGCATCATGATGGCACGCACTTTCACTTCAGGCCGCGCTTGGCAGTCCGCCGTTCGAAACGGTCTTCTGCCACGCGTCTGGCGGATGGCGACGACGGGCCTCACTGCGCTGTTGGCTTGCGGCACGCTCGCCCCCCCCTCGGCCCAGGCCCAGGGCCTACCTCTGATCCGCGATACCGAGATCGAGAACCTGCTCAACGACTACGCCCGGCCATTGTTCCGCGCGGCCGGCCTCGGCACTGGCCGGGTGCAGATGCGCATCGTCAAGAACGACAGCTTCAACGCTTTCGTGCTCGATGGCCGCAACGTCTTCATCCACACGGGATCGTTGACTCAAGCCGACACGCCCAATCAGGTGATCGGCGTCATCGCCCATGAGACCGGACATATATCCGGCGGACACCTGGCGGCTCTCCGGGCCCGCATCGCCAGGGACCAGACCCGTGCGCTTCTGGTCCAGATCCTCGGCATCGGTGCAATCATCGGCGGTGCGGTTGCCGGTGGCGATCAGGGCCGCGAGGTGGGCGGTGCGGGTCAGGGCATTCTCGGTGCTGGCAATGAAATCATCCTGCGCTCGCTGTTGGCCGAACGGCGTTCGCAGGAAGGCGCTGCGGACCAGGCTGGGCTTTCGTTTCTGAACGCGACCAAGCAATCTGGCCGCGGCATGCTTGAGACATTCGAGCGCTTCGCGCAGCAGGAGTACATCTCGGAGGCGCACAAGGACGCCTTCGTGCGCAGCCATCCGGTTGCCACCGATCGCCTAGCACGGCTCAGGGAGCTGGTTGAAAAGAGCCCGCTTTACGCCGAGAAGGACCCGCCGCAGCTTCAACTGCGTCATGATCTGATGCGCGCCAAGCTCGCCGGCTATCTCGATAGACCGGGCGTTGTGCTGAACCGTTATCCGGCGACCGACAGGAGCCTGCCGGCACGATACGCGCGTGCGCTTGCACGCTACTTCCAGGGCGGACAGGGCGCACTCGAGGCGGCCACCGCCGAAGTCGACGGTCTGATCCGCGAAAAACCGGACTATCCCTATTTCTGGGAAGTGAAGGGCGATCTCTACATGCGTTCGGGCAAGATGAAAGAGGCCATCCCGAACCTCAAGCAAGCGCTGAAGCTCGCGCCCGACGCCAGCCTCATTCGCGTGCAACTGGCTACCGCATTGCAAAGCGGGGATGAGCCGGGAGCGGTCGCGGAATCCGTCGAATTGTTGCGCAAATCGCTGATCGAAGATCAGAACCCCCGCGCCTACCGGCTTCTGGCCAACGCCTACTTCAAGCAGAACCGGGCCCCCGAGGCCGACGCCATGCAGGCACAAGCTCACTTTTTCGAAGGCGACCTTAAACAGGCCCAGATCTTTGCCAAACGTGCACAAACCCGCTTGAAGGCCGGAACACCGGTTTGGGCGAACAACGAGGACGTCATCAACTACAAGCTACCTCAGTCGTGATCGCCGTAAGACACCCTCAGGGCCCATGCTCAGCCTGATGGCCTGTCCAGATCGGCTGATTTTTGCCGCCCCGTTAAACTCACCTCGGAGACGACATGCCCTTCCGTTCAATACCGCGCCGTCGCCCGTCGTGCATCGCGGCTCGTGGCACAAAACGCGGCGCGCGCTCGAATCGGCTGGCCGCCGCCTGTTTCGCGATCACGGCCGGTTTGGCAGCAGCGGTTTGGTGTCAGTCGCCCTCGCAGGCCGGTTCTGCCGGAGCTCCAGCGGTGACCGCCACACCGGCTGCGACCCAGCCCTCAGCCACACCAAGCCTGTTCTCGCCAGATCAGAAAAAGGCGATCGAGACCATAATCAAAGACTATCTGGTGGCCAACCCCGAGCTGTTCCTCGAGATCCAGGGCGCTCTCGAGCAGAAGATGGAAAAGATCCAGTCCGAGAAGCTCAAGGCCGCTTTGACCGAGAACGCGGGTGAGATCTTCCGTCGGCCCGATGCACCGTTCAGTGGCAATCCGAAGGGCGATGTCACGGTTGTCGAGTTCTTCGATTACAACTGCGGGTACTGCAAGCGCGGGTTGCCAGAGATCATCAAGCTCCTCGACAGGGATCCGAAGGTGAAGGTCGTGTTCAAGGAATTGCCAATACTTTCCAAGGGTTCGGAAGAAGCTGCGCGGGTCGCGTTGGCTGCCCGCATTCAGGGCAAATACTGGGAGGTGCATCGCGGGCTGCTGGAGGCCAAGGGACAGCTCAATGAGGCCACGAGCCTGAAGATCGCCGAAAAAGTGTCGCTCGACATCGCCAAGCTGAAAAAAGACATGAACGGCCCTGAAGTGACGGCGGAAATCGAGAAAGTGCGCGCGCTGGCCCAGAAGATGGGGATCAATGGCACGCCTCATTTTCTGGTCGGCGACAAGTCGATTCCGGGCGCACCGGAGGATCTGTATGAGCAGATTGCCAAGCTCGCTGGCGAAATCCGCAAGAACGGCTGCTCAGTCTGCTGAACCACCCCAGCCGGAGTCGCTGACCGCCCAGATTCTCCGAACTTACTGAACACTGCTCAAACTCTCAACAGGTCGGATGTCTCCCGCTCTTTCGCAGGTGCGGGAAAGCTGTTAGACGATGGCTCTGATGTCCACGGTGGCTTATCGGACAAAGCGCGACTTTGCGAGCTGCACCTGCAGGACAACCACGTTTCAGATGGGCGTGCGCCTCGGAGAGCGATGGGAAAACCAATCTACGTCCTCAACGGGCCCAATCTCAACATGTTGGGCAAGCGAGAACCGGCCATCTACGGTCGCGACACGCTGGCCGCAATCAAATTGCGCGCCGAAGACCGAGCGTCGACGCTCGGGATTGCCGTGGATTTCCGCCAAACCAACAGCGAAGGTGAGTTGATCGGCTGGATCCAGGACGCGCGTGACAACGCCCGCGGCATTATCATCAACGCCGGTGGCCTCACACACACCTCGGTCGCGATCCTGGACGCCCTTCAAGCCGCAGAATTGCCGGTGATCGAAGTTCACCTCTCCAATATCTTCCGCCGCGAAAGCTTCCGCCAACATTCCCACGTCTCGCTGGCGGCGATGGGCGTGATCTGCGGTCTCGGTGCCAAGGGTTATGAATTGGCGGTCGAGGCCATGGCAGACATCCTGGCGTCCGCAAGCAGCCGTGGCTAAGCCAAAGAAACCAGCAAGGCGGCCGGCAAAGGCGCCGTCGAATGGAGGACAACGTTTCATGACGTCCAAAGAGGCAATCGGCACCGAAAGCGCGGAACGCCGGCTCATCAAAGAGCTTGCCGAGTTGCTGAACGAGACCGGCCTGACCGAAATCGAGATCGAAAAATCCGGCCTCAAGGTCCGCGTCGCCCGCACGATCACGATCGCGGCGACCGCCGCTCCGGCCGCCGTCATGAGTCAGGCCCACGCGATGGGCGGTGCCGATGCTGCGCCAGGCGGCGGGCAGGTCGCTGATCCGGCCAAACATCCGGGCGCGGTCAAATCGCCGATGGTGGGTACGGCCTATCGCTCCCCTGAGCCCGGCGCCGCCGCATTCATCGAGGTCGGCAGCCGAGTCGTTCAAGGCGACCCGCTGCTGATCATTGAGGCCATGAAGACCATGAACCAGATCCCGGCCACAAAATCGGGTACCGTGACCGCCATCCTGTTCGAGAATGGCCAGCCGGTCGAGTTTGGTGAGCCGCTCGTCATCATCGAATAAAATGAGGGAGTAGGGAGTAGGGAGCAGGGAACGGGCGGTTGGAGACAGGGATTTGGTTTCACCCTAGGTCCTGCTCCCAACGCCCTTTCCCCACCCCTTAGAAAAAATGTTCGATAAGGTCCTGATTGCCAACCGAGGTGAAATTGCCCTGCGCGTGCAACGCGCATGCAAGGAACTTGGTATTGCAACTGTCGCGGTCCACTCGACCGCCGATGCCGACGCTATGCACGTCCGCCTTGCTGACGAAAGTGTGTGCATTGGCCCACCCGCCGCTTCCGAAAGCTACCTAAACATTCCGCGATTGTTGGCGGCGTGCGAGATCACAGGCGCCGACGCCGTGCATCCTGGCTACGGGTTCCTGTCCGAGAACGCCCGCTTCGCCGAGATCCTCGAAGAGCACCAGATCACGTTTATAGGGCCGACGTCCGAGCACATCCGGATCATGGGTGACAAGATCACCGCCAAGGAGACAGCCAAGTCGCTCGGGATCCCTGTCGTGCCAGGTTCTGCCGGCGAGGTGACAAGCGAGACGCAGGCTCTGAAGATCGCCAAGGAGATGGGCTTCCCGGTGCTGGTCAAGGCGACTGCCGGCGGCGGCGGGCGCGGCATGAAGGTCGCCCACTCCGCCCTAGAGCTTGGGCTCGCACTCGCCACCGCCCGCAGTGAAGCCAAGGCTGCGTTCGGCAACGACGCCGTTTACATCGAAAAGTACCTCCCAAAGCCCCGTCACATCGAGATCCAGGTGTTCGGCGACGGCAAGGGCAATGCCATCTACCTGGGTGAGCGCGATTGCTCTTTGCAGCGCCGCCATCAGAAAATTCTTGAAGAAGCTCCGTCGCCCGCACTCAATGCCGCAGCGCGCAAGAAAATCGGCGAAACCGTCTCAACTGCGATGCAGACACTCAAGTACCGCGGCGCGGGCACCGTCGAATTCCTGTTCGAGGATGGCGAATTCTATTTCATCGAGATGAACACACGGCTTCAGGTGGAGCACCCCGTCACGGAAGCAATCACCGGGATCGACCTCGTGCTTGAACAGATCCGTATCGCGTCGGGTGCGCCGCTCACTTACAAACAGGATCAGGTGACCTTCTCGGGACACGCCATCGAATGCCGCATCAATGCGGAAAACGCGCGCACGTTCCGTCCCTCGCCGGGTCAGATAACCTACTGGCATCCGCCTGGGGGGCTCGGCGTTCGTGTCGACAGCGGCGTCTATCAGGGATACCGCATACCGCCCTACTACGACAGCTTGATCGGCAAGCTCATCGTACACGGCAAAACCCGCAACGAGTGCATGATGCGCCTCAGACGCGCACTGTCTGAATTCGTCATCGACGGCATCGAAACCACTATCCCGCTGTTCCAGGATCTCGTCTCGCAACCCGACTTCGTCAACGGAATGTACGATATTCATTGGCTCGAAAAATACCTCCAGAAGCCGTAATCTGGCGGGCAACTGTCGTGGGGCCGCGGAGTGGGTTGAGTTCGGTTTGGGTCGGGCTCAGATTGGCGGGTATAAAGCAGCCGACGGCCCCCCACAGTCGATGAGCACATTGGGCGTTTGGACCCGCCCCTGGAGACACCCCCGTGACGTCGCATGACGACATCATGATCGCGATCACACCGCAAGTGCTCCTCAAAGCCTACAGCTGCGGGATTTTTCCGATGGCCGAGAGTGCGGACGATCCCGCGCTCTACTGGATAGAGCCGCAACATCGCGGCATCCTGCCCCTAGACCGGATACACATTCCGCGCCGGTTGGCACGAACGATCCGCACCGCGCCGGTCGATGTTCGGATCGATACTGATTTTGAGGGCGTGATTTCGGGCTGCGCCGGCTCCCGGCCGGGCCGCCGATCGACCTGGATCAACGCGCGCATTCGCAGCCCCTATCGCGAATTGTTCGACCTCGGCCACTGCCACACCGTAGAAGTCTGGGCGGACGGGAAACTGGTAGGCGGCCTCTATGGGGTCGCACTCGGGTCGGCGTTCTTCGGCGAGAGCATGTTCTCAACAGAGCGCGACGTTTCGAAAATCGCGCTCGTCCACCTTGCCGCACGACTTCTGGCAGGGCGGTTCAAGTTGCTCGACACGCAATTCGTCACCGATCACTTGAAGCAGTTCGGCACGATCGAGGTCGACCGTGGCGCGTTTCAACACCTGCTCTCGGAGGCCATGATCGGACGCGGAGATTTCATGGCAATGCCGGTGACAACAAGTCCCGAACAGGTCCTTGCAATCATCGAAGCCGCGCAAAGCGACAGTTGATCCGCCACCAGTTTCAGGGCGCGATCGCCGCATCGCCACTCCGCGCTTGCTCGTATGTGTAACGCAGGGAACAGCGCCTGCGTTCCTGGTTCGCCATTGTCGGCCAGTCGGACGCGGACCTTTCCCGGGCTGCGTCCGAAACTCCCGGGCCGTCCCAACGCAACCCACGGCCCAGCCAAAAACACAACAGGACATGGAGCCAGAAATGACGAAAACAGCAACGCTACTCGCGGCCACAGCCGCCACAATCTTGGCAGTAAGCGGATTGGCGGCCACGGCTGACGCCAAGGGCAAGCGGGTCGTGGTCAAGTTCGGCGGCGGCCACCACTTCCACCACAAGTTCCACAAGCGCCACTTCCTCGTTGCAAGATCCAGCTATGGCTATGGTTACGGTCATGGCGACGGGTGCGGATACGCCAAATCAATGTGGTCGAAGACCGGAAACCACTATTGGAAGAACCGCTACTACACCTGCAAGGGCTGGTGGTAACCTAACCCTGCCCGGCGATATGACGCACTGGGCTGCGCACAATAATTGTTTCGCGCAGGTGGTCCGCTGACCGCCTGCGCAAACCGGCCTGTAGCCTTGGCCATTCGCAGGCCGTGCGCCGCTACCAGCCCAGTGGATGGTCCGGTTTCTCGTCTCAAAATTCGCCGCAAAGCTCAGACGAAGCGCGCCTGGATGGCGGGTCCCCCGGCAAAGCTCCGCTGGGACATTCGTGCCGCCATAGTAAGGGCCGTTCCGCACGCCGGACGACGAGCTCCTGTCGAAGCAGAGCGAGCGGGCAACGATCGAATTCTTGCCCGCCATGCCGCTCAACATACTGCGGCTCGCTGTGGGCGGCTCGACCGGAAGCAGCGGCTCAGGCGCTTGCACGGCCAACGCTTCCGTCAGCCTTCACATTGCCGTCAGCCTCTGATTCCCACAATCGACGATCCGCCGACCTTGCGCGGCCTGATCGTGTTGTAAAGGTTGCACTTCTTTTCCGGCCGGAAGTACTCGATCATCAGGCACGATTTGTTGCCGAGGCAGCGCTTTGCGCAGCCGTCGAAATTGCCGCCATAGGTCACCTCGAAGCCTGGGCCTTCCACCCAGACCCCCGTCACCGGCGTGATCTTTGCGCCCGGCTTCTCGATCGCCGCGGAAGCCGCCGGCGCACGTGCACGACCCGGCGATTCCTCTGGGATCAGCAGCTGGGGGTTCGGTGATTGAAGTTCAGGGATTGCACGCCCCGCCGGCCGAGAAACCAGCATCGGCGGCGCCAGCAGGACCGGCGCGGGCCGCTGCATAGCATTCGCAATTTGCACCGAAGGCTCAGCCGTCGCGGCGCTGGCGACAAGCGTTCCAACCGCCAGGGCTGTCATCGAGACTTGGATCGAAGTCCGTCGGGCGTGCGCGATCACTTGCAGCTCCTTACCTCGAAATTCTACTGCCGCCGCACGATACGGTCCGAGGACGCCATCACTTGGATTGTCCGCAAAATATCTTGCTCGTCATTATGGACGAACTCGATCAGCATGCGCCGCAACAGCGGATGATCCGATGGCTCCTCGCTGCGCCCCATATAGAAGCGGAACAGCTGGCGCACGAAGCACTGCTTGAACATCAGCGAACTGGTCAACAGCTTCAAGGCTTCAACCGGTGTCGAGGTTTTCACCGGCTCCTCGTCGAGAAAATTGATTAGAATGCCTGGGTCGATCGGCTTGCCGTGCTCGATCGTTCGCCAGCGGCCAAGCGCGTCATAGTTCTCTTGGAAAAACGCGAACGGATTGATCACCTTGTGGCAACCGGAGCAGGCCGGGCCGCTGGTCGATTGCTCGATGCGCTGGCGCTCGCTCAACCCCTTCTCATCGACCAGTTTCGGTTCCACACCCAAGGGAGGCGCGTCCATCTCCATGCACATGACCTTGCGCACCCAGAACACACCGCGCTTGATCGGTCGAGTATCGGTCGGGCCGGAATGGGAGGCTAGCACAGCCGGCTGCGAGAAAATGCCGAGCCGCTGTGCCGGATCAAGATCGACCAGCGCCGAGCCTGTCGATGTCGCAACCGTCTCACCATAGACCTGGGCCATCGATCTCGGCACAAACGTCTTTGTCGACTGCGTGATGTCTTTCAAACTCGGCGAAGGCTTTTCCAATTGGGCACGCAGGAACTGCCGCGTCTCCGATCGCATGGCGGCAGCCAACTGGGGCGTGAACTCTGGGTAGGACTGTCGAGAGATCGTGAAATCTCCAGCCTCCTTGATCTCGAGCCAAGCCATGAAGAAGCGCAGGATCTTTTCACGCGCTTCCTTCGAAGCGACGATGCTGCCGATCGTGGATGCCGCTTCCTTGCTGCTGCGTAGGTAATCGTCCGCCCGCCGCGAATCGAGACCCAACCGCTCGGGCGGCGCGTCCGCCAGCGTGTAGGTTACCGCTTGCAGCAGCTGAGCCGGCGACAGGCGGCCGTTCTGGTTGACCTCGAGCTCTTGGCGGAAAAGGAAGTTTGGCGAATTGAGTCCGATCTCGACGAGTTCTCCCGTAGCCTGCGCATACCCGATGCTCTGGACCCCCGAAAGGTAGAACGCCGTCATCCGATCAATGGTGTCGGTCGCAGCGTCTCCGCGGTAAGCCCGTGTCAGAAAAGCGTGCGCCTTGGTCTTGAGGCACGCGGGAGAATTGTTGCTCGACGCGCAGTCGATCACGCTCGCGGGCTTTTCGCGCACCTTTGCGGCGATTCCCGCCACCCAGCCCGAGTAGGAACCGATGTTCGCGGCATTGAGGCTCAGGATGTCGGCATACTCATAGTTGGTCTGAAGCAAGTCGCGCGGCATCGCCTCCTTCACCGACGGGATCGTGAGCCCCGGCAGCAGCGACGCGACCGTCACGTCGATCTGATCGCGCGTCAGCCGGAAGATCCGCTTTGACGGGACGTCCGCAGCGGTTCCGGGGAAGTATTGACGCGCGGCGGCATAGAGCGCCGGATCGGACTTCGCAATCTCCTGCCCGATGTCCTCAGCGGCGCCCGGTCGAGGTGCACCCGCTTGAGGCTGCGCGTTGGCGCGAACCGTAGTCGACGCTTCGATGAGGCATGCAACGCCGACAGCGGCCAGAAATCCAGCCACAAGCATTCGCCTCATCCGTTGGCCCGCCATCATATGATGGCTCCGCGGCACAGGCTCGGCAGCCCGAACGTATCGGACGCGATGCCGGCCGCGTTCTGACAGGCGATATGCAGGTCGTTGTTGTTGCGACCACCGGCATTGACGATGCGGCCGGTCTTGAAGCGTCCGCCGCCTTGGCCCGCGAACACGAACGGGATGTTGGTCAAGTAGTGCCCGCTCGAGCTGTTGCTCCAACACTCCATGCCGAGCACGACCGAGCTATTGTAGAGCCCGGTCTTGCCGCCGCCGTCGTCGATTGATTTCAACGCCGTCAGCAGGCTCGCGAACTTCTCTGAGTAATACGTGTCGATCTTGACCAGGCTGTCGACGTCACCGTTATGCTCGAGTGTGTGGTGCGCTTTGTGGATCCCGCGCGACGGCCAAGTCTGCCCGCTCGACGCTCCTGACAGGGTGAACGCGACGACGCGCGTCAGATCGGTTTCGAAAGCGAGCTTGATCAGCTGGATCATCTGATCGTGCACCGGCGACAACTGATCGAGATTGAACTTGTTGGCGCCCTTGCCGTTGGGGCGCGCCGATGCCGGGCAGGGCGTGTCCTTGCTCTTTGGCGCGGCCTCGGTTCCAGCCACGGCCTGTCGAGCGGACCGCTCGGTCTGGCTCCAGCTTTCGAGCAACCCGTCGAGCTTGTGTGCGTGCTCGGTGTCCAGGCCGAACTTCATCTTGGCGGCCTTGATGTCGGAGACGATGAAATCGACCACGCTTGCCCGCCGCGCGAGTGCCGCGTTGATTTTTGCCGTGTCGCCGTCGGGCTTGTTCGATTGCGCGGTGCAGGTCGAGTTCGCCGCCTTGATCAGCATGTCATAGACCTGCCCGGCATCCTGTATCGGCTCGATGGCGTTGCCGTAGCGAGTGTCGCCCCGCACGCGGTTGCGGAACGAGATATAGCGGCTGCCGACGCCGACGTGATCGGCATCCGAATGCGCGCCGCCGCCCAGATGCAGGCTCGAAATCGGCACGTCCTTCAGATCGGGGCGACTCTTGTAGTGATTGGCGATGCGGACATCGATCGACTCGTTGTCGGTGTAGGCGAAGTAGGCATCGTTGGACGAGTACTTGTAGCTGTTGCCGGTGGTGCAACCGATGACGCCGGCGGCATGTTCCTCCTTGTAGCCGTCGCTCTTCGGGCTACCGCCATGGATGTTCATGTTCTTGAACAGAATAAGGTCGGACGCATGCGCCTGCAAAGGCGCGATGGGCGTACCGACGAGGTTCGTCAACGACGTTGGATTGGTGCGGCTTGGGTAGTACGAGCCTCCCTTGAAAAACATCACGTAGCGCGGCGCTTTTTCGAGCGGCGTTTCAGCCGCATAGGCCATGCTTCTCAGCACGGGATGAATGAGCAGCGCTGAAAGTCCGAACGACTTGATGAGGTCGCGGCGGGAGAGTTCGGGACTGTGTCGGCTCATGAAAATCCTCGGCTAAGCCCTACAGCGAATTACCTTATCTTCATGAAAACACTGACAGATAATATCGGTTTTTTGTTGGTCGCCGCCGCCCGAATTCGTCGTTTTTCGACCATCAACGGTATATGCGAATTCACGAGTTGTCCGAATAGCTTGTCGGGCGTTGCAGGCAACTCACGTTAGGCCGTGCCGTATTTGGTCTCGACGCGCACGCCGATATCGGCGAGCAGCGACGTCGGCAACAATCCGCCCACGCAGATGATCACGGCATCGATCGCCGGCGTCTGCCGGAACCCGGGCTGGTCCATTGTCACGCTGGCGGGACCGATGGCCCTGACATGAGACCGCATCAGCACGCGCAGCCTGCCTGCGGCGACCGCTTCGTCTAGTCGACGCCGGTTGGTCGGCTTCCCACGTTCGAATTTCTGGCCACGATAGGACAGCGTCACGTCCGCGTTTCCATGACGTGCGAGTTCGAGGGCCGCTTCGATGGCGCTGTCACCGCCGCCGACCACCAGCACGCGCCGCCCGCGATACTGGAGTGGATCGTCGAGGCTGTAGACGACGTGAGGCAGATTCTCGCCGGGAACACCGAGCCGACGTGGCGAGCCGCGGCGCCCGGTCGCCAACAGCACGCTCCGCGCGCGCGCCAGACCCGACGACGTTTCGACATCGAAACCCCAGGATCGCGGCGTTATGCGCTCGACCCGCACACCACCGTTGATCTGCACCCCGGTCTTGGCGACCACCGATGCCCAGAACTTCAACAGCTGCTCCTTGCGGACGCTGCGCAGCTTCACTTTGCCGAACAGCGGCAGCACTGCCGGTCGCGTCATTACCAGCTTGTTGCGCGGATAGCGCGCGACCGTTCCGCCAAGCGTGTCTTGCTCAAGGGTCAAGTAGTTGAGCTTTTTCTCTTTCGCCGCGAGACTAGCGGCGATGCCTGCAGGGCCGCCCCCGACTATAACAACGTCATAGTGGCCCTTCTCGCCGCTACGGTCGCGCTTGGCGATGGCATCGATCGCTTGCCGGCCCTGCTCGATGGCGTTCGCGATCAGCCCCATGCCACCGAGCTCACCGGCAATGAAAAGCCCTGGCACGGTCGATTCGAACTGCGGGGTGACGACGGGGATATCAACGCCACGGCGCGCCGATCCGAACACCAATTCTATCGCACCAACCGGACACGCGGTCTTGCATGCACCGTGGCCGATGCACGATTGCGGATCGATCAGCTCGGCCTTCCCGGCGATCATGCCAATTATGCGGCCTTCCGGGCAGGCGTGCGTGCAGGCACTGCAGCCGACGCAAAGGGCGGGATCAATCACTGGATGCAACGACGGTGGCTCGATCGCCCCGGATACCAGGGCCGAGACCTTGCGGCGGCCGTCACCGCGCTCGCGCACCCTCTGGAAGGCGGCAAATGCGATCCACAAGCCGACGAGGGCCATCGCGTAGGCAAGATAGCCAATTTTCGGAAGTTCTTCGATCATCGGCAAGGCCTCGCAGACGAGTGCGGCGGCTGCGAGGCAAAAGCACATCCCACAATCGCTACACTGGCAACACAATATTGAGCACTTCGTTGCGTACTCACCGGACGGAGGGCCGGGCTTCGAGGCTCGGTGCTCGGCGCACCACGCGGCCTTTTATCGACGGAGCTTCGGACAGGGCTGGACGGGGTTTCAAGAGGTTGGATTTTGTCGGTCGCAAGAATAGTGAAGTCATTCGGAATGTTGCGTCCCGACACTTCAAGTGGCGGAAATGCCGCCGCGCCCGTGCTCAAGCCGCAGCATGGTCTGCGCTCCAGGCTGGTCGTCGGCTACATTGCGATCGCCCTTCTGGCGCTCGTGCCCGGCATCGCGGCGAAGGTCGGAATGGCGCTCCTCAGCCAGTCCGTCCTGGCGTCCTTGATCGAGCCGGTGGCACGTGCCCTCGCCGAAATCAAGTTCGGTAGCGGCATCCGCTTCTGGCTTGGCGTTTCCGGCGCGATGATGATGGCGCTGCTGCTGCTTTATCCCTTGCGCAAAGTCTTGTTAAAAGCGCGCGCACCGGGCACCGTCAGCGGCTGGTTCCACGTCCACATTCTGTTGGGTCTGCTGGGTCCGGTCGCTATTCTCTACCACTGCAATTTCGAGCAAGGCGGCTTCAACGCCAACGTCGCGCTGTGGACCATGCTCGCGATTGCCGCCAGCGGCATCGTCGGCTTTTTTGTCTATTCTCGCGTGAGCCACGACTTCTACGTGACGATCGATCGTGCCCGTCAATTACGCAAGTCTCTGCTGGCGAGCCTGCCCGGACTGGAGCAGAACCAACCCTGGACGAATCAGCTGACGCGCGACTTCGAGGCGTTCGAGGCCGATGTTCTCGCGCCGCGCCAGGGAGTGATCACGAGCATCAGGACGCGCTGGCGCGTGGAGCAACGACGTCGGCCTATCGTGCAGAGCATCGCCGCCTATATGAACCAATACGCCAACGCCCGGAGCCTTGGTCACGACCAGTATCTGGCTTTGCGGTCGGTCACCGGCCGGCATCTTGGCGCCTACTTCTCACTTGCGCGGTCTTCAGCCAGCCAATCTGTCCGCGAGCAGGCATGGTCGCGGTGGCGGTTGTTTCACCTGCCGCTGTTCCTGATCATGTTGGTCGCGATCGTTCTCCATGTCATCGCGGTCTGGGGTGTGGATGAAGTCTCGGACCATTCGAGCACCGGATTGGTCGCGACGACACCTGTTTCCGTCGCTGAATTGAAACCGCGCGGAGCGCAGGCGAATGACCCCATCGGTGCCTTGCTCACTCGCGAAAAAGGTGCTGACGGTGCCCCCAGCCCGACCCCAGAGATTTTATCTCGCCCGGAAAAACCAGCGCTTGAGGCCAAAACTGCGACTGAGACCACACATGTCCCCCGGCTCCTCGTGCCGCCCAAGTTGATCACCACAAGACCCCGGACCGACCACTCAACCGCACAGACCACACGGCAAACCGCGGCTCAAAGCAGTCAGGTTCCGGTGGCGAGGGCAATCGGAACTCTGCCGCAGTCCCGGCCGCCGGTTTCAGCCGCGGCATTCGACCAGCCGCTGGTCCGTGCCGCGCACCCAGACGCTCCACCGTTACCGACCGTGCGCGACGTGGATAGCCCGGTCGATCCCATCAAGCAGACTGGCGGCACGAAACCGGATCCATCGGCTGCAGCTGCAATCGCAGAACTCGAACGCCGCCTCGACAAGCCCATGGGCCTGGGCATGATTGCCGCAGGACCCGGCGGCGAAGGAAGATCACCCGCTGGCGGTTCCGATGACGGCGTGAGTAACGCGCTCGGTACCGTCCTGGGCACGGGCCTAGGCGGCCCGGGGTTGCGCACGCTTGCCGAGCAGATCCATCATTTGAAGGCGCGGATGGCGGCGCAACAGTTCGCACACAACGAGATGGAGACAGGCTTCGCGTTGAACGGCAAGCACCTGAAAGCCGAGTGCACGTCGTGCCACACGGCGCCGTTGCGCGAGGTGCGCCAGATCGTGGCGCGGGCTTGCGCAAGTTGTCACAAAAAGGACGACGTGCACAAAGGCCGACGGCCCCAATGCGTGGACTGCCATACCACGAACCGATGGACGCAAATCCTTCGCCGCAAGTGAGCGGTTCTGTTCGTATGCCTAACTCTCGTCGCCCATGGACACGCCACTGACAAGGTTCTCGGCCATCAGCGCGGCATCGTCGATCTCGGGCGTTCCCTTTCGGTTATCGATCCGAACGCCAAATTGGGCGATGGCCTGCTCCAGTGACGCGCGGGCGGCAACCGCCTCAGCCAAGCCGACCGCCGCAAATCGGATAGCATCGCCGGGCCTCAGCCGGCCGGCAGCCGGAATGTCAGCCGAGATCACGTGCGCGATCCGGGGATAGCCGCCGACGGTCTGCCGATCGGCACGCAGCAGGATAGGCTGGCCATCGGGCGGCACCTGAATCGCACCGGGCGCGATCGCTTCCGACAAGCCTTCCCCAGCACCCGCCCTGTCGAACCGGAGGCCGTCGAGGCGCAGCCCCATGCGATCGGCCGAAGCCGACACGACAAAACGGCCACCGAGAAATGTCGCGACCGCCTCGGCGCTGAAGTCAATGCCATCTTCGCCGGCCAGAACTCGCAGCACCGACGGCCGCGCCAGATCGAGCCCGCGCCCCGTCCCCTCCACACCCTTGGCCGCGTCAAGCTCATTGAGCGGCAACACGTCGCCCACGCGAATGGCGCGCCCATCCACCCCCCCCAATCCCGCCCGCACATAGGTCGACCGGCTGCCAAGGACAGGCGCAAGATCAAAGCCGCCGCCAACCGCGAGATAGGCGACACCCGCCTGATCGAGCCCCACGCAGCGTACGCGATCGCCGCGCGTGAGCCTGACGGACCTCAGCGTCGGGATGGTCCGCCGGCCGTCGCTGCTTGAAACGTCGAGGGCGGCACCCGCGCCCGCCAGCGCAACCAGGACGCTGTCGGCTGCAACCTCGATCGACGGCCCCAACATCATCATCTCGATGGCGGCCGTGCCCTGTCCATTGCCCACGACGATATTGGCCGCCCTGAGCGCAGTGGTGTCGAGTGCACCGGATACCGGGACACCCAGTGACTGAAACCGTGGCCGTCCAAGATCCTGCACGGTTGTCATCAGGCCCGGCTCGATGATGCGCAACGCAGCGGTCATGGTATGCGCGACCTGTCCATCGGTTCAGGCTGCAAACTCCACTGCCCGCGCTCGGCGTAGTACTCGAGGCGTCCCAACTCGAACGCGGTCACAGCCTCGAAGCAGACCACATCACCGGGCGCGAACAGCGACGGCGAACGGCGTGACGGATCGAACAATTGCACGGGCGTTACACCGATGATGTGCCAACCTCCCGGACTATTGAGCGGATAGACCGCCGTCATTGCGTTGGCGATGGCGACCGATCCTGCCGGCACCGCCACACGCGGGCTGCCGCGCCGCGGCAGGCGCAACTCCGTTGGCAGATCCCCCATGTAGGGGAAGCCCGGCAGAAAACCGAGCATGTAGACGTGATAGGACTGCGCTTCATGCCGGGTGATCACTTCGGCCCGCGACAGCCCGACACTTGCCGCAACGTGATCGAGGTCGGGTGCGCCCGTACCCTCGTAGCACACTGGCACGCGCCAGCGGCGCGGCGGGGTGGAGGCAGCCGGCATATGACCCAGCGACCTCACACGCGTCGCCAGAACCTCATAGCTCACAACCAGCGGATCGTAGTGCACGGTGAGAGAAGCAAACGCCGGCACCGCCTCGACCACACCGGGCATCTGCGCGGCCTGGATCCGCATGGCCATCGCCAACACGGCATCCGACAGCGCCCGGTCCATCCGGTCGCCTAGGAAGATATCAAGCGCTGTATCGCCCGCCGGCCGGAACAGCAGCTCTCGCAGCCCGGCCCCGCCAACCGGCAAAGGACTGTTGTCGACCGGTAAAGGTTGCATGCTCACCCATGCCTTCTTCGGACCGTCACGCCATCAGCATCGATCAGAACCCTGTCTACTGCAACCCTGGATCGCAATCCATTGGAGCACAACCCGTGCTATTGCTTTCGGATGCTCCTCGGTTTCTTGAGTTGACACGCTGACCGAAGCCCTGAGCTGTTCAACCAGATTGGATCGACATGGCACCGGCCATCAATCTCAATGCCGATATGGGTGAAAGCACCGGTGGTGCAGACATCGCGCGCGACCTCGCCCTGCTCGACCATGTGACTTCCGCCAGCATCGCTTGCGGCTTTCACGCCGGCGATCCCGAGGTCATGCATCGCGTTGTCGCCGCCGCCGCCGCGAGGGGGGTGAGCATCGGCGCGCATCCAGGCTTCCACGACCGTGAAGGCTTCGGCCGCCGCGAAATCCGCATGTCTCCGGCAGGCATCGAACACATGGTGGCCTATCAGATCGGGGCTCTTGACGGCATTGCACGTCTCGCGGCCTCGACCATCACCCACGTCAAACCGCACGGCGCGCTCTATAATATGGCGGCGGCCGACAGCGGCTATGCAATGGCGATCGCCCGCGCCATTCATGCCCTCGACCGGGCATTGATTTTCATCGTTCCTCCGGGCAGCGCTATGGAGCGGGCCGGGCGCGACCTCGGTCTCGCCATAGCTCGCGAAGGCTTCCCTGACAGGGCCTATGACGACAATGGCCACCTCGTTCCTCGTGGCGTGCCCGGGGCCGTGATCAAAAACCCCGCCGCAATCGCGGAACGCGCCCTACGGATGGCCTGTGACGGCGAAATCGTCGCGGCCAGCGGAAAGCGGCTCAAACTCGCAGTCGACACCCTATGCATCCATGGCGACGAGCCCTGCGCGGTTGATAATGCCCGTGCCGTGCGGGCTGCTCTCGATGCTTCGGCGTGGTCCACGGTTTCGTTGCCCACACTTCTACGCTGAGCGGGCGCGTCAGTGCGACGCCTTGCGGAACAACGTTGATCCCAGCATCCCGGCGCCCACCGCCAGCGCCACGCACAACAGGCCGTAGAGCAGCGGCTGCGACTTGGACATCGTGTGGAGGTACCGATCCAGCCCCTGGCGCGTCAGCGCCACCCGAACATCCGCCATGCTCAGCATTTCACCAGACCGGAACAGATAGACACGCGCCGTGACCGGACCAACGGGAATATTGGCGGGCAGTCCGATCGCCGCCCGGAACAGCGATCGTCCGATGAACGCCACGCTGTAGTCTTCGCTGACGTACAAGCCGTCTTTCCGCTTCAACCGCACCACGGATTCCTGGAACGCCATTAACTCGGACTGGGACAGGCCCGAGCTGAAACCCCTGGACGCGACCTGCATCGGCACATGGCTGAACCCGATGCGGTGCAAGTTGCGCGCGTCAGCATCCGCGATCTCGTCGATCGGCCGGGTCGAAGCGATCGCGTAATAGGACGGCAAGCTGCCGAACCGGATCGACGCGGTGTTGATCCATAGCCCCCCGACACTGCTCTTCCTGCGGACGACCACCGGTGACATGACGCCTTCGACGACGATGACGACGTCGTAGTAGCCGGACTCCGGGCTATCTTGGCGACTGTTGGCGACCGAACCAAAGACGACGAGTTCGGTGCCATTGAATCCGGACGTGACGGCGACGCTGCGCGACGACACGTCGACCTCCAGCTGCTCAGTCGCCACCGTGCCTTCGAGGGCCGCGTGCGCGACCGGCGTGGCGATGCCAAGCACGAGAACGGCGACGGTCGACACGGCCGCTTGGATCCAGCCCATCAGTGACCACCCGTCAGCGACGATATCGAATAGAGTTCGCTCGGCTCGACGACGAGATCCCACGCAAGGCGCAGACATACCATCAGTACCAGGGCCGCCAGCAGAAAGCGCAATTGCTCGCCCTTGAGCTTCTCGCCCGCGACCGCACCGAACTGGGCGCCGATCACGCCGCCCGTCATCAACAGGAGCGCCAGCACGATATCAACCGTGTAGTTCTGCGTCGCGTGCAGAACAGTTGTCATCGCCGTCACGAATACGATCTGGAACAGGGACGTACCTACCACCACGTTGGTTGGTACACGCAACAGATAGATCATGGCCGGGATCATGATGAACCCGCCGCCGACACCCATCAGCGCTGCAAGAAAGCCCACGAACGCGCCGATCACGAACGGGGGGATGGCGCTGATGTAGAGCTTCGAACGGTTGAACCGCATCTTCAGGGGCAACCCGTGGATCCAGCTGTGCTGACCCGATCGCCGGGACGCGACGTGTCCGGCGCGCGACTTGCGGATGGTGTTCAGGCTCTCGATCATCATCAATGTGCCGATGGCGCCGAGGAACGTCACGTAGGCGAGCGAAATCACAAGATCGAATTGCCCGATACGGCGCAGTATCTTGACCACCTCGACGCCGATGATCGAGCCGAGAATACCGCCGACCAGCAGCACCACGCCGAGC
The DNA here is from genome assembly GCA_002928955.1 of Hyphomicrobium sp. GTDB lineage: Bacteria > Pseudomonadota > Alphaproteobacteria > Rhizobiales > Hyphomicrobiaceae > JAKAML01. The sequence goes on along the minus strand of PERT01000013.1, from coordinate 2,028 downwards.
TTCACGTCGACGTTCCTGCGCCGGTACTGGGCGATGGCGCCTGATACCGAGGATGCAACGATCTGCGCGGCCTCGGTTCCGACCGCGACCGCCGACGGGATGCCTGAGAAAATCAGCAGCGGCGTCATCAGGAACCCGCCGCCAACGCCGAACATGCCCGATAGGAAGCCCACAGCCGCGCCCATTCCGAGGAACACAAAAATGTTCACCGACAACTCGGCAATGGGCAGATAAAAATTCATGATCCTGTCCCTGAAAGCCCCGTGGGTTCGCGGTGCGGGTCACCTTGGCATCTGATGACGTGGGTGGATGTCATGTCCGGACGACCTCGTCATGGTCTCGGGCGGCGTCGTACTCTACTAGGACCTTGGACGAATTCAGCCGAATTTGTCGTAACGGATCGAGCGGGCGGGGATACGGGCGTCTTTCAGCAACACTCGTATCGCACCCTCGACCATGGGCGGCGGACCTGCGACAAAGCCCAGCGCGGTTTCCGCCCCCCCCTCGAGGCTCCGCGCCGCGGCCTCGTGCACGAAGCCAGTGTCGAGCCTGATCTCTGGGAACTCCGGATGGGTGTCCCGCTGGGGGTTTTCATGCGACAGCACCAAACTGATTGTCAGCGCCCCTTTGGCCGCAAAAGAAAACCGTGAAAGCTCGGAGAGATAAAACCCGTCGGCGAGCGTCCTCACACCGAAGTAGACGCGACCGCGATGCCGCTCGAAGTGTCCAGCAGCGATCGCGCAGTCGAGGATCGACATCATTCCGGCGATGCCCGAGCCACCTGCGACAATGACCAGATCGTTGGCTTCGACCGCCGGGCGGAAAGTCGCCTTGCCCACGGCACCGAACACCTTGATCCGGCTGCCTTGCACCGCGCCGCCGAACATCCACTGTGAGAAGCCTCCGCCAGGCTTCTTCTTGGCCACGAACGACAGCCGATCGGTCTCTGGCGCATAGTTGACCATCGAATAGGCCCGCCCGCCCGCCATGCCGGGCACCGCGAGCACCACGAACTGACCAGCATCGAACGGCATCCGGGCGTCGAGCGCGACGTCGAAATGGACGACGTCGTGGGTCAGCAACCGCGTTTTCGTGATTTCGCCCGAGAACTGCCGTGGCCGCGGCCGCTCGGAGATACAGACATCCGACGGAATTCGGAGCACGCAGTCACCCGGCGCGTGAGCCTGACACATCAGAATGTCGCCCTTGTCGCGCTTCAACCGGGCGAACCCTGGTGCTGCGTCCCAAACGATATCAACCGTCCCGCTCATCACCCGCGCCCGGCAGGTCCCGCAGGTACCGGTGGCGCACTCGTAGGGCAAGGTCAGGCCCTTCGAGAGCCCGCTGAAAAGGATGTTCTCGTTGGAGATCCCCGCGAGTTCGAACTCGCCCGACTTGGTCTCGATCCTGATCGTCACGTGGCGCCCCTCAACCTGTGTGATCGCAGGTGCCCGACTGCGGGATGGAAGTCGGGTCGAGCCACCGGAGTGCCCTGCCCTCGTCTCAGCTTTCGTCGAAGTCAGCTCGTCTCGACGTCAGCTCTTGTTGAAGAACGCGTCGTCGTCCATGTCGTCGTCCGTCTCGAAGTCGTAGAGGATTTCCTTGTCGACGAGCGCGAACACGTCGCCACCCTCCTGCTTGACCTCGTAAACCTGAAGCGGCCGTTCGGTTTCACCCTGCATTTCGAGTGTCAGGAGATTCCAGGCCCAGAGATGCTTGGTGCAGGTCAGGATGCAGTTGGCGACCACGCCCGAGTCTTCCAGCGGCTCCTCCATGTGCGGGCACACCGGAGGCATCGCGCGGAAGCCGCTGCCGTAGTTGACAATCAGCATCGGGATTCCCCCCGCCACCCAGAATTTCTTGGCGGTGTTTGCGGGCACCTCGGCGGCGGCACAGACTCGGATCCAGCTCATGAAACCTCTGCGTCGGGAACGAATGCTAGTGTTCCGGCGCCGACATTTGATTCCCGTTGCAACGCGCTCCAGATCAAATGTCGGCGCCTAAGGAACACTAGCAAACCTATGATTC
>PERT01000012.1 GCA_002928955.1 Hyphomicrobium sp. | reverse complement strand
AACCTATGATTCTAGTGTAGCTTTTGCATCTGGCGTTTGGTTTCGAGTCTAGCCCCGAGTGGGGACCAAACGTCAGATGCGCTACACTAGGGTTCCGGCCGCGACGTTCGCTTCATTCTGCAGCGGGCGTTGAGCGAACGTCCCGGCCGCGACGACACGAGCAAACCAATGGTTCTCTTGTGATACTGATCGCGAAGTCCGTCTCCGAACGCGCCGCAGGAATGAAACGGACGTCGCGATCAGGGCACTCGTACCCGCTCAGGTTGATACGTGAACGGCTTATGGACCAACTCACTCCGTCACTCCGCTAAGAATCGGAGAGGACGACGCGGGGTGGATTGTGCTTAACCGGCACCGGGTAGGAAGCGACGAAAACGCGCGGTCACGCAATCCGAAAGCCGCAAATTGGCCCGGAATCGACGCGTACCGTCCGCACGATTGAAGCGCAGTTCAGGAATGGGTGATGGGTCGATCTGGGATTCGCCAATTTTGGTCGTTCAATCGGCCGGTTCTTGCGCTGCGGGCTCTTGCGACGGTCATTTTGCTCGGGTTTTTCACGAGCTCGTCCTACGCTCAACCCGACCCGGCGGCTGATCCTGCTTTTCGCCGATTTCTCGAAAATTTGTATCCCGAGGCCCAGGCAAAGGGCGTCAGCCGTGCGACGTTCGATGCCGCCATCCGGGGCCTCGACAAACCCGATCTGACGCTTCCCGATCTCGATCTGCCCGGCAAATCCAAAACCGGCAGTAGCGGTCAGGCCGAGTTCACCCGCGCGCCAGACAAGTATCTCGACAAGCCCTACCTCGAAAAACTTGCCGCCGAAGGCCGTCAACTGCTCGTCCGCCACAGAGCGGCACTCGACCGCATCGAACAGGAGATTGGCGTCGACCGCTATTCGGTGCTCGCGATATGGGGCCGCGAGACCGCCTTCGGCCGGCACCAGCTGCCGCATGATTCCGTGCGTGTTCTGGCGACACTTGCGTATATCGGCCGCCGCAAGGAGCTATTCCGCGCGGAATTGATCGCCGCCATGCGCATGCTCGAAGCAGGCGTGCCGCGCTCCGACATGCGCTCGTCGTGGGCAGGCGCCGTGGGGCTCACACAGTTCATGCCGTCCGAGTACTTCATCCATGCCTACGATCTCGACGGGGACGGCAAGACCGACATCTTCCGTTCCGTACCCGATGCGCTGGCTTCAGCCGCGCGCCAGCTGCAAGGAAAGGGCTGGGTGCGCGGGGAAACGTGGGGCTACGAGGTCATTGTGCCGCAAACCGGAGATTGCGCCTATGAAGGTCCGCTGCAGTCACGTTCCATCGCTGACTGGTCGAAGCTCGGGTTCCTGCGGGCCGGCGGGCGGGCATTCACCGCCAAGGACTTGCCGCTGGATGCCTACCTGATGAGCCCGGCCGGTGGATATGGTCCGAGCTTCCTCGCGCTCGAGAATTTCAAAGTCATTCGAAAGTACAACACGTCCGACCTCTACGCGCTTTTCGTCGGCCACCTGGCCGACCGCATTGCCGGCGGCGGCGACTTCGCCGGACGCTGGGGCGGCACTGGTCCGCAGAACACCCGCGTGATCGAAGAAATCCAGGAGCGGCTCAAGTCCAAGGGCTACGACGTCGACAAGATTGACGGCAAGATCGGCTCCAACACGCGCAAGGTCATCGGCGCCTATCAACGGGCCAGCCGGCTTAAAGTTGACTGCTGGCCGTCAAACACGGTGCTCGATCACTTGAAGAGTGCCGACTCCGCTCGATAGTGTACCAGCAGGACTTCATCAGAGCCGGTGCGGCATGATATGAGACGACCATGAACAGATCCCCGAAGTCCGAGCTCGCCCGCTTCGCATTCTGGCGCCGTTACACCGGTCGGCGGGGCAACCCGGCCATCGTTGCCGCAGTGGCCCTCAGCTTCATTGCGATTTTCGCGCCAGGGACCAAGGCCCAAGAAGAACCGCAAGGCAACAGTTACGTCACTCCGTTCCCAGCCAACGACGTCTATCAAATGCTGGTGGTCGGCGACACCTTCGCGGAGGGCATCACCTATGGTCTGGTTGAAGCCATGGGGGCCGATCAGCGTTTGGTCATCCAGCGTAAAAACCGTGTTGTCTCTGGCCTCATGACCGCCGAGTACGACGAGCACGTGCGACAGCTCGAGGACGCCTTGCGGAGCGGATCCCCGCACATCGTCGTGGTGATGATTGGCGAGGATGACCGCCAGCCGTTGCGCCCGCCGGGTGGCGGCAAGCGCATTCCGGTTGGTGCCGATGAGTGGCGCGCCGAGTACGGCCGCCGTGTCGACCGCGTGATGAAGGTGATCAAGAAGAATGGCGCGGCGATCTACTGGGTTGGCCTCCCGAACCTGCGCCGCCCGGAGGCCAACGAGGACGCTCAGATGATGAACGACATCATCCGCGAGCGCAGCTACCTCAACAGCATAAAGTATGTCGACGCCTACACGGGCTTCGCCGACGATGGCGGTGGATATAGCGCCTATGGTCCGGATCTGACCGGAAAGATCCGCCTGTTGCGCGAGGGCGACGGCATCAATTTCACCGGTGCCGGCAACCGCAAGCTTGCCCATTTCGTCGAGCGCGAGCTCAATCGCGACCTCACGCAGGCCAAGTCCGAGCGCAGCATTCCCTTGGCCGGTGGAACGGCGGAACAGGAAAAGATCAATCAAGAGAAGCGTGAGGCGGCGGCGAGGGAGGCAACCCGCGTTCGCGCCGATGAGGCTGCCCGCCAGAACCGGGCCAGCGGATTGAAGCCAGGCCCGGCGGTGGCGCCCGCGGGTGGCACCACTGGGGCCGGCGGGGAGCAGAAGGCGGACAATGGCAGGATCAACCTGCGGACCCTCGGGGCCTCAGGCCGCGAAGAGATCGTGCAGCTCGATATCGTGCGACCCGCTATCCCGGCTTCCGTGGTGGCCCTCGTTACGCGCCGCGAAAGTCCTGACAAGCCGTCCCAAATGGGTGAGACGCTCATCGACCAGATCGCGGGAGGTCTGACCGTGATGAGTTCCGTCACGCCTTCAGGCACGAGTAGCCAAGGCGGGGGCCGCCAGCGCATCTCTCCCACGCAAACCCCGTTCTTCCGCGTGCTCGTGAAAGGTGAACGGCTGACGCCCAAGCCGGGGCGAGCCGACGATCTCGGCTGGCCGCGGGCGGACGTGAAATCAGCAACGCCAACCGAGACCGCACCCCTGCGCGAGAGCACGCCGCCCAAGGGCCAAGTCAAGGATGGCAAGGACGCCTCGAAGGACCTGCCAAAGGGTCCGGCGCAAAAGGATCAGGGTCGCGGTCCGTCGCCAAAGGGGTAGTTGCCGAAGACCGACTGTGACCGCGGCTTGGCGGGATGTGTGTGCCAGCCGTTGCGCCGTCCACCGGTGTCCGATGGCACGACCGTCGCGCGGGTCCTCGGGCCAGGCGATCGCCGGTAGCGAATGTCCCGGGCAACAGCTGCCGCACGGGCTGCCCCGCCAGATCCATCATGACAGTTCGATCTCGCCTATCAGCTGCGAATGCATCGACGTTGGCGCCTTTTTCGCGCGGGCCGTTCCCGATCACATCCTGGGCTCGCCGCCGGGCCGGATTTCGACCACGCGGCCCCGCTCGCCTGAAGCGGATGCCGGCGTTTGCGAAGATGGCGAGGACTGCGTCGACGGAGTAAGCGACGACGTCCCCATAGCATCGACGCGCGATGCCGCCTCTGCGGCGTCCACATCCGCTGCACTCTTGGCCCGGTACCGCCGCCAGCTCAGCGGTATCGAGGCGATATAGAGCACCGTGAGCCCCAACAATGTCGAGTAGGGGTAGGTCAGAAGCATCGCCACCAGCGCCACGGCGAGAATGAACAGCGGCAGCACCATATCCCGCGAAATGCGCTCTCCAAGTAGCTTGCCCGAGTAGGTCGGGATGGTGGAGACCATCAGCGTCGCAATGAGCAGCACGTAGACCAGCACGGCATTGAAGCCGACCCCCGAGCGCAGGCCATCGACGCCGAGCTGGTCGAGATAGACCGGCAGCAGAACGACGATCGCTGCGGCCGGAGTTGGTGCGCCAGTGAAAAAGTTGGATTGCCACTTCGGCCGCTCTTCTTCGGTCGCAACGTTGAAGCGGGCCAACCGAAGCGCCGCGGCAAGCGCGAAGATCATCACCGCGATCCAGCCCAGGCTCTTCGGGGCTGAAAGACCCCAGGTGAAGATCAGGAAGGCCGGCGCCACGCCGAAGTCCACGAAATCGGCGAGGCTGTCGAGTTCGGCGCCAAACCGCGAGGACGCCTTGAGCAAACGCGCAACACGCCCATCGATGCCGTCGAGAAGTGCCGCGAACACGATCAGGGCGACCGCTAACTCATAGCGACCCTCGATCGACATGCGGATCGATGTCAGACCGGCGCAAAGACCCATCAGCGTGAAAAAGTTGGGCACCAGCATGCGCACGGGAACGCGCGAATGTCGAAACAGCGGGCGCCGCCGCCGGCGGCGGGTCTCTGCTTCAAGCCTGGGGATGACGGGGTCCATGTTGCCCTCCTGGTTGCCCTCCTGTGGAATGCCGGACCGATCGCCGACGCCCGATTTCAGGTTCTGCGCGCTTCCCGCTCCGGCTCCATGCTCTTCAAATCGGCAATGATTGTTTCACCGCCGATGGTCAGCTGACCGACGGATACGAGTGCCGTCTTGCCCGGCGGCAGATAGACGTCGACGCGCGAGCCGAACCTGATCAGCCCGTAGCGCTGGCCGATGCCGAGATTATCGCCTTCATGCACGAACGTCACGATGCGGCGCGCGACCAGCCCGGCGATCTGCACGACCGCGATTTCCGGCCCCGCCGGCGGCTGGATAACCAGCGCACGGCGCTCATTGTCTTCGCTGGCTTTGTCGAGGGCGGCGTTCAGGAAAGCGCCCGGAACGTAGATGGCGCGCACCACGCGTCCAGGCACCGGCGCGCGTTGGATGTGCACGTCGAACACCGAGAGGAACGTCGATACACGGACACGCTCCTCTGGACCAAGGCCCAATTCGGCGGGCGGTTTCACGCGCTCGATCGAGGAGATGCGCCCGTCGCCGGCGGCCACCACCAAGCCTTCCCGCAGCGGCACCACCCGGTCCGGATCGCGAAAGAAATAGGCCACCCACAACGTTGCAATCGCGAGAATCCAGCCTAATGGCGGCCACAGTATCAGGAACAGAATAGTCAGCGCCAATGCTGCGCCCACGAACTTGTGTCCGTCACGGTGGACCGGCACGAAGCTGTCCCAGATGGTATCCAACAGGCTATGGCCTTGTGACAACGGCAGTCTCCATTCCGGCCGGGGCCGATGATTGATAGAGCACCAACGGCCCATGGCGGGCTCGCTCGTGTAGAGCATCTGACGTTTGGTCCCCACTGGGGTTGGACTCGAACTCAAACGTCAGACGTCAGATGCAAAAGCTACACTAGAAACATAGAGTTGCTAGTGTTCCTTATGGCGCCGGTATTTGATCTGGAGCGGGGTGCAGAAGAAATCAAATGCCGGTGCCGGGACACGATGCTGCGTCCCGGCTGCTTAGAGCGTCACGTGTCACGAGGGAAGTCGCATGCGCCCATCCCCCGTGGAAGAGTTGGCTCAATCTGGTACATCCAGCGCTCACGGCACCAGGGGCACCGCGATGAACCTGAGGTCGCCCTTGCCGTCCTCGACCCTGAGCAACACTGCCTTGCGGCCAGATTTCCTGATCTTGTCGATGCTTTTTCCGACATCGTCTGGTGTGGTCACGGCGTCTTGCCCGGCCTCGACGATGACGTCGCCGGGCTTGATGTTCTTGGCAGCGGCTGGGCTAAGCGAATCGACTTCGAGGACCACCACGCCCTTGATCTTGCTGTCGAGTCCGAAGCGGACCCTGAGTTCGTCGGTCAGCGGCGTCATGGTAAGCCCGATGAAGCTCCGTTCCGGCGTCTTTTCGACCGGCTCGGGCACCTTCGCGACGGGCGCCTCGATCTTCTCGTCATCCTCACTCAAGCGGCCCACCGCCACCTTGACGTTGCGCTTCTCGCCGCGGCGGAGGACCTCCACGTCAACAGCTTTGCCGATCGGGGTCTGGGCCACGATCTTGGGCAGGCCGCGCATGGTCGACACGTCCTTGCCGTCGAACTTGAGGATAACGTCACCGGCTTCGAGGCCCGACTTGGCCGCCGGACTATCAGGCGTTACAGCCGACACCAGTGCGCCCGAGTTCTCCTTTACCCCAAGCGTCTCGGCGATATCCTCGGTGATGGTCTGGATCTTGACGCCGAGCCAACCGCGACGGGTTTCACCGAACTGCTTCAATTGCTCGATCACGTTTGTCGCCGTGTCGGCGGGCACCGCGAAGCCGATGCCGATCGATCCGCCCGTCGGGGAGATGATGGCGGTGTTCACGCCAACAACCTCGCCGTCCATGTTGAACAATGGTCCGCCCGAGTTGCCCTTGTTGATGGCCGCGTCGGTCTGCAGGAAATCGTCGTATGGACCCGAGTTGATATCCCGCTGCTTGGCTGAAATGACGCCGACCGTGAGCGAACCGCCGAGGCCGAACGGGTTGCCGATCGCCATCACCCAGTCGCCGACACGCAGCTTTGCCGACGATCCGAAAGGCACCTGTGGCAACGGTTTCTTTGGCGTGACCTTGAGTAGTGCGAGATCGGTCTTGGAATCCTTGCCGAGAACCTTGTCGACCTTCAGCTTCGAGCCGTCATGGAAGTTGATGATGATCTCGTCGGCGCCGTCGATGACGTGATTGTTGGTGACCACGAGGCCTTCCTTGCCGTCGATGACGAAGCCCGAACCGAGCGACGACACTTTGCGATCCGACGGGGCCATGCGGCCGCCCTTCTTGTTGAAGAAATCCTCGAAGAAGTCGCCAAAGGGGCTATCTTTCGGAATCCTGGGCAGCGGCACGCCCTGCGGGCTCTTGGCCGACTGCGAGGTCGAGATGTTGACCACGGCGTCAAATAGCTTTTCAGCTACCGGCGCGACCGACTGCGGGCCATTGGTCGAGCCCGAGAACAAACTCTTCTGCGCATCGCTTCCGCCAGGCAGAATGACGGCGAGCGCCGCCGCGGCCAATAGTGCACCGCCGTACGGGGCGGGATGGCGAGCGGCCTTCAGGGTCGTCGGTCGGCGCATCGAGGTCGTCTCCAGGATTGAACGCAGGTTTGGTGGAAGCCCGGCAGGCAAAGTACGTTACACGGGGTCAGTGGTCGCGCACACCGTGTCTTCGGTCGAGTGTAGCGCAAAGTTGGGCATGGCGGTGTCGCTGTCAACGATGGTCACGCAGCCTGTCCCTGGCCGGCCCATCCTCGGTCCGACAACCCTGGCCCCGCCTGCTCGGACCAACGCCTCGGGCGGGGACCAGGGACTTGACTTCGCCGCTTTCCGATCGTTCATTGTCCGAGCAGCAACCGTATCCATCCTCAGCACGTGAGATCAGTTTCCTTGCAGATTGGCGTGTGGACGGCGTCTGTGGCGTTGGCTGCGGCACTTGCCTTAGTCGACCCCGCGTTCGCCCAATATGACCGCGAGCGACGCTACGTGCCCGCGCCGCTCGGCGTGCCTGCCGACCCCTTCGCGCGTCCAATTCCGCTTTATTCCGGAAAGCCCGGCGCGGCAAACGGCACGCCCATTGTGCCGCGAGGATCGATTCCGGACGGGCGCCTGGCACCAATCAGCCCGCGCCCGGCTTTGTCCGCAGCCGGCTCGGCGCGCTCTCTACCGGTCGTCATCGACGTCGAACATTGCAAGTCCGGCTGGACGAAGACGATGGGCGTGACCCGCGTCGCATTCAATCGCCGCTGCTCGTTTTTGGAACGACGCCGTTGAGCAAACGGACTATTGGCGGCCATAGTTTCGACGTTGGTTCTCGATGGGTCTCCGGGCCTCCGCGCGTCACGTGCGCCATGGGTGGGCGGGCAGATCACTGGCACCGATCGTTTTGACGCCGGCGAGAGCCACCGCGTGGTCGTTTTCGACGGTGCTACCGGAAACCCCGATGGCCCCGACCAGCACGCCGTCGGTATCCACAATCGGCAATCCACCTGGAAACGTGATCAGCCCGTCATTGGAGTGCTCGATGCCGTACAGCGGCGCGCCGGGCTGCGACAGCTTGCCGATCTGCCCGGTCGGCATGCCGAAGAACACAGCCGTCTTCGCCTTCTTGATCGCGATGTCGATCGAGCCGACCCAGGCGTCGTCCATGCGGTGGAATGCCTTCAGGTTCGCGCCCGAATCGACGACGGCGATACACATCTGCGTACCCATCGCCTGGGCCTTCTTGATCGCGGCCTTGATAGCGGTTTCCGCGTCCTTGCTATTTACATGCATGTGACTTCTCCTGTGGCTGGACGGAACTTCGAGGCTTAGCGTGCGCGCGGGATGGTTCGTCCGTCACGCACATCGCAACATCACCCACCCGCCAGCCGTTCGGACATCACAGCGATGGTCTTCTGGTAGACTTCGGCGCGGTTCCAGTCCTTGATGACCGCGTAATTCGCGGTGCCGGGTGCCCATGGCTGGCCCGCCTTCCAGCCATAGGACTTCAGGAACTTGGCCGTCGACGCCAGCATGTCGGGCACGCTCGATTTGAGGTTGCGCCGCCCGTCGCCGTCGAAATCGACCGCGTGCTTGACGTAGGACGACGGCAGGAACTGCACCTGCCCGATCTCGCCCGCCCAACCGCCCGTGAGTTCGCTCGCCGCCATGTCGCCGCGATCGATGATCCTCAGGGCGTTGACCAGTTCGTTCTCGAAGAACGCGCTGCGGCGGCAGTCGTAGGCCAGCGTTGCCAGCGAGCGCACGATCGACAATTTGCCACCGCCGTCCGCGCCGTAGTTGGTCTCGAGCCCCCAGATCGAAATCAGCACCGCTGGCGGCACACCGTATTGCTGCTGGATGCGGTCGAGCAGCGCCTTGTGCTGCTGCAATTTCTGCTTGCCGCGCGAGATCAGCGACGACGACACGCGCCGCGCATAGAACTGCTCGAACGACAGCTTGAACGACTTCTGCCCGCGGTCGAGGCGGATGACGTTGGCGTCGTAACTGACGCCCGCGAGGCCCGCCGCGATCGCCTTCTCCGATATTCCAGCCGCCTTCGCGCGCGGTTTGAACGCGGTGATCCACGCATCAAACCCGGCCGGGCCGTTGCCACAAGCGGCAGCATAGGCGGTGCCGGGCGCCAGGAGTGCGCACATCGTCAAGAGTGCCAGCTCGGTTCGGATGGACATCGCATCTCCTTTTGGCATTTAGAAATCCGTCGCCGTCGGCACTTGTTCACGCCAGCACCCGCCATGCAAACAGAATACGGCCAAAGGCGGAGGCGAAGCATAGCGCGGCGTAGCCATAGGCAATCTCGGCGAACCACGTGGAAAACAGACACATGGCGGCCAGCGCCACCACCGTTTCGAAGCCTTCAACCAGACCCGCCATGTAGAACAACGATTTCTGGCCCTGCGCGTCGGTCTCGATTTTGCGCCGCTCGGCCATGATCGCGAACGCCAGGAACGCGGTGCCGTTGGCGAAAAAGCTCATGAGCAGCACCGCCGCCGGCAAGGCGTTCTGCACGGGGTCATGGATCGCGAACGCCAGCGGGATCGCGCCGTAGAGCAGAAAATCGAGCACGATGTCAAGGAACCCGCCACGATCGGTCTTGCGGGTGGCGCGGGCGACGGCGCCATCAAGACCGTCTGCGAGCCGTCCGACCAGGAACAATCCGAGGCCGATGTCGATGCGTCCGAGTGCGATGGCCGTGGCAGCGGTCATGCCGAGCGCGAAGCCGAATATCGTCACCGCGTCGGCCGTGATGCCGGATCGCGCCAGCCGGCGCCCAGCTTCGTTCAACGGCGGGTCGATCAGCGGCCGGATGCGAGCATCGAACATGTTGGCTATCCTCTTTTCGCGGCGGAGGTCCCATGGAGCAGGCAACCGGTCGGCGCCATGTACTTGCTGTTTCCAGTGGCCTCACAATGCGATACCATCTAAACGGCCTTATGAAGCTCCTGCCACAGTGTTTGGTATTGTTCGAATTCAAGGGCCGTCGGCAGGCGCTTTTCGAGGCAGATGCCGGCCGTGACGATCCGCCTGCACACTGCGACACGACGACCCACACTGGACGATCCGCCATGTATGAACAGCTCACACGCGGTGTCCGTGTTCGCGTCGAACCGCAATATATCGAGGACCAGTCATCGCCGGACGAAGGTTACTACTTCTGGGCCTACACCGTGCACATCTCCAACGAGAGGGATGCGCCAGTCCAGCTGCGCTCTCGTGTCTGGCGGATCACCAATGCACTCGGCCAAACCGAGGAAATACGCGGCCCTGGCGTGGTGGGGCAGACCCCCGTCATCCCACCAGGGGAAAGCTTTACCTACACCTCGGGCTGCCCGCTCAAGACACCCTCAGGCATCATGGTAGGGACCTATCAGATGGCCGGCCAAAAGGGCGAGTTGTTCGAGGTGGCGGTTCCCGCGTTCTCGCTCGACAGTCCGCACTCGATCCGCAGTGTCAACTGACACATCGGAACCACGGCGCCCGACGACACTTTGCCTCTACGCCCCAACTCCGCCGTCCCGACCGAGAGCACGAATGAGCGCCCAGACTTTCTCCGCGACGGAACTGCTCGCCCATCTGGTCGCCTTCGACACCACCAGCTGGAAATCGAACCGCGATCTGATCGCCTTTGTCGCCGGTTATCTCGCGAGCCACGGCATCGAAAGCCAGTTGGTCCCCACCGCCAATGGGCAGAAGGCCAGCCTGTACGCGACCATCGGGCCGACCGACGTTCCCGGCATCGCGCTCTCTGGCCATACCGACGTCGTGCCCGTCGACGGCCAGGCCTGGGACACCGAGCCGTTCACGCTCACTCAGCGCGGCGGCAAGCTCTACGGTCGTGGCACCACTGACATGAAGGGCTTTCTCGCGTGCGTACTCGCAGCCGTGCCTGATCTCGCACGCCGCAAGCTCGCCGTGCCGTTCCACATCGTGTTCTCCTACGACGAGGAGATCGGCTGCATCGGCGTGCGTCCCTTGCTGGCCGAGCTAGGCGCCCGCCTGCCGCGCCCGCGCATGGTCATTGTTGGCGAACCGACGACCATGGCCGTGGTCGACGCGCACAAGGGGCCGGTCCGCTGGGTGGTCGAAGTGAGGGGCCGCGCCGCCCACTCGAGCATGGCGCCGCTCGGCGTCAACGCGATCACCTATTCGGCGCGGCTGCTGGGAGAGCTCGCTCGCATCGAAGCCGATCTCCGCGAGGCCGCCGCCGATCCACGGTTCGACCCGCCCTATTGCACGCTCCAGGTCACTCAGATCGAGGGCGGCACAGCGACCAACATCGTGCCGGTCGGCTGCCGGTTCAGCTTCGACGTGCGCGCGTTGCCCGGTTTCGACGTCGGCACGGTGGAGCGCCGCCTCCGCGATTTCGCCGAGACCCATTGCTTGCCCGAGATGCGTGCGGTGGCTCCGGAAGCGGACATCTCGATCCGGCAAGCCAACAACGTGCCGCCGTTTGCGGCCGACCCATCTGCGGAAGTCGTCGCGCTCGTGCTGCGGCTGCTCGGCCAGAACCGCACGCACACAGTGTCGTATGGCACGGAGGCGGGACTGTTCCAGGATGCTGGAGTGCCGGCCGTCGTCTGCGGCCCCGGCTCGATCTCAGAAGCCCACACCGCCAACGAATGGATCGCCGCCAGCGAACTCGACAAATGCTCGGCCTTCCTCACCTCATTGGCTGATTGGGCGGAGGGGTGAGCTTCAAAAAAGAAGGGGCGCATTTCGCTGCGCCCCTTCCTGCCGTGCCCCACCCGTCAAACCGTTATCTATCGCCTCACACGGTCTCCTTGAAACCGTAGTCGGGAATGCCCTGCTCGTTGCCGTAGTACTTGTACGGCAGAAACTTGCCGCTCATGGTGATCTTGACGCGGTCGCCCTTGGGATTGGCCTCGCGCTCGAAATCGAAATTGAAGTCGATGGCCGACATGATGCCGTCGCCGAATTCCTCCTCGATCAGCGCCTTCCACGCCGGGCCATTGACCATCACCATCTCGTAGAAGCGATAGATCAGCGGGTCAGTCGGCGGCATCGGCGTCCCCATGCCACGATAGGGCACCTCGTTCAGCATCGCTTCCTCGGCAGGCGTGAGACCGAACAGCGTCGCCGCCTTCTTCGCCACCGGCTTCACGAGCTTCATCTGTCCGAGCAGCGCGCCGACCACCAGCGTCGGCGCCATGCCGCCAATCTCGTCGGTGATGAACTTCCAGGTCCAGCCCTTCTCGCGCTTGATATCCAAAATCTTCTCGGTGAGGTCTTCGCGCTTCATCGGTCGTGCTCCTTGGGTTGGCGATTGTTTTTCAGGTTGAGGCGGGGCCGTCGGCTGGAACCGGTGGGCAAACAGCGTCGGTCGCCGAAGCCCGGCTACCGCATGCCCGTTGGCCGCGGCTTCTGGTTCCAGTACTTCGAAGTCGTCTCCATCAGGCCGCTGACACGCGCCCGGCTTGTAAGTCCGTGGCAGCGGTGCTTTCGGCCGGTTGACTGGAACGGGCCGTTTCAACATGGGTTGTGCCTCCGATAGTTGGCCTGACGACGGGCGGATGGCGAAGCTCGCCGGGCTTGGCGCCAGCGCCGCCAGCGAGCTCGCGCGATCGCGTCACCAGGAATTCGATCATGTGATTGCGCAGCGGATAGTAGTTCGGGTGCTTGTGGAGATCGGTCCGCGAACGCTCTTTCGGCAGCGTGTTCTCAACGATCTCCGCGATCCGGGCCTTGGGCCCGTTGGTCATCAGCAGGATCTTGTCGGCGAGCAGCATCGCCTCGTCGACGTCGTGGGTGATCATGAAGATGGTCTGCTTCGTCTTCGCGCGCACCGACAGCACCTCGTCCTGGAGCGAGCCGCGGGTGAGCGCATCGAGGGCACTGAACGGCTCGTCCATCAGCAGGATCTGTGGTTCGATCGAGAGTGCGCGTGCGATGCCGACACGCTGCTTCATGCCACCCGATAGTTGCGACGGCTTCTTGAGCTCCGACCCGTTAAGGTGCACGAGATCAAGGTACTTCATGGCGTGCTCACGAACTTCTGCCCGGGACCAGTCCTTGTGCCGCGATGAAACCGCCAACTCGACGTTGCCAAGCGCCGATAGCCACGGCATCAGCGCGTTGCCCTGGAAGATCACGGCGCGATCGAGGCTTGGCCCTTCGACATGCTTGCCGCCGACGATGATGTTGCCTTCCGATGCCGTATCGAGTCCCGCCAGCGCATTCAGGATCGTTGACTTGCCGCAGCCCGAATGGCCGATGATGCAGGCAAACTCGCCGTGGGCGATCTCGAACCAAAGGTTCTCGAATACGGTCAGCGGCGGTTGTCCTTGCCCTTGCGGAAACCGCTTGGCAAGCCCCTCGGCGCTGATCAAGGCCTTGGTCATTGTTGTCCCCTGCCGTCGTTCGTTTTCGTTGGCCTCCAGCGCATGCTGAACCGGCGCCTTTCGTGTCTTCAATCCGCGTACGATACCGACTTCTGCAGCCGCGCCATCAACTGGTCGAGCGCCATGCCGACGAGCCCGATGGCGAGGATTGCGGTGATCACGTTGGTGATTGACAGGTTGTTCCACTCGTTCCACACGAAGTAGCCGATGCCGGTTCCGCCCACGAGCATCTCGGCGGCGACGATGACGAGCCACGCGATACCGATGGAGATGCGCATTCCGGTGAAGATCGTCGGCGCGGCGGCCGGCAGGATCACGCTGAGCGCCGTCCGCGCCGGGCCGAGTTCGAGCGTCTTTGCGACATTCAGCCATTCTTTGCGCACGCTGGCCACGCCGAACGCCGTATTGATCAGCATCGGCCAAAGCGAACAGATGAAAATCACGAAGATGGCCGACATCCCCGAATCCTTGATCGTGTAGAGCGCGAGCGGCATCCACGCCAAAGGCGAGATCGGCTTCATGACCTGAATGAACGGATCAAGTGCCCGGCTCATCAAAGGCGACATGCCGATCAGAAAGCCGAGCGGAATGGCCACCGCCACCGCCAGCAGATATCCGAGCGCCACACGGCCGATCGAGTACGCGAGCTGGATGCCAAGCCCCTTGTCGTTGGTGCCGCGGTCGTAGAACGGGTCTTTCAGATGCTCCCATATCTTGGCACCTACCTCGATCGGCCCCGGCATTGCGGATTTGCCTTGCGTCGCCGTGGCGCCCATCAGCTTGGCGTATTCGGGATCGAGCTTCTGCGTTGTGGCGACGCCCGCCGTGCCGAGATGCCAGGCGAACAGGAACGTCGCCAAGATGAGCACCGAAACGATGGTCGCCTTGATGTTCAACGACGAGGCGGAAGGTTGGGCCATTCGGCTCTCCCGTTGGTGTCCGTTGTCTCAAACCCGCTTGATCGCAAAGCTCGCGATGTATTCTTCGGGTTTTTCGGGATCGAACTCCTTGCCCATGACCTTGAACTTCTTGGTCGTGCTGTCGGGCGGGGTGAGGCCGGCTTCCTTCATGAGCTTGGTCGCGTCGGTCGCAAGGAAGACCTGCTTGGCGATCGCCTTGTAGTCGACATCGCCCTTCAACTGTCCCCAACGCTTCATCTGCGTCATGATCCAGATGGCGAAGCTCTCCCAGGGGAATGGGTCGAAATCGATGCGGTTGCTGGCTTTCACGATGTTCCCGAGCCCGTCCGCGTAGGTGCCGGTCAGGACCTGTTCGACGACGGTCGGCGGCTGGTTGAGGTAGTTTGCGGGCGCGATGGCCTCGGCAATCTGCTTACGGTTCTCCTGCTTGCTCGCGAATGCGGTCGCCTCGATGATGGCCTTCAGCAACGCGCTGTAGGTGTTCGGCATTTGCGTGACGAACTCCTTCGACGCAGCGAACGCACAGCAGGGATGCCCGTCCCAGATTTCTTTCGACAGGATGTGAATGAACCCTGCCCCATCGAACACCGCACGCTGGTTGACGGGATCCGGCGCGAGGAAGCCGTCGATGTTATCGGCGCGCAGATTGGCCACCATCTCCGGCGGCGGTACGGACCGGATCTGCACGTCCTTGTCCGGATCAAGACCGGCTTCCGCCAGATAATAGCGGAGCAGGTAGTTGTGCATCGAGTAATCGAACGGAACCGCGAACTTGAAGCCCTTCCAGTCCTTCGGATTGCGCTTGTCCTTGTGCTTGATCGAAAGCGTGATGGCCTGTCCGTTGATGTTTTCGACCGCCGGCATCGTGTAAGGGATCGGGTTCGAACCGACGCCGAGCGTGATCGCCAGCGGCATCGGCGATAGCATGTGGGCCGCGTCGTATTCCTTGTTGAGTGTCTTGTCGCGGATTACGGCCCAGCCCGCGGTCTTTACGACTTCAACGTTCAAACCCTGCTTCGAATAGAAGCCCATCGGATGCGCCATGATGATCGGCGTCGCGCAAGTGATGGGAATGAACCCGACCTTGAGATCCTTCTTTTCCGGAGTCGCGCCTTGAGCAAATGCATCGGTGATGGCTCCGAGCGGGAGGAACTGTGCGATGGCTGCAGCCGCCGTGCCGGTGCCGACGGCCCTTAGGAAGGCGCGGCGGGTGGCGTCCTCGGGAAATAAAGCGCGAACCACGGCAGATTCGACGATGCGCGACAGCCTGAGATCTTCGTCTCGTGCCACGGCACGGTTGTCGGCCTCGATCGCCTTCTGGTGCTCCGCATCGCTCGCGTGATGGCCGCAGCTGCAGCCCCCGTGGCCCAGTTTGGTCTTGGCATCGAAAGGATTGTCAAAACTCATCCGCGAGCGCTCCCCATGGCAAGCCTGACGCCGCACCGAAGGAGTGCTCCGCCAAAGCGTTAACAATTTGCTAAGGGATGGATCGCAAGGGCTGTGCCAGCAATTTGAGCGGCAATTTATCTATTGAAAGCAGTGGGTTAGATTTATGACATAGTTTCAAGACGGATCCGTTTGCCTGCGACGAATGCAAGATGGCTAGTTTTCAAGCTGCTGGAAAAACTGCGCAGAATATAGTCAGAGGTGAGATCACTGCATCGTCTTCTTGAGGTCTGCGAAGGTGATCTCGGGTGCGCGCTCCTGCGTCCAGTTCAGCATGAAGCCCGACTGCGCGAGGAACACCGGCGCGCCGTCGAGATCATGGGCGATGGACGAACGGTTCTTCTCGACGAACTGGTCGATGGCCGCGCGCGTCCCGGCCGAGATCCAGCGCACCATCTCATAGGATGACATCTCGAATGCTGTGGCCAGCCCGTACTCGTTGAGGAGCCGGTCGGCAAGCACGTCGAGCTGCAGCGCCCCGATCACGCCGACCATGGGCGGCGAACCGTCGATGGGCGTGAACAGCTGCACCACGCCTTCCTCGGCCAACTCCTGCAGCGCCTTCTTGAGCTTGCCGGCCTTGATGGCGTCGTCGAGCCGGACCCGGCGCAAGATCTCGGGCGCAAAGCTCGGGATGCCGAGGAACGTCAGGTCCTCGCCCTCGGTCAATGTGTCGCCGATGCGGAGTGAGCCGTGGTTCGGAATGCCGACCACGTCGCCCGCGTAGGCCTCGTCCGCCACCGAGCGGTCCTGGGCGAAGAAGAACTGCGGCGACTGCACGGCCATGATCTTGCCGGTGCGCACGAGCTTCACCTTCATCCCGCGCGTGAGCTTGCCCGAGCACACCCGCATGAACGCGATACGGTCGCGGTGGTTCGGGTCCATGTTCGCCTGGATCTTGAACACCACGCCCGAGAGCGCGGGTTCGAACGCATCCACGGTGCGCTTCGACGCCACCTGCGCGCGCGGCGGCGGGGCGTGGGCGACGAGTGCGTCCAGAAGATCGCGAACGCCGAAATTCCGAAGCGCGCTGCCGAAGTAGACCGGCGTTAAAGTACCTTCGCGGAACGCCTTCGGGTCGAACCGGCCGCAGGCGTCGGCGACAAGGCTCGCCTCCTCGCGCCAGCGTTGCGCTTCATCCGGATCAAGAAGCGTGTCGATAAATGGATCGTCGGGACCGCTGATTGCAGTGCCTTCAGGTGCCTCGTCGATCTGCCGTACGCGCGGGCTGAACAGGTCATAGGTGCCGCGGAAGCCCCGCCCCTTGCCGATCGGCCAGACCATGGGTGCGGTGTCGAGCGCCAGATCCTTCTCGATCTCGTCGAGCAGCTCCAACGGCTCGCGCGCCTCGCGGTCCATCTTGTTGATGAACGTCAGAATGGGGATGTCGCGCATGCGGCAGATCTCGAGCAGCTTGCGCGTCCGGCTCTCGATGCCCTTGGCGGCGTCGATAACCATCACAGCCGCGTCGACGGCGGTCAGCGTACGGTAGGTCTGGTCGGCGAAGTCTTCGTGGCCTGGGGTGTCAAGAAGATTGAACACAGTGTCGCGATACTCGAACGTCATCACCGATGTCACCACCGAGATGCCGCGGCTTTTCTCGATCGCCATCCAATCAGACCGCGTATTCTGCTTTCCGCCCTTGGCCTTCACTTGACCCGCGAGCTGGATCGCGCCTCCGTAGAGCAGCAATTTCTCGGTGAGCGTGGTCTTGCCGGCGTCGGGATGGGCGATGATCGCGAACGTGCGGCGGCGCGCGATCTCAGCCGCCAGCGCGGCCGCGCGTGGGGTGTTGGACGTGTCGGCGGCCAAGATCTCGGCGGCCGCAGCGTTCGCGCTGGCGGGATCGGTCAATCGGGTGTCCTCGAATCTCGAAATCTGTGGCGCGGGCTATAGCATTTGTTCGCTGCTCCGCGCGACTGTCGTGGTGGGCGGTCGTGATCGAATTTGCTAGCCACGCATTCGGCGTCGCTTATACCTAACCCTCAGCGGGCACCAGGATGTCGGGGAGGCGGAACCTGCGTTGGAGAATGCGTGATGAGCATAAAGACTGGGTTGAAAAGGCTGAAGGGGCACAAGCGCGCACTTTTCGGCCATGTTCTTCGCATCGTTCCGTTCCATGCCGCTATGGGGATATCGAAAAGCCTCATGGCCGCGCACGGCATGGGCACCGGTGGCTTCGTTGGATCGAGTGGCGAACGCGGCGTGTTCAGGCTCATCAATGCACCGCGGCCGGTCCTGTTCGACGTGGGCGGTCACACCGGCGAATACTCGGAGGCGTTTCTTGATGATTTCCCGGAAGGTTCGGTGTTTGTCTTCGAGCCATCAACCAATCATGTCGACCTGTTGCGGCAGCGATTGGCCGGAAAGCGAAATGTCACCGTATTCCCGGTTGGCCTGGCCGCCGAAGCAGGCACCCGCACGCTCTACAAGGATCGCGACGTTTCGGGATTGGCGTCGCTAAGTCAGCGCAGGCTGGATCACTTCAACATTCGGATGGATATCGCAGAGTCGGTTGTGATCAGGACCGTCGATGATGTCGTCGCGGAGACGGCCGTGTCGTCCATCGATCTCCTCAAGCTCGATGTCGAGGGACATGAGCTCGCCGTCATGCAAGGGGCCGTGGACGCCATGGCGCGCGGCACGATCCGATTGGTGCAGTTTGAGTTCGGTGGCTGCAACCTCGACACGCGCACGAGCCTTCAAGATTTTTTCTATTTCTTCAGGACCTACAATTTTTCCATTGGCCTTGTTTCACCATCAGGCCGAATCCACGTCCTCGACAAATACAACGAGCTCTATGAGCAGTATCGAACAACGAATTTTGTCGCGGCACCGCGGTCCGTATTGTTGGGCTGACAAGCGCGATCGAGCGGTTGCCTGCGGTTAGGGACGTTTGGGACAAGTGCCATGGCACTACTTCAACACCCATGACGACCGCCAACGGAAAAGACCCGGGATTGCTCCCGGGCCCATGACCTCACGGACTTTGGCTAGTGCCGTTAAGTCATTCTCGTTGCACGCGGCAACACCCTTGCGGGGCGCCGGCCGCCAAGTGCGATTGGAGCAAGATCATCCAGCTAGCAAAGCCAATTCGAGCGAGGTGAGCGCAGACTGGAGCGGCCGCATGACAAGGTTCTTTCTTCCCACTCCCCCTCCCCCTCCCCCCGCGGGGAGGGTGGTGCGAAGTGCCGGGTGGGGGGATTGATGCCGGCAGCGTAACCAAATCCTAGTTCGGACGGCCTTCGAGACCGTACTCCTGCATCTTTCGATAGAGGGTCGACCGGCCGATATTAAGGCGCTTTGCGACTTCCGTCATGTGACCGCGATAGCGGCCCAGTGCGAGCCGGATCATGTCGGCTTCCATCGCTTCCAATGATCGAATTTCGCCGTCCGCCGTCACGGCCGCAATCCCGAGCGAAGAGGGGCCATCTGCGGGTCGAACTTCGATGGTATGCGGGATCGTATCCTCGGCACCGAGCAGCGCTGGTCCGGTGTAGGCGGGATGGCGGTCGAAAGGCGCGGGTGCGGCCGGAATCTCCGCCTTGAAACCGTCGACGTGCGCGGCGATCTGCGGGAACTCTGCCACCGTCAGCTCGGAGCCGTCGGCCAGCACCACCGCACGGAACACCGCATTCTCCAGTTGGCGGACGTTGCCCGGCCACGCATAGGCCGAAAGCAGCCGCAAGGCGTCCTCGGTTATGCCCGAGACGCGCTTGCCCTCTTCCGCCGCGAAGCGGGCGAGGAAGTGCATCGCGAGTTCGGCCACGTCTCCGAGCCGGTCCTTCAACGGAGGCACCCAGATCGGGAACACATTCAGTCGGTAGTAGAGGTCCTCGCGGAACTTGCCGTCCTTGACGAGCTGGATCATGTCGCGATTGGTCGCCGAGATCAGCCGGAAGTTGACTTTCACCGGCTTCTTGGAGCCGACCGGGTCGATCTCGCCTTCCTGCAGCGCGCGCAGCAGTTTGACCTGGGCGTCGAGAGGCAACTCGCCAACCTCGTCGAGGAAAAGCGTTCCGCCGTCGGCTTCCTGGAATTTGCCGATGCGCCTGTCGGTGGCGCCCGTGAACGAACCCTTCTCGTGCCCGAACAGGATGCTTTCGACGAGATTCTCGGGAATCGCGCCGCAGTTGACAACGATGAACGGCTTGCCGGCGCGCTCGCTCTCGCCCTGCACGGCGCGGGCGATCAGCTCCTTGCCGACGCCCGACTCACCTTCGATCAGCACGGGGATGTTCGATGCTGCGGCGCGCTTGCCGAGCGCGATGACGCGTGTCATGGCATCGCCGCGGATGATGAGGTCGCCGAACGTCAGCGTGCCCTCGACCTTCTTCTTGATGCGGGTGATCTCGCCGGCCAGAGCTTCGATCTTCAACGCGCTCTTGATCGAAACATCGAGGCGCTCGGGCGAGGCCGGTTTGATGACGAAATCGATCGCTCCTGCGCGCATGGCGTTGATCGCGGTATCGATCGAGCCGTGTGCCGTTTGCACGATGATGGGCGGGATGCCGGTTTTGCCATTGAGCCGATCGAGCACCGCCATGCCGTCGATGCCGGGCATCACGAGATCGAGCAGCACCAGGGAAATGGATGAGCGCTCTGAGCCTTCGAGAGTCGCGAGCGCCTGCTCGCCTGATCCGGCGGTTTTGACTTCGAAGCCGAGCCGCTTGATGGTCTCTTCAAGGATGCGACGCTGGGTAGGATCGTCATCGACGATCAGAACACGCTTGGCCATAGGGCACTCGTACTCGACACAACAGGTTTACACTACGCGACCTGACCGGCTTTACTCGGCTACTTGTTGCCCCAAAAATGGACATGCAGTCACCAGCCACTCACTCGACAAGATCGAGAGTGCCCTACAAGGGTAAACAAGTCGTTGCGGGCTGTGCTCGTTGTCCCATTTTTCGAATATGCCGAACTGAAACCGGGCTCGATTGGCCCTGAAACGGGTTTGCGTACCGCCGGGTCGGCCGCTCACGTCGGCCAGTTGTCGCGAATCCAGCGCGTGAGCCCTTCCTCCTCGATCTCGCCCGAAGCAAGGCCGAGGATCATGACAACGGCCTCGGCTTCGGCGGGTGCGAAGGCGATGTCATTCAGCCCGAGGAACGTGATGATCGAAAGTAGCGCCGCGCGCTTATTGCCATCGGCGAACGGGTGATTGCGGACAATGCCATAAGCGTAGGTCGCTGAAAGTGCTGCGAGGTCGGTTTCGCCGTAGCTCCGCTGGTTTTGCGCACGCCCGAGCGCGCGTTGTACAGAATGTATAACGCGGGGGAGGGTCTCTCTCGCCTTCGGGGAGAGGGTTAGGGTGAGGGGGTCTTTTTCTGACTCCAGCGCTTTCGGCGCAAGTCCCCCCTCACCCGGCGCGGAACGACGCTTCCCGCGAAGTTTCGGGCGCCTCGGCCGCGCCGACCTCTCCCCCAAGGGGAGAGGCCGAGTTCTGTTCTGGTGCGGCCGAATTGCGCCGGGCATTCGCGGTCGCTGCTGCGCGTCCGTTTCCAAAGCGCTTGCGGCGCGCAAACCAGATGGCCGCGCGCGCTTGAGAATTAGGGGAGCGGGACGGCTTCTGGCCGCTGGATTGGTAGTGGAATGGTGCAGCCTTTGGGCCGCCCCGCACAGGATTTCTGGCCTACCCGCAACGCTTATCCGTGCTCGGTACCGAGGGTTTTCACCCCGGTGGTTGCGACGAGCCTCGGGCTGGTCCGGCGCGTCACCGAACGGTCCCGACCTGCTCCCGCACCCACTGAACTGAACGCCTTCCGGCCAGCGCCCCGATTGGTGCGGGATGGGGGAGTGTAGGGGCGGGCGACGGGGGTGGGGATAAGTGCGGTTGCGGCGGGTGAGTCCAGTGTGGGCGGCGGCCGCGCAAATGTCATCCCGAGGCTTGTCCCACTGCTGTCCTGTTCAGTTGCGAACAACCGCCGGCCCAGCGATGGTTTGGTTCACAATTCTTGCCCGGTTGCCCGAGGCCGACACGATTCCCCTCTCCCCTTGGGGAGAGGGTTGGGGTGAGGGGGTCTTTTTCTGACTCCAGCGCTTTCGGCGCAAGTCCCCCCTCACCCGGCGCGGAACGACGCTTCCCGCGAAGTTTCGGGCGCCTCGGCCGCGCCGACCTCTCCCCCAAGGGGAGAGGCGGAGCCGTGCTCTGCCCTCGGGGCGCGGCGAAGCGGCGGAATACGGCCCGGCCGAGTGCAGGGGGCGGACCTATTCCGATTTTAGGGCTTCACGTTGGGATATGAAGCCTTTCAATCGTTCGTCGAGGTAGAGCATCATCGCTTCGGTTAGACAAAAAATCTCATGAGGGCGGTATCGAATTTTAGCTTCGCTTAAATCCGCACCCCTCTGTATCCAATTATTCCCAATTTCCGTCTGCTCGCCTAAGGTTTTGCCTTCGTAAAAATCATAATAGTAACGTGCTCTGGTGAATACTCGATTGAAATCGGTCAGCAGAGCTTCGATGTCGGTGAAGTCAGTCTTGCCAGGTCTGCGGTGTGCTGCTTTTTCGACGGCAAATGTTTGGCACTCTTGGGGAAGCAAGTTCCAGAGTTTACAATAGTCGTGGCCAATCTGAGCGGTCCACACCGTATCGTTCGCATACAGTGCACACTTGAGTAGGACTTCAAATGCAAGCACCTTTATGATGCTTGAGGAATCGGATCGTTTGTCTATTGAGGAGTCGAGGAGGTGTGCATCATGCAGGCGACCACCGCTTTCATGTAGCATTCTCTGGATGTGACTGATCTTGACTTCCAGTGCGCGCATTCAACTTACCCGCTCCTCGCGCTCCAACTCGTCGATCATGCCTTCGAGGACGCGGAGGCCCTTGTTCCAGAACTCGGGGTCGCGGGCATCGAGGCCGAAGGGGGCGAGGAGTTCGGAATGGTGCTTGGAGCCGCCGGCTTTCAGCATCTCGAAGTATTTCTCGACAAAGTGGGGATGGCTTTCCTGATAGAGGCCGTAGAGCGAATTGACGAGGCAATCGCCGAAGGCATAGGCGTAAACGTAGAACGGCGAATTGATGAAGTGCGGGATATACGTCCAGAACACCTCGTATCCCGGTTTGAAATCGATCGCCGGGCCAAGGCTCTCGCGCTGCACGTCCATCCATATGCCGTTCAGCTGATCGGCCGTCAGTTCGCCCTGCCGCCGCGCTTCGTGCACCTTGCGCTCGAAGGTGTAGAACGCGATCTGGCGCACGACCGTATTCAGCATGTCCTCGACCTTCCCGGCGAGCATCGCCTTGCGCTCCCTGGGCGAGGTGGTCTCGGCCAAAAGCTTGCGGAAGGTCAGCATCTCGCCGAACACGGACGCGGTCTCGGCGAGCGTGAGGGGGGTAGGAGCAAGAAGCGGCCCCTGCTTGGCGGCGAGCACCTGATGCACGCCATGGCCGAGTTCGTGCGCGAGCGTCATCACATCGCGCACCTTGCCCTGGTAGTTCATCATCACGTAGGGGTGGACGCTGGGCACGGTGGAAGCCGAGAACGCGCCGGGTGACTTGCCGGGACGCACGGGCGCGTCGATCCAGCGGTTATCGAAGAAGTCCTTGGCGATACCGGCCATCTCGGGTGCGAAACCCTTGTAGGCGGTCAGCACCATGTCCTGCGCTTCGGCCCACGGGATGACGCGCTCGGGCTTGTCCGGCAGCGGCGCGTTGCGGTCCCAGTGGTTCAATTTCTCCATGCCGAGCCACTTGGCCTTCATCGCGTAATAGCGGTGCGAGAGCCGCGGGTAGGCCGCGCGCACGGACGCGACCAGTGCATCGACCACTGGCGCTTCGACGCGGTTGCCGAGGTGGCGGCTGTCGGCGACGTCCTTGAAGCCGCGCCAGCGGTCGGAGATTTCCTTGTCCTTGGCCAGCGTGTTGGTGATGAGCGTGAACAGGCGAATGTTGTCGCCGAACACTTTTGCGAGCGCTTCGGCGCCTGCCTGTCGCTTCTTGCCGTCGGCGTTGGAGAGCAGGTTGAGCGTGGGCTCGAGCGTCAGCGGCTCGGCCTCGCCGGCGACAACGAACCGGAGCCCGGTCATGGTTTCGGAGAACAGGCGATTGAATGCGCCGCGCGAAGTCTGGCCCTTCTCGGTGAACAGGCGCTCGAGCTTTTCGTCGAGCTGGTAGGGCTTTTCTTTTCTGAGGTCGTCGAACCACGGCTTGTAGCGAGCCAGCTCGGGGTGGCTGATCGCCCGGTCGAGCGCTGCGTCGTCGATCTGGTTCAGCTCGAGCTCGAGGAAGATGAGGTCGGTGTAGATGCGTGTCAGCTGTTCGGACACGTCGCCGTAGAATTTCGCGCGCACGGGGTCGGACTGGTCGGCGGCATAGAGCAGGCCAGCGTAGGAGCCGAGCTTGCCCATCAGGTCGCTCAACGCCTCGTAGGCCTTGATGACCTTGGCGAGCTCCGCGCCGTCCCCGCCCATGGCGGCGAGCTTGCCCTGGTAGTTTGCCTTGAGGCGGGCCGACTCGGCGGCGGCGGCGTCGAGGTCGCGCGTCACCTCGGGCGCATCAATCGCCGCGTAGAGGTCGCCCAAGTTCCACTCCGGCATCGGGCCGAGGTTGGTGTCAAGCGGCGCCAGCACGGCAGTCTGGGGCGAAGGGGAGGTGGACACAGCAGTCATGGCGGCGAGGTCTCGCTTCAGCTGGGAAAAGGGAGTTGATACGTATCGATGCCACGCGACCGTTTCAAGCCGTTACCCGGTCCGAGGGCCATTTGCGCCATGGCCGCGTGATTGCAGCTCACGTGCTTCAAATCAACATACGAACCCGCTGCCGCGGGAGTGGGGTGCGCGCGGGGCTGAGCAAGCGGTGCAGGCAGGGGAAAAGCTGGAAGCGCTCGACAATGCACACCAAGTTTCAAAGTCGGTCGCGCCGATGTGAAACGGTCCGTGCTGGCCTGGGGATCAGGCCAGCGGGTCAGCGGCGGAAGGGTAGGAATCGAGCTGTCATTGGCGACAACTTGACCGGTTTCGACTTCTTCTCAGCACTTTCGATCTCTGTCAGCGTGGTCTCGATGGCCTTGGTGACGGCTTCGAGCCCCGGTACACGCTTCATGTCATCGTGCATGTAGAGCAGGGTCTCACGGACAGTTGATAAATCAATGGCCGGAGGCCACGGCTGGGATCGGGGAATGCGGAACATGAGCCTCAAACTCCACGCAGGATACACATCCTTAAGGACTGCTTAACAGCGTCTCGTTGAGTAGATCGCAAGAATTGGGCCGCTTCGCAAGTCGCCTTTCCGGTTACCTCACATTCTGTCTCGGGAGGTAACCGCAGGCGTTCATCGCCACGGCCGACGAAAGCTTTTTTTACCTGTTCCGCCGAAACTCAACCCTGGTTCGTGCGGACCGTGGGGGTCAGATCGCACGTCTCGGGAGTGTTGCGCGTGTCTAAGTCTCCGAGCGTTCTTATCATTGTCGAGAACTTGACCGTTCCGCTCGATCGCCGGGTCTGGCAGGAAGCGCGCACGCTTCGCGAGGCCGGCTACACGGTATCTGTCATCTGCCCGCGCGGCGGCAAGTACACGGCCTCCTACGAGGTGCTTGAGGGCATCCATGTCTTCCGCCATCCGCTCCCGTTCGAGGCAGACGGCGCGCTCGGGTACGCGCTCGAATACTCGTGCGCGTTGTTCTGGGAATTCGTGCTCTCGATCCGTGCCTATTTCAAGGTCGGGTTCGACGTAATCCAGGCCTGCAACCCTCCAGACCTCATTTTTCTGGTCGCCGGCTTCTGGAAGCATTTGTTCGGCAAGCCGTTCGTCTTCGATCATCACGATATCAACCCTGAGCTGTTCGAAGTAAAGTTCGGCCGCCGAGGCCTGATTCATTCCTTGCTGCTCGGGCTGGAGCGGATGACGTTCAAGACGGCAGATGTATCGATCGCCACCAACGAGACGTTCCGCTCGATCGCCATCAGCCGCGGCGGCATGGACCCCGACCGCGTGTTTGTCGTGCGCTCTATCCCGGACTTGACGCGCTTCAAGCGGACGGCGCCGAATGCCGCGCTCAAGAACGGGCGCAAGCATCTGATCGGCTATGTCGGCATAATGGGCAACCAGGACGGCGTCGATCTCTTGATCGAGGCCATGGCGGATCTGGTTCACAGGCAGGGCCGCCGCGACATCCAGTGCGCGATCGTGGGCTCCGGCACGGAGCTGCCCCACCTGCAGCGCCTCGCCGCCGAACGGAAACTAGAGTGCTACGTGACGTTCACGGGCTTCCAATCGGGCCAGCCGCTGCTGGCCTCGTTCTCGGCGTTCGATGTGGGCGCGATCCCCGACCCGAAAAACGGCTACAACGACAAAATATCGATGAACAAGCACTTCGAGTACATGACGCTCGGCGTGCCGTTCGTACAGTTCGATCTCGTCGAAGGGCGGAAAATCGCAGGCGACGCATCCCTTTATGCGAAAGACAATTGCCCCCGCGACCTGGCGCGCAACCTGGCGTCCTTGCTTGACGACCAAGCGCTCCATGCGGAACTCGCCGCGCGGGGTCAGGCACGAGCCAAGGCACTTTTGCGCTGGGACACCGAGCGCCACCGGCTGCTCGCCGCCTATGACCTGGCGCTCGCCGGCCGGAAGCCGGTCGGAGCGACGACGGCCGCGGCACTATCCAAGTAGTCGATGCTGGCGAATTCGATCTGTCGCGTGGAACGGTCTCGACGACACGAGGCGATGATCCGTCTTTGGTGGGAGGTTGCCCGCCCGTAACGGCAATGCGCTTCAATGTCGCGTGGACTGCGCGTGCCCCAGTCTCGCGTCGAGCACGGAGCGATAGAGTTCTGGCGCGACCCATCCCGTGAGCTGGGTGAGGATCGCTCCAGCCAAAGCCGCGGCGGCGACCGGTGCGACGATGCCGAGCTTCGGCGTAAAGAGTGCCGCGCACATCACGCCCAGCACGACGGCCGGCGCCAGCGCGGCAACTCGGATGAGGAACACCTGCATCAGGCTCGGCTGCGCGCGGTCGAGACGCCACGCGACGTAGACCAACGAGGCCAATTCGCCTAAGACGCCACAGGCTGCGATCGAGGCGAGGCCGAGGCCTTGGATCGCTGCGGCCAGAGTGAGGATCAGCGCGGACGCGCGGATCATGCCCGCGACGAGCAGCGGCCGCGTCTGGCCGAGCGCCATCAGCGCCATTCCGGGGACCGCCTGCATCATGCGAAAACCCCACATCACGGCGAGCCAGGCAACGACAGGGCCGAGGCCGGTGTAGTTGTCTCCGAACGCCAGCGGCAGAATCGCTCCGCCCGCCGCCAGGAAGAGCAGAAGGTATAGCGACGTCGCCAAGGCGGTCACTTCGCTGAGACGCGCGAACCGGCGCTCGAAGACGTCTGTTACGCCGCGGGCGCCGCTCAGCACGGGCAACATGAGCGCATGGCCGACTTTGGCAGCGATCAGCCCCGGCACCATCGTGATCATGAAGGCGGCCGAGAAGGCGGCCAGATCTTCCATGCCGGCGAATCGCGCAATGACGATGCGGTCGCCCTGGTAGACGGCGATCAGCGGGAACGCACTGAGCCAGATCGGCCAGCCGAAGCGCACGAAGCGACCGATGACAGCCAGGTCGAAGACGAGCCGATAGGGCCGCTCGGCCAAAACATGCGAGAGCATGACCATGGCTGTGGCCTGCAGCAGCGCCAGCCACACGGCCACCGCATAGCCGCCGGACCACATGATCAGCGGCAACGTGGCCGCGAGTGTTGCAGCCTGCGGCAGAACCTCGATCAGCAATTGCGGGCGGTTGTCGAGGCGGCGTTGGGCCCGCCGGCAATCGAGATGCAGGAAGCCTCTGATGAGCGGCACGAGGGCTGCGATTTCCAGCGCCCATGCGATGTCGGGAATGCCGAAGAACGCGGCAATCGGGCCGGCACTGAAATAGAGCAGGGCAGCCGTCAGTGCGCCGCGAGCGAGGTTCACCGCATGCGCGTTGGCGACGAAGGGCTCGGCATCACCGTCGACCGCCTGCACGATCAAGCGGTCGGTGCCGAGGTCACCCAGCGTCTCCATCAATTGCAAAGTGAGCGTGATGGTGGCCGCGATACCGAAGTCGCCTTTCGACAGTCCGTGACCGATCAACGCATTGCGCATGAACGAGAAGCCCTGCGCGCTCGCATAGCCGAGGAACAGCAGCGCGCCTTGGTTGGTCAGCCGCCGGGCCAGGCGCTGGGTCACACAGCTTGAGAGATTGCCGGCCGGTGACGCCGCATCGTGGTCGGACGGGATCGCGCCGCCAGCCTCGCCGATGCGGCTGCTGCTGCCTGCGGTCATCCCGCAGTCTCCGTCTCAGGCTTTTTCCAACCGGCTGCGGTGGGCAGGTGGCGGGACAGTTTGCGGTAGGGCGTCTCGGTGAGGCGTCCCGTGATTTGCCCGAGGGTGTCGCCAGCCAGCCGGAGCAGGCTGCACGTCGTCTGCATCCAGCGCGGGGCGAGGGCCCGCGACCACTTGGTGCGGAAGCGAGCCTCCATTTCCTCGAAGGCGAGGTTCTTCTTGCCGGCCGACAGGTGAACGAGATGGAAATCGATGACATAGGCGCTGTAGCCCATGATGTCGGCGTTGAGGCAGATGTCGGCGCCGTAGAAATGGAAGCCCGACAGATCGTTTGAAAACCCTACGCGGGTATCGCGGCGGACGACTATGAAGTTCTCGTCCAGGCTCATGGCGCGCGCGGGGAGTTGGCCGACGTGCTGGTTGCCGCCGTGCGGGTCGGTGATGCGGATGGCGAGCGTGCCCGGGCTGATGCCGCCGGCGTTTCCTGCCAGCGCCCACGACGGATCGAGCAGATCGAGTGCGGCCAGCCGGCTCACGAGAACGTCGCGGGTATCGGTCAGCAGCCGCACATCCTGATGGCAAAGGATTACATGGCGGCCGCGGGCCGCGTTGAGCATGGCATTCAAGCCGCGATAGGCGCAGACCTGCTCGGTGCCGGTGTTGTCGATGAAGAAGAACTCGCACAACGGGCTGTCGAAGCCGCCGGCCTTGAACGACGAACGCATCTGGTCGTACTGGGTGCGATCATTGACAAGGGTGCCGATCGAGAAGCGGACGTCCTCGGTGGCCGTGGTCTGGCCCTCGGGCCAATGAAGGACCGGTGGCTTCAGCGCCTGCGGGTGCTCGATGGTGCGCGGCATGACTTGGCCTTCGGTTTCGGATCAGTGGAGGGGTGTCGCGGACGAGACAGAGATGGGGGGGCGTTCAATTTCGGCAGGTGGGCTGTAGCCCGCGATCCAGACCGAGCGCGCGGTCCAGATTTCACCCCACGTGCGGGCGGCGGCGCGATCGCCGTCGCGGCCGGTGCATGATGCCAGAAGGCTGGTCGCGAACAAGCGGGATGCCGGCCAAGCGGCCAGCAGCGTGAGCCCGAAGGTGCGGACAAGCGGATGGAAGTGCCTCTGGATCAAGGTTGCTTTCGCAGACAGAAGCTTGATCATTTTTCTGGTGCGCGCGCTTTCCGACGCACCGCCGATGTGGACTATAGTGGCCTCGGGCGTGACGGCGGGTCTGGCGCCGAGGGCTTTGGCCCGAAGGCAGAGATCGGCCTCCTCGCCGTACATGAAGAAGAGCGGGTCGAAGCCGTCAAGTTCGCGCCAGAAACTGCCCTCAATCATCAGAAAGCAGCCCGATACGATATCGACCGCGCGTTCAGTGTCTCGCAGCCAACCGCCGTAGGCCTCGCCGTTGGAGACTTCGGCGGTGCGAAAAACGGCCGCGAGACCCGTCGCCCGACAGGCGAGGTTCCAAAGCGTCATCCGTCCCCAGCAGGAGGCAGCGTTCAAGCTGCCATCGGCAAAGAGTGTGCGACCACCCCAGATCCGCGCCTCAGGCCGGCGCAGCGCGAAGGCATGGAGCCGATCGATGGCGCGGTCGAGAACGACGGTGTCGGGATTGAGAAGCAAGATGAATTTGCCGCGAGCCTCACGAGCAGCCAGGTTGTTGGCGCGGGCAAAGCCGATGTTGTCGGCACGGGCGAGCAGACGGACGTCGGGGAACTCGGCAGCGATGGCCATGGCCGAGCCATCGCCCGACGCGTTGTCGACGACGATCACTTCGTACGCGACACCGCGTGTCTCGCGCCGGATGGAGCGCAGGGCTTCGAGGGTCAGCTCGCGCGTATTGAAGCTAACGATCAGAATAGAGACGTCGATCGGCTGGGTCCGGCTCATGCACGTCTCTTGAGTGTTTCTGGATTCTAGTTCGCGCATCGAAACGCTGGATTGGCCAACGCCGACAGGGATCGAGACAAAGCTTAGTTGCCAGCGGCTAATCCGCCGTTAAGAGGCGGCATGGATCAATGAATGCTTAACGCCGGAAGGTCATGATCGGGCACCATCGGCCGGGGCGGGCGGCGCGGTGTTGTTTTCGATCTTGGGGATGGCGATGGACCAGCTGAACGTGGGCGAGATCAGGTCATTCGATGGCATCATCTGTATCGGCGGCGAGGACTGGTGGTACCATAACCGGGGCCATTTCGATTTCCAGATCATGCGGCGGCTGGCGCGCGAGATGCCGGTTCTGTTCGTCAATTCTCTGGCAGTGCGGATGCCGAGCGTGACCGGCGACAAGCAGTTCGCCGAGCGGATCCAGCGCAAGCTCAAAAGCCTCGCGCGCGGCGTGGTCAACGTCGAGAATAATTTCTTTGTTTTCTCGCCGATGTCGATTCCGGGCAGCACCGGCCAGAAGCTGACGGGCTGGGCGCTGGCGCCTCAGATCAGGTACGCGGCGGCGCGGGCCGGTATGCGACGCCCGGTGCTTTGGGTCCATTGCCCAGCCGGCGCGGCGCTGGTTGGCGAGATCGAGGCCTCGGCCGTGGTGATGCAACGCACCGATCGCTTCGAAGCCTTTCCCGAGGGCGATCCAGTGGTGCTCACGCGCCAGATCGCGGATTTGAAGCGCGCAGCCGATCTCGTCGTCTATGCGGCACCACATCTGATGCACGAGGAAACGGGCGAGGTGAAGCGTCAGTTGCTGGTCACGCATGGCGTGGAACTCGAGGCGTTCATTGCCGCGGGTGGTGCGGCAGGCGCCCGACCGAGCAAGGGGCCCGGCGACATCAGCTTCCTGCCGCGTCCGCGCGTGGGGTTCATTGGCGGCATCGACGCGCACACCTTCGATCCCGAGCTGTTCCTCGCCGTGGCCGCGCGCCTTCCCAAGGCGCAGTTCGTCATGATCGGAGGCTGCTCGCTTCCCGAGGGCTGGTGCACGCTTCCGAACGTGAAGTTCACCGGCCGCAAACCCTACGAGATGGTGGCGCGCTACATGGCGGCGATGGACGTGCTCATCATGCCTTGGAACCAGAGCGACTGGATCAAGGCTTGCAACCCGATCAAGCTGAAGGAGTACCTCGCGGTGGGCCGGCCCGTGGTCACGACAGACTTTGCCGCCCTCGACGGCTGGCGCGATCTGGTGCGCGTGGCGGATGGGGCCGAGGACTTCGCGGCGGCGATCGAGGCTGCGCTGGCGACACCGTTCGATGTCGCGGTTGCCCGGGAGCGCGTCGCTCCGGAAAGCTGGGACGCCAAAGCGACCCTGGTGCGTGACGCTATTCTCGATCTGGGCTTGCGCTACGAGGCGGCGGCCGCTCCCGCGCAATCGGCGGCTTGAATTCGAACCAAGACCGGCCCGCCATTGCCGGCGTCAGCGCCTGCCGTGCAGCATCCGGTCGTATGGCAAGCCTGGGTGAGAGAACGCGCCTTCGGGAAGCGGCGCGCGGGGGCCGATTGAACCCCGAGATCTGAGGGCCTGCCGCTGGCTGGCCGAGACGATCGCTGGAGCGGCCGCCCGCCGCGGATCAGCCAAGGCGCCAGCAAGCCCAAGGAAGAAGAAGAAGTAGGCGTTGAGCACGTTCCAGTAGTGAACCGTGCAGCCGATCAAGCACATCGCGATCAGCGACATCATCCATCCCATCATGAGCTTGCGCAGCCGAAGATCCTGGCTCCGGCCGGCGCGCTTCACCGTGGCGCGCGCCAAGAGAACAATGGCGAGCGCGAGCACCAGGAACGACGGGATGCCCTGGCGCATGGTGATGACGAGCCAGAACGCGTCGACAGTCGATGACACCATCCACCACGGACGCTCCCATTCGGCGAGCCCGATGCCGGTCCACGGATGTGCCCAGACGTTGTTCATGCCGTGCTCCCAGATCTGGAGCCGGTAGTAGCCGGTCCAGCTGTCGAAGGTCATGCCCGTTGCGATAAAGGCAATCGGCGAGCGGTTCGAGAACATCGAGGCTCCGATGTAGAGCCCGGTGAGCACAGCCATAGTCAAGGTGGTGCGCGAGGGCACCGCGCGGGTCGACTTTTCCCAGACGATCATCGCGCATTGCAGCCCGAGACACAGAAGCGGCGCCGACGACAGGCCAAGAATTGTCGCGAACAACAGGAACACGGCCCGCTTTCGGGCCGATGTCGATTGGCGATCGGCATAGCAGAACAGTGCAAGCATTGCCGCGCAGAAGGTGCCGTAGTGGATCGGGTGGTCGAAGGTGCCGTAGGCACGGGTCAGGCCCATGCGGGTTTCCAGACCCGTCGGGTGCACGTAGCCGGTGACGCTGGCCAGGAAGTCGTGGACGAACAGTTGTCCGAGCAGTGTCTCCGGGAGGGCGATGACCATCGCCACGACGATCGCCGCGAACATCACTTTCAAGGCACCGAGAAATGTCTCGAGATCGCGGACGAAGGCGCGAGCAACGAGGTAGCCGCCGGTACTCTCAAGCGCGAGCGAGCCGCCGTAGACCAAACCCTCGTGTCCGTCAGCATGATGAATGAACACGCCAACGGTCATCGCCCCGAAGGCTACGAACAGCAGGTCGAACAAGCGCACGCGGACATCGGAAGTGCTGACCAGCCGCCACACGGCGAAAGGGAACAGGATGATGAGTGCGACCCGGTGAGGCGGCAGCCGCAAGCCTTCGACGTAGAGCGACAGCTCTGTCGGGCATAGGAAGCTCAGGATGACGAAGGTCACCGGCACCGGGGCCGCCGGCAGGGCACGCGACATGTTTTCAGCTCTCGATCTAAGGCGCCTTCTGGGTCAGCGCTTTGCCGCAATTCTCCTCTATCCAGGTTCCGTAAGACGCCCTTGAAGTACTGGCTGACGTGTTCAGTTCGCGTTCTTGCCAGAGATGACTGCGCCGAGGGTCTGGCACAGGATTTTAAGATCGAGACCGAGTGACCATGTCTTGATGTAATGAATGTCGTGCTCGACCCTGGATTTTATTTTCGCGGTCGTGCTGGTCTCGCCACGCCAGCCTTTGACCTGGGCAAGGCCCGTTATGCCGGGTTTGACTTGATGGCGCGCGGCATACTCCTCCAGCTTCTGGCTGAACTCGTCGTCGTGGACCAGTGCATGCGGTCGCGGGCCGACCAAGCTCATCTCGCCGCGAAGCACATTCCATAATTGCGGAAGCTCGTCGAGGCTGGATCGCCGAAGCCACTTTCCGACGCGGGTAATGCGGGGATCCATGGCGGAGGCCTGGCGCACGTCGTCGCCGTCTTCCATCACCGTCATGGTGCGGAACTTGAACACTTCGAACACCTTGTGGTTCAATCCTCGGCGCTTCTGGGTGAACAGGATCGGACCCGGGCTGTCCAAGCGGATGGCGAGTGCGATGATCGGCAGCAGCGGCAGTGTGATCAGCACGAAAAGCATCCCAAGCACGGAGTCTTCAAGCGTCTTGATGACCGGGCCCCAGTCTGAGAATGGCTTGGATTTGACATCCAGAAGGCCGACGGGTCCGAGGCTCGACACGGCGTGCGCCTGGGTATTTCCGACCAGGTCGGACGCAATGTGCGTGACAATGTGGACGCTGACCGGCAGCTGTTCGAGCTTGCGGACGACGTCGGCCATGCGGCGGTCGGCGGTCTGGGGCAGGGCGACAATAATCTGATCGATCTTGTCTTCGCGTGCGGCCTTGATCAGGTCTTCGAGCTTGCCGTTCACAGTCAGTCCCTCGGGGTCGACGCGATCGTCGCCAATACGGTCGTCGTAGACACCGGCGAAGTGAACGCCGAGGCTCTTGTCAGTCAGGTGCTCCTTGACCCGGCGGGCGATTGCGCCGGCGCCGAACACCGCGATGTGCTGTTCGAAGCGGCCGTCAGCCGTGAATTTCGAGAGCAACGCTTGCGCCGAGAGTCGAACAAGAAGGATCAGGGTGAAACTCGCCGACAGCCAGGCTGCATACCAGATCCACATGTGCACATTGCGCATGGCTTGCGGCAAGCAGAGGCCGAGCACACCCAGGATGCCGATCAGCAACGCCGCCAACAGCCGCGCCGGGTCCTGGGGGAAATCGTGCATTTTGCGGGTGTCATACAATCCCCAGTACCGGAGACAGACCTGCACCAGGAAGGCGGCGACCATGATCGACTGCAGGACCAGGGTCCAATCGAGATTGACGCCACCGTAGACATTGTAGATCCAGGCAGGAAGAACGCCGGCGGACATTACCGCGATCATGTCCGCGAGTGCGACCATATCGGCGGCGATGCGGCGCGACCATCGCGATTTGACGGGGTGGTCCTGTCCTTGAGGCGTCAGCCGGGCTTCGGTCGTTGCATCCACTACGGTCGATACTGCCATTGTCCACCCACGCGCTCGGCACAACCGCGCCAGCCTACACCCTCAACGTGTCTGAGTAGACCGCAACAATCTGAATTTTGGCTGAAAACAAATGAGAAAAATCACAGCGTCAACCATTTGGCAGCGGACCGCCTTGTTCACGCGGCGTGACGACCCGCCAAGCTCTGGCGGCCGGCGCCGCCGAGGCCCGAGCCGAGCGATCGCGAGTCCTCGATGATGGCTGGGTCGACCTCGGTCATCACCACGCCAACGACTTTGCGGTGATTGAAGCC
This sequence comes from Hyphomicrobium sp., assembly GCA_002928955.1. Lineage (GTDB taxonomy): Bacteria > Pseudomonadota > Alphaproteobacteria > Rhizobiales > Hyphomicrobiaceae > JAKAML01. The sequence continues at coordinate 31,877 of PERT01000012.1, read as the reverse complement.
GAGGCATTTCAGAGCGCGCTTGGCCAGTTGCTTCGGCGTGCGCCGCCACGTCATGACAAAAACGATCTGGTCGGCGTGATCGGCCAGCACGCGTCCGTCGATGACCGGCAGCAGCGGCGGGCTGTGGATGACGATGGTGTCGAACTGGCGCTTCATGTTGTCGAGCGTAGCTCCGAGGGCTGGAGAAGCGATCAGTTCGGCGCTGGAAAGGTGCGAAGGAAGCGGCCCGTTGGCCGGCAGGAAGTGGAGGCCGGTGCGGCCATCGCGCAGTATTGCTGCTTCGACCGGAAGACCGGTGGCCAGCGCTTCAAGCAACCCGGTTGGCCGCCCTCCGGCGAGTTCGCGCGTCAGGTTTGCGCGCCTGAGGTCGCCATCGATCAGCAGTACGCGCTGTCCGGTCACCGCATAGTGGTGGGCAAGGTTTGACGCGATCACGCTCGACCCTTCACCCGGAAGGCTCGATGCGATCTGGATGAGGCGGGCCGAGCCGTGGGTGCGGCGGACGTCGATCTCTCGCCGCGCGCCACGGATTGCCTCGGCATAGATGCCGGACGGTTCGGCAATCACCATCCGGATCGATCGCATGCGGTCGAAGGCTTCGCCCGGCGCAACGGCCCACGGCACGGACGCCAGATGGGCTAAGTCGAACACGCGCTCGACGTCCTCCGGCCGGCCGATGCCGGACGTCGCGAATTCGAGGATCATCACAAGAGCCAAACCGGCCACCAGGCCGCCGATGAGCGCCAGCAGCGTGGTCTGCTTACGGTTTGGCGCGGCCGGGAAAAGCGGCACGTCGGCATGCTCGATGATGCGGCTGTCGGCGAGCTGCAGATCTTGCGTCTCGTTGGTCTGCTTGAACCGCGATAGAAGAGCCTCGAACAGTTGCTTGCTGGTCGCGGCCTCGCGTTGCAGTTCCTTGAGTTGGACAGTGGCATCCTTGGAGACGACCTGCTGCTCCTTCAGGGTATCGAGGTTCGCCGTGAGCTGTCGCTCGCGGCTTTCGGCCACTTCGAGCTCGTTTTTCAGATTTGTGACAAGCCGCTCTATTTCGGCGGCGAGCTGGGCCTCAGCATCCGCGACCTCCGCCCGAACCTTCTGCATTTCCGGGTGGCGCGGGCCGTACTTCGTCGCAAGCTCGGCCTCATGGCGCGACGCCTTGGCGAACTGCTCTTTCATCAGGCGTACCGTATGGCTCTGCAAGACATCGGCGGTGGCGCCGCCGTTGTCCCCCCGCTTGAGCAGCTTCTGGCCTTGCTCGTACTTGGCGCGTGCTTCGCTCGTGGCATTCCGTGACACCACGGTCTGCTCCATCAGACGGGCGAGCTGCTTTTCCGACAGGATCTGGCCTTCGGTGTCGAATATATTGTTTTCGGCCTTGAATTTCTCCACCTTGTGCTCGGCGTCTGCGACCTTCGACTTCAGCTGCTCAAGTTTTTGCTCGAGCAAGCCGCTGGCTTGGCCGGCGGAGCGCTGTTTGTAGGCCAGCTGCTCTTGGATGTAGACGTCGGCGATGGCATTGGCGATCTTCGCAGCCTTGACCGGATCGCTGGCGGAAAACCGGATATTGATCAACAGTGTGCTGCGCACCCGTCCCACCCGCAAACGCTCGGAGAAGGCGACGGCCACCTCGTCCCGCTCCGGTTCGCGTAGGCCTGGCTGGTCGGGGGCGATGAGGCTCGCGATCGGATCCCTGCGCGTATTGAGCCGGGTTGTGGCCTCGTTCTGGTCCTTAGGGTTTTCATCCAGCAGGAACTCGAAGCCGAGGGTGTTCAGCAATCGCCTCAGATGAGATACGCGCTCGAATTCGGGGTCTTCACGCAGCTTCAACAGATCGATGACCTTGATCGCGATGCTGCGGGATCGGAGAATTTCGACCTCGCTTTCAACGGTTGCCGCGTCCGCCTTCAGTTCCGAGACGACACTTTCAAGATTCGAGATCGTTTTCTTGCGCGGGTCGATCTGCACCACGGACGACGCGTCGAAGCGGTCCGGCATCATGTGGGTAACGCCGGCACCGAGCGCTCCGAACGCAAGGGCCGCCAGAACCGGCAACTTCCAGCGGCGCGACAACGCGGACAGAATACGGTCGAGGCTCGGGCCGCCGCCCCCCCCCGTCCATTTGTTCTGAATCTAGTCCAGCCCCGTACATTCTAGGGTTTTCTTTTCTCTAGCACTAGAATCGCAGTTTCGCGCCAATCGTGAACCGGTTGCGGGTCACGTCGAATTCATCGTCACTCGAATCACGACTGAGATGTTCGTACCCAAAGGTAAACAGCCAGTTCTTCGTGTGGTAGTAGTCGAGACCGATCTTCGCGCTCCACGAGCGGTCCTCTCGCGAAACCCCAATGAAGTCGGCGGCCTTGACCTCACCTCCGAGTGTCAGCACCAGATTGTGATAAAGCTCGTAGTCGAGCTGGGCGCGGACGAGGCTTTCAACGCGCCCACCTGTCTCACTGCCGATCCGATCGTCGATCGCGCGCGACACGGTTCCAGTTATCGTCATCCGTTGCGTGGCCAGCCACTGTACGTTGCCTTCGATCAGCGACGACGCGATGCTGTCGATGCTGGCCTGTTCGTACTCCCGGATCCCGTATCCGCCGAGAAGCCGCCAGCGCAGGATCGGGTTGGTTTCGAAAGCGACGCCGGCAATCGCTTCGTAGCCGATGCCGTCGTAGTCGGTGGTTCCGTCGCCGCGATTCCATTGCCGAAGCGCCCGGATCCTGCCGACCAGTTCGTAGCCTGGCGAAAATCGATAGCCGAGCTTGAGTTGCGTGCTGAGCATATCGAGGTCGCGGGAGTCCTGGTCGAGCTTCGCGCCTGAGCCCGAGATGGTGTCGTCGTAGTCCCACTGCTCGAAGCCCGCCGACACCGTGCCGTAAAGCCGGCCGACGTCGCGGGTAAATCCAGAGATGACGCGGGTATGCCGGATGGCGACGGGTTCACGGGCATCGCGTGGACTTTCGACGTCGTTGCGTTCCTCGTGCTCGAGAGCGGCAAGCGCGTTCACAGAGAGAGTGTGGGCATGATCGAAATGGAGTGCGCCGTCGACGTTGGCGTTGACGTTCGCGTAGTCCTGGTCGGTCGCCGCGAGATAGTTGACGATCTTGCCGCCGAGCGACAGGTCGAGCACGTGCCGCGGCAACTGCGACTGAAAGCGGAGCCGAGGCGCAAGTTCGGTGCGGAAGTCCGACACCTTGTCCTGGTTGGTCGCGAAGATGTTGTCGTCGTAGACGACCGCGGTTCCGATCGTTGGAAAAATCATGTAGTTGCCAGCTCGGATCCCGTCGGGCTGGGATTCCTTGCGGTCCCGGTCGGCGATCCGCTCGGCGCCATACTTCTTGGAGTTGTCGTAGGTCCTCAGCCTATCGCGACTGGCGACCGTCTCGGTAATCAGACCGCCGTCGCTGTCGAGATCGAGCGCACGGGCAGGCTCCGGCAAGAGGTGGATGGCAGCCGAGGCCGCCGTCGCGCCGGCAAGCATCGGCATCACGCGCCGCGAGGGCCGTGCCGTGACACCAGAATACTTGTTGCGTGCGGACAAGTTGTTGGACCGAATGGACAATTTTCTTAGAAGAAGCGCTCGGGAATGCGGATGTTGTCTCCCGGCAGAACCGGAAGATCGGAAGGCAGAGGCAACCGCTGCTCCTGCCCGCCCTCCCGGACGAGCAACAGGTAGCCTTGCTGAGCGCGGTAGGTGTAGCCGCCGGCGATAGCGATGGCGTCGCGGAAGGAAAGTCCGTTCTTGAAGGCGAACTCGCCGCCGCTTCGGACTTCGCCGTGAATGTAGATCGGGCGGAAATTCAGAACCTCGACATTGACCTTCGGATTCTTCAGGTAGCCTTCGGCCAGGCGCCGGGCGATCGTGTCTCTGAGTTCGGATAGCGTTTTGCCCGTGGCCGGCACCTCGCCAATAAGCGGCAGCGCGACCTGACCCGAAGCATTGATCTCGACCTGGCTCGACAGGTTCTCCTCGCCGAAGACCGTGATCTTGAGCTTGTCGCCGACGCCGAGCCGGAACGTGCGATTGAGCCGGGGTTCGCCGTCCTTGGTGGCATAATTCGGCGAGGTGTAGATGCCGGGATCGGCGCAGGCAGTCGCGAGCACCGCGACCGAACAGGCCAGGATCAGGATGCGGCTGGACACGTCGAGAATTCGACTGACAGGCATGGTTTGTCACGCTTTTACAACAACGAACCAATTGGGGGCGTGGTCGCAGACGGACCTCACCCTCACCCGATAGAAAACGCTGAAATCGGTAAATGCGGGATTAAGCGCACACACGAATTTTGAGCGGATCGCCGCCGTACTGCATACATGATGCGTGTTAGCTCCATATTGAGGGTCCGCTGATAGCGTCTTTGCGAACTGCAAACGGCTTGATGGGGTATTGCGTGGTTGGGACAGCGCGGTTGGCTGACGGTTCGGCGCGGGCTTATGAATTCAAACTGCCCGTCTACTTCTCCAATCCACGCATCGATTTCGTCGAGCGACTGCCGCACGATGCCACTGCGCGGGTGCTCGAAGTCGGCTGTGGAACCGGTGCCACTGGAGCAATGACACTCGCCCAAGGCCGCGCCGGGTACTACGCCGGCATCGAACTCTTCCCGTCGGCGGCCGAGGGCGCCCGCAGGGTACTGAGCGAAGTCGTGACGGGCAACGTCGAGGCTTGCGAGTTACCTTGGAACCCGGCGACATTCGACGCGCTGATTCTATCGGAGGTGCTCGAGCATCTCGTCGACCCGTGGACCGCGCTCGAAAAACTTGCACGCGTGGTCCGCCCTGGCGGTCTCGTCCTCGCCAGTTCGCCGAATGTCAGCCATTGGCGGGTGGTGCGCGAGCTGCTCCTCGGACGTTTCGAACTTGCCGACCAGGGCGTGTTCGATCGCACGCACATGCGCTGGTTCACGCCCGATACCTATGCCGGCATGTTTGAACGTGCCGGATTTTCAGTTGTGTCCGTTGAGCCGGTAACGCCGTTCTCTGATCGCACGCGCATCCTGTCGAGTATGACAGGGGGTCGCTTCGACCACCTGTTCATGACGCAGATTTCGCTCGAGGCAGTCCGGCGCTGACGCCTCGATCTCATGAGCGGGGTTTTGATATCGTCGCGGTGCCGAGTGTGATGTCGAACTCGCAGACAAGTCCTGCGCCATTCGGAGCCGAGCTTGCCGCCGAGGGTTGCAGGACCAGCAAGGGATACTTGTAGCGTACCGCCCACTGCGCGTTGTCGACATCCCAGATTGCCACGTCCACGTCGCGTTTGCCCACAACGAGCTGAATGGACGCCGGATCGGCAAAGGGGCTCGTGATCACCTGAAGGCTCTTGGCGTCCTTGCGCCGGTCTGTCGCCGATGGCTTGTCAACTTGGCAGGCCTCAATAGCGCGCTGGCGATAGGCGTGGACGAGTGCGTCCTCGGCCGCCGAACGATAAATGTGATCCTGAGCCCAGACCTTGAGCCCAGCCAATCCGGCCAGCAAGAGCACGAGTGCGCGCATGGCACACGACCCTCCAATTGTCGGCGAAGCCCACCACCACCACCCTTCGACAGTGATCCAACACTGTTAAGGAACGGTTGCGGTATGTCTCGCAGCAAACCGCTTGTCAGCATTGCCGGAGTGCGGCACAAGCGGCATCTTGATCAAAAGTCGAAGACGCGAAATCGACCGAAGCTGCAGGGAGCACGTCATGAAAAAGAAGATCCTGATCACCTGGCCGCTGCCGGAGGCCGTGATGGCCCGAGCGCGCGCGAGCTACGACGTCATTGCGCACGGCGATGATCCGAGGATCACCATCGACGAGATGCTCGAGACCGCAAAGTCGGTTGATGCCATCCTGCTGACGCTCAACGAGAAGTGCCGGAAGGACGTGATCGATCGGATGCCCGAGAACATCAAGTGCCTTTCGACGTTCTCGATCGGCTTCGACCACATCGACCTCGACGCGTGCAAAGCGCGCGGCATCAAGGTCGGCAACGCACCACATGGCGTCACCGTGGCCACGGCTGAAATCGCGATGCTGCTGCTGCTCGGATCGGCGCGGCGTGCAGGCGAGGGCGAGGCAATGATCCGCCAGCGTAAATGGCCGGGCTGGCAGCCGCTGCAACTCGTTGGGCAGCGGCTCGATGGCAAAAAGCTCGGCATCTACGGTTTTGGCAAAATCGGCCAAGCCTTGGCCAAGCGTGCGCGCGGCTTCGACATGGATATCCACTATTACGACATCTACCGGCAGTCGCCCGAGAAGGAGAAGGAACTCGGCGCGACCTACCACATGACACTCGACAGCCTGCTCTCGGTCTCGCAGTTCTTTTCGATCAATGCGCCGTCGACACCTGAGACGCGCTACTTCTTCAACAAGAGCGTCATCGAGAAACTTCCCCATGGTGCCGTCGTGGTCAATACGGCGCGTGGTGATCTCGTCAACGACGAGGACATGATCGCGGCTCTGAAGTCGGGCCGCCTGGGCTATGCCGGGTTGGACGTGTTCGCGGGAGAGCCCAAGATCCACGACGGGTACTATGACCTTCCCAATACGTTTCTGTTCCCGCACCTCGGCTCGGCAGCCATCGAAGCGCGCAACCAGATGGGCTATGAGGCGCTCGACAACATAGACGCGTTCTTCGCGGGCAAGGACATGCCGGCCAAGCTGGCGTGAGTGCGAAGTTGCCGCCGGTCGACGCGAAACATCGACCGGCGGGGGTCACGGGGCTTCAGTTGAGGTGATAGCTCACGCCCACGCGGACCACGGCCGAGCTCGGGTCGAACGAATCCGTCGACCGCCCAAGCGAGCCGAGATCGATCTTCGACGTGCTGTAGTCGAATTGCAGGGCTTCGAGCCGCACCGTAAACTTTGGCAGCACCAGGGCTTCGACTCCGACACCGTAGACGATACCTTGAAAGCCGCTGGAACGTTCGATCGAGGTGCCAGCGCCGTTGCGATACGTGACGTCGAAATCGGCCCATGCATAACCAGCGGTGGCATAAATCAAGGCAGGGCCCAACGGCAAACCCAGCCGGCCGCGCAGGGTTCCAGTGGCCTTTGCATCGGCTCCGTAGGTGAGCCCGCCAACCCCTGCGGCAAGGCTGTACTGGGCATTGTCTAAACTGAGGTCGCCTTCGACGCCGATCACCGCAAAGCCCAAGCCGACATTAATACCGAGATGCCCGCCATATGTAGCGTTTTCGCTGGCGAATGAAGCGCCTCCGGTCCAGTCGACCTCGCTCCAGTTCATACCGCCATGAACACCGGCATAAGCGCCGGTCCAGATGGGAGAAGGGGCAAACTGCGCATGCGCCAGCTTCGAGGTGAAAAGGGCTGCAATCAAAAGTGTGGTGGCGAGGGCCGCGCGCATGGCGCTACCGCCCGAAAACGGGATTGACAAAGGCGTCCTCGGATAAGCTGAACAGGAAACACAGGAACGGCTCGAACAGGGTCAGACCTTCCGGATCATGCCTAACAGAGTATAAATTTTGGTTAACAGAAGGTGAAATACCGTGGGCGTGCGTCGGTCACCCGTACCGGCCACGCCGTCCCGCGCAGCCTCCCGGACACGGTCAGGCGAGGCTTGCCACGTGCCCGGCGAGCCATTTGGCAGTGCGCAGTAGCCTTCCATCATCGCCACGCGCACCCACAAGCTGCGCGCCCATGGGCAAGCCATCGGCTTCCAACAATGGGATCGAGACGCAGGGACAGCCGTAGTACGTCCAGAGCCCGTTGAAGATGGGCGAGCCGGTGATGCCGTCACTTAGTTTCGGTGCGGGACCGGGAGCGGCGAGCGTAAGGATTGCCGAATAATTCGTCGTGATCTCGTCGATAACGCCGTAGAGGTCGTCACGGACGCGGACCGCGTCCACGTACTCATGCGCAGGAACGGCAAGTCCGGCCGCGAGACGGGCCTTAAGACCGTCCGAGAACAGCTCGGGTGCGCGCTTGATGAGCGGGCCGTAGTAGGCGGCGTTCTCGGCCAGTTGAACTATTCGTTGTGCTTCGATCGCATCGCCAGATGAAACGAGATCGATCACTTCGCAGTGGTCGCCGAGCGCGTCGATCAATTCATCGAAGGCGGCCTTCATGACCGCTGTCGCATCCGTGTCCCAGGCGGTCGTCCTCACGACGGCGAAGATCGGCGGGATTGGGCTCGCCGACCGCGCAATCGAAAGCAGGTTGGGTTGGCTGCGTGCGTAGCTGACCGCATCGAACGGGTCTTGGGCTGCCATCACGTCGGCCAGAAGCGCCAAGTCCTCGACCGACCGCGCGAGCACGCCCACGGTGTCGAGCGTGTGCGACTGCATCAGGATGCCCGAGCGCGGTATGAGCCCGAGCGTCGGCTTGAAGCCATAGATGCCGCAATAGGAAGCAGGCCTGAGAACAGAGCCCGCGGTCTGCGTGCCGATGGCCACCGGAACCATGTGGTCGGCGACCGCCGCTGCCGATCCAGCCGACGACCCACCGGGTGTGTGGTCGGTATTGAGGGGATTTCGCGTTCTCGCGGGCGTCAGAAGTGCGAGTTCGGTGCTCACTGTTTTGCCGAGAATGACCGCACCCGCGTTCTTCAGGGTGGTAACTACGGCCGCGTCATGCATCGGCCGGCGGCCGTGAAAAATGGCGGAGCCGTTCTCCGTCGGCCGGCCGGCGGTGTCGATGATGTCTTTGAGGGCGATGGGCACGCCGTTGAGCGGGCCGGTGCCACGGCCAGATCTGCGATCATTGTCAGCACGGCGGGCGTCAGCCAGTGCCTGCCCAGGATCGAGGTGCGCGAAGGCGCCAATCTCGCCGTCGCGCGCGGCGATGCGATTCAAGCAGGCGGAGACCAGCGCTTCGCTGGTGGTATCACCGCGGCGGATGGCGTCCGCCGCGGCTGTGGCTGTGAGGTGCGTAAGTTCGCTCATGCCGGCTTGTAGCTCGATTTCCAGCGGCACGAGCTAGGCTCGCCTGGCGCTACCGAAGCAATCTTTCCGTCCTCGATCAGCGTCGCCGCCTTCTTCGGTTCGCACTTGGGCGACTTGTGGCCGTAGAGATAGCCTGGCAAGCCCATGCCGATGACCGGGAAGGCGTAGAACAAGATCATGCAAAGCACGACGATGTAGAGGAACGGCATGACGCCCGAGAAAATCTCGTCGATCGTCACGTTCTTCGGCGCGACGCCCTTCAAATAGAAGGGCGCCATGGCGACGGGTGGCGATAGGAACGAGGTCTGCAGGTTCAAAGCGACGAGCACGCCGAAGAACAGCGGATCGATGCAGAAATCATCGAGCAGCGGCAGGAAGATCGGCAGGAAGATGACGATGATTTCGGTCCACTCGAGCGGCCATCCGAGCACGAAGATGATGGCTTGTGTCAGGATCAGGAACCAGAACGGCGACAGATTGAGGCCGAGGATGAAATCTTCCACCAGCTTTTGTCCGCCGAGGTAGGCGAACACTGCGGAGAACACGGCCGATCCGACGAACAGCCAGCAGACCATCGCCGAGGCGCGCGCGGTCAGGTATGCGCTCTCCTTGAGTTTCTGGAACGAGAATGTCCGGTAGCCGAGCGCAAGCAGGATGGCGCCGAGCGCGCCAACGGCGGCTGCTTCCTGCGGCGTGGCAAAGCCGAACATGATCGCGCCGAGCACGCTCAGGATCAGGAGCGCCAGCGGAAGGAATGCGGTGACCAGCTCCCAAACAACCGTTGCCATCGGCACATTGCGCTCAGACTCAGGGAGTTTCGGAGCGAGCGACGGGTTGAGCCAGCAGCGGATGATCACGTAAACCATATACATTCCCGCGAGCATCACGCCCGGCACGAAGGCGGCAGCGTAGAGCTTGACCACCGAAACGCCGGCGGTCGCGCCATAGAGGATCAGCATGACGCTCGGCGGAATGAGGATGCCGAGGCACCCGCCGGCACAGACGACGCCGGCTGCCATCCGTGTGTCGTAGCCGGCTCTGAGCATGGCGGGGAACGCGAGCAATCCCATCAACGTGACGACGGCGCCGACAATGCCCGTCGCCGTTGCGAACAGTGCACACGTCACGAGCGTCGCGACAGCGAGCGAGCCGGGCAGCCAATTGGCAGCAAGCTGGATCGAGCGGAAAAGCCGATCGAGGATGTTTGCGCGTTCGATCACGTAGCCCATGAACAGGAACAGCGGGATCGAGATCAGCACGTCGTTGGCCATCACCGAATAGGTGCGCTGAACGAACAGCTGGAACACGTTGTTTCCCATGGCGTAGTAGCCGAACGCCACGCCGAGGGCCATCAGTGTGAACGCGATTGGAAAGCCGAGCATCAGGAAGAACAGGAATATCACGAGCATGATGATGCCCATGGCCGCGTCGGAGACCCAAGGCGCCGACGAGGTACCCTTCGCAGCAGACTGTGCCACAGCCTCGAACGACGGGATGAAGAATACGGCGGCATAGATCGCCAGCATGACGATGCAGCCAGCGAGCGCCTTGAGTGGTGTGAGCTGGGGGCGGCGGGATTTCGTGGGGAACATCAGCGGCCCTCCTCGGCCAGGCGCTTGGCTTCGGCTTCATCGAGGATCAGCTTTTCCATTTCTTCGACGTCATGGATTCGCTGAGGCCACTCGCCGGTTTGCAGGCACTGGACGCAGCGGGCCACCTCGACGATGCCCTGCAACATCATGAACACGCCGACGACGGGGACGATCGCTTTGAACGGCCAGATGATGGGGCCATCGGGGCTTGCCGATGATCGTTCGTTGATGAGGTAGGCCAGCCTTGCGAAGTCCCAGCCCGAGTAGACCAGAGCCAGAATGCCGGGGAAGAAGAACAGGAAGTAGAGAATGAGATCCAGCCGGGCCTGCGTCCGTGGCGGCCATGCCCGGTAAAGGAAGTCGCCGCGGACATGGCCATTTCGGGCCATCGCGTACGCACCGCCCATCATGAACAGAATGCCGTAGAGCATGTAACTGACGTCATAGGCCCAGTTCGTCGGAGCATAGAATGCGTAGCGAGCGACGACCTCGTAACAGATGGCCAGCGTCAACAACAGGATCGTCCAGGAAAAATACTGACCGATCGAGATGTTGAACTGGTCGATACCCGCGATCCACCCTTCGGTTGCGACGAACGCCAAAAGCGCCAGCACGAGCAGGCCTATCGGAACCGCGAAATAAACGAACGGCGGCGGTTGCGTGTTCGCGTAGGCCAACACGAGGCCGATCGAACTGAATATGGACCCGATCAACAGTCCCTGTGGAATTAACTTGTTCATCTCACGCCCCTTGGACCGCCGTCCATGTCCGGCCCACGCTTGTCGCGCGCGCCAAATTCGAGTGTGTCCATGCCATACGCAAAGCCGCCGCGGGATTTCACCACCCGCGGCGGCACACCACGAAACTCAGTTGGTTGTCTAGGCTTTCTTGAAGATGTGGTCGAAGGCGATCTTCGGGTTGGCCGTGTATTCCTGATCGAAGCCGACGATGCGCTTGGCCCAAGCCTTCTGGCTTTCGACGACTTTCTTGAAGAACGGGTCGGCCGATTGAGCCTCGACGACCTTGTCCCACGATACAAGCTGAGCCTTCAGCACGCTGTCAGGAGTCTTAACGACCTTGACGCCCGCAGCCTTGATCGCCTCGAGGTCCTTGGAATAGCGGTCCATGGCCTTCCACGACAGCTCAGACGACGAGGCCTCGACAGCACCGCGGATGAGAGACTGGAGCTCTTTCGGAAGGGCGTCGAACTTGCCCTTGTTGAAGAGGATCTCGAAGCACTCGTTCGGCTGGTGGAACGATTGGACCATCATGAACTTGGCAACGTCGGGGAAGCCCAGCAGCTTGTCCGAAGACGGGTTATTGAACTCAGCGCCGTCGATCAGGCCCTTGTCGATGGCCGGCACGATCTCGCCGCCTGGAAGAATGGTGACATTGGTGCCAAGCCCCTTGAACATGTCAGCCGACAGTCCAACCGTGCGGTACTTGATGTTCTTGAGATCGTCCGGACCGGTGATCTCTTTCTTGAACCAGCCGAGCGGCTGGCAGCCCATTGGGCCATAGGGGAAGCCGACAACGTTCAGCTTCGCTATGTTATTGATCAGCTCGTCATAAAGCTCGCGGCCGCCGCCGAAGCGAATCCAGCCGAGCATCTGGTCAGCATTCATGCCGAGTGCAGGGCCGGTGCCGAACAGCGAGAAGGCCTTGTTCTTGCCGAACCAGTAGGCCGAAACGCCATGGCCGCCATCGAGAACGCCGGTCGAAACCGCGTCGATCAGCTGGAAGGCAGGGACCACGGCGCCGGCTGCGAGCAACTCGAGCTCGAGACGGCCTCCGGCCATGTCGTTGACCTTTTTCGAGAAGTCCGCGGCATACTCATGGAAGATATCCTTCGACGGCCACGTCGACTGGAACTTCATCTTGACGGTTTGAGCACGACTGACGTTCGGCATCGCAACGGTGCCAGCGACAGCGGTGCCCGCGGCGATGGCGCCGCCCTTCAGGAATTTGCGGCGCGACGGGGTTGCTGCGTCGGTGGTTTTGGTCATCCAGCGTCTCCTCGGGTTTGCATAGTTTTCAGTGTCGGACTGCTAAAAAGCGGATTTGGCACTCGCTTGCTTTTCAATCCCCGCGCGTGGACGAACGTGTTGCCTACGCGCGGTTTGGTCAAAGGCCCATTTCGAATTAGGCAACGATTGGCCTACTTGGCAGGGGCAGCCGGCGCCGGTGCTGCGGGTGCAGCCGCGGGTGCGCCAGCGGCCGGAGGGGGCGTGCCGCTGGTCGCCGCAGCCGGATTTACAGCTGCCGAAATTCCGGCGGCCTTCAGGACCGGCGTCCAGCGGGCGACTTCGCTCTCGACCAGCTTTTGCAGTGCAGCAGGCGAGCGGCCAGCTTTGTCGGGGATTACCGCGCCAAGGTTCAGGAGCCGCTTGCGGGTGCCCTCGTCATCGAGCGCCTTGACCAGCGCGTCGTTGAGCTTGGCAGCAACATCGGCCGGCGTGCCCTTAGGCGCGAACATCGCGTTCCAGGCCGAGACCTGGTAGTCGGGCAGGCCCGCTTCCTTGGTGGTCGGCAGGTCGGGGAGAGCAGGAGAGCGCTCTGGCGTCGCAATCGCATAGGCCTTGATCGTGCCAGCCTTGATCTGCTCGGCGACGGAGACGATCTGGTCGCAGCCGAAGTCGATCTGACCGCCGATGAGGTCGTTGATCATCGGGCCGGTGCCTTTATAGGTCACGCGCGCGGTCTTGACGCTCAATTGCGAGGTCAGAAGCGTGCAGGTGGTGTGCGACACCGAGCCCACACCCGCGTTACCTTCATTAAGCTTGGGTCCGTCGGCCTTCATCTTGGCGACGAACTCCTTGAGGTCCTTTGCGGCGAAGTCCTTCTTGGCCACGATGACGATCGGGGTTCCGGCAGCCAAACCGATAGGAGAGAAGTCCTTCGCCGGATCGTATTTCAAGGTCGGGTACAGGGCGGGCGCGGCGCCATGGGTGCCCATGTGACCCATCATGATCGTGTAGCCGTCGGCGGCGGCCTGGGCGCCGCGGGTAATGCCCGTCGTGCCGCCTGCGCCCGTGACGTTTTCGATGACGATGGTCTGGCCCAGCGTCTTCGACATGTGTTCGCCGACGATGCGGGCGACCTGGTCGGTAGGACCGCCTGCCGCGAACGGTACGATCATGGTGACCGGCCGCTCAGGATATGCCGCGAGTGCCGAGCCTGCGGCCGCAATGCTGGCCAGGAGCGTGGCGAGAAGTTTGGAAGCGTTACGATTCATTTGCTGAGTGGATCCTCTGTTTGGCGCGTTTCCCGTGATTTCGCTGGCCGTGAAACGACCGCAAAACCCTCTTTCCCGATCAAACCCGCTCGTCATTGGCGCGAGCAGTGCAACTTCTACCTTTTGATTACAACTGAAGTCGATTGTCTATAGACCAATCGGCTACCAGATCGTTGCCTGTCCGTCGCCAATGACGTGACGGCTCGTCGGTTTTGGCGTTACTCTTGGAATACCTCCTCGCGGCTCTTGCGAACCGCAGGCAGCACGGCCAGCAACAAGAGCACCGCACTGAACACCAAAAGGCTCGCGGCCAATGGACTGTCAAACAGCGACAGAAGGGTCGCGCCAGCTTTTGACATCGCCTGTCGCAGGTTCTCTTCCATCAGTCTGCCCAGCACGAAGCCCAACAGCAGCGGCGCCGGCTCGAAGCCGAGCTTCAACAGCGAATAACCGATGAAACCGAATGCAGCTGTCATCATCACGTCCTCGGGCTTGTTGCCGATGGAGTAGATACCAATACAGCAGAACAGCAGAATCGCCGGGAACATCAGGCGGTAGGGCACCTTCAGCAGCCGCACCCACAAGCCGACGAGTGGCAGGTTGATGATCAACAGCATGAGATTGCCGATCCACATCGATGCAATCAGTCCCCAGAACAGCTGAGGCTGCTTGGACATGATCTGAGGGCCGGGAATGAGGCCGTGGATGGTCATCGCGCCGACCATCAGTGCCATCACCGCGTTGGGCGGGATGCCGAGCGTGAGGAGCGGGATGAAAGATGTCTGCGCGCCGGCGTTGTTGGCGGCTTCCGGGCCGGCCACGCCCTCGATCGCACCATTGCCGAAGCGAGACGGATCCTTGGCAATGCGCTTCTCGAGCGTGTACGAGGCGAACGGTGCCAGCACTGCGCCGTTGCCGGGCAGGATTCCAAGAAATGATCCGAGCAGCGTGCCGCGCATGGCAGGTGCCGCCGAAGCCCTCAAGTCGTCGCGCGAAGGAAGCAGCCGGCCGATGGTGCCGCGCACCACGTCTCGCGCCTCTGGATTTTCGAGGTTTTTCAGGATTTCGGCAAATCCGAAGATCCCCATTGCGATGACTGCGAAATCGAGACCATCGGAAATTTGCGGTAGGCCGAAGGTCATCCGGTCTTCACCGGTTTCGCCGTCGGTACCGATTGTCGACAAAAGAATGCCAAGAACAATCATGGCGAGCGCTTTGGGCACCGATCCGCGCGCCAGCACCACCGCAAAAACGAGGCCCATCACCATGAGAGCGAAGCGGTCGGAGGGCCCGAACTTCAAGGCCAGGGCGGTCATGGGCAGGGCCAATCCCGCCACCACCAGCGTCGCGAAGGTGCCGGCGAAGAACGACGCGATTGCGGCAGTTCCGAGGGCCACGCCAGCGCGGCCCTGCTTGGCCATCTGGTGGCCATCGAGCGTGGTGACCACGCTGGTCGCTTCACCCGGAATGTTGACGAGGATGGCCGTGGTCGAGCCGCCGTACTGGGCGCCATAATAGATTCCCGACAGCATGATCAGCGCGCCGATCGGGTCTAGTCCGTAGGTGATTGGCAGCAGCATGGCGATGGTGGCGATCGGGCCGACGCCCGGCAGCACACCGATCAGCGTGCCGATGAGGCAGCCGGCAAAGCAAAGCGCCAGGTTCTTCACGGTCAGCGCGACCGTAAAGCCGAGGGCAAGGTTGCCGAGGATATCGAACATGCGCCGTTTCCTCAGTAGCCAAGCAGGGGCGGGAAGACCGGGATCGGGAGCCCCAGCAAGAACCGGAATAGGATAATGCAGAGCGCAGTGAGCACGACGGCGAAGATCACCACCTCGATCAGTCGGGTCGAGCGGTCGGCCTGGGCGGCAATCAGCACCGCCAGCGGACCTGCCACCGCTAGGCCCAACGCGGGGATGTTGAACCCGAGGGCCGGCAATGGCGTGCCGCGGATGGTGAGTGCGAAGGCCAACACGCCGCCAAGGACCATCGCCGCCTCACGGACGCTCCAGCGTTCGAGTGGTGGCCCTTCGGACATCAGCGAGCCCACGACGATGAGCAGTCCGAGCGCGCCGAGGATCAGCGCCGTCGACTTAGGCAACATGCCTGACCCAACGCCGCCAACCTGCGAAAACGGCAAGCCGAGCGTCGAGATCCATGCGATCGATGCAATGGCAATGAGCACCAGACCAGCTGCGAAATCTTGAGGAGATTTGACCATGAGCCGAGGGTGCCGGATTTACTGAGTTGAATTCAAAGCGATGTACTTTGCGCTTGCACGGCAAGACTTGGGCTCGCACGTCCGCATGCGTCTCGATATCGGAACGTCACGTCCACCTGCATTTGAGTTTGCAGCTCTGCAGCGCTGAATTGTGCCGAAGAGTTGTGCCGAAAGGTTGTGCCGAAAGGTTGTGCCGAATTCGAGCCTCGTCCCATTTGAGATTCGAGTGAGATTCGAGGCGACCCCACCGCTCAAGAGGACCCATCACGGTTGGCAGGACCATAGCCGTGCCGATCAGAGACGTCCATACCGCTATATCGCACCTGCACAATGAGTTTGCCTTCAGACGTTTTGCGGGTCGACAGATTTGGGTCGGACAGAAGGACATTCATGCCGCAGCGCGGATTTTCGTTGTCGATCTTGACGATATTTCGAGTTCGCCCCTATAGCTTGCGCTCTTGCCAAAAAAGCGTGCAGGCCATGCCGCCGCATCGGGCATGCTGCCAGTTTCGGCTGCTTGGTCCGACCTTCGGTCTCTGTCGAAAACTGCGCGCGAACGAGGAACACCCATGTCAAATCAGCCCCGCCAAGCCGGACGTCACTTTCTGCAGATTCCCGGGCCCACCCCGGTTCCCGAGCGCGTGATGAACGCGATGTCGCAACAAATCCTTGATCATCGCGGACCGCAATTCCAGGCTCTCGGCAAGCGCGTGCTGTCGAGCGTGAAATCGATCTTCAAGACCACTGGCCACGTCATTATTTTCCCAGCTTCTGGGACGGGCGCATGGGAAGCCGCCCTCGTCAACACGCTTTCGCCCGGCGACAAAATCGTGATGGTCGAGACCGGTCAGTTCGGTACGCTTTGGAAGGTGATGGCCGAGCGCATGGGTCTTCAGGTCGATTTCATCCCGACCGATTGGCGCATCGGTGGCGATGCCAACGTGATCGAGCAGCGTCTTCGTCAGGACACGGCGCACGAGATCAAGGCCGTCTGCATCGTCCACAACGAGACCGCGACAGGCTGCCGAACATGGCCCGACGAGATTCGCAAGGCCATGAACGCAGCCAGCCACCCGGCGCTGCTGATGGTCGATACCGTATCGTCACTCGCATCCATGGACTTGCGCCATGACGAGTGGGGCATTGATGTTACCATTTCTGGCTCGCAGAAGGGTTTGATGCTGCCGCCAGGGCTGTCTTTTACCGCTGTCAGCGAAAAGGCGCTCGCCGCGTCCAAGTCGGCCACGCTGCCCCGTGCGTTCTGGAACTGGGACGACATGATCGCGAACAACGCCAGCGGCTTCTTCCCCTACACGCCCGCGACGGGGCTGCTCTACGGCCTCGATGAGGCGATCAAGATGCTGCACGAGGAGGGTCTCGACAACGTCTTTGCCCGTCACGAGCGACACGCAGAGGCCGTGCGCCGAGCCGTTCGCGGCTGGGGTCTTGAGATACTTTGCCGCGATCCGAAGTACTACTCGCCCGTCGTCACGTCCGTGATGATGCCAGAGGGGCACAACGCCGACACGTTCCGCAAGATCGTGCTCGAAACGTTCAACATGTCGCTGGGCACCGGTCTCAACAAGTTGGCCGGCAAGGTGTTCCGTATCGGCCACTTGGGCGATACCAACGACCTCACGATCATGGGAGCGCTGACGGGTGTCGAGATGGGGCTCGACGTGGCTGGCGTGCCCCACAAAAAGGGTGGCGTCGCTGCCGCCATGGACTACCTCGCCTCGGTCGCCAAACCGGCTGCGGTCAAGGCCGCCTGATCATCGATTGGCTGGCCTTCGATGTTAATCTGCAGCGGCGATCGGGGTGCTTCCCGGCGCCGCTTCCAGTTTGAGGAAAGCCAATGGCCGAGAATCGCATCTATGTTTTCGACGCCTATGGCACGCTGTTTGATGTGCATTCCGCGGCGAGTCGTCATGCGGCCGCCATTGGGCCGGGCTGGGAACGGCTGTCTGAAATCTGGCGCAACAAGCAACTCGAGTATACATGGACCCATGTCGGAATGGGGCGTCACCGAAGTTTCCGGCAGTTGACGTCCGAGAGCCTGGACTTTGCGATTTCCGCGACGGGTGGAGTGCCGCAGGGCGTGCGGGACAAGCTGCTCAATGCCTATGCGGACTTGTCCGCCTATCCGGAAGCGAAAGATGTGCTCGCGCGATTGAAGGAGGGTGGCGCCAGACTGGCCATTCTATCGAACGGCGACTTGGACATGCTCGACGACGCCGTAGCCGCCGCGAGCCTCGCGGGTCTGTTCGACGCCGTGATGTCGGTGGCAGCGGCCGGGACGTTCAAGCCTTCGATGGCGGTCTACGCACTGGCGACGCGACACTTCAATGTTGCGCCATCGGCGATCACGTTCGTGTCGTCCAATCGGTGGGATATCGCGGGCGCGAAGGCGTTCGGGTTTTGCACCATGTGGGTCAACCGGCGCGGCGCGCCCGACGAGTACCCTGAACTCCCTCCGGACGTGACGGCGCCCGACCTCAAAAGCTTGCCGATATGACCTAACTGGAAGTCGTCAGTTCGGCGCGAAACCGGCCGTTGCGATCTCGAACTGGCATTTCTTGCCGAGCTCGAAGAACTTCGACATCACGCAGCTTTTGACCTTGTCGACCGTCGGATCCTCGCCGATGCACAGGCGGCGGACGTCGCTTTCGCAGGCGGCGCGCAACTTGGGCGTCACCTCGGGCGGCAGCTTGAGCTTGTCGTTCGCTCCGGCGGGAGCAGCTGCGATGACGGCCATGGCGAAAACGATTGAACGATAGAACATCCTTACCCCTCGGTGGCTCAATCTGTTCAGCCCCTACCAACACGAATGCCGGGGAAAATAAAGGCGCAACCGGTTGTGCGACACCCCACCGCAGCAATATCAGCTTCAACGCACTGTCGTCCGTTTTGAGCTCGGACAGGGTATGAGTGGTTTGCGGAATCATCAACCCGCGCCAGCCGTTAAGGTTGACCCGGATGGAACGGCGGTCTCGAAGTCGTCAGCGGAGTGGCTTGGGGATGCCGCCCGGCAGCATCTCGTAGGGGTGCTTCCAGCCCGGCAGCTTGGCAATACGCGCGGCCCAAGCGGTGATATTGGGGTTGGTGGCCGCGAGGTCGAAGCCAGTTTCCGCCGTCGGGTAGTACATGTAGCCGGCCAGTGAGAAGTCCGCGATCGTCGGCTTCGAACCAACCACGTACGCGCGAGTAGCCAAGTGCTGCTCGAGTACGGCGAGGTTCTGATCGATGTGCACCTTGAGCCACTCCAGCACCTGTGGCTGCGGCTCCTGAGGGGCGAAGGCCTTGATGAAACGCCGGGCGGCGAAGTGGTTGGTGAACTTGTGGTTATCCCAGAGTATCCAGCGCAGGATCTCGCTTTTGTCTTCCGGCGTGGCGGCTGCGAAGTGGCCAGTGCTATCGGCGAGTTCCATCAGGATGGCGCCGGATTGCGTAAGCTTGCGCGCGCCGATCTCGAGAACCGGTATCTCGCCCATCGGATTGTATGTTGCGCGCCACGCCGGATCGCGCGTGTCGCCCGCGGCAACGCTGACGAACACCGGCTCCCAGTCGAGCCCGGCGGCGGCGAGGTACATTGCAACCTTGTACGTATTGCCCGATCGACCGAAGCCATGCAGCCGGTACGTTGCCATGAGGATGTTCCCTTGTACTCAAGATAAAGTTGAAAGATCTTGGGGCGCGCGTCACTTCATCGTCGGGATTGAGAACTCGGCGCCGGAGCGGATGCCGGACGGCCAGCGCGAGGTGATGGTCTTGGTCTTGGTGTAGAATCGGATCGCGTCGGGGCCGTGCTGGTTCAAATCGCCAAAGCCCGAACGCTTCCAGCCGCCGAATGTGTAGTAGGCGAGCGGTACCGGGATCGGCACGTTGATGCCGACCATGCCGACGTTGACGCGGGCGGCAAAATCGCGCGCGGCGTCGCCGTCACGGGTGAAGATGGCGACGCCGTTGCCGTATTCGTGCTCGGAGGGCAACCGCAGCGCCTCGTCGTAGTTCTTGGCGCGCACGACCGACAACACCGGCCCGAATATCTCTTCTTTGTAGATGCGCATATCGGGCGTGACGCGATCAAACAGGCATCCACCCATGTAAAAGCCGCTTTCGTAACCCTGCAACTTGAAATCGCGGCCGTCGACCACCAGTTCCGCGCCTTCCTTCACGCCGAGATCGACGTAGCCGCAGACTTTGGCGAGATGCTCACGCGTGACAAGCGGCCCCATGTCGGCGTCGGGCGAGGTCGATGGCCCGACCTTGAGACTTTCGACGCGGGGGATGAGCTTGGCCATCAGCCGGTCGGCGGTGGTCTCACCCACGGGCACCGCAACCGAGATCGCCATGCAGCGCTCGCCGGCCGAGCCGTAGCCGGCGCCGATCAGCGCATCGGCCGCTAGGTCCATGTCGGCGTCGGGCATCACGATCATGTGGTTCTTGGCGCCGCCGAAGCATTGCACGCGCTTGCCGCTTGCCGCGCCGCGGGCATAGACGTACTGGGCGATGTCCGACGAGCCGACGAAACCAACGGCCATGATGTCCGGGTCATCCAGGATCGCGTCGACCGCTTCCTTGTCGCCGTTGACCACGTTAAACACACCCGGCGGCAGACCGGCTTCGATGAACAACTCCGCCAGCATCAACGGCACCGACGGCGCGCGCTCGGACGGCTTCAGGATGAAGGCATTGCCGCAGGCGATCGCCGGTGCGGCCTTCCACAGCGGGATCATGGCCGGGAAGTTGAACGGCGTGATCCCGGCGACCACGCCAAGCGGCTGGCGCAAGGAATAAAGATCGATGCCGGGGCCAGCGCCTTCGGTGTACTCGCCCTTCAACAGATGCGGGATGCCGCAGGCGAACTCGGCCACTTCGAGCCCGCGCTGGATGTCGCCCTTGGCGTCGGCGATGGTCTTACCGTGTTCGCGCGACAGTATGTCGGCCAATTTCGCCATATCACGATTGATCAGTTGCACGAACGTCATCATGACGCGCGCCCGCCGTTGCGGATTGGTCTGAGCCCAGCCTGGCTGCGCGGCCTTGGCGTCCGCGATCGCGGCGCGGACGTCGGAACCGTTGGCCAGATTTACGCGGGCCGCGACTTCACCCGTCATCGGCCAGAACACGTCACTGAAGCGCTTGGATGTGAACGATGTTCGCTTGCCGCCGATAAAGTGCGGAATTTCTGAAGCCATGTCGGTTTTGTCCCGTGGATTTGAAGGCGCTTCTGATTGCGAAGTCGTTTGCTTTGGTGGCCGCGCGAGAGCGCTCCGGACGTGAAGATTTACTGCGTGGCGCAATCTCATGCCAGCGCAAACCCGGAAGCCGTCTGAACAATCAGCCGTTGCGGGCAGTGTCGAGGATCACGAGTTTTTCAACACCCGGACCAGAGCCTCGGCAAGCCTGACACTGTCGACGTCGTCCTTGTGGATGACGTCCGTGGCGCCTGCTGCCAAAAGCGTGGCCCGCCGTGTGCGGGTTACCTGACCGCTGACCACGACGATCGGTCCCTCGTATCCGGCGCGCCGAATATACGGGATCGACTGGCTTGCGTCATCGCTCGGCTTCAGAACGTCATCGAGAAATATAATATCGGGCTTCTGTTCGATGATCCGGTCGAGCGCGCTGGCAAGCGTCGCTGCCCGGCGGACCACAAGTTCGTAGCCGAACATGACGCGCAGCGTCGCCGAAAGCCGCTCCGCGTCGAAAGTCTCGTCTTCGATGATCAAGATATTCGCGAGTTGTGGCAATCCCTGGCGGGCGCGCATCAAAACGCTCTTCTTGGCGAGGAACTCTCCGCCTGAGCTAGATGAAGACGAGGTCATTCTCAATCCCGATCGAACGTCGCATCCATTTTCCGCCCACCACTGGTTTCAGGTTAGGCGGAGAAGTTCAGTTCTACCAGTGGCAATTTCGCAATGACGGGATTGGCGCAAGGCTGTCGAATGGCTCGACCGATTTACGATTGCGCAATGATCCTGGGCCAGATCAACAGGAATGTCGCGCCGCGGCTGCCGTCCCGGCCCGAGACGACCTGGATCCGTCCGCCAAGCGTTTCGAGCGTGCGTCGGACAAGCGCCAGCCCCATGCCCGTGCCGCCAGTCGGACCGCCCAGCGTCCTGAACGGCAGGAAGATGCTTTCATGGGCCGAAGGCGGGATGCCGGGGCCATCATCTGAGATGCTGACGGCTAGTTGCGTGGCTGTGTCGACCGCCTCGATGCGTATCGTGCCGTCCAACCGGTCCTGATGTTTGATGGCGTTGTCGATGAGGTTGCGCAGCACAAGATCGAGCGGGGCTTCCAGCGTTTCGATTTTCGGCCACGAACCAGCGATCTCGACTCTCATGGCCGGTGGTTTCGGCAGCGAGGTCACAACAGCCTGAACGAGCGCTCGCGTGTCGACCATGGTTAACATGTCCGTTTTGCGTCCTGCGCTCGCATACTCGAGCAACGAGGACATCATGCGCGACATGCGCCAAGCCTGGTGACGCATCTCGCCCAGCAGTCGTCCTGCGTCATCGGACGCGCCATTGGCCACCGCCTCCACCGCTTCGTCGGTCAGATACCGCAAGGCACGCAGGGGCGCCTTGAGATCGTGAGAGATGATCGAGGCGAATTGCTCGAGCTCAGCGTTTGCGCGAGTCAACTCGCGCGATTTGGCCTGAACTTCTGCTTCGGCAATGAGCCGACCCCGAACCTGGCGCGTCAGCTCCACCTCGAAATCCGACCGGGATGACGCGCGATAGACCAGCAGCAGGAAGCGGTCAGCGGTTGAGATCCAGAAAACGGTGAAATTGAGCCGTGGTGCGGGACCGGCAGACGTCACGAGAGCCACTGCCGGCAATTCGAGAACGCGGTCCGGCGTTTCCTTCAACGATTGAATGTCAACTTCGAGCCCGATCAACGGTGGCAAGCTGTCGGTCACGGGACGTCCGGTCTCAACGAAGTCGACCAGTGATCCGAAGCGTGATCGCGCCAGGAGATTGGTATCGAGCCAGACCAGACCAAAGAGGCCGAGTTCCGCCGCGTGCCGTCCAGTGGCCAAGATGGTGGCCGCGTCGACGGCGGTCCCGTCAGTGGGCGCGGCGATGGATGATTTCGGCTGCGGCACGGAACGCCTCTCGTACGTTGTCGCCGGTCAGTGCACTGGTCCGGACCAGCGGGATCCCCTGCCGGGTCAGTGGCTCCGGCAGGTCCGGCAGTTGACCCTCTGCCAGCAGATCGAACTTGTTCACGAGGTAGGTGAAATGACGTCCGGGGAAGGCATCTAGAAAGCCCTCGCCCAGCCTGGCCATGGCCTCGAGCGTGCCGCGGCGGGTCACGTCGCCGACAATCATCGCGGCACTCGCCTGCTTCATGTAGACATGGCGGAAGATGGCATCGCCAAAATTGCCGTCGGTGTCCCACACGATGAGACGCATTCCAGGGCGGCCGGCATCGTCGGGCACATCATACTGGTAGACGTCGACGCCGATGGTCGGCTTGTAGTCGAACTCGAAGCGGTCAAGTACGAGCCGTTTCGCGATCGAGGACTTTCCGACGCCGATCTCGCCCAGCAACATGATCTTCCGCGCGATCATGGACTGTTTTCGCCGATGAAACCGATCTCGAACTCGACACGACGGTTCGCGCTCTGGGTGCCCTTGGTGGGCGAGATGTCGATCGCGTTCTGGCGACCGAGCGCAATCAGACGGTTGGGCGGCACGCCGCGCTGCACGAGAGCTGCTTGCACTGTCTCGGCGCGCGTGAGGCTCAGTGTCGAGTTGCGGGCGGCGATGCCGATTTCGTCGGTATAGCCGACGACCCGGACCAGACTGTCGCTGGCCAGGATCAACTGCGCCAGTTCATCAAGCATCCGGGCCGTGCGGTCAGCATCACGGAAATCGAGGTTGTTGGCAAAGAAGATGGCGTTTGCTCTTGCCCAGGCTGCAAGCCGGTCCCGCGGCGAGACCAATTGTGGAAGCGGTGAGGCGGACAGTGGACGGCTTTCGAGCGCTGCAAGCCTCGCGCGGAGGGACGCAATTTCCGCCTCGTTGCTCTGCTGCGTCGTTTTGAGCGACGTGGTCTGGCCAAGGGTGGCGACCGTGGCAGCCAGCCGCTCGGCTTCGCCAGCCAGCCGATCCGCGTTCGGCACCAGTGTGCCGGCATTGTCCCGTCCGACGGCGACGTCGGCAGGTGCAGGAAGCCTTGCCGGTTCCGGCAGGATCGAAGAGAGGCTTGCCGTGGCCGATGCAAGTATGTCGCTGATCGCGCGCGTTTCCCCGCCTAGTCGTGCGAAGTCGCTGGCGGTGCCGGAAGTGGCAATCGCCTGAATCCTGAGCTCGGCAAGACGTTTCTGCGCCTGATCGACGACCACTGTCGCGCTCTCGATGGGAGGGCCATACTTGCTGTCCCCGAGATCGGATCGGATCCGCGCCAGCGGCAGGTTGAGACCGGAGAGCGCGCGAATGCTCCGGTCGATCGCGATCAACACCGCCGTGCGGTTCGATTCGCGTTCGAGTTCGACCAGATCCTTTTTGACGTTCCGGAACAGCGGTTCAGCGCCGGCCAAGCCGTTCGGAACGATGGCCATCTGATCCCGGATGTCGCTCAACGGCAGTGCCGCCTTCAGATCCGCAATAACCTTGTCGCGAGCCCCCGGCAGTGGAGCCAGGCCTGAGAGCGTGATCGTCCGTCCGCGGGGCTCGACGAGCACGTTGGTGGGGTAGCCCATGAGTTCAACGTTCGATTTCACGACGCCGAGTGCGATCTTGCGCACCCGCGCGGTCTCATAGTTGGTGAACGCAGACCAGGTAAACCACGCCAGCATTGGCAATCCGATCACCCACGCGAGCGATTTCAGAAGCGCGGTGCCCGCGCGCGGAGCCGCAAACTGAGCCTCAGTCTCAGCAATTCTGGTCTTCAGGTTCTGCGACAGTCCATTGAGCAGTTCGCTATTGAGGGCTCCAGGCCTGGTGCCAGGCGGATAAGCCTTGTCAAGCTGGGAAAGCCGCTCGAGACCGCTCAGGAACTCGTTGTCGATTGCCTGCTCGACGGCCGCATGCGCGGAGCCCGTGCAGCGCACCGCCAACAAGTTGAGCGGCGACAATCGGAGGTATACCTGCGATGCGCCGAGATCAATCTGGCGCAGTGCCCGGCCGTCGTCGCTGAAGGCTTCGCTCGCGAACTCGGTCAACGCCGTCAGGACGCCCGACACCATCTGGTCGCGGTTGGCATCCGGCGCGCTCTCCGGCCAATGGGCAATCAACGCGCCGGTGTCGCGCTGAATGAGGTACAGCTCCTCGACTGAAGTGCGCTGGCTGTCAGCGAGCGCCAGCTCCGCAACCGATCGGCCCGTCGTGAGGGACGCAAGTCTGAGCATGAACGGGTTCTGCTCGAGCTTGCGGTTGATCTGAGCCATCAGATCCTTGATGGCGCTGGCGACATAGGCCCTCACCATGCGGCCGGTCATGGGGTAGAGTGCTTCGACCAGGTCGTCGCGGCTGTTGCGGATCTCTGTTTTGACAGTGCGGACGACAAGCGGCGACATAGCACTTGCCAACTGCTCGTGCCGATCGACCTCGGCCCTGCGAATGGCGCCGTCGATGACGCCTGCAACGCTCGACTCAAGTCTATCGGGGGTGCCGAGGCGCTCGTGGAGGCCGTCGATGCGTTCAAGGATTTGAAGCCGGTCCCTGCGCTCCTGGTCCGACAATCCCTTAAGTTCGTCGTAGAGCCGCTTGCGATCAGCAATGCCGGCTTCGGAAAGCGCATCGATGCGCCGCGCGAGTTCGATCAGCGTTTGGTTCTCGTTGTCGAACAAGAGCTCTTTGAGCCGTGTGACACCCTCGGACTTGGAAAGTTGCGGTTCCGACATCAAACCCTCTGCTCGCGATGGCCCTCAAGATAGTGGGGCGGGCGCGATCAATCCCTGCCGATGCGGCGGATATCATCGCCGAGCCCGACGATGGTTTTGGCGAGCTGCTCAAAACTCGACCGGCGCTCGGCCGTCATCTCCCCGGCCAGCGCATCGAGACGCGCCGCCAGTGCGTCGAGCCTGTTGCCGAGCGAGCGCTCCAACTCCTTCAAGCGCAGGTCCGTTGCCGCAAGCCGCGCTTCCATCTGCCGCAAGTCTTCTCCGACCAGTAGCTCGCGGACCTGCTGCATCTTTTCGTCCACGTTGCTTCGGCCGGCCAAGCCGCCCCTCAATTCGTCGAGCGATGTCGCATTCATGGACGAACTCTGGGTTGTGTGTGTTTGATCCAAAACGAACAGTGCGGCGGCTGCGGCTGCGTCGTGCCGAAACCAAAGCGCGTTGAAGCTGCCGATGCAACCGGCGCATTTGTATCAGGATACACCAAGGTCGCATTGAAAAGGAAGCTAGCCCGACCGTCTTAGAGGGTCGCGGCTCGTCATCACATGATCGCGGCTGAATGCCATGCTTCGGATTATTCGGCGGCCGGGCGGTGCTCTGGCTGTCGCGGAGGCCGCCGGAGCGTGACCAGCAGCTGAGCTTCACGCCGCTTGGCCGCTTCGCAATTCTCGCGCTTGACGTGCCCAAATCCGCGAATGTCCTCGGGAAGTGCGGCCAATGCCACAGCCGCCGCATGGGTTTCGGGCGACAGCCGCTTGGCGATCTCGTCGAGCAGAGCCTCAAATTCTGAGATCATCCGGCGTTCGAGTTTGCGCTCGGCCGTGTAGCCGAACGGGTCCCAAGGGGTCCCGCGCAAAACCTTGCCCTTCGCCAGGAACTTGAGCAGGGGACGTATCCACGGACCGAAACGCAATTTCCGAGGTTCGCCCGTGCGCGGATCGCGACGGGTAAAGATGGGTGGAGCGAGATGGTAAGAAATGCGCCGCACGCCTTCGAATTTTGCAGCCATGAGGCGCTCGAAGGTGGCGTCGGTCTGCAGGCGCGCGACCTCGTATTCGTCCTTGTAGGCGAGCAGCTTGAAGTAGCCGCGTGCCGCGGCCTCCGTGAGGCCGGAGTGGCCCGGCGAATGTGTCCGTTCCAGCGATCCCAGGGCCTCGATGCGCCGACGATAGCGCTGGGCGAGGGCGGCGTCCTGGTACTCCTCGAGGAACGCCGAGCGGATGGCCACGATGGTTTCGAGCTCGCCAGCCACTGTCGTCCCGGCTGGGGCCGGGCTCGCGGATCTCCGGGCGACACTGTTCGCGGGCTTCCGGCCTCCAAGCTCGCGGCCGAGCCGGAACGCCGCGATGTTCGTCTCGACCGCTGTCCCGTTCATTTGGATGGCCATCTCCAATGCCTCCGCCGGGATCGGCATCGCATTTTTTTGGACCGCCACGCCCAGCAGAACCATGTTGGCGTAGAGACTGTCGCCGAAGGCGTCGACCGCCGCAGCATGGGCGTCGACCGCCACAAGCGCGCCGCGGCCGACACGCTCGGCGATGGCAGTCGCGAGTCGCGCTCCAGGCACCATGAGCCCGGGATCGCGTGTGAAGCCGCCTGTGACGAGTTCGGACGTCGCATGAACGACGGTGGTGTGATCGCGGCGGATTGTCTCCAGGATCTTGTTGGACGCCGTCACCACGAGGTCGCCGCCCAGGATGAGATCGGCGTCCGCAACGCCGACCCGGATGGCGGTGATGTCTTGGGTCCGCTCGGCGATGCGAAGATGACAGGCCACCGCGCCGCCCTTCTGCGCAATGCCCGTTACGTCGATCGAGCCGAAGCCGAGGCCCGCGATGTGGGCGGCTTGTGCAAGGACCGCCGATACCGTCACGACCCCCGTTCCGCCGACTCCGGTTACCAGTACAGCAAAGGGCCGATCAAGGGCCGGCCTTGCTGGTTCGGGCTCTGTGGCGCGCGTGGAGGCCGCCGTGAGGTGTCCAGCGGTGTCGACGGCGTTGGTGTGCGCATTCCTTCTCGGGGTTGCGCCATCAAGCGTGACGAAGCTTGGGCAGAAGCCTTCGACGCACGAAAAGTCCTTGTTGCATTGGGATTGGTCGATCTCGCGCTTGCGGCCGAAGGGAGTTTCCAGGGGCAGGACGGCGACGCAATTCGACTTTCTTCCGCAGTCGCCGCAGCCCTCGCAGACCAGCGGATTGATGAACACGCGCCGGTTGGGGCTGATCAGGGTGCCGCGCTTCCATCGCCGGCGCTTCTCCGCGGCGCAGGTCTGGTCATAGATCAGGACCGTGACGCCTTGGATACCGGCAAGCTCGCGCTGGACGGTATCGAGGTCGCGACGATGATGAACGCGGACCCCGCCAGGCAGATCGCCTTGCCTGAACTTCCCGGGCTCATCGGTGACGATATCGAGACGTCCCACACCTTCGGCCAACATCTGAGCAGCCATCTGTTGCACAGTTAGCCCACCGTCCAGGCGCTGTCCGCCGGTCATTGCGACGGCATCGTTGTAAAGAAGTTTGAACGTCATGGTCGTTTTGGCGGCAACCGCCGCACGGATCGCGAGCGAGCCCGAGTGCACGTAGGTACCGTCACCGATGTTCTGAAACACGTGCCCTCGTTTGGAGAACGGTGCCTCGCCGATCCAGTTCGCGCCCTCCCCGCCCATCTGCGTGAAGCCTTCCGTCGCACGGTCCATCCACTGTGCCATGTAGTGGCAGCCGATGCCTGCGTAAGCGTGCGAGCCCGCGGGGACGACGGTCGAGGAATTGTGCGGGCAACCGGCGCAGAAATAGGCCGTGCGCGTAAAAGCTTCGGGATCAGAGGGTTTGTCGGATTTGAGTGCCTGTAGTTGTGTCACGGCAGCCGACAATCCCGCGTCACCTTTGCGTTCCAGGATCCGCGAGCCAATGGCCAAAGCAATGTCGAGCGGATCGAGCGTCCCTTGGGGCGGGAACAGCCAGGCGCCATGCTCGTCGCGCTTGCCAATCACGCGCGGCCGGTGCTGCAGGTCGTAGAGCTGTTCTTTCAGCTGCGTCTCGATGAGTGAGCGCTTCTCTTCGACGACGACGATCAGATCTAGCCCCGATGCAAACTCGGCGAGCCCTGCCGGTTCGAGCGGCCATGTCATCGCGACCTTGTAAAGGGCGAGGCCAAATTGCGCCGCGCGGGTCTCGTCGATGCCGAGCGCGGCCAGTGCGGCACGGGTGTCGAGGTAGCTCTTGCCGGTGGTGACGATGCCGATGGCCGGATGCGTGCCACCATCGAATATCACGCGGTCTAGCCGATTGGAGCGGACGAAAGCCTGGATCGCCGAACGCTTCCAATCGTGCAGGCGTGCTTCCTTGGCGACCGGCGTGTCACCCAGCCGGATGTTGAGCCCGCCGTCAGGCAAAGGGCACTCCGTCTCCGAAGGCGCATGGATCGTGATACGGTCGAGGCTTCCATCGACCGTCGCAGTGCTCTCGACGTTGTCCTTCACGCACTTGATTCCGGTCCAGACGCCCGCATATCGCGAGAGCGCGAAGCCGTACAGCCCGTAGTCAAGTATCTCCTGCACGCCGGCCGGATTGAGGATCGGGATCATGGCGTCGATGAATGCGAATTCGGACTGGTGCGCGCTGGTCGAGCTTTCACAGGTGTGATCGTCGCCCATGAGTGCGATCACGCCGCCATGCTTGGAAGTGCCAGCGTGGTTGGCGTGGCGGAACGCGTCGCCCGAACGGTCGACGCCCGGTCCCTTTCCGTACCAGATAGCGAACACGCCGTCGAACTTGCCCTCGCCTCTCAGCTCAGCTTGTTGCGTGCCCCAGATCGCTGTAGCCGCTAGGTCCTCATTGATCGCCGGCTGGAAAAGAATGTCGTTCCGAGGCGGTATGTCGCCGGCGGCCGCGAACGCGCTCTCGATCGTCGCGATCGGCGAGCCCCGGTAGCCGGTGACAAAGCCGGCCGTGTCGAGCCCTGCCGCCCGGTCACGGAATTTCTGCATCAGTGCGAGCCGGACGATCGCCTGCGTGCCACTGAGCAGTTGACGGCTTTCATCGAGCTCGAACTTGTCGCTGAGACTGGGTTGGCGTTTGCTCATGGATCATAGAGTATGGTCCAGCAGGGGGGCGCGCAATGTTTCGCGTCATCCCGATCCATCGCTCAGCGACCCGGCAATGCAAATGGACATGCCGTCGTCTCGTGTAGCTTTGCGTCTGACGATTGGTTTCGAGACCAGCCGCGGGCGGGGACCAAACGTCAGACGCAAAGCTACACGAGCACGGCCACCGGGGAATGCACCGCGGGTAGCCTATTTCGCGAGCATTTCGAGTTTGCCGTAGGAGTCAGCCAGCAGGTAGTAGAAGGCCACACGGCTCTTGTTCTTGTCGGCTTTCATCTTGTCGCATACCGCCTTGATCGCGGCATCGAGCGCCTTGTCGTCGTCTGTCAAGGCCAGCTTCTTCTTCAGCCAGCTGTCGCGGACGCGGGCAAGCTCGTCCTTGCTTGAGCACGAAACCATCGAAGCGTCGTTGCTCTTCAAGGCGATGCCGAGGTGCTTGATAATTCCGGCCACGGCCTTTTCATTCGGTGCCGGCACATAGCGCTTCAAGTCGGCGTGGTGATCGATGCTCATTCGGGGCTCTCCTTCGACCGGCTAAGGCCACACCCAGCAATTGGCGCGGCTACTCCACAAGACTATGATGCGATCGCCCCCATGGCGAGATGGAAATGCCTATTTTTACCATACAATTCGCGGTCTAACAGGTCACGATGTGTGCGCTGCAACATTCTGCCGTTCGAGCCCCCAAGCGGCGTTTCGGAAGGCGTGATAGCTGGCGTTGATGCGTTGAGCCGTTGGGTCGACGCTGCCGGCATGTGCGACGACAGCCTCTGCCACCCTGTCGATTGCGATCGCCACATCCGACGGCAGCGGCGTGAAGATGACGCCAAACACGTCGCGGAGCATGCCGCGCAGGGGTTTTTCGTGGGCGCGCATCTCCGCCAGCGACGACTGTGCCTCTTCGGCCAGAATCGCGTTGATGATTGCGCGATCGGCCGTCCCGAGATGGTCCCACAACGATTTGCGCATGCCGAACGAGAGCGCGATACCTCCTTCGAGAATGCCGAACCCATTGAGGTGCTTGGCGACGGCCGGGATCCTCAGCGCCAGGCTTGTCAACGGTCCTCCGAACTCTGTGGCCGTGATCTCGCCCTTCGAAAGTGCATTTGCGAGGCCATCGGCATTGATTTGCACGGGCTCGGCGCCAACCCCGCGCATCACGTCAAGCGCGAGCCCCTCGACTGCGACCCGCTGCCCCGCGATGTCGCCAAGGCTGTGGATCGGCTGCATGGACCAGAGCCCAGGCCAGCGCCCCAGATGACCTGCGAGGAAGGGTTTCACGTTGAATTCAGCAGCAAGATCGTCCCAGTGCTCTTGTCCGCCGCCGATCCTGAGCCAAGCCACCAGGTCATCGGCATTGAAAACGCCGGCACCGGGGAGCCCCGCGAAGAACGCGAACGCCGGATGAAACGGAAGATTGTGGTTCTCGGTGCCAAAGTACAGGTCCGCCTGTGCGGTCATCACCGCTTCGAGCCCGCCGTAGGACGGGTGGTCGAGCCGGATGCGCCAGCGCCCGTCGAGAGCCGTTTCGAGGCGCCGCGCCAGACGCTGCGCTTGATCAGCTGGTCCAGACACATCATCGCGCCACGGCATCGCGAGGACCAACTCCTTGGTGCCCGCCAGGATTGCAGGAGCGCCCGGCGATGATGCGCCATCGGCCGTGCTCTGCGTGGCCACCGCTGGGACAGCGACTGCCGATGCCACTGCCGCAGCAGCCGACGTCGACTTAAGGAACGAGCGGCGATCCATGCCTTTTCTCCACACCAGCTGACCGGTTGTGGCGCTATCAAACCCTAACGGCTGGACAATGACAATCCAGCGCGGTGGCGAACACCTGGCCTCAATTCCCGACGCCTTCAGAGCCGCCGCGACCGCCGGATGGCCGGCACCAGTGGGGCGTCGCGCCTTAATTGACTGGTGGGTGGGGCATCGTGCGCGTCAATTAAGGCGCGATGAACGCCCCACTAACCCAATGATATAGC
>PERT01000011.1 GCA_002928955.1 Hyphomicrobium sp. | reverse complement strand
CTAGCAAACCTATGATTCTAGTGTAGCTTTTGCATCCGGCGTTTGGTTTCGAGTCTAGCCCCGAGTGGGGACCAAACGTCAGATGCGCTACACTAGTGTCGCTTTTGCATCTGACGTTTGGTTTTGAGGCCAGCCCTCCGTGGAGACCAAACGTGAGATGCGCTACACTAGTCTACGATACCCAACCCGGGGATGAAACGACGTCGCTGTCGGGTCACATTCAGTACGCTACTCCTACGTGGGGATACGGCTAGCGGTTGCGAAGCAGTCTCGCCGATCACTTTGATGAATCTTTGGTCATCGTGAGGCCTGCCAGCGGTCAAGTCGATACATTGACCTTGTAACGAGCGTTGAGCCCCTGAGTTCGGCTGACGACCTTCGAGATCGCGTGGGAACCTTGTCCCGTGTGCGTCGGCAAACAAACCTCGATGGATTCGGTTTCGACGATCGACGAACTGGGCGGCGTCGAAGACAGGTCCCCGCCGCGATGGCGTGATTGAGCGGTCGACGAACCGGGTGATCAATCGTTTGGGCCGCTACGGTGCCCAGGCCAGGAAGTTCGCGATAAACTTCAAACCCAGCGTCTGGCTTTTTTCCGGGTGGAACTGGGTTCCCGCCACGTTGCCGCGAGCGACGATGGCCGTCAGCGATCCGCCGTAGGCTGTCTCGGCAACGAGATCGGCGCGGTGGGGTGTGACGAGATGATAAGAATGCACGAAGTAGGCATGGAGCCCGTCTTTCCCTGTCGGGATACCGTTGAGAAGAGCGTGCGGGCGCACCTCTTCGAGCGTATTCCAGCCCATGTGCGGGATTTTGAGGCTTTGGTCATGAGGTGCGATGGCGCGAACTTCACCGGCAATCCATCCGAGCCCCTCCGTCACTTCGAATTCGAGCCCGCGGTCGGCCAGAAGCTGCATGCCCACGCATATGCCAAGGAATGGACGCGCCTTGCGCCACACCACGTCTTCTAGCGTCTCGGGCATTCCCGGCACGGCCATCAGCCCACGTTTGCAATCGGCAAACGCGCCAACGCCGGGCAGTACGACGCGATCAGCCTGGCCGACGACTCGCGGGTCAGCGGTTACCAAGATCTCGGCGTCCGACTCACGGGCCGCCCGCTCGAACGCCTTGGCCGCCGAGTGGAGATTGCCGGAACCGTAGTCGATGATGGCGACGCGCTGCATAGGGCCGGTTCAGGTCTTGCCGCCGAACAGGCGCTGCCGCACGGACGACATGGAGCGGGACTGGCCGCCCGCTGCGCTCGACGCCTGCATCTGGCCGGCCGACGCCGCCATGGTGCCGGATGACGGAGTTCCGGTCGTTGAGCGGGCGGGCGCGGATATCACCGGCTGCGACGGTAACCAAGTCTCAAAAAAGCGCCGCTCACACTCCGACTTGCTGCGACCGGTGACCGTGCCGGCCAGTGTGAACCCTCGTGCCTCGTAGGACCATCGCTCCAGCTGGTAGGATTCGTAGCCAATGATCAGGTGCAGCACGGTAATGGCCAATGCCATCGCTTCGCCGCCGAAATCGAAAAGCTCAAAAACAAGACCGATGGCTGCGACCGCTGCCGCATACACGGCGAGCGGTACCCACAACCTGCGCTGCAGCAGCCAAACCGGCGCCCAAAGTGCGGCAGACCAGGAGAACCCGTCGCGCAGAAAAGCCAAGCGTTCTGCCCGATCGATACGATCGGCGGCCGGATTCGGCTCCTCGTGCACGGTAAAGACGGACAAGCGCCCTTCCTCTCCCATTCTCCACAGCGTGAGTATCATCCGGCAAGTGTTCCCTTGGTCGAAGGTACCCGGGCTCCCTGGCGCGGATCGACTTCGATGGCCTTTCGCAATGCGCGTGCCAAGCCCTTGTAGCAGGTCTCGGCGATGTGATGATTGTTCTCGCCGTAGACATTCTGGATGTGCAGCGTGATCCCAGCATTCTGGGCAAAAGCCTGAAACCATTCGCGGAAAAGTTCGGTATCCATTTCGCCGACCTTCGGCCGCGAGAATGTAACGTTCCAGATCAGGTAAGGTCGGCCAGAGACGTCGATGGCGACGCGAGTGAGCGTCTCGTCCATCGGCAAACTCACGTCGGCATAGCGCGTGATTCCGACCTTGTCGCCGAGCGCCTTGGCCACCGCCTGCCCCAGCACGATGCCGGTATCCTCTGCGGTATGGTGAAAATCGATGTGCAAGTCGCCCTTGGCCTCGAGCGATATGTCGATCAGCGAGTGGCGCGCCAATTGCTCCAGCATATGATCAAGGAAGCCGATGCCAGTGGTCACGTCGTAGGCGCCGGTCCCGTCCAGGTTCACGGTGGCCGTGATCTGGGTTTCCTTGGTGGTCCGGGCGATGGTGGCCTGTCTCGTATCTGGCCTCTTCAAGGGCGTCCTCTCAGAATAGAATCGTCACGCGGCGGCTTGCTCGATGTATTTGATCGGTCTATCAGCTTCGTCGGGAACGCACCAGAGCACGCCACGCCGCGATGCCGGCTTGATGTGCGGTGCTCTCCCACCAGGGTCCCAAAGCGCAAATGATCAGAAACTCCGACCCTTATCCGATTTCTGCCAGCTGGCATGCCACCACGATTCTGACCGTGCGCAAGGGCGGGCATGTCGTGATTGCTGGCGATGGCCAGGTCAGCCTTGGTGCGACCGTCATCAAATCCAATGCCAAGAAGGTCCGCAAGCTCGGCAAGGGCAATGTGATCGGCGGTTTCGCTGGCGCCACGGCCGACGCGTTTACGCTGTTCGAACGGCTGGAAGCCAAGCTCGAGCAGTTCCCCGACCAGTTGACCCGCGCCGCAGTGGAGCTGGCCAAGGACTGGCGCACGGATCGGTTCCTGAGGCGGCTCGAAGCCATGATGATCGTCGCCGACCGCGAGACCACACTGGTGCTGACCGGAACCGGCGACGTACTGGAACCCGAGCACCACATCATGGGCATAGGCTCCGGCGGCATGTTCGCGCTGTCGGCGGCTCGCGCACTGCTCGACCAGCCGCTTGAAGCCGAAGCGATCGCGCGCAAGTCTATGGCAATCGCAGCCGACATATGCGTCTACACCAACACCAATCTCGTCATCGAGACACTGGCTTCGACCCGCTGAGGAGCCGCGAACGATGGCCTGGATTTACCTGCTGATTGCCGGCCTTTTCGAGATCATCACCACGACGGTGTTCCGTTACACTGATGGGATGACCAGGCTGTGGCCCACTGTCGCTTTTTTTGCCTTAGGCCTCATCAGCTTCTACTTCCTGAACAAGTCGCTCGCCGGAATCCCACTGGGCACGGCATACGCCGTCTGGACAGGCATCGGCGCCGCCGGAACGGCGCTGATCGGGATCGCCTTCTACAGCGAGCCCACGACCACGGCCAGGCTGGTCTTGCTCACTGTCTTGATCGGGTCGATCATGGGCCTGAAACTCGTCTCGGCCGAGTGACACAGAAAACTGGAGTACGCTCCGAAGATGACCAACTTCTCACCCCGCGAGATCGTCTCCGAACTCGATCGCTACATCGTCGGCCAGAACGACGCCAAGCGCGCAGTTGCGATCGCGCTCAGGAACCGCTGGCGACGGCAGCAGCTCGAAGGTGACCTCAAGGACGAGGTGATGCCGAAGAATATCCTGATGATCGGACCGACAGGGGTCGGCAAGACCGAGATCGCGCGGCGGCTGGCGCGGTTGGCGGGAGCGCCGTTCCTGAAGCTCGAAGCCACCAAGTTCACCGAAGTCGGCTATGTCGGCCGCGACGTCGACAGCATCATTCGCGATCTGGTCGAAGTCGGCATTGGTCTTGTCCGCGAACAGAAGCGCCGCGAGGTCAAAGCCAAGGCTGAGAAAGGCGCCGAGGATAGGGTGCTGGACGCGCTCGTCGGGACGACCGCGGCACCCGGCACGCGCGAGAGTTTCCGAAAGCGGCTCCGTGCCGGTGAGTTGAACGACATGGAGATCGAGATCCAGGTCGCGGACGTGGGGGGAGGCATGCCGATGTTCGAAATGCCCGGTGCCCCTGGTGGCATGGGTGCAATCAACATTGGCGAGATACTGGGCAAGGCGCTCGGCCAGCGTACCAAGCCGCGCCGCGTCACGGTCCTCGACAGTTATAGTCTATTGATCACCGAGGAAGGCGACAAACTCATCGACGGTGACCAGATCGCGATCGAAGCGGTCAAAGCCGTCGAGAACAATGGCATCGTGTTCCTGGACGAGATCGACAAGATCTGTTCGCGGTCCGACAGTGGCCGGGCCGGGGCTGACGTCTCGCGCGAGGGGGTGCAACGCGACCTGCTGCCATTGATCGAAGGCACCACGGTCGCCACCAAGTACGGGCCGGTGAAGACCGACCACGTGCTGTTCATCGCGTCCGGCGCCTTCCATGTGGCCAAGCCGTCTGACCTGTTGCCCGAGCTGCAGGGCCGCCTGCCGATCCGCGTGGAGCTGAGCGCGCTCTCGCGTGACGACATGCGCCGCATTCTGACCGAGCCGGAAGCAAGCCTCATCAAGCAGTACATCGCGTTGATGGCGACCGAGGGTGTGACGCTTGCCTTCTCAGATGACGCCATCGTCGCGCTGGCCGATACTGCGGTCGAGGTCAATTCCACGGTCGAGAACATCGGCGCACGGCGCCTGCAGACGGTGATGGAGCGCGTGCTCGACGACATCTCGTTCGAAGCATCGGATCGTAACGGCGACACCATCACAATCGACGCCACCTATGTGCAAACGCGGATCGGCGCGCTGGCCAAGAACGTCGATCTGTCGAAGTTCATTCTTTAGCTGCACCAGGGCCGGCCAGCCAAACGCAGTCTCAAACCTTGTCGGCCGTGGCTCGTGCTTCGCCCTTGTATTTCTGAAAGCGCAGTCCGCCACCCGCAACCGCCGCATGCCATGCCGGTACGCGCCCCCCGCCGCCAGAATCGTCGATCATCGCCGTTTGCGCATGGGGCGGCATCCGCAGCCAGCGATTGATCGTCGCCGCTCGCTCGGCCGCCTGCCGCCGCTCGAAATAGATGAAGTTGTTGATGTAGCGCCCGACCTTGACCGAGCGCTGCAGGCTGCCTTCGTCTTGGTCGCGCGCTGGGTCGAAATCAGCAATCGGACGCAGTGCTGGGCCGTCGAGGTAGTAGCCCTCGTACCCCGACGATTCGAGCAGGCCGCGGATGCGGGCGATGCCGCCTGGCTTATGCCGCTCCTCGACTTCCACCAGAATGGTCGGGTGGTAACGGGCAATGGTCTCGCGCGCGCCTTCGAGAACGGCGAACTCGTGCCCCTCGACGTCGATCTTGATCAACCCCACCGGGCTCAGGCTGAAACTGTCCAAAGTGCGCAACGGCGTCCGGTGGCGTTCTATGTTGCTGGCTGCGCCGGACGAAGGCTCGAGGCTTGCCAGCTCGTTGAAGCCTCGCGGCATCATGATTTCGGCTTCGCCCGCTGCATTCGAGAGCGCCAGGGCGTGCACGGTCGTATTCAGCGGAGCTGCGGCCTTCAGAAACGCCGACATCTCAGGCAACGGCTCGAACGCCACGACGCGCTGGAAATGCCGGCTCAAGTGATAGAGGTAGACGCCCTTGTTCGCGCCCGCATCGATCGCAAGGGCGTTGGAGGACGACAGCAGGGGAAGAAGTCCGATTTCGGGTTCATGCAGCCAGGTCCGGTTGGCCAGTATGGCGAATGTCAAACGCGGCGCGATGCGCTGGCTCAGCCCCCGCAGCCACCATTTCAATCTTCGCATTTCTCAAACCTCACTACGCCCACAGTCGCCGCAAACGCCCGCAGCCATATGTTGAGGGCAGCTCGAACAGGGCGGGCAGACCGGCCCCGCAGATCCCTTTTATCGTTAAGACTTAATGTTAATACAACGGGCACAAGTTTGAGCGAAGCGCAAGTTGCCTGCAGCGCCCCGCGAGGAAGCGTCAATATGTCTCCCCGCTTCCAACCGTTGCCCCGCGCACTGGAGGGCCTTTCGCACACGGCCAAACGCGATTAAGTCTCGGGAAAGATCCGGCAACCCTTGTTAGGCTTCGCGCACTCATGGTCCTCGTCCTCGACAAAAGCGGTCATCCTGAACCGGACGCCCCTGCCGGTGCAGCCGCAAAACGATCGCTCGCCGGCCTTGACCGTGTCCGGCTCGCCTCCGCCCTGTCAGAGGTCGGCGTCCCCGCCAGGCAGATCCGGATGCGCGCCAACCAGTTGTGGAGCTGGCTCTATGTGCGCGGTGTCACATCGTTCGAAATGATGACTGATGTGTCGAAGGATCTCCGCGCTCGGCTCGAGGCGCGCTACACGCTCGACCGGCTCGATATCGTGACCGAGCAGATTTCCATCGATGGGACACGCAAATGGCTACTCAGGCTTCCGAAGCGCGGCCATGAGGCCAGGGCGCCCGAAATCGAGACCGTTTACATTCCCGAGGCAGAGCGCGGCACACTGTGCATATCGAGCCAGGTCGGCTGCACGCTGACTTGCTCGTTCTGTCACACGGGCACCCAGCGTCTCGTGCGCAATCTCGAGGCGGAAGAAATCGTTGCGCAGGTGATGCTGGCGCGCGACCGGATCGGGGACTGGCCAGGCGCCGCGATCCCTGGCGATGACCGCCTGTTGCCGGTTGGCGATCGCAAAATCACCAATGTCGTGCTCATGGGCATGGGCGAGCCGCTGTACAATTTCGAAAACGTCAAGATGGCGATGGACGTCGTATCAGACGGCGAGGGCCTTTCGCTCTCGAAACGCCGGATAACGCTGTCGACGTCGGGCGTCGTGCCCGAGATCGGCCGCTGGGGCGAGGAAAGCGGCACGATGCTTGCGATCTCGCTTCATGCCACGCGCGACGCGCTCCGCGACGAGTTGGTCCCGATTAACAAAAAGTACCCGATCAAGGCCCTGATCGACGCCTGTCGCAACTATCCAGGGGTGTCCAACGCGCGGCGCATCACCTTTGAATATGTCATGTTGAAGGGCGTCAACGACAGTCTGGCCGACGCCCGCGCGCTGGTAAAGCTGTTGTCTGGCGTGCCGTCCAAGATCAACCTCATTCCGTTCAACCCCTGGCCAGGCACGACGTACGAGTGCTCCGACTGGGAGACCATCGAGCGTTTCGCCGAGGTCGTGAACAAGGCCGGTTACGCGAGCCCCGTGAGGACACCCCGCGGACGCGACATCCTTGCTGCTTGCGGGCAATTGAAGTCCGAAAGCACAAGGCTTCGCGCGTCGGATCGCCGGGTCGAACCGGCCGCAGGCCCGGGCTACGAGCGCTCGTCGTGATCTGGCGCTCGCTTGGCCGCATCATCGTGGTACCGCTGTCGCTGGTCGTGGCGACCGCGGTCGCCGCATTTGTCCTGGTGACACTTGGACTCGAGAGGATCACACATTCCGCAAGCGGGCGCGGCGACCCGTTCGACAGCCTCGGTATTCTGATCGAGCTGGTGCGCGGGGGTGGCATATTGGCGTCTGGACTGACCGTGATTCCCGCACTCGCGGTGGTTGTTATTGGCGAGGTCGCACGCATCCGCGCGTCACTGTACTACATTGTTGGCGGCGGCCTGGCCCTCGTGGCAATTCCGGTCCTCGCCGGTAGCCAAAGCGCCGCACTCCCAGAGGCAGTGGTTATGCAGGTGTGTGCGACCGCTGGTTTTGCAGGGGGCTGGATCTACTGGCTCCTCGCTGGCCGCAGGGCTTGAAGATCTCGACAAGGGGGGGGCGGGTACCGTCATGCGCCTGTAGAGTCACAGTGTTGCATGATTGACAATTGAGGCGTGGTATCATGAGCTTGTAACTTGTCGACAGCGATAAGAACGGCACAACAGGAGACGCCATGATCAGCACATTGTTGCGGGTGCTCGCCGGTTTCGTCATGGCGTGCCTTGTCGTCGGCCTGACGAAGGTGGCCTTCGTCATAACCCCCGCAGAACTTTCGAAGCTCTCAGGTCAGGCGCTTTCAGACCGTTTGGGCGCGTTCGGTATGCTTTCGCTGCTGGCGGCAACGCACTCGGCGATTTTTGCAGCGCCTTTTGCGCTGATCGCAATGGTGATCGGCGAGTGGCAAAGTATCCGCAATCCCATGTATTTTGCCACTGCGGGCGTGGCGATCGCTCTTGCGGGGTTCTTGGCGCAGTACTCCAGCGAGACCGGCGCTGCTGGCAGCATTGCGAACAACTACGCGTTTAAGGCTTTTCTGACGGCCGGCTTCGCAGGCGGGCTCGCCTACTGGATGCTCGCCGGTCGCGCAGCGGGTGATGCTGAAACAGAAATCGAGCCCGTCACCAAGCCCAAGGTTTCCGTCCATCCGACAACCAGCGTCCCGGTATCGGGCCCAAGCCCGATCAGCCACGACATCAAGAGCGGCGAATTCAAGACCAAGAGCAATGCCGAACCGTCCGTTGCTGGACTGGCCATCAAGTCGAGCTAGTGTAGCGCATCTGACGTCTGGTCCCCGCCGGAGGCTGGACTCGAAACCAAATGTCACATGAAAAAGCAATAGAATCATATCGGTGTTCGCGTTGTTCGATGGTCAGGCATTTGTTTGGGTACGCCCTCAGAGGGGATGCAAATATCTGAACCTGTAAGCGTTTGATGATCAGCAAGTGCCGCAGACCTGAGGGGCAATGCAGAGCCTCTTGCTGCTGGCATAGGGGGCCAACGCCCGAACTGGCCGATGAAATAAAATTGCTGCGGCGCAGCAATTCGTTTATGCTTTGAGTATAGTCGTTAGTGACGTCGACTGCGCGAGATGGATGCTGTTCGCGCTACTCCGACCACGGGAGTTTAAGCCAATGTACGATGCTGAGCTTCAAACGCGGTTTGCCAGCAGCTACGCCAATGCGGCAATCGGCTATGCGACGGCCGCTAATCAGGCATACTTCGAGACCGCCGAGCGGATCATCGAGTTCTGGTCCAAGTCCATCGCGGCCTGCAATCGCGGTCCAGAGCCCGAATCGAGGTCATGGTACCGTGCACCGGACCGATTTGCGAAAGGCGACGACACCACGAGGGCTTGGCAGTCGATGATGTTCGCACCTTGGACCTTGAGCCCGGCTGCCTGGCCATCCGCTTTTGCGATGGTTTCTAACGGCGTTCCGGAGAGTGTCGCATGGCCTGCAGCCGAGGCGAACGTGGCTGCGGTCGACGCTGCGATGGCCGTTACATGTGCGGTCGAGAAGGCATTTTCCAGCTATCGCAGCGAGGGCGGTCATGCCTCCGCACAGATTGTCCAGCTGCCGATGCCGGCAACGATGGTCGTCGCAGCATTGTCCCCGCTCGGTTTAGCCGCATTCGATTGGTCATGGCAGCTGCTGAGCCGCCCACCGTTCGGCACGTGACGGCGCTTGACCCTGTGTAATGGCTGGCTCGAACGCAAAAAAGGCCGCGACAGGAGTTGTTCCTGTCACGGCCTTGGTCTCGCCCTCTGAACAAGTGCCCGGTTCGTAGCAGTCGACGAGGTCTTACTTCTTCGCGGCAGGTGCTGGTGGCGGGGTTGGAGCAGAACCCTTGGCAGGTGCCGTTGGCGGCGTTGGCGCGGAACCCTTGGTCGTGCTGTTCGCCGGAGTGTCGACCTTTTTCTTGGCGATGCCGGCGATCTTGCGGCAATATGGTTTGTCTGGCTTGCCGGTCTTGGCGTCGATCTTGGTCGGCACGATCCAACCGCAGGCGTCGGCCTTGCCCTTGCAAGCAGGTTCGTCCAGGCCCTTGCATGGCGATGGCGCTGCCGCCTTCTTTTCCACGGGCTTCGCCGCAACCGGAGATGCAGGCGCAATCGTTGCTGCTGGTTTGGCAGCAGCCGGTGCCGCCGGTGCAGCTGCAGGGACAGCTGGTTTCACAACCGGCTTGTCCTGAGCCGAAACCGTTGCGGCGAAAAGGCCAAGTGCGACGGCGGCAGCCGTCAGGCTCAAGCCATAAACATGCGTGTTCTTCACGGCGTTCGTCTCCAATGGTTGCTGCCGGATCGGATTATTACACTTAATTTGGCTACTCGAACACGGCGAATTGATGAATACGTGTTGACAACACTTGCGCCCAAACCAAGGCTTCTTCCAATCGGTCATCGCCCCAAAACAGCTCGCCGTCGGCACACACAAAGCTGGGTGCACCGAAGGTCCCAAGTTCGACTGCGCGAGCGCCTTGCAGGCGCAACTTTTCCTTGTTGGCCGCCTCGATACTTCTGGCGCGCACGCTCGATACTTGGTCTTCGGGGCAAACTGACGCCAAAATTTTCGAAAGGGTAGATGCGTCTCCGATATCTTCGCCGCGAGCAAAACCGGCTTCGAACACGGCCTTCGAAAATGGCGCGATCCAGCCGTCAGCCTCGCCGATCAAGGCAATTCGAGCCGCCGCCAGTCCGTTCGTGGGAAACACCGCCGGCATTTTGAACGACAGGCCGCGCGTCCGGCAGATCCGCTCCATGTCGCGGATCATGTACCGGCCTTTTGCGGGATAGACGTTGAACGGGGACGTTGGCCAGCCTTGTGCGTGAAAGATTGGCCCCAACAGGAACGGACGCCAGGCAATGTCGACTCCGGCGTCCCGGCCAAGTCGCTCGATCCGCATGGCCGACAGATAAGAATACGTCGACGCGAAATCGAACCAGAATTCGAGCTTCGGCATTTCCAGGCACCTTCTCCGCACGATCATCGACGCCAATGCGAATGGGCCGCATCGGCCGTCGCCTGGCAAGGGTCTTGATACGAGAGGGCTGCCGCCTATAGTGCCGCGCGACGACGAGCATGCGATCGAAGAGGCTGGTTATGGCGACCAAGGCAGCAGTGAAGGCCGGCAACGGCAAGGTTGTGAAAAAAGTCGTGCTCGCCTATTCGGGCGGCCTCGACACCTCGATCATCCTCAA
Source organism: Hyphomicrobium sp. (assembly GCA_002928955.1). Taxonomy (GTDB): domain Bacteria; phylum Pseudomonadota; class Alphaproteobacteria; order Rhizobiales; family Hyphomicrobiaceae; genus JAKAML01. The sequence goes on along the minus strand of PERT01000011.1, from coordinate 57,448 downwards.
ATGGCTGCAACAGACCTATGATTGCGAGGTCGTGACCTTCACCGCCGATCTCGGCCAAGGCGAGGAGCTAGAGCCCGCGCGCAAAAAAGCGGTTATGCTGGGCATCAAGCCCGAGAACATCTTCATCGAGGACTTGCGCGAGGAGTTCGTCAGAGACTTCGTGTTCCCGATGTTCCGCGCCAACGCCGTCTACGAGGGCGTCTACCTGCTCGGTACCTCCATCGCCCGGCCGCTGATCGCCAAGGCCCAGATCGACATCGCACGCAAAACCGGAGCCGACGCGGTCTGTCACGGCGCCACCGGCAAGGGTAACGACCAGGTCCGTTTCGAGCTCGGCTATTATGCACTGGAGCCGGGCATCAAGATCATCGCACCTTGGCGGGAATGGGCCTTCAAAGGCCGCGAGGAGCTGCTCGAGTTCGCGCGTCAGCATCAGATCCCGGTCGCCAAGGACAAGGAGGGCGAAAGCCCATTCTCGGTCGACGCCAACCTGCTGCACTCGTCTTCCGAAGGTAAGGTTCTGGAAGACCCGGCCAAAAAGGCGCCCGAGATCGTCTACCAACGCACCATCTCGCCGATGGCCGCGCCCGACAAGGTGACCACGATCAAGATCGGCTTTGCCAAGGGTGACGCTGTGTCCATCGACGGCAAGGCGCTGTCCCCCGCGACGCTGCTCAAGGCGCTCAATGACCTTGGCCGGGACAACGGCATCGGCCGGCTGGACCTGGTCGAGAACCGCTTCGTAGGCATGAAGTCGCGCGGCGTCTATGAAACTCCGGGCGGCACGATCCTTCTGGCCGCGCACCGCGCGATCGAGAGTGTCACGCTCGACCGCGGCGCCATGCACCTGAAGGACGACCTGATGCCGCGGTACGCGGCGCTGATCTACAACGGCTTCTGGTTCTCGCCCGAGCGCGAGATGCTGCAGGCGCTGATCGACAAGAGCCAGGAGCACGTCGAGGGCGAAGTGACGCTCGAACTCTACAAGGGCAACGTCATCGTCGTCGGTCGCGACAGCCCGAAGTCGCTTTATTCCTCGACGCTCGTGACATTCGAGGACGACAAGGGCGCCTACGACCAGAAGGACGCTCAGGGCTTCATCAAGCTCAACGCGCTGCGGCTCAGGACGCTGGGTATGAGGAGCAGGCCGAAGCCGGCCAAGGGCAGGTGAGGGTATCAGGCCGGGGAAAGCGGTTCTGTTCCCTCGTCTAGTATCGAGAGATATCGGCTATAGCTGTAGACTCTGTCACGGCGTTGCCCTGTGATCTCGGTCACGATGGACAGGTCTTGGAGGTGGCTCAATGCCGACTGGATGGTCGGCTGGGACAGCCGGAGCCGTTGTGCGGCGCTCGGCACTGTCAGGACTGGATGTCGCTTAAAGTCCGTATGGAGCTGAAGCGCGGTCGCAGACGCCCGGCCAAGCTTTGAAATTTTCTGCTCGTCTTGTTGAAAGAGCGACAAGAGGCGCTGTGCGGTGTCGAAGCCTTGTCGCGATGTGGAAGTCACGCCGTCGAGGAAGAAAAACATCCACGCTTCCCAGTCACCTTTCTCGCGCACGCTCTGCAGTAAGTTGTAGTACTCCTGGCGATGCGTCTTCAGATACAGGCTCAAGTATAGCGTCGGCTGAGAGAGTGCCCCGTCCTCGCACAGCATGAGTGTGATCAAAAGGCGCCCTAGTCGTCCGTTTCCATCAAGGAAAGGATGGATGGTCTCGAATTGGACATGCGCCAGGGCAGCGCGGATGAGAACCGGATAGATTTCGCGCTGGTGCAGGAAGCTTTCAAGATCGCTGAGGCATCGAGCGAGCTGGTCCGGTGGTGGCGGCACGAACAAGGCGTTTCCTGGCCGCGTTCCACCAATCCAGTTCTGCGACGTGCGGAACTCTCCAGGTTGCTTCGCAGCTCCCCGGCCACTCGAAAGCAGAATGTCATGCATCTCCCTGACCAGTCGCAGCGAAAGCGGAAAGCCGCTCTTTATCCGTTGTAGCCCATGCTCCATCGCCGCAATGTAGTTGGAGACCTCCCGCACATCGTCGATCGGGACGTTCGGCATCACTTCGTTCTCGAGCAGCAATAGGTCCGAAAGTGAAGACTGCGTTCCCTCGATTTGCGAGGAGAGCAGTGCCTCCTTTCGGAGGTACATCCAGATGAAGAGATTGGTTGACGGAAGTACCGTGGCGACCCCATCCAGGCGACCGAGTTCACGGTTCGCTATCTCGACTTTGGACAGGATCGCGGCCAAGTCGAGCGGCGGGTTGGGTGGAAGCGGTGGTGGCACGTAGGCGCGCACGCGCTCACCCCCGAAAGTGCTCGTGACGAAAGTCCCGATCCGACCAACTCTTGAGGGCGCGCTTGTCATCGCAACATCCTTTAATAGCGATTTGGGCTATTAAAGGATAAGCCCATATCCTTTAACAAGAGGGTTCTGCCGAGCACTTAGCGTTCATCCCGGGGACATGATACGCCTTTAGGGCAATCCAACTCAGACTGCTCTCCAACGGCCCAAATCCCCATGACCCGCACCTCGCTCGACCGCGTCCTTCGCCATATCTATGTCTGCGTGTTCCTCGTTGTCACCCTTGCTCTGGGTGCGCGGTTCGTCGAGTACATCCCTGGGCTGCCAACCTTTGCGGTTGAATTCGCCAAGGGCGTCTACGAGGTCATCAAGGACATGAGCCTGCTGATCGCCACTGGCGGCGTGGCCTATGTGACCAACGTGTTCCAGAAGCGATCGAAATTCGTCGAGAGCCTCGAAGAGGAATGGCGCGGCATCGTCAAGACAAAGTCGGCGCTGCACGGGTTCTGCGAAAAGCCTTATCCCTCAACGGACGATTATCTCGCGGTCTTCAGCCGGATCAGCGAGACAATCGACAACATGCGGATTGTCTATCGCAACGTTGGCGAGACAGATACCTTGATCGGTCTCTACCCTTACGCGCCCCTGCACGACATGCGCCGCGCCCTGCAGTCGATCGACCCTCGGAAGCGCACCACGATTCCACCCGAGGAGCGCAAACTGGTTCGCGATGCCATCCTGCAGTCGTTCTATGCCTTGCGGGAGGTGTTCCTGGAAGAGCTGGACCTCGAGGAGCCGGTGCACGCGCTCCTCATTTCGAGTGGACGGCGGTCGAAAAGGCCGGGCGCGACCAAGGCAGCAAAGTCCGGGCAGGACTGGCAGCGCAAGCGGCAGGACAAGGATTCTTGCCCGCGTCCGGACATTGATATCCTTCTCCAGCGTCTCTACGCGGCAGAGCAGGCGGAAAACCTCATGCAAGCTGAAGCTGCTTTGCAGCCGTCGCAGCTCGCGCCGGCCACTCAGGCCCGAGGACGTGAGGTGTAGATCGGTTCCGCGCGCTCGACGGCCGCCCTCTTAATTTCTTGATGCGGCACCTCGATCGCAGCGAAGGCCGCATTGATGCGGCGGACCATGGCGGCGAGGTAGTCGCGAACCTCCGCCGGCAGCTCAGCTGCGGAATAGCGGTCGGGGTGATAGACCTTGGCCAGGCGGTAGTAGGCAACCTTGACCTCGTCGAACGATGCCCCCGACTTTATGCCCAAGATCGCATAGGGGTCGAACGCATCGAGTTCGTTGGTCTGCCGCGACAGCTGGCTCGCGTCCGGGACATTGACGAGTCTCACCGATTTGATCGACCGTTTCGCCAAAAGGCAGCGATCTCCACCGTAGGGCTCGAACTCCAGGAAGGCATTGGTACCATTCAAAAGATCGTAAATGCGGCGGCCTTGGGGCGCGAAGAACTTGCCGCGCATGGTTTGGGCGTCGTCCAGCGTTACCTCGGCTGGCACAGAGGTCAATTGAACGCTTGAGACGTTGTCGACCTTGACGCGCTCGAACATGGCTTTGGCCCTCGAAATTGTCTCGTTGCAGGACGGTACGCCGCTTGGTCCGACGTCATGTCCGAGAGTTAGCAAGGTCCGTGCAAACTCCAAATCCAGGCCAATTCGCTCGCAGACGGCCTGAGAGAAGCCGCCGCAGCCTTGGAAGCTGGCGGTTGCGCGACATGTGTGTTACCTCACCGGCAGAATTTTTGCGCCGCAACATGCCACGCGGACTGCAGGCGCCCTAACGCGAGCAAGATATCCCAGGACCTCCATGAAACTTCGCAACATCGCGATCATTGCCCACGTCGACCACGGCAAGACCACGCTCGTCGACGAATTGCTGAAGCAATCCGGCACCTTCCGGGACAATCAGAAGGTCACTGAGCGCGCGATGGATTCAAACGATCTCGAGCGCGAGCGCGGCATCACCATTCTCGCCAAGTGCACGAGCGTGGTGTGGAAGGATACGCGCATCAACATCGTCGATACCCCAGGACACGCCGATTTCGGTGGTGAGGTCGAGCGCATCCTGAACATGGTCGATGGCGTTGTGGTGCTCGTCGACGCATCCGAAGGCCCGCTGCCCCAGACCAAGTTCGTGGTCTCCAAGGCCCTGAAACGCGGCATCCGGCCCATCGTCGCGATCAACAAGATCGACCGTCCGGACGAACGCCATCTGGACGTGCTCAACGAAGTGTTCGATCTTTTCGCGAACCTCGATGCCTCCGACGAGCAGCTGGATTTCCCAGTGCTTTATGGTTCCGGCCGCAATGGCTGGATGGCCCTTGACCCGGTCGGCCCGCGCGAGACACTGGCGCCGATGTTCGATTTGATCGTCAGCCACGTGCCGCCTCCGAAAGTGGAGCCAGGACCGGCGCGGATTCTGGCCACCACGCTCGAAGCGGACAGCTTCCTGGGCCGCATTTTGACAGGACGCATATCGTCGGGCACCGTGAAGCCCAACATGATGATGAAGGCCTTGAACCGCGAAGGCAGGCTCGTCGAGAACTTCCGCGTTTCCAAGGTGCTCGCCTTCCGCGGTCTCGAACGTGTGCCGGTCGAGCAGGCGGAGGCAGGCGAGATCGTCGCATTGGCCGGAATGAGTGACGCAACTGTGGCCGATACGTTGTGCGATCCGTCGGTCGACACCCCCATCGCCTCGCAGCCGGTCGATCCGCCTACGTTGTCGATGCTGTTCCGCATCAACGATGGGCCGTTTGCTGGGCAGGAAGGCGACAAGGTCCAGAGCCGCGTCATTCGCGATCGCCTGATGAAGGAAGCGGAGCGCAACATCGCGATCAAGGTCTCGGATTCCGGCGAAGGCGACAGCTTCAACGTCGCCGGGCGAGGTGAGTTGCAGCTCGCCATCCTGATCGAGAACATGCGCCGCGAGGGCTTCGAAATGACCGTTTCTCGCCCCAAGGTGGTGATCAAGATCGACCAAGAGACGGGTCAGAAACTCGAACCGATCGAGGAAGTGATCATAGACGTCGACGAGGGCCACACTGGCATCGTGGTGCAGAAGCTGTCCGAGCGTAAGGGCGAGCTTCTCGAAATGCGCCCATCAGGCGGCGGACGCACGCGCATGGTGTTCCATGTGCCGACGCGCTCGCTGCTCGGCTACCAGTCCGAATTGCTTTCGGATACCCGCGGCACGGCGGTAATGAACAAGCTGTTCCACGCCTATGCGCCTTACAAGGGTGAGATCGCCGGTCGGCACACGGGCGTGTTGATCTCCAACTCCGACGGCGAGGCAGCGGCTTACGCGATCTTCAATCTGCAGGACCGCGGGCCGTTTTTCATCGGCGCCCAGACCCGCGTCTACGTCGGCATGATCGTCGGCGAGCACACCCGCGACAACGATCTCGAAGTCAACGTCGTGAAGGGCAAGAAGCTGACCAACGTCCGCGCCTCGGGCAAGGACGACGCGGTGCTGCTGACCACGCCGATCAAGCTGACGCTCGAAAAATCGATGAGTTATATCACCGACGAAGAGCTGGTTGAAATCACACCCGAGAGCATCCGCCTGCGCAAGCGCTGGCTCGACCCGAACGAGCGCAAGCGCATGGAGCGCAAGCGCGAATCGGAAGCGAGCGTCGCCTGACCGGCGGCCGCTCTGCGCTGACGGTTCGGTGCGCGCCACTGCAACGGGTGTTTCAACGGATGACGCACGCGGCGACGAGGCGCTCTCAGGTCGCCACGGCCCGGTCTATGTTTCTGAAGCTGGGAAGGGTAACGCCGAATTCGAAGCCGCCTTTCGCGGTCAGGCCAATGGGCTGCTCGGTGCGGTAGTCGCGAGCTTTTTCCTCATCACGACCGGGCTCCACACCGGCCAGGGCTGGATCAAGGTAAGCCTTCACGTCGAGGCATCGCCGCGCGATCCCGCGAGCGAAGATGAGGTGGAGCCGACTTTTAAGGCACCGCTTCCCCATAGTGCTGAATGGGTGGGCAGGGTCCTGGGTTTGACCGCTGCCTTTGGCTGCCGGAACGTATCGAGTGCGGCTTTCAGCCCAAGGCATGGATCAAGCCCAGGCCGCCGACACGTTGCTCGATGGCGCCGAGCCGCTCGACCGCTATCACTTGAGCTTCTGGCCAGCGCCTGCGGGGCCGAACGCGGTGTTGCGGCAGTCTTCTGCGATCGCCGCCTATAGGCATAAGTGGGCTGCCGGGCGCCGAGAGTGAAAGGCAAACGACGTGGGGACTGCGGTTGCTGGTCGCCACGGAAATGCCGAACACGCGATTGCCGAACACGCGATTGATGGTCATTTTGATCCCGGCCACTGCCAGCCTCTCGCGCACGTCAGCGCAACTATATAACATTCGCACCGGTTCGACCGGCTACAGATCCAAGGAGGAATCCCCATGTTACGAGTTGTGGTTGCGGCCCTTGCCCTGCTGATGGTGCCGACTCTTGCAATTGCCAAGAAGGAAGAAAAGAAGGCAGAGGCCACAAAAGAGCAGATCGCCAAGATCGACGCCGCTCTCAAGGCCGATGGCTGCGAAGGTGGCGATATCGACGTCGGAAAGGACGGTAGCTTCGAGGTCGACGATGTGAAGTGCAAGGACGGTCAGTACGACGTGAAGCTCGACAAGGACTTCAAGATCATGGGTAAGAAGAAGGAATAGCGATTGTTTGCCGGCCATCGCTTTCGAAAGGGCGCGTGAAAGTAGCTCGTCCCGGTTGCCCAGAACATCCAGTCCATGCGTCGTGCGTCAATTTCTGCCTAAACTTTTCAAGCCGTCCCGCCGAATGGCCTCGGCAAGTGTTAATGGTGTTTTTTTGTTTTTAATGGAGACTTGCTCGGATTGATTGTTGTTCCGGAGTTGTTGCCATGTCGTCGCCAAATGTCGCCCGCGGGCAAGTGATCCTCATCGATCATTCGGCCGCGCACGTCGATCCCGGCGCCTACAAGGGCCTTCATGCCATTGTGCCAATTCTGGTTGGAATCTCTTTACCAATCCTGCTGTTTTCGGTGTTCGACCCGCGTGCGCTTTCGAGTACGAAGCTGGTTCTCCACGTCTTGTTGATGGGCATCGCGGTGCTCGCAGCGACTGTGTTCTTGATGTCGATCACGAACCCGGGCAACGTGGTCCAGGCGGTTTTCGATCCCGGCCGGCGCACTGTGGATGTCGTCCGCTCGGGCGCTTTCGCCAACAACGTTCTCACTATCTCGTTCGATCGCATCTCCACAGTACGCGTTGAGACCGTCTACGACGATGACGGCTATCAGAACAGAGTCGCAATCCTGGTGATGAAAAACCGCGACATGATCCAGCTGCCGGCCGGCACGTCAGAAGCCGAACTTGCAGAAATCCGAAGGATTCTCGAAGTCCGTTAAAGGCAAGGTTCGCAACCGCAACCCCCGCGACTACAGTGGCTGATGCCAATCTGTCATGTCCACAGGGTGGTTGGTCACAACAGGTCACGAGCCGCTTCATTCGATGTATCTGCCGCTCCCGCAGTGGTAGAAGGCCGAAGCTTGAGAGAGGCTTCGCGTGACTCGCACACCCCTGAACACCGGATCGGCAGTCGCCGCGTCGATGCCAACAGTGCCGACGCCCTCTGGCGCCTGGCCGGGTGGCGTGATGCCGACCGACCAGTATCAGTCCGCGCTCGATTATCTCCGCGATGATGCGGGGCACCTGTTCGTCACTGGCCGCGCCGGCACGGGAAAATCGACCTTGCTGAGGGCGATCAAGGAGATGCTGACGGAAGAGATGGTCGTCGTTGCGCCGACCGGTTTGGCTGCGGTTAACGTCGGCGGTCAGACCATTCATTCCTTTTTCGGGCTGCCACCCCGACTTATCCGCTCGGACGACATCCGCCGCAGCCGCAATGGCGGGGTCATGCGTAAGCTCAAGTTCCTGGTGATCGACGAAGTATCGATGGTGCGGTCCGATCTGATGTGGGCCATCGACCAGTCTCTGCGCATCAACCGCGGCCGGCCGCGGGAGCCGTTCGGAGGATTGAGGCTCGTGATGTTCGGCGACCTGCACCAACTGCCGCCGGTTGTTCAAGAGACGGAGGTCGCTGGCTACCTCGAAAGCGAGCATGGGGGCCCATTCTTTTTCTCCGTCGCCGCCCTCCGCGAAGGGAATGGAACCTCGCGGCTCGAACTCGACCATGTGTTCCGTCAGCGCGACGAAGAGTTACTCTCCGTTCTTAACAAGGTGCGCGACGGCAACGTGGATGAGGGCGATTTGGCGATACTCAACGAAAGGGTCCGTCCGATCCGGACCCTGCGTGAAGGCGATCCCTACGTCATCCTGACGCCGACGAATGCCGCCGCTCAGCGGATCAACATGAGTTACCTGCAGGCGCTCGCGGGCGACGTGACGGCTTACGACGCGGGCGTCACGGGCGACTTCAACGACGGTGCGCACCCGACCGATCAACGGCTACTCCTGAAGCCCGGCGCCAAGGTCATCATGTTGCGGAATGATTCCGATCGTCGCTGGGTCAACGGCAGCGTCGCTCGGATTTCGAGGCTGTCGGAAAAGCAGGTGTGGATCGAGATCAACGGCAAGGAGTACGAGATCGAGCCAGCGGCTTGGGAGCAAAGGCGATATGCCTATGACCAGTCGGCGCAAAAGATCGTCGAGACGGTGGCGGGGACGTTCAAACAGTTCCCGGTGCGGCTGGCATGGGCACTAACCATTCATCGCAGCCAGGGTCTGACGCTTGACCCGGTCTACATCGATCTGGGACGCGGCACTTTCGCGCACGGACAGGCCTACGTCGCGCTGTCCCGCTGCCGCTCGCTCGAGGGCCTGGCACTGGCCCGGCCCTTGAAGCCGTCAGACATCATGTTTGATCCGTCGGTCCTCGGTTACCGCGACGTGTTTTCCTCCTTGGATTGAATGCTCTGACCCGAAGTGTGCCTAAAGTTCTGGTCAACCTCAGGTATTTCGCGAGTGCGAGACGCTGTTGTCGCGTTTGGGCGGGATCCCGCCCAAATTCACTCCGGAAACCATTCAAACGCTGCAATTCGAGCAGAGAGTGTGACAGATGTGCGCAGCACCATTTATCTTGTTGCACCGCAGCAATGCCCAAGCTATAAGCACAATCGCAAGTTAACGAGGTCAATCCCGAGTGGGTCGCGATCTCAACAGGCTGAAGCATCGAAACGTCAATCGGCTGGTATCGGCCATCTCAAAAAAAGGAGCAGATCAATGTCATCGATCAACGAACAGTTCACCCGCCAGGCACAAGACATGTTGAACGCAGCCAAGGATGCGCGCATCCCTGAGAACGTTCAGGCCATGGCCGAAGAGGGCGTGCTGAAGTCACGCGAAGCATACGTGAAGATCAGCGCCGTGGCGAAGGATGGCGCCAAGGTCGTCGAAGACGTGATGCTCGCAGGCCATGCCGGCGCCAAGGCGATCGGCGACAAGGTCATGCACAACACGATGGTCAACACCGAAGCTGCATTCGACGCGGCCCTCGCCATAGCCCGCGCCAAGACCCTCCCCGAGGTTGCCCGTCTTCAGGCCAACTTCTGGCAGCAGCAGTTCGCCATCGCGAACGCGCAGACTAAGGAATTGTTCGACCTGTCGACGAAGGTGAGCAAGCAGACTTTCGAGAGCGTCAATTCGGCGACCCAGAAGTCGTTCGAGCAGATCAAGAAGGCCAGCTGATTTCTCAGGCGGCTGACCGCTTCGGCGGGCTTCCAGCCGCTGAGTAGCAGGCCTGAGATTCGAGGCGCCCAGGACAACCGTCCTGGGCGTTTTTTGTCGTGCGACAATGTGGGGTTGACTCCGTTCAAGGAAATTGTGCTGCGCCACTTTCCTCGCGCAGAAGACGGGTTATATTCGAACGATGCTAGTATCGAGTTCCAAGGTACGCATCCGCAAAGGACGGCCCGCCGATGCCGAGGCGTTGGCTGGGATTTTTCGCGACTCCTGGCAGCAGACCTACCGCAGTATTATCCCGCCGCTCTACCTGGAGACCATGATCCGCCGTCGCGGTTACGAATGGTGGGCGGCGTCATTGCGGTCTGGAGATACCATTCTTCTCCTCGAAGTCGCCGGCAAGCCAGCCGGCTACGCGACCTGCGGACCGTCGCGCGCGCGATGTCCGTTCGAAGGCGAGATCTACGAGCTCTATCTGTCGCCGATCTATCAGGGGTTAGGCTTCGGTGAGCACCTTTTCGAGGCCTGCCGGGCGACGCTCGACAGCCGGAGGCTGAAGGGTCTGATGGTTTGGGCGTTGTCGGCCAACACGCCCGCCATCGACTTTTATTGGCGCCGCGGCGGCCGGCCTCTAGGCAAAAGCCATGATCGGTTCGGCGGCGCCAAAATCGAGAAAATCTCCCTCGTCTGGTCGTAAAACGCCGCTGCAACGGGCAACAGGTGGAACCACCTGCGGCATCATCGCCCCAAGATCCCCGGCGTCCCTTCGATGCGGGGTTCCGACCGGCAGTCAAATTTCGGCGCAACTTGGTCCGCGACCCGGCGAGCCATCATGATTGCGTCCGAGTTCGCCAGTGCGTCGATATGGGCAACCTGGCAGGCTTCTTTTTCGGTCAGGCGAGTGACCACCAGGACCTGGCCGCTTTTGCCGTCGCTGGCGATAAAGTAGCGGACGATAGTTGCGTAGGGCAGCACCTTGCCGAACCGCTCCGTGACCCGCCATTCGATCGTCGCGCGGCGGCGCCTGCCCTCGAAGGGTGTGTTGGAGAGAAACAGTGTCTGTGTCGCCGACCGCTGGATCTCGGCGCGCGCGCCAAACGACAGAAAAGCCCGGTGGTGGCCTTCAGCAAAGTAAACTGCCGTACCAGACAAGCCGGGGCATCGGAATGAATTCCCATCGGGGTGCGTTTTGAGGATCTTGCAGTCGGCTGGGTCGAGCGATGTATAACGGCTTTTGCGCTTGTGGTCGGCAGCAAGCGTGCCGCCGGCTAAAGCGAGCGCTACAACGACGGTGACCAGAACGGCCATCCCTTTGACGATCAACGATCGTGTTGTCACGAACGGGTTCCTTCCCGAACGGTAACCTCGTACACTCGATCGAGCGTAACATGATCCGAAGTGCTTCGACCGCGAATTTCGCTTCATTCCGCGAAGGGCACCTTGCGAGCTTCACGGTCGGGAAACGAGCGTAAGCACTGGATGCGACCGTCCAACGTGAGACAAATGTTGGATTGCCGAGTACTTGCTGGTCATGCACGGGTCACGTGGCAAACACCGCAATCAACGTCAATCCAAAGGTCAGCCATGCGCATTGATGCGATTTCGATCGGAAACAACCCACCCGAGGACATCAACGTCATCATTGAGGTTCCGGTCGGTGGCGAGCCCATTAAATACGAGATGGACAAGGAGGCCGGCACCCTGATTGTCGACCGCTTTCTGTATACTCCGATGCGCTATCCGGGAAACTACGGGTTCGTCCCGCACACACTGTCGGCTGACGGCGACCCGATAGACGTGCTTGTTTGTAATACCCGGGCGATCATTCCGGGCGCGGTGATCAATTGTCGGCCGGTCGGCGTGCTGGTCATGGAGGACGACGGGGGAGGCGACGAGAAGCTCATCGCCGTGCCGAGCCACAAGCTCACCAAACGCTATGACAAGATCAAAACCTACTCCGACCTGCCCGATATCACGATTCAGCAGATCCAGCACTTTTTCCAGCATTACAAGGATCTTGAGCCAGGCAAGTGGGTCAAAATCCACCACTGGGGCGGTGCCGATGAAGCCTCTCGGCTGATCGTCGAGGCGATCGAACGGGCTAAAGTACAAAAAAGGACCTGATCCGCCGCTTGGAAAGGTCTTAGCAGCACTTTTCGTAGTAGTCGGCTTGGGTTGGGGCGACTTGTCGGCTTCCGCGACGGCGTGCCGGTTGCTATACGGCGCGCCACGAGGAGACTATCGTCAGATGAGCGACTTGAGGATTGCCGTCATGGGAGCCGCCGGCCGTATGGGTCGCGAGCTTGTCCAAGCCATCCACGCGACTAAGGGTGCCGTGGTCGCGGGTGGTACCGAGCGACCTGGCGCTGCTGCGATCGGAACCGACATCGGCGTCATGGCCGGTGTGGGTCCGCTCGGGGTCTCGATCACCGACGACCCCCTTGAGCTGTTCACCCGGGCCGACGCAGTGCTCGACTTCACCTCGCCGGATGCGACAGTCGAATTCGCCGGCCTTGCCGCCAATGCGCGTATCGTCCACGTCATCGGTACTACCGGGTTCAGTGAGGGGCATGAAGCCGCGCTCCTGGCTGCGGCCCGCCATGCGACCATCGTCAAGGCTGGCAACATGAGTCTCGGGGTCAATCTCTTGGTGGCGATGACACGCAAGGTTGCCGAAGCACTCGACGCCGATTTTGATATCGAGATCGTCGAGATGCATCACAACCGCAAGGTCGATGCGCCGTCGGGAACCGCGCTGATGCTGGGGGAAGCCGCAGCCCGGGGACGCAATGTTTCACTCACGGACCGCAGCGTGCGGTCGCGTGACGGGCACACGGGTCCGCGCCGTCGTGGTGATATCGGATTTGCGACACTTCGTGGCGGCAACGTCGTCGGCGATCACACCGTGATTTTTGCCAGTGACGGCGAGCGCATCGAGCTGACCCATCGGGCGTCCGACCGCGGCATTTTCGCCCGTGGCGCGGTCAAAGCCGCGCTTTGGGGGCGGAGCAAGCCCCCAGGCATTTATTCCATGAGTGACGTGCTCGGGCTCTGATGGGATCAAACACTTCGATCGATTAGACAGGGACGCGATGGACAACGTGCTCGTACTGGTGCGCCACGGGGAAAGCGAATGGAACCGGCTCAATCTTTTTACCGGCTGGCGCAATCCCGACCTGACCGAGAAGGGTGTGGCGGAAGCCACGCGGGCTGGCAAACTTCTGAAACAGCACGGCGTGGTATTTGACCTCGCCTTTACCAGCGAGCTGCTGCGCGCCCAGCGAACGCTTGCGCTCATTCTCGAAGAACTTGGCCAATCGAACCTCAAAACGATCCGCGACAAGGCCATCAACGAGCGCGACTACGGCGAGCTGTCTGGGCTGAACAAGGAAGAAGCCAAGGTCCGATGGAGTGAAGAGCAGGTGCTGGTTTGGCGCCGAAGCTATGATGTTCCGCCGCCAGGTGGAGAGAGCCTAAAGGATACGGCGGCCCGCGTGCTGCCCTACTACAAAAAAAAGATCTGGCCGTCGGTCAAGGCCGGCAAGAACGTCATCGTGGCCGCCCACGGCAACTCCTTACGGGCGTTGATCATGTATCTTGAGGAGCTGTCGGCAAAAGAAATTCTCGAACGCGAAGTGGCCACCGGCGCGCCTATGGTCTACAAGCTGACCGAGCACGGAACGGTCGCGGATCGGCGCGACCTTGCAGACCCGAAAGAGGATTGATCATGGTCTGGGATGATCTCGGTCGCCGGGCCCAAGACGAGAACCGCAAGGACCGCGACCGCCTCATAGGCATTTTCATCGGTGTCCTGGCCGTTCTGCTCGCCGTCTGCGGCATGGGTGGTGGGAATGCGTCCAAGGACGCGACTTTGAAGAACATCGAAGCTTCGAACACCTGGTCGTTTTTTCAGGCCAAGAACATGCGGCGACACGTACTCCGTACGCAGACCGAGGAGCTGGAGCTGTGGCTATTGAAGGAGCCGCAGATGCCCGAAGCCGGCAAGGCCGCCGTGGAAGCAAAGATCAAGTCGTACAAGCAGCAAATCGAGCTTTTGACTTCTGACGAGAAAGGCAACGAAGGCCTGGACCAATTGTTCAAGAAGGGCAAGGCGCTGGAAGCCGAGCGCGATCTGGCGATGACCAGGGACCCTTACTTCGACTACGGGCAAGCGCTGCTGCAGATCGCCATCGTGCTCGCATCGGTCGCGCTGATCTCCAGTGGCAGCCTGCTGCTCATCGGCAGCGCGGCTGTCGGAATCACCGGCACGCTTCTGACGCTCAACGGCTTCATGCTGTTAGTGCGATTACCGTTCATCGGCTGACCAATCGTCCGTACTCTTCGATGGTTGGTGCTTCAGCCGCGGGCGGCGGCGACAATAAGATCGGTTTCGCGGAGCTCTGCGTCGATATCGACGGTCGGACAGTGCTTGCTGCGCATCACCTCGTTTAGCGTCCGGGCCCGCATCCGCGCGTTGTCGTATTCGGCAATGGTTTTGACGCCGCGCGATGACGTCCCCGTGATCTGCGCGAATAGCGACGCAACGGTCTTTGGTCCTCGCCTTTTATCCTCGGGGACCGCAATCGAGATCTCCTTGGTGCGGTCGATCTGGCTAGTGACCTGAACTTTGAGTTGCCTGCAGTCGAGTGACTTTTCCGCATTTGTCGGCACGTATGTGCCATTTATCTGAGCCCCGGTATGGGGCAATCCCGCGATATCGACGAACGTCGAGCATGCCATCAGGATGACTGTTGGTGCTACAAATGCCAGCACTGTAACCTGTCGCTTCATGACGGTCTCGGCATGTTATCTCGATCAGAATATTGCTTTTGGCCCTGTTCGGTGGCCCGTCATGGACAGGGACCTAGCCACTTGCGGCGGGCAATCGAACCGGGCTAGCAGTACGGCCCTTGGTCCACAAGGCCCACCATGGCCACCCCAAATCCGTCTGGAGACGCTTCATGACAACCAAGACACTCCTCCTGCTTCCTGGCGATGGCATTGGCGTCGAAACCATGGCCGAGGTCGAGCGGGTGATCGCGTTCTTCAACAAGAAGAGCAATAAGGCGAAATTCGAGACGTCGTCGGATTTGGTCGGCGGCGCGGCCTATGACAAGCACGGGGTGGCGATCACGGATGCGGCGATGGCCAAGGCGGACGCCGCGGACGCCGTCATATTCGGCGCCGTGGGCGGACCGCAGTGGGACGCCGTACCCTACGAGCACCGCCCCGAGGCCGGTTTGCTTCGGCTCCGCAAGGACATGGATCTGTTTGCCAACCTCCGCCCGGCCATCTGCTATCCGGCTCTCGCGGACGCGTCCACACTGAAGCGAGAGGTCGTGGAGGGACTGGATATCCTTATCTTGCGTGAATTGACCGGCGGCACCTACTTCGGCGAGCCAAAAGAGATCGTCACGCTTGAAAGCGGCGAGAAGCGCGCCGTCGACACCACGGTTTACACGACGCGAGAGATCGACCGGCTGGCGCGCGTCGGCTTCGACCTCGCCCGCAAGCGCCGCAATAAGGTGCATATGGCGGCCAAGTGGAACGTCATGCGGACCGGCGTGCTGTGGCGCGAAGTCGTGACAGCCACCCACAAAGCCTATGCGCCCGATGTCCAGCTCGAGCATATCCTGGCCGATAACTGCGCCATGCAGCTCATCCGCAATCCCAAACAGTTCGACGTGATCGTCACCGACAACTTGTTCGGCGACGTGCTGTCGGACGAGGCCGCGATGATGACCGGCTCGCTAGGCATGCTGCCGTCGGCCTCGCTCGGCGCCCCTGACTCCAAGACGGGCAAGCGCAAGTCGCTTTATGAGCCCGTTCACGGCTCAGCGCCCGACATCGCTGGCAAGGGTCTCGCCAACCCGATCGCCACGATCGCGTCCTTCGCCATGGCGCTGCGCTACTCGCTGGATATGGCAGATGCGGCCGACATGATTGACAAGGCCATAGCCAACGCCCTGGCGGCGGGCCTCAGGACAGGCGACATCATGCAGCCGGGTATGACCAAGGTTGGCACCACGGACATGGGCAAGGCGATCGTTGGCCAGCTCGAAAATCTGGTCGGCTGATACTCTGCCGGCCGGGAGGCCAATCGCGTCGATTGAGACACATCGGGCAAACGGAAACCTATAGCCACAGTCCCAGAACTCTTCGCTGAAGTTGTTCGCCGTGAGAGAATTGGCGAATTATGATTCGCGCCGGTTGCTCCGGCGCGTGCGGGGATATGCAACATGACGACGCACAATGAGCTTCGGGCCGGCCTCCTGGGGGTTGCCAAGCGATCGGTCAGCATCATGGCGGCTTGCACCAACAAGGAGAGCACCAAGCTCTACCTCGTGCTGCCGATGCTAGGGCTTCTCGGATACGACTTTTCCAATCCCTACGAGGTCTATCCAGAGCACTCGGCGAGCTTCGGTGACGGCGACGTCGCCCGCGTCGATTTTGCGGTTCTCCGCGATGGCGCGCCAGTGATCGCCATCGAATGCAAACAGTCGGGTGCCGACCTCGCCCTGGATCGTGGCCAGCTCGCCCGCTATTTCAGCGCGCTTCCCACGGTCAAGCTCGGCGTCATGACCAATGGAATCCTGTTCGAGTTTTTTGTCGATTCGACAGACCCCAATTCGATGGATGACGAGCCGTTCATGACGCTCGATCTCGAGACGATCGCGCGCGTCGGTGTCACTGACGAGGTGCTCGAGTCGCTGCTCTCGGTGACCAAGTCGGCCTACGATCCGGAAATCATTGCCGAAGCCGCCCATGTCCAGCTGGTCAAGAAGCGGCTGCGCACCATTTTTGTCGAGGAGGCCAAGGGTCCGTCGGAAGAGTTCTGCCGCTACGCACTGCACAAAGCTGGCCTCAGAAACGTGCGGAAGGGTGCGATCGAGCGCTATTACGCCCCTATGATCAAGACCGCGTTCGAGGAAAGCCTCGTGCTGCCGGTTGTTCAGCGCCTCCGTGCCGACCCGGCCTCCATTGACGGGCGGGCACCGGCGGTCGGACTGCATCAGCTCGGCCAGCGAATCGCGACCACGGAACGCGAGATTGAGATCTTCACCTACATCAAGCGGCGGCTGGCCTTCCTGATCACCGACGAGGCCCACTTCTTGGCCATCGACAACGTGCAGATGAAGGACTACATCGGCAAGCTTGCGATCTTCTACGACCGTGAGCGCAAGGGCCGGCTGTTCGACTTCATCGAGGGCGCAGATGGCTACGACAAGTACGTCTTCCCCGATCCAATCGGCGACATTGTCGCCAACAATATCCTTGAGATCGACGACGCATTGAAGGCAATCTTCATCACGCGCGTGCGTGAGCTGGGCGGGCTCTACCAGCCGCAGCGGCTACAGCGAATCGCCTGACCAACCGTCACGTCTGCGGGGACGCCATGGCCAGCAATATGTCAACCATCGGCTTTGCCTTCCAGGGCGAGCACGAGTTTCAGAACACGATGGTGCGGTTGGCCGAAGCCGCGCGTGAGCGACTGTCGTGTTCGGCTGGCGAGTATGCGATCTGGCGCTCCAGGACCGGCGTTGAGATCTGGTTTCACCTGCAGGCGGTCAGTGCCGGGAGCGAAGGCGAGCGCGGCATCGATGGTCTGACCCCGTTCTTCGAGGGTTCCCATGCGACCACCCTCGCGGTTGATACGATGATCAGTCGACCCGGCGATAATGCGTTCGAGGGAGCCTTCTCCGGCTGGGTCGGCGGCGACGATGAAGCCGGTAGTTATCCTATGGTGTTTGATGCCGTCGATTTCGCCGCCCACCGCGACCGAGCGTTGCCTGCGACCTGGAACGTCCGGCTCTCAGCGTTTGCCCGCGAACTCAAGGCGTTCGCGTCAGTCGAGGATTACTACGATGCGCGTGGCGATGAGCCTTCGTTCGCGCCTCAGGCGTTTGTCCCGATTGGGCTGTTCGCGGCCGCTAGCGAAGAAGACGATGGCGGGAGGTTGCCCCCCTCGTCGCAAGCGCTGCTGACAGGACGGGTGCTCGAAACGCAACTTCTGCGGAACGAAGAAACCGGCCGCGCGTTCCACTGGTTGAGCGTCGAAAGCCTCGGTGCCACCTTGGATGTGGTCGCCGACCCCGACATCGTGTCAGGAGAAATTGTTGCCGGCGGTACGGTCGAGGTGGTTTGCCTGCTGTTCGGCCGCATCCTCGACTAGAAAAAGCGTTCTGCCGGGATCGCCCTGCCCGGACGCGCACGGTCGGAAAAGACCGCTTCGAAACGGTTAGCTCCCTGCTTGTGTTCCGGTTCCAACATTTGATTCCCGTCGCAGCTTACTCCAGATCAAATGTCGGCGCCGGAACACTAATGCCCGGCATCAATGAGCGCGCGTTGGGCGTCGACGATGTAATCGCGAGAGAGCGGAGACGCGTCGCGCTTCTTCGACAGCTGCATATGGAACACCTCCTGTGCGCCCGTGCGGAACATCATCTCGGCACTGATCAAATAGAACTCCCACATCCGGCAAAATCGCTCGTCATACATGGCGGCGACTTTGTCACGGCTCTGTGCGAACCGGTCGTGCCAGTGTCGCAACGTGGTTGCATAATGGACTCGGAGGAACTCGACGTCGGTGACCCAGAGTTGATTGGTCTCGGTTGCGGGAAAGACCTCCGACAGCGCCGGCGAATAGGCGCCGGGGAAGATGTACTTGCGTAGCCAGGGGCTCGCGGTGCCGGGTGGGCTCATCTTGCCGATCGAGTGGAGCATCATGACGCCGTCGTCGGTGAGCAGATCGTTGACCTTGGCGAAGAACTCCACGTAGTGGCCGACGCCGACGTGCTCGAACATCCCGACGGAAACCAAGCGGTCGAATTTCCGCGTCACTTGGCGATAGTCTTGCAACTCGATGCGGACGCGCTTTTCGAGGCCGGCTGCCTTCACCCGCTCGACGGCAAGCGCGTGCTGTTCCTTGGATAAGGTGACGCCGGTCACCTCCACGTCCGCGACGGTGGCGAGATAGATCGCAAGCCCGCCCCAGCCGCAGCCTATGTCGAGAACTTTCATGCCGGGTTTCAAGGTCAACTTGGCCGCGAGCAACCGGCATTTGGCGATTTGGGCTTGTTCCAGGGTATCGGTTTCGTTGCGGAAATAGGCACAGGAATAGAACAGCCCGCTGTCGAGAAACATCTGATAGAATGCGTTGCCGAGGTCGTAATGGTGGGCCACGTTTTTCTGCGCTTGGCCGATCGGGTTGGCCTGCTGGATCTTCTTCATGCTCCGGGAAACGCGACCGAGCACTTTTTGCAGAGGGTAGGTCGCCAGCGCACGCCTGTTGATCGAGAACAGGGTCAGAAACGAGCGCAGGTCCGAACCTGGAAATGTGATCCTGCCGTCCATATAACCTTCGCCCATGTTGAGCTCGGGATTGAAGAAAAGGCCCTTGTAAAGTTTCGGGTCCGTGATCCGCATCGTCACGTTTGGTCCAGGAGCCAAGTCACCAAAGACATGTGGCTTGCCTTCGTGGTCGATGACGGTGAGACGCCCTGTTTTGACAAACGAGGCAAGCATATGGGAGAGAGGGAACATTGCGGAATTCCTGACGGCTTAAGTGCCCGGCAGAGGTGTGGACCGTTCTCAGGTTTCGGACAATGTGTTTGGCGTTCACAACTAGTTTTGTGCCCGTCAAACGCTCGCCCCATCTGCACACGTCGCCGTCTCAGACTTGACCCATCCACG
This sequence comes from Hyphomicrobium sp., assembly GCA_002928955.1. GTDB lineage: Bacteria > Pseudomonadota > Alphaproteobacteria > Rhizobiales > Hyphomicrobiaceae > JAKAML01. The sequence continues at coordinate 37,784 of PERT01000011.1, read as the reverse complement.
TGCCGTCCAACTCGGCTCGTTGGGGCCACGACGAAGCTGGTCCTCGGTGCGGGCGACGAAGTAAAACTCGAAACAATTGCGGCCTACCCTCTTGATCCGGTAGCAGCCGCCAGTTGGGTCGCGGTCGTAGATTGTGCAAAATGCTCCAGCTTCGACAGACCAGCGACCGCCGCTGAGGCGATCCCGTTCCTGGTATTCAAGACGCCCGTCGGCGCGGTAGTCCTCGGAGAAGGTCTTCCCGCTGGCGTAGTGCCCATCGATCGAGGTGCCCTTGAAGCGTGCGACGATCTCGGCCTCTGACATCCAGCCCGCGAGCGCCGGCGCGGGCAGCGCAGCCGCCGCGGTTGCGACAAATACGAGGAGCGACCCAAGAGTGCGGTGACTGGACATGCGACAACCGTTCCGTGAACCATTGCAAGAGCCAAGACCACACGTTCTGACCACGAAACTGTGACGTGCCCATGCTCGCCGAATTCAAGTTTGGGCGCAACTTCATGCGATTGCGAGCGTAGCAGAACGATACCGAGACCCTGGAGGCATTCCGATGATCCAACGCGCCGCAATCGCAGCACTGCTCGCCATGTCCATGTCCATGTCGGGGCTGGTCATGGCCAAGGCGTCGGCGATGTCGGGATACAAATGGAAGATGCGCCCGCTTTTGGTCTTCGCGCCATCTGAGGGCTCGGCGAGCCTGACCACCCAACGCGCCATCGTTGCGAGCCTCCGGCCGGCCTTTCAGGATCGTCACATGGTCGTCGTTTATATCGTGGGCGACACGGTTCAGGCAGAGCTTGGCGGCAAGCCCAGCCAAAGCGCGGCGCCACTGAGATCGCGCTACGGCGTGGACGCTGGCGAGTTCCGCGTGATCCTGATCGGTAAGGATGGCGGCGAGAAGCTTTCGTCGGGCTCGCCGATCGCAGCCACCGCGTTGTTTTCCACGATCGATGCCATGCCGATGCGCAAGGACGAGACCAGGCGGCGCTGAAGCCCGTGTGCCAAAAGGTAAGATTGTCCGAGGCTTCAAACGATGACTTGAAACCAGTTCCCGCTCCGCGTATTGCAATCGCGATTGGAAACCGTTGCGTTCGCGGACGTCTCCGCAGCCGGTTTTGACCAATGACACCAAGGACTAAGCCATGGGATTCAGAGTTGCCGTCGTCGGTGCCACAGGCAATGTGGGCCGTGAAATGTTGAATGTGCTCGAGGGCCGAAAGTTCCCGGTCAGCGAGGTTCACGCGATTGCGTCGCGCCGATCACTGGGCACTGAAGTGTCGTTCGGAGACCGGACGCTCAAGTGCCAGGACCTTGAGCAGTTCGATTTCTCGAAAGTTGACATTTGCATGATGTCGGCAGGCTCGGCGGTTTCGAAAGACTGGTCGCCGCGCATCGGCGCCAAAGGTTGCGTGGTGATCGATAACTCGTCCTGCTGGCGCTACGACCAGGATGTGCCGCTGGTGGTGCCAGAGGTGAACCCAGAGGCGTTGCGAGGTTTTGCCCGGAAGAACATCATCGCCAACCCAAATTGCTCGACGGCTCAACTCGTTGTCGCGCTGAAGCCGTTGCATGATGCGGCGAAGATCACCCGAATTGTGGTTTCAACCTACCAGTCGGTCTCGGGAGCCGGCAAGGATGCGATGGACGAGCTTTGGAACCAGACCAAGAGCAAATACGTGCCGGGGACCGAGCAGGACCCCAAGAAGTTTCCCAAGCAGATTGCCTTCAACTGCATCCCCCACATCGACGTTTTCATGGAGGACGGATACACGAAGGAAGAGTGGAAGATGATGGTCGAGACCAAGAAGATCCTCGATCCAAAGATCCGGCTCACGGCGACTTGTGTTCGCGTGCCCGTTTTCGTCGGCCATTCGGAAAGCGTGAACGTGGAGTTCGAGCGTCCGATTTCACCTGAGGAAGCGCGTGAGATACTGCGAAGCGCTCCGGGGATCCTTGTGATCGACAAGCGCGAGCCCGGCGGCTACGCAACGCCGGTGGATTGCGCCGGCGAATACGCCACTTACGTATCCCGGATCCGCGAAGATGCGACGGCCGAGAACGGGCTCGCGATGTGGATCGTGTCCGACAATCTTCTGAAAGGTGCGGCCCTTAACGCCGTGCAGATCGCCGAAAGCTTGATCGAACAACGACTTCTGACCAAACGCGCTGCGTAACGGGCACGGAGTTCAACTGACAGGAACGCCCCGGAACCAATCACGGTACCGGGGCGATTTTCATTTCTGGCCAGGATCCGTTGCCTGCGGCTTCGGTCAATCTCAGGGAGACCGACTACCCGGCCAAACGGTCATTTCCGTCCACGAACGACGGATTCGAGGGGCATCGCCTGCAGCGCGGTCAAGGCTTCGACGATCGTATTCAGATCGTTGACGAAACGGTCACGCTGCGGGCCCGACAGCACGGCCAGGACTTTATCATCCACCCGCCGCGCCATTGGCTCCGCTGATTTCAGCGTGCGCCAGCCCTCGTCAGAAAGTTTTACGGAGTAAGCGCGGGCGTCTTCCTTGGTCCGCCTGCGCTGCAGCAGGCCCTTCTTGAGCATGCGGCGAACGATATCGGCCAACGTCGAACGGTCGATTCCGGTTTTTTCGACGAGGTTCGTCTGGCTTAGGCCTTCGTTCTGGGAAACCGTGACCAGGACGGCGAACTGACGTGGCGTCAAGTCGCTAGCACCCATTTCAGTTTGGAAGATATCACCAGCGCACTGCCCAGCCCGATGAAGCAAATGGATGGGCGATCGTTCAAGGCGCGGGGCTTGCGCTTCTTTTGCCATTTTTCTGTTACCCATGCGATCGTTAGTGATTTTGGATCAGCGGATGACTGGACGTGCGGTCGGACAATCGATGAATGTGCACCATGTCCGAGGGGAGAAGGACATCATTCGAAACGGAGAAAATACGAATCTCGTTCAGTCGTCCAGCTTTAAATTCTGAAAAGATAAAGAAATCCTAAACAAAATCAAGCTTAGCACAGTATTCAAACTGTCCGTGTGGTGAGTTATTTTCCGGTGTTATTTTGCTCTCGATCTCATCAAGTGTGCGTTTTCTGATGTTTCTTGATCAAGCCGACTTGAGCAACTGCAAAAGCGATCGAAATCGGCAGCAAGCCGAAAAGCTTGAAGTTGACCCAAGTCGCCTCGGATGTGTTCCGCCAAACCACTTCGTTGAGCGCAGCCATGCTGATGAAGAACAGTACCCATCGTATCGTGAGTTGGTGCCAGCCCGCGTCGGTCAATTGCAACTGTTCGCCGAAAAGATACTTGATCAGCGGCTTGCCCATCAACAATCCGCCCCCGAGTATGCCCGCAAACAGCAGGTTCACGATCGTCGGCTTCATCTTGATAAAGCTCGGATCATTAAGCCAGAACGTCAGCCCGCCGAACACACAGACGATGACTGCGGTCGCAATCGGCATCGGTGCGATTTTTCCGAGCAGCAACTTTGAAGCTACCAGCGAAAACACCGTCGAGACCATCAGGATCGCAGTAGCGGGATAGATCCCGAAGGCCCAATAGGTCGCGACAAACGCCAACAGCGGCCCAAGCTCTATCAGCAACTTGGCGAGGTGCGGGCTCTCCACTTCCGCTGGACCTTCGGGTATCGACTTTTCGGTCATGATGTTGGACTGCCTTGCAAATGGGATGTCGACCCTGATCGGCGACGACTGCAAGCCAGCATCAGCCCACAGCCAACTGAAATATCAGGAACTTTTGCCACCGCCGTGGCTTCGCGAAACAGCTGCCCGCCGGTCGCCGGTCGCATCCGCCAGGTTCAACGGGCCCTTACCGCCAGGCGCCATGATCGGCTTCTGATCCGCCCCGCGTACCGCAGTCGTCGATGCCTTTTCGGCTGGATCGGGAATGCGGTGCTTCTGCATCAAGCGGGTCAGCAACCACGCATAGATGCCAGATACGGGCATGACGACGGCGATCTTGAACAAAATCCAAATATTCACGCCATCCATCTGGTATCCGAAAACGTCGTACATCTGGACGTCTTTGAACGACTGTCGAACAACTTCATTCATTACGGCGGTAAAAACAAAAAACCACGCGAAGCTCCAGGTGAACTTGTTCCAGCCTTCGTCAGTGTAGTGAAACGTCTTTTCAAACACGTATTTGAAGAAGTTCCGCTTGAGCCACAGCCCCACGAACAGGAAACCGGCAAACAGTGCGTTGAAGATCGTGACCTTGATTTGCACCCACATCGGATCGCCGGTGATGAGGGTTAGCGCGCCGAAAACGATCGTCACAGTCGATGCAATAAGCGGAAAAATAGGAGGCCTGCCAAACACATAGAGCATCGCGCCAATGGCCAGGAAGGTCGAGGCGATCAGCGCCCAGGTGCCGGCGTTGATCCCGAACATCGCATTGACTATGAACATCGTGACGAGTGGTCCGAACTCGCTCAGGATGTTGACCGTCTGTTCAGCGTTGAACGGAATGATCCGTTTGAGCCAATTCATGGTCGCAGCGACCCTTTCTATCGGCTCCTTGGTCAATGCGACCCCGGAGCGCCTTCCCACAAACGCAAACCCGTTCCGGCCCGGTTGAAAGGGCCGTCTGATCGACCCCACCGTCTTCGGCTCGGGCGACGACCCACCATTCTTAGTCTGGCTTTCTTAGCCGAGTGCTATCAACCGGGCAAACTCATGCGCGTTGAAGGATCGTAAATCATCTATACCTTCGCCGACACCAATGGCGTGGATCGGCAGTCCAAATTTAGCCGAAATTGCGACCAGGATGCCGCCTCGCGCCGTTCCATCGAGTTTTGTCATCACAAGCCCAGTCACGCTGGCGCGGTCGCGGAACACCTCGACTTGCTGGAGCGCGTTCTGACCGGTGGTGGCGTCGAGTACCAGCAAAACGTCGTGAGGGGCCATCGGATCCAGTTTGCGGATGACGCGCACCATCTTTTCCAGCTCGTCCATCAGCGCCTGCTTGTTCTGCAAGCGGCCGGCCGTATCGATCAGCAGAACGTCGGTTCCGGATGCGACCGCGGCCCTCATCGCGTCGAATGCCAGTCCCGCCGAGTCCGCGCCGACCTCACCGGTCACCACGGACACGCCAGTCCGCTCGCCCCACACGCGCAACTGGTCAACGGCGGCCGCACGGAACGTATCACCCGCCGCGATCAATACCGACTTTCCCTGGCTGCGAAATTGGGCCGCCAGTTTGCCGATGGTCGTCGTCTTGCCTGTTCCGTTGACGCCAACCATCAGGATGACATGGGGTTTCCTCGCGTCGTCAATAACCAAGGGCTTCGCCACCGGCTCCAGTACGCGCGCGACTTCGGCGGCGAGCACGGCACGCACGTCTTCGGGGGAAATGCCTTTTTCATAGCGGCTCTTGCCCAGAGCCGACGTGATCCGCGTTGCCGTCTCAACCCCAAGGTCGGCCTGGATCAGAAGGTCCTCGAGGTCATCGAGCGTGGCGCCGTCCAGCTTTCGCTTGGTGAATAGCCCCGAAATGCCATCGGCGAGCTTGGCCGACGTTTTCGATAAACCTGCCTTCAAGCGGGAGAACCAGCCTTGCTCGACTGGCCGCGATTCACGATCTGATTGAATCGGAGCAGCTGGTGGCGTGTCCGCACCCAAAACCGCTTGGGTTGTTTCCGCGACCATATCCGGTGCTCGGTCCAAAGCGGGGCCGGCGAGCTCGTCGGAACCGCTCTTTTCGCCAGTGTCTACCGCCCGCTCCGCAGTGCCGGTCCCAAACAACTTACCGAAGAAGCCGGAGGATCTCTTATTCGGTTCGGTCACGTGCCGTTCTTTCCAGACGTTGGTCTGAGGAGCGCTAGTCGTGGAGTCTGCTCGCCGCTATTCGGAAGAATTATAACCTCATCGGGCATAACGGCCATCAGCTAGCCTCCCGCGAACGCAAGCGCGGCCGCGTCGATCCGTGCCTCGAACTCAAGTTCGGCGGGCCCGGTCATCAGTATCCGATTTCCGGCAGTCCACTCGATCATCAGATGCCCACCCGGCAAACTGACTGTGACTTTGCGGCCGGTGAATTTCTTGCGGGCCGCGCACACCGCCGCCGCGCACGCGGCGGAGCCGCAGGCTTGGGTCAACCCGGCTCCGCGCTCCCACGTGCGGAGGATCAACGACGACGGCGACGTGATCGCTGCGATCGAAATATTCGCGCGCTCCGGAAAGATCGGGTGGTTTTCCAGGAGAGGTCCAAAGCGTCCCAGATCGTGGGCGCCCACGTTATCGACCCAAAACACGACATGCGGATTGCCGACGTTCACGGCCGACGGGGAATGCAAAACCGGGTTGTCGATCGGGCCGATCTGCAACTCGATAGCCCGTGTATCCCGGAACTCTTCCGCAAGGGGAATTTCCTGCCAGCCAAATTTGGGTTCGCCCATATCGACGGTAATCTGGTCATCCTCGGCAACCCATACATCGAGCACGCCCGCGATCGTCTCGAACTTCATCGACCTGCGTCCGGACTGGCGCGCAGCGAGCAAGCCGATGCAGCGCGTACCGTTGCCACAGGCACCGACTTCGGACCCGTCGTTGTTGTAAATCCGGACAAATCCTTCGGTGCCTGGCGTCTTTGGTGCGTGTAGTGCCATCAGTTGGTCGAAGCTTAGGCCCGGTGTCGCGGCAATCGCTTCCACTTCGCGCGCGGTGAAGATCTTTTTTGTGGAACGCAAATCTGCGACGACGATCTCGTTGCCGAGGCCGTTCATCTTTGCGACCGTTATGGTGGCATTGGAGAGCATGGGATCTTATATGGCCGAAATCGCGGCAAATTCAAATGTCCACGGTGGCGCCGCTGCCGATAAGAGAATAATACGCAGGCTCGCAAGTGACGAGGCCGGGACCGCGGGCCCGATTGAACGATCGGCTGGACCAGAGTGCAACCAGATTTTGCGGCGCATCATGGTCATGGCGCGCCTTCTCGGTGGGTGTCGATGTACTTGGGTGGCGTCGACGCTGGCGGTGCGGTGCTCGATGTGGCTTGCGGCAGCGGCCGTCACCTGCGATTGGCGCTGTCACTCGGGCACACAGCAGTTGGCGTCGATCGAACTCTCGACGGGGTTCAGGACCTGTTCAGTCGCGATGGAGTGGCGCTGATCGAAGCCGATCTGGAAAATGGCCGGCCATGGCCTTTGGCTTCGCGCCGGTTCGCAGGCGTCATTGTCACTAACTATTTATGGCGTCCGATCCTGCGCGACATCATTGGCGCGGTCGCCAGTAATGGGATCTTGATCTACGAAACGTTCGCCCAGGGCCACGAGCGCTTCGGCCGTCCGTCGAATCCGGATTTTCTGCTGGCACCAGGCGAATTGCTCGATAGCGTTCGGGGACACTTGGTGCCGATCGCCTATGAATGCGTGACGCTGACGGGACCGAAACGAGTTGTTCAGCGGATGGCGGCGGTCGCCCGCGATCACAGATGGATTATCGACCCGCCTGCCTCACTCATCTCTCGCAATTTTGACGCAGCAAGCCGAGATACATCTTGCTCATAGTGTTGCCGCGCGACCCGACGCCGCAACCGTTGCAGACATTGAGGTTGTCATGTTGCCATCTGTTCTCCGCTCCATCTCGGCCGCCATTGTCGCGCTGGTCTTCGGCAGCTTCAGCTTCAATGGGGCGCAGGCCGTGCAATCCAACGCGCCAAAGGCCGGCAACACGTCAATAAAGATCGAGACGTTTGCGAAAGGACTCGAGAATCCGTGGGGCCTGCAATTCCTTCCCGACGGACGGCTGCTCGTGTCCGAACGGCCCGGTCGCATCAGGATCGTCGGCAAAGACGGGCAGCTGTCGTTGCCCGTGAGCGGCGTGCCGCACGTCTATGCCCAGGGCCAGGGCGGGCTGCTCGACATACGGCTGGCGCCTGATTTCGAGACGTCGGGCACTCTTTTTCTCTCGTATGCGGAGCCGCGCGACGGCGGCCAGTCGGGCACGACGGTCGCGCGCGCCAAGCTGGTGCTGGAAGGTGCCGCAGGACGTCTCGATGGCGTTATGGTGATCTTCCGGCAGGAGCCAGCGGTGCCATCGAGCTTTCATTTCGGGTCACGTATAGTGCCGGCGCCCGATGGATCGATTTTCGTCACGACCGGCGACCGCGGCAACCAGCGCGACTCGGCACAAAACCCAGGCAACCACATCGGCAAGGTCATCCGGATCATGCCCGATGGTCAGCCGGCCGCCGACAATCCGAAGCTCCCGGGCTGGAAGCCTGAAGTGTGGTCTTACGGCCATCGCAACATCCAGGGCGCCGCGATTGATCCGGCCACGGGTCGGCTATGGACAGTTGAGCACGGTGCACGCGGCGGCGATGAACTCAATCATCCCGAAAAGGGCAGGAACTACGGCTGGCCGATCATCACCTATGGCCGCGATTATACTGGCTTGAAGATTGGCGAAGGGACCGCGCGCGCCGGGATGGAACAACCCGTATACTACTGGGATCCGTCGATCGCGACGTCTGGTCTTGCGGTCTATTCAGGATCGCTGTTTCCGGCCTGGAAGGGTAATATTCTCGTCGGCGGGCTCTCGGGGGCGCGGTTGTCACGGCTGGTGGTCGAGGGCGGTCAGGTGGTCGCGGAGGAGAAGCTGCTCGATGGACGCGGCGACCGCATCCGCGATGTGCGCCAGGGACCGGACGGCGCGGTATGGCTGGTTGTCGACGATCGTGATGGCCAGATCCTGCGGCTTTCGCCAGGTGCCAAGTGAGCCGAGAAGGAACTGGGCACGGACAGCAGAGTGGTGGCGCAATACGTCACCGCCCGGCATTCTTGGAGCCTTCCTGCCGCGCGAGCCAATCGATTTCCTCGCCCTTCTTGGCGGCCGTCTGTCGCACGAACTCGTCCGTTACGAGGCGGCAATCTCCGTTGCTATCGAGGCGTTTGAAGGCGGGATTGGGCTTCCCGGTCATCTCGGCGAGAGTCAGCTTGCCGTCCACCTTGGGGGCGAAGAATGCGTAGTTCGCCTCCTTGAACAAATGATCCTGCTTGGCGAGCTTGGTGAATTCGTCCTTCGACAACGTGCCGTCGCCATCGCTGTCCATCTCGCGGAACGATGTCGAGAGATACTCCTTCCATTCATCGCAGGTGACAACGTTGTCCCTGTTGAGATCCCAGGTCTGGGCGGCGTTGACAAATGTCCGCTCGATTTCCGACGGGCCTGAGAACGGCAAGCTGCCCGCTTGGCAGCCGGCCAGAAGAATAGCCGCACCGGCAACCGAAATAGACGAACGACGGTGGCGAGAGGGTTGCATCGGCAGACCTTCATTGACGGGCTCACGGCGAGCGACTGTTCGGAACCTATTCGGCATGACAACATAAATCCAGGCCAATGGCGGATCGGAGGCGGGCCCAAGCGGCGGTTCCTGTTGACATCAACGACTCGTTCAACGATGTTCCGGCCATCCTAGTGTTCCGGCGCCGACATTTGCTTCCCGTTGCAACGCGCTCCAGATCAAATGACGGCGCCTAAGGAACACTAGCAAACCTATGATTATAGTGTAGCTTTTGCATTTGGCGTTTGGTTTTGTGGCAGCCCCGAGTGGGGACCAAACGTCAGATGCGCTACACGAGCGGCTATCAGCATTAGCCGCCGCCTTGTGAGTCCTTCAAACGATTACACCAATCGTGGACGGGTTGAGCAGGGAGGTCAACATCCGCCGGCGCGTTGCGCTCGCGGGTGCTTTCGTGTTGTTCGGTGCCGCTTCCGTTCGCGATGTGGTCGTGTTTGAAGCGGGTTGTGACTGAAGCGGGATAAAGCAAGGACATGTTCCAAAGCCTGTCAGATCGGCTGTCGAGCGTTCTCGACAAGCTCACGCGGCGCGGCGCGTTGACCGAAAGCGATGTCGCGGAAGCGATGCGCGAGGTGCGCCGTGCGCTTCTGGAGGCTGACGTGGCCCTCGACGTGGTCAAGGATTTCGTCGACCGCGTGAAGCAGAAGGCGGTTGGCCAGGAGGTCGTGAAGTCCGTCACGCCCGGCCAGATGGTCGTCAAGATCGTCAATGACGAGCTGGTCCGGATGTTGGGGTCTGACGCCGATCCGATCAATCTCAACGCCGCACCGCCGGTGGCCGTCCTGATGGTCGGTTTGCAAGGCTCCGGCAAGACGACAACGACCGCGAAGATCGCGTTTCGCCTTAAGAACCGCGAGCGCAAGAAGGTGCTGATGGCGTCGCTCGACACGCGGCGACCGGCCGCGCAAGAGCAGCTCCGCGTGCTCGGCCAGCAGACCGAGGTCGACACGCTGCCGATCGTCGCGGGCCAGCAGCCGGTGGCGATCGCCCGCCGCGCGATCGAAGCGGCGCGCCTCGGCGGCTACGATGTGGTGTTGCTCGATACTGCCGGCCGCATTTCGATCGACGAAGCGCTGATGACGGAGGCTGCGGAGATCAAGGCGGCAACCAATCCGCACGAGACGTTGCTGGTCGTTGACAGCCTCACGGGTCAGGACGCCGTCAATACGGCCAAGGCCTTCGATGGCCGCCTCGGGATCACTGGAACGGTGCTGACCCGCGCCGATGGCGACGGTCGCGGCGGCGCAGCACTTTCGATGCGGGCCATCACCGGCAAGCCGATCAAGCTCCTGGGTGTCGGCGAAAAGTGGGACGCGCTCGAAGAATTTGACCCTCGCCGCGTGGCCGGCCGCATCCTCGGCATGGGCGACATCGTCGGCCTTGTGGAAAAGGCGGCGGAGAACTTCGACCGCGACGCCGCGTTGAAAATCGCCCAGCGGATGAAAAAGGGCGAGTTCGACCTCGAGGACATGGCTGACCAGCTGAAGCAGATGGAAAAGCTCGGCGGTATGGGCGGACTGATGGGCATGATGCCCGGCGTTGCCAAGCTCAAGGGTCAGATCAACGAAAAGGGGCTCGACAAGGATTTGAAGCGCCAGCGCGCGATCATCTCTTCGATGACGCCGAGGGAGCGCCGCGCGCCCAAGCTGCTCGACGCCAAGCGCAAGCGCCGTATCGCGGCCGGCTCCGGCACCAAGGTCGAGGAAATCAACAAGCTGCTCAAGATGCATCGCGGCATGGCCGACATGATGAAGGCGATGGGCAAGAACAAGGGCATGATGAGCCGCATGGCCGGGGCCATGGGCATGGGACCGGGTGCGGGAATGCCGAGCGAGGCCGAGATGGCGAAGATGCAGGCCCAGCTCGCCAAGCTCGATCCCAAGGCGCTCGAAGCATTACCGCAGGATTTGAGAGACGCGCTGCCGAAGGGCCTGCCCGGACTCGGCGGGGGTGGCGCAGGCGGACTGCCGAAGCTGCCGGGCAAGCTGCCTGGGCTCGGTGGTGGATTGCCGGGATTGGGGGGCGTCATGCCGCGCTTCCCGGGCGTTCCGGGGAAGAAGAAGTGAGGTTTCTGCGGCCGGCTGTTCGAGCCACGAGGCTAGTGTTGCGCGTCTGACGCTTGGTCCCCACTGGGGGTTCGACTCGAAACCAAACGTAGGACGCAAAAGATGCTCTAGAATCATAAGGTTGATAGTGGTCCTTATGGTGCCGGCATTTGATCTGGAGCGCGTTGCAAAGGGAATCAAATGCCGGCGCGGGAACACGAGAGGCCGGTGTCGCACCCGAAACACGTGAATTTATGAACTGAAATACAACCGAACAATCGTCGTCAGACGACCAGAAAGCCAGAAAGCCAGAAAGGAAGACACGAGAATGTCCGTCAAAATCCGCCTGAGCCGTGGCGGCGCGAAGAAGCGCCCCTATTACTACATCGTCGTCGCCACCTCGGATGCGCCGCGCGATGGCCGCTACATCGAGCAGATCGGCACGTTCGACCCGATGCTCAAGAAGGACAATCCCGAGCGCGTCAAGCTCAACTCCGAACGCGCCAAGCACTGGCTGTCGGTTGGTGCACAGCCGACGGATCGCGTCGCGCGCATTCTCGATGCGGCAAGCCTGATGAAGCGAACGCCGTCGAACAACCCTGACAAGGCCGAGCCGAAGAAGAAAGCGCAGGAGCGCGCCGCCGCCGCCATCGCCGCCGCCATCGCCGCCGCCGACAAGGCCGCCAAGGCCGCGGCAGAAGCTGCCGGCTGATGGCCGAACGAGCCGGCGCAAGGCGTGGCGCCGGCTCAGACCTACGCGGCTACATGTCTAAATGCGGCGCGTGGCCAGTGCAGCCACATGTGCCGGGACCGCGAGTCGACAGCATGTGGATGCCTATTGTTTGGGCGCTGAATTCGCAAGGTCGCCCAATGTTTCAGCACACCCCGCATGAGAAGCACATCCAAATCAATTGATATTTCTTGCATATCAAATGGTTAGTATAATTTAACCAATTGGCACATTTCTTGATCTCGACGCCTTGGTAACGGGCAATCCGCGCATTCAACAAGCGGAGGCTAAAACAACAAGCAACGGGGCTAGGGGCATGGAGCAACTGCAAACAGGTTCGGACGTTTTTTTTCTCCTCATGGGTGCGATCCTTGTGTTTGCCATGCATGGGGGGTTCGCGTTCCTGGAGGTCGGCACGGTTCGGCACAAGAATCAGGTCAACGCGCTCGTCAAGATCATGGTCGATTTCGCTATTTCGACGGTCATGTACTTCTTCATTGGCTACGGCATCGCCTACGGGGTCAGCTTTCTGGTTAGCGCCGAGGCCATCTCGGGCGGGGGCAAGGGCTTCGATCCGCAGGGCCTTTCACTGGTCAAGTTTTTCTTCCTTTGCACATTCGCCGCTGCCATACCCGCCATCGTATCCGGCGGCATTGCCGAGAGGGCAAGGTTCGGGCCGCAGTGCCTCGCGACCGCGATGCTCGTCGGTTTCGCCTATCCGCTGCTAGAGGGCGCAGTCTGGAACAAGAATTTCGGGCTGCAAGCCGGGTTCTTCGCTCCCATGCTCGGCGCTGAATTCAAGGACTTTGCCGGTTCGGTCGTTGTCCATGCCTTCGGTGGGTGGGTCGCCCTCGGCGCGATCTGGCGGCTCGGAGCCCGCGTCGGGCGGTATGATCGCGACCGGTCGATCGCAACGCCGCCGTCGTCGATCCCGTGGTTGGCCATGGGCTCATGGATGCTGTGCATCGGCTGGTTCGGGTTCAATGTCATGAGCGCGCAGAGCCTCAAGGCCATATCTGGCCTTGTCGCAATCAACTCGCTGATGGCAATGGTCGGCGGAATTCTCGCCGCGCTGGTCGCCGGACGAAACGATCCAGGCTTTGTCCACAATGGCGCTTTGGCCGGATTGGTCGCCGTCTGCGCGGGCTCGGACATCATGCATCCGGTTGGCGCGCTGGTCACTGGTGCAATCGCAGGCGTGATATTTGTCCAGATGTTCCAGCTCTCGACCAATACGTGGAAGATCGACGACGTGCTCGGTGTTTGGGCACTGCACGGGCTGTGCGGTCTTTGGGGCGGCATCGCGTGCGGCCTCTTCGGGCTCACGGCATTCGGCGGGCTTGGCGGCGTGACATTCGGGTCGCAACTCGTCGGCAGTTTGCTTGGGGCTGGGTTCGGCCTCGTGGTCGGTGTGGTGATCTACTCTGTCGTCGACATGCTGATTGGTTTCCGCCTGTCGCCAGAGGACGAGCGGATTGGAGCGGACCTCGCGATCCACAAGATCGGCGCCAATCCCGAAGTCGAGGTCCGGTCAGGCCGGGCTTGACTTCGCGCGCCACCGTGACCAACCCGCATAAAGCAACAGAGCCGCCTCGGGTGAAGCGGCTCTGCGCGATCTTCGATGTTGGATGCGCGAATGGCCTCGGTTGAGAGCCGCCCGCGTGAAATCTTAGGCGGCCTGGATGTTGCCGACGGCGATCTTGCCGGTGCGACGATCTTCCTGGGTGTCGAACGACACCTTCTGGCCTTCCACGAGGCTACGCATTCCTGCGCGCTCGAGAGCAGTGGCATGGACGAATACGTCCTTGCCGCCGTTGTCCGGCGCAATAAAGCCGAAACCCTTTTGATCGTTGTAGAACTTGACAGTACCGGTAACCATGGACGTCCTCGTCTGTGTATCGTTTGAAGCCAACGAGCTGCCACGCGCAAGTGCGCGCAGCAGCTCTCAATCATCGAAATTTGGGGGGTTCTGAACATGCGCTTGGCAGTGCCAAGGCGTAGCGGCCCGGTCGTCCGGCCAAAGTCGATGAAGTTTGTATGGGCTCTCTCGTCGCGTATTGCAAGTGTTACCGCAGCAACTTGATCATCACCGCCGTTGCCGATCGGTGCGACACGTGATCGAAGATTGTCTCCGGCCGCGTCGCAGAATAAACCGGATCGAGCGCCACGGTGCCGTGGGCGCAGGCATTCGTATCAGCATCGAAGACCGACCATGACCCTCAAGATCCGCATCATACCCTGCCTCGACGTCAAGGACGGTCGCGTCGTCAAGGGCGTCAACTTCGTCGATCTGATCGACGCCGGGGATCCGGTTGAGGCCGCCGCCGCCTATGACGCCGCCGGTGCAGACGAGCTCTGCTTTCTCGACATCACCGCAAGTTCGGACAACCGCGAGACGATTTTTCACGTCGTCGAACGCACCGCCGAGCGCTGCTTCATGCCGCTGACTGTCGGCGGTGGTGTGCGCGCCGTGGACGATATCCGCAAACTGTTGGAAGCAGGCGCGGACAAGGTGTCGATCAACACGGCGGCCGTGACCAACCGTCAGTTCGTTCGCGAGGCAGCGGAAAAGTTCGGCTCGCAATGCATCGTGGTGGCCATCGACGCGAAGAAGGTCTCTGGCCCGGGTGAGCCGGACCGCTGGGAGATTTTCACCCATGGCGGTCGCAAGCCAACCGGGATCGACGCCGTTGCGTTCGCCCAGGAGGTGGTGGCACTCGGCGCGGGTGAAATATTACTCACGTCCATGGATCGCGATGGTACCAAGGCCGGCTTCGACCTCGGCGTCACTCGCGCCGTCGCCGACGCTGTTCAGGTTCCGGTGATCGCATCGGGCGGCGTCGGCACGCTCGATCACCTGGTCGAAGGCGTGCTCCAAGGCCATGCCAGCGCCGTGCTTGCCGCCTCGATTTTTCATTTCGGCACGCACTCGATCAACGAGGCCAAATTGCACATGGCCAAGGCCGGAATTGCCATGCGGATGGATGGGGTCGACATGTCGTGTGCCGGACGGCAGCACGGCCGCTGACTTGAACGTCAATCGACGATCGGCCTGCTGGCGAAATGAATTCCGGCCCGAGCGGCAATGGTCGAGGGAGCGCATCGGCTGTGCTCTGCTTGCGCGTCCATCCTGCTCAACCACACTCTCGATCATGCATCCTGATTCACTTTCAAGCCCAGATCATAGACCCGCGCTTTGGGCACGCCGAGTGCGCCGGCAACAGCTTTGGCGGCGTCGCGCAGGGACTGAGACTGGAGTGCGGAGGAGAGGCGTTCGATGATCTCGGCGTCGGTGATCTCGACGTCCAACGGCGGGCCGACGAGCAGCACGATTTCGCCCTTGAATTCTCGGGTGGCCGACAGCATCGCCAATTCCGGCAGTGTTCCGCGCAGGGTCTCTTCGTGGAGCTTGGTCAGTTCGCGTGCGACGACGGCGAGCCGGGGTCCCAGGATGGCTGCAAGATCCGCGAGCGTCTCTGCCAGCCGCTGCGGCGCCTCGTAGAAGACGAGCGTGGACGGGATGGCGGCAAGTGCGGTGATGCGGGTGCCGCGCTGGCCGGATCGCGGCGGAAGAAAGCCTGCGAAATGAAACGAATCCGTCGGCAGGCCGGACGGAGCGAGTGCGGCGATGGCGGCGCAAGCGCCGGGGACGCATTCGACAGTGTAGCTTGCGGCCAGAACCTCGCGCACGAGCTTGTACCCCGGGTCGGAGATCAACGGCGTGCCAGCGTCGGAAATCAGCGCGATGCTCTTGCCCTCGGCGAGGCTGGCCAGCACGCGCGGGCGCATCTGATCGGCGTTGTGCTCGTGATAGGGTTCGGTACGAGCGCGGATGCCGAAGTGAGCGAGCAGCGTGCGCGAGTGCCGTGTGTCCTCGCACAACACCACGTCGGCGCGGGAAAGCGCAGCGAGTGCACGCAGCGTGATGTCGGCGAGATTGCCGATCGGCGTGGCGACAAGGTAGAGGCCAGGCGCAAGCGGCTGCGCCAACTGGCGCTCGACCTCGCGGGCGGCGTGGGCCGGTATTTCCGATGTGAGAGCCGGGTTGGAGCTGGGCGCGTCGCCGGCCGCCAGGGCCGTCGTTAATACCTGTGGACACCGATCGGGCGCCTGCGGTTCTGCCCCGGACGATGCATGAGCACGCGATGATGATTGAGATTTTGGCCGATGGCGGGGAACATGGCGGGTCATGGCGGTGACAAGTGGTCTCTCAGCTGTTGCGGCCACGGGCCGGTCCAACGGTCAGGGGGCGGTGTTTCTCCATGTAGCGGATACCCAGTATGAAGAATCTCGTCGATTGTGACACATGGGCGCTTCTCGTGCACTGTTCGAGCGGGTAACACTGATGCGTGAATGCTTGCTTGCGTACGAGGGTCCAGGGCGCTAGGCCCCACCCTCGAACCCTGGGAACGATGGGACACACAGGTTGATGCGCAAGACGATCACGGCGCGAATAGCAGAACTCTCGGCTCGAGTGGCGCGGGTCGGTGCGACCGCCATGCTGACGGCCAACCTGGCGGCCTGCGCATCGAACCTCGGGGGTGATGCCACCGCCACCACGGCCTCGTTGAAGCGCATTGAGACGCCTGCGGTGGCTCAGCGCCAGCGTCCGGTGAAGATCGCCATGCTGCTGCCGCTTGCTGGTTTCGAGCAGGCGGCGGTGGTCGGAAAAGCGATGAAGCAGGCTGGTGAGATGGCGCTGTTCGAGATCGACAATCCAGCCGTGCAACTCGTCGTGAAAGATGACAAGGGCACAGCGGAAGGCGCCAAGGCGGCGGCCGAGGAGGCCATCAAGGAAGGCGCCGAGATCATCCTCGGGCCGCTGTTGTCGCGCGCGGTGCCGGGTGCGGCGTCAGTCGCCAAGCCCGCCGGTATCCCGGTCATTGCGTTCTCGAACGACAGGCAGGTCGCGGGCAATGGCGTGTATCTAATGAGCTTCCTGGTGGAGCCGGAAGTGG
This sequence comes from Hyphomicrobium sp., assembly GCA_002928955.1. Lineage (GTDB taxonomy): Bacteria > Pseudomonadota > Alphaproteobacteria > Rhizobiales > Hyphomicrobiaceae > JAKAML01. The sequence continues at coordinate 20,762 of PERT01000011.1, read as the reverse complement.
CGCGCGTGGTGTCCTATGCGGCAACACAGGGCAAGCGCCGGTTCGCGGCCCTTGTTCCTGATGACGCCTACGGGCGTTCGATCGAGCCGGCATTCCGTGATGCGGTAGCGCGCGTCGGGGGCAGCATCGCCGCCATCGAATTCTATCCGGTGCACGCCAATGGTATGCTTGATCCCGCAAAGCGGGTGATGGCCGCTGTCAAGGCCGGTGAACATGAGGGCCAGCCAGTGGACGCGCTGTTCATTCCGGGCGGACCAGACCAACTCCCGCAACTCGGTCCGCTGATCGCCTACTCTGGCGTCGATACGGCCAAGGTCAAGCTGCTCGGCACGGGCGCGTGGGACTATCCCAACATCGGCCGAGATGCGGCGTTCGTCGGCGGATGGTTTGCGGGGGCCGATCCTCGCGGCTTCAGCGAGTTTTCACAGCGGTTCGCCAAGACATTCGGTTCAGCACCGCCGCGCATAGCGACACTTGCCTATGATGCGGTGTCGCTGGCGGTGTCGTTGTCACAGAACGCGCCAGGCGCGCGCTACACTCTGGCCAACCTGACGCGGGCCACGGGCTTCGCTGGCATCGACGGCACGCTGCACTTTGGGCCGAACGGCACCACAGAGCGCGAGCTGGCTATCCTCGAAGTGCAGTCGTTTGGTTCAGCCATCGTCGATGCGGCGCAAAGTGCATCGACCGGCAATCAATTGTCGCAACAGTCGAGAGGGCTTGAGGCGACGGGCCGGGTCAACTGACGATCGTTGATTTCAGTTCCCCTGCCCGCCGGCACGATCAACAACCCCGGCTCGTGTGTTTCAGATCGCGATGTTCGCTTTCGAGTGCTCGGATGAACGAAGCGAATGTCGCGATCAGGACACGACCGAGGTCATTTCGTGCGCAGTTTTGGCCAGTCCCCGGTTATGCCGGAAGGCCTGGGTCTTCCTTCCGCCAGCTCGGTGCGCGCCCATGATCGTCGTTCTTACCATCGTTGCGCCTGTATTCGGGTTGATCGCACTCGGCTACATTGCCGGTCGCTGGAACATTCTCGACGCAGGCGCTGGGCGCGGGCTCACTGATTTCGCTTTCAAGTTCGGCATTCCGGCGCTGCTGTGCAAGACAGTTGCTACCGCCAAGTTCGCAGATTTGTCACCACTTGCCGTGTGGGGTGGGTTCTACGTCGCTGCGGCCGCGACGTGGCTACTGGCGACCGTAGTTTCGCGCATTGTGCTCGCGCGTCCCGCTCTCGATGGTCCGGCGATCGCGATTTCGTCGGTTTTTGGCAATACGGCGATGCTTGGGCTTCCATTATCGCTCGCGACGTTCGGGCCATCGGCGGCAGCACCCGTGGCCTTGGTACTTTCCGTCCACGCACCGCTTTTGTGGCTGGCCGGGCTCGTCCATTCGGCGGCGGTCAGTGATCAGTCGCGCTCGACACCCGCTGAGATGCTGGCCGGGCTGTTGGGCGAGTTGGCCCGCAACGCCATCATCATGGGCATTGCGATCGGCGCGCTATGGCGGCTTACGGGGCTAGATCTGCCGGTTGCGATCGGCCGCATGCTCGAGCTTCTGGCCCAAGCCGGTGTGCCGGCGTCTCTGGTGGCGCTTGGGCTGACTTTGGTCAACTTCGAGGTCAAGGGTCAGGCGCGGACATTGGCGACGGTGCTGGCGCTGAAACTCGTCGTGATGCCGCTGTTGGCATGGACGGTGGCGGCGAAGGTTTTCGGCCTCGGTGGTGTAACGCTTGGCGTGATCGTGATACTGGCGGCTATGCCTGCCGGCGCCAATGCGTACCTGTTCGCAGTCAAAGAGGGGCGAGCGGTGAACTCTGCGTCGGGTGCGGTGGCGCTCGGCAGCATTCTGGCCGCGATGACGACCGCTGTGATCATTTCCCTGTTGACCTTGTAACCGGCAATTGCGGCGCGGAACGCTCGATTTCCCGGCTTGTCTGCGATGTAAGGTCGAGGCGCGAAACTCACAAGTCAGGCTGCTATTGCCGCAGTCTGGCGCTCGCCCGATGGCGAGAGCGAGATCTGATGAAACGAGCCGGACGCTGTCGTCGGGCCGCTGCTTGCACGCAAAAGGGCGGCGGGCGCATCTGCAATTTGATCAGGCGGCGCTGCGACGGCCGACAACTCGGTGAACAGGCACTGGATCGCATAGGTGGCAGAGTCGAGATGGTGCTCTGCCGACAGTTGCAGCGCCTTGATCTCCTCGACGCGAGCCAGGGCCTCAGCCACAACGCCGGCGGCGCGGTCCCACTGCTGGTCGCGCGAAAGACGCTCTGGGACGTCAACGGGAGCCAGCGGGGTGGCATCGGATCTCTGGTTTGCCGAACAGTTCGGCGAAGGCGACCCGGTTCCCGCCCGCAGGATCGCCAGACGCTGTCCGGCCCCGTGCCTATGATGGCTGGAGCCCGAGCCTGCGCGACGTTTCCTGGTCAAAAGACGGCTGACGAGAACGCACAACCCGAGGACGCCGAGGATTGCTGCCGTTGCCAGCGCGAAATATTGCACGAGCAAGTGTTCCATCCGAATATGAGCACGATTACTGTTATGGTGAACTGCTTTGGCAAACAGAACAAGAAGATTGTTCGAGAATATCTTGGTTCACGAGTGCATCGTTGCCTGATGTTGGCACAAACAATCTGATTGCAGGTGAAAGCTCGAAGACTAGATTAATTCGTCCGCGTCCGATAAGGCCGGCTGTCTGGCCGAGACAAACACGCTTGGCCGTCCACGACGGGATCAACCGGCCGCTGATCGGGTTGCCGAAGGAAAGAACCGATAGTGACCGGTGATCTTCTCTGTGGACAGCCAATCCTCTTCCTGCGTGCCGAAGCCACGGTTGTGGATGATCAGCGGCGTTCCCTTGGCCGACTTGCGATCGGATACGATGGCGATGTGCGTCTTTGAGAAGTTGCCGTTGGGCAGGTGAAACGTCACCAAATCTCCGGCTTTGTAGCTGGCGAGATCCCGCGAAACGGGCAAGCTTTCGCCGGCACGCGCGAAAAACTTACGGAGCACCTCGACGCGGCGATGATCGATGTTTGTGTCTCCGGAACCGACGCCCGTCTTGTGCACGAGTTCCTGAAGGTCGACCCCGAGCGCGCGGTAGGCGCGGACCACCACGTCGGTGCACACGCCGAGATACCATGGCACGTCACCCATCGGGTAGCCGATCTTGACGTAGGACGGACTGTAAACGACGGGCACCCAGGTCTGCCTGCGGGCCGCGGCAACGAGGGCCATGGCGACGGCGTCGGGCGCTTCGACGCGAGCAGAAGCGCGCAATGGGTCATCGTGCGACGACTTGGTTCCGGCTGGCGCCGAGGGAACCGCCAACACCAGCAACATGGCGGTGCCCATCATCAAGCGGATCATGATCCTGCGACCCTTGAAGGTATCCAATCAGTCATCGAAGCATCGATGACCCGGGGGGTGCAAATGTGGCGGGCGAGCCTCGGGTTACTGCGTGCCGGAGATAACTGCAATTCCCGCTTCCTGGCGGCGCGGGGCCTTCGGCTTTGGCGTCGGCGCCTCGTTGGCCTTGTTTGGCAGGGCGCCGTTGATTTTTGGACCGCCGCTATTGGTGGCCGCTCCTGCCGGTGAAGCAACCGCCGCCCGCGGCAACGTACCCGTCGGAGTTGCAACGGTTGGTGGCGCTTTTGCCCCCTTGATGCCGGTGAAGCGATAGTGCCCGGTAATCCGGTCGACGAACAACCCATCTTCGATCTGCGGGCCCCAGCCACGATTGTGGACGATCATCGGCCGTCCCGATGGACCAACTTGGTCGGCGACAATGGCGATGTGGGTGCGCGAGTGGCGATTCTGCGGACGCCAGTAGCTGACGATGTCGCCGGGCTGGAAATTCTCGGCAAAATCGGTAATCGGCAGTGATAAGCCGTGTGTCGAGAAGAATCGGCGCAACGTATCGACGCGGCGATGATCGATGTTTGGATCGCCGCTGCCCATGCGCGTGGTCTGCACCAGTTCCTGCAGATCGATGCCCAGTGCGCGGTAGGCCCGTACCAGGACGTCAGTGCACACGCCATAGAACGACGACACGTCGCCCATCGGGTAGGCGATGCGGCGGTACTTGTCGTTGTAGATGACGAACTCGCGAGTTTGCGCGCGAGCGGCGGCCGCAAGTGCCAAGCCGAATTGCACCGGATCGGAGATCGCTGCGGCACGGTTGGGCGGAGGTGATTTGCCAAGTCTCGCGTCCGCCACGCAGACATTGGCTGGCGGCTTCGATACGGCGTCTGGGTTTGGGACGGGTTCAGACGCCGCAGGAGTGACGTCCGGAGCGGTCGGCGACAAACGCAACAAGGCGTCTGGCACAGCGATCTCGGGGCGCTGGAGCAACGGCGCGGACATGTCGAGGCGGGGCTTGGGAGTAGCCAATACCAGCTCGAAAGTCGCCACTATGGGCACCGTGATCGGCAATTGCATCAGGGGTGCGGCGAGATGAAGATTGGGCGGGTCGAAACGGGGTGGCGCGAGCGGTAGCGACAATGCGGGCGGTTGCAGATCGACGCGAGCCGAGGGCCAGGCTGGCGGTGCCACAGGAAGGCGCAGTTCGGACCGGGCGGGCGCGGTTTCGACGTCGCGCAGTTTGAGTTCCGGCGGGGCTGTCGGAAGGTTCAGCACAGGAGCAGCAATGACCGGCAACGGCTGCGCCACAGACGGCGCGTGAACCGTTTCGATTGCGATGGGCCGCAACGTGTCGCGCGCAGTCGTCACTTCGACGAAGCGCCCGCCTGGCCGCAGCGCCTGGCCCATTCCAATCGCGAAAGCCATGAGCAGAAACGGTAGCAGAAGCAGCACGAGCGCTTGACGGTCGTCGGTTCGATAGGCTGCTGAGATGGTGTACGGGGCCCTTGATCGCAGTGCGGGATCATGGACCGAGGTGTGCGGAACCGCAGCCGAAACACGCAGGTGCAGTGGGTCACGCGAAGCGGTGTGTCCGCTCGACGGAAATCCCCGTGCAGCCGCTCCCGCCCGTCGAGAGCTTCGTCCGCTCTTGGATTTGTGTTTCGATGGCTTCTTCACGCACCCGATCCCGCAGTGCACGCATCGTCTGAATGTCCAGGTGAAGCATACGGCATAACCACCTCAAATAAAAACAAAAAATAGATGTGGCGCGAGCGGAGCTTCTCGCCGTTGCGCCTGGGTCTCAGCAGCGGCCTTCCGGGCCGAAACCGAGGGTGGCGCGGACAACGTCGGCCGTAACCCCTGAGTTGCGCAGGCTTCGAAGTGAGGTGTCGCGGGCGCTTTTCGAGAGCTTGCGGCCGGTGCCGTCTGCGATAAGCCGGTGGTGATGGTAGACCGGCTCCGGCAGGCCGAGCAGCACCTGAAGCAACCGGTGGAGATCAGTGGCGGCATAAAGATCGTGACCGCGGGTGACGTGGGTGACCCCTTGCCGCGCATCGTCGACCACCACGGCCAGATGGTAGCTTGCGGGCACGTCCTTGCGCACAATCACCGCGTCGCCCCAGCGGGCTGGGTCCGCCCGATGGATCCGGTCACCCAGATCCGGATGTTGCTCGACGAACGAGAGCGGGACACCGTCGCGCATCTTGTCCGCGAGGGCGAGCGCTTTCTCCATGTCGATGCGGTACGCAAATGGTTCTCCCCGCGAGGCTCGCGATTTTATCGCTTCGGCTGAAAGTCCACGATGGAGACCCGGATAAAACGGAGCACCGTCTGGGTCCAGGCGGCCCTGCTCAGAGCTTGCGGCAGCGGCGATTTCGGACCGCGTCGCAAAGCAGGGGTAAAGCACGCCGGCCGATCGAAGCATGTCCGCGGCGGCCCGGTAGACGTCGAAATGCTGTGATTGAACGAGCACAGGCTCTTCCCATGCGATGCCAAGCCAGCGGAGGTCCTCAAAAACTCCAGCGACGAACTCTGGCCGCGCACGGGCGATGTCGATGTCCTCGATACGCAACAAGAAGCGACCGCCGAGACGCTTCGACAACTCAAATCCTGTGAGTGCCGAAAGCGCGTGACCGAGGTGCAGATCGCCATTTGGACTAGGTGCGAAACGCAACACGGGTGTTGGCGCTTCCGAAGCGTTGCCAGTCACGGGCACCGGTCAGTCGCAGGTGCCGGTGCGGCCAGCCCCTGGGGAATAGGTGCGGGCAATGCGCTCGACCACACGATCCCATTGGCGGCGTTCGGCGGAAGGATAGAGCAATGCCCAGCTGTTGATCAGCTTGCCGCCACATGTGAAGCTCACGCGCTCATAGAACATTGTGCCATCGCGGGTGCCCGACAGCACGAACCACTTGTCGCGAACCGGCGCGTAATCGATCTCTGCTCCTGGATAGTTTTGTTCGAGCAGGTAGGCGCGATAAGCCGCCATCGTGGTGGCGTCGGCATTTTCGAAAGCGCCGACCAGAAGACGAGCATTGCCATCTTTCGAGACCATGAGGCGGCCTTCTTCGTTTTCGTTGGCCGGTTCGTCGGCGAACGAGTTGGTCGGGAAGGCGATCGAGAAGCCGTGCCGCGCGTTGCGATAAGTCGTCCAATCGGTGCTCGACGGCCCAGCGGACAACGCGGGAAACGTGCCTGCGATCAAACTCATCGTGGCAAGAAAACCCACGGATCGAGAACATTGCCGCATCGGTGCACTCCTGTTCATGTCTGCTTCGACGCCACGATTGATTGGAAATCAATCGCCAAATTAGTGTAACGGCAACGGCCTGCTGGCGGAAGCGGGCACCGGTACAACTGTTGTCTCACGGGCCGCGTCCGGCGCGCCGCGTGATCGCATGCAATGAGTTCGCATCTCGACCACAGCAAAGCTACGGAACATGCCGCGCAAGGGTTTCATCGACACCGACGAGGATCTCCGGGCGCATCTGCGCGCACTGCGGCGTGTGTGCCCGCACATGCGCCGCATCCGCGCTGTGACCGGTGATCCGCCGCTCAGACGTCATCCGCCGGGGCTTGAGGGGTTGGCACGGATCGTGGTCGGCCAGCAGCTTTCGATCACCAGCGCGGCCGCGATCTGGACCCGCACGCGCGCCACGGTCGAACCGTTCACCGCGGCACGGCTGTTGGCGATCAACGAGGAGCTTTTGAAGACCGCCGGACTTTCGGCCGCCAAGATCCGAACGTTGAAAGCACTGGCTTCGACCATCATGCGTGGAAGCCTGGATATCGAGGCCGTTTCAGTAGCGCCGGAGGCCGAGGTGCACGAGGCGCTGACGGCCGTGACAGGAATAGGTCCGTGGACGGTGGATATCTTCCTCCTGTTCTGCGCTGGACGAGCCGACGCCTGGCCGGCCGGAGATCTCGCGCTGCAGGTGGCGGTGCAACGGCTGTTCCAACTCGACCAGAGGCCGAAGTCGCAAGCGATGGTCGATATCGCCGAGCGCTGGCGGCCCCATCGTGGCGCGGCCGCGCGACTGCTGTGGGCCTACTACGCGGCTAAAAAAGCGCAGCGGCCTGGCGTGCCAGCTTAGACAGGCCGGGCTCGCGGGCTGGGTGCTGATTCCGCCGTGAGCCCAGGCACACGCAGCCCTGTGTTGGTGCGGCGTTCTGGCAGCAGCTCCATTCCAGCAACTCGTCGGCTTTACAGAAACGTAAACGTTTTCTGATAGCCTTCCCGCATGTTCTGGACGAACGGGCTGCCGCCCGAAGTCATAGCGGCAATCGAAGCCGAGACAGCAGGCGAGACCGTCCGCTGGGCCGGCAAGCCCGACGCCGACCGTGCATTCCGCGCAGGTTTTGCGATTTACGCCATGGCCGTTCCATGGTGCGCGCTGATTTTCACGGTTTTCGGCGTGCTCGTACTGGCGGTCACCTCCGGCAAAACACCGTCGCGGCCCATTCCGTGGTGGGAGTATTGGGCCATGGGCGCGGCACTGATCTTTACCGCGAGCTTCGTCGCCGTGGGCATCGGCATGCTGCTGACGCCGTTCTGGATAAGATGGAAAGCGCTACGGTCGGTCTACGCCATCACCGACAAGCGGATTTTGACTATCGTCACCGGCCATACAATGGAGGTCTCCGCCATCTCCGGAGACAAGATCCTGAAGCTCGAACGCAAGGAGAAGCGCGACGGCTCGGGGACGCTTCGGATCGTCACCGGCTATGGCAAGGACAGCGACGGCGACAGAGTCGAGGAAGCGACAGAGCTCTACGCCGTACCGAACGTCCGCGCGGCGGAGCGGGCGTTGGACGCAATACGCACGCCCCGCCCCGTCTGATTTGCCCGGCGCTGACGCTAGGGCAGCGATCAGGCGTTGCCCCATGTCCTGATATCCACGAACCGGCCTTCGATCGCCGCCGCGGCCGCCATGATCGGCGACAGGAGATGCGTGCGGCCGAGACGGCCCTGGCGGCCCTCGAAGTTACGGTTCGACGTCGAGGCACAGCGCTGCTTCGGTTTCAACTGGTCCGGGTTCATGCCAAGGCACATGGAGCAGCCGGGCTCGCGCCACTCGAAGCCCGCGGCCTTGAAGATCGTGTCGAGCCCCTCAGCCTCGGCCTGCGCTTTCACGAGACCCGAGCCGGGCACGATCATGGCGTAGGCGAGGTTCGACGCCACCCTCTTGCCCTCGACAAGCTTGGCGACGGCGCGCAGATCCTCGATGCGGCCGTTGGTGCAGGAGCCGATCCAGACCACGTCGAGCGGTACGTCGGTCAATTTCGTGCCGGGGGTGAGGCCCATGTAGTCGAGCGCGCGCACCATCGAGGCGCGCTTGTTCTCGTCGGTCACGTCGGCCGGGTTCGGCACCACGCCTGCGATCGACACCACGTCCTCCGGGCTCGTGCCCCACGTGACGATCGGAGGAAGTTTGGCGGCGTCGAGCTTCACGACGCGGTCGAAGTGCGCGCCGTCGTCGGTTTTCAGCGTCTTCCAATAGGCCATCGCGGTGTCCCAGGCGGCGCCCTTGGGCGACTTCGGCCGGCCTTCGATGAAGGCATAGGTCTTCTCGTCGGGCGCGATCATGCCGGCGCGGGCACCGCCCTCGATCGACATGTTGCAGACCGTCATGCGGCCTTCCATGCTGAGCGCGCGGATGGCGTCGCCGGCGTATTCGATCACCGAGCCGGTGCCGCCGGCGGTGCCGATCTCGCCGATTATGGCAAGTATGATGTCCTTCGCGCCGACGCCGGGCGGTGTTTGCCCGTTCACCTCGACCAGCATGTTCTTGGCCTTTTGCTGTATCAGCGTCTGGGTTGCGAGCACATGCTCGACCTCGCTTGTGCCAATGCCGTGCGCAAGCGCGCCGAACGCGCCGTGGGTCGAGGTATGGCTGTCGCCGCAGACGATGGTCGTTCCCGGCAGTGTAAAGCCCTGCTCCGGGCCGACGACGTGGACGATGCCCTGCCGCTTGTCGAGCTCGTGAAAGTACTCGATGCCGAAATCACGCGCGTTCCGGGCCAGTGTCTCGACCTGGATGCGGCTGTCCGCGTCGGCGATGCCTCGCGAGCGGTCGGTGGTCGGCACGTTGTGATCGACGACAGCGAGCGTTTTCTCAGGCGCGCGCACCTTGCGGCCCGCCATGCGCAGGCCTTCGAACGCTTGTGGCGAGGTCACTTCGTGGATCAGATGGCGATCGATGTACAGAAGGCAGGTGCCGTCCGGCTGGCGGTCGACCACGTGGTCGTTGAAGATCTTGTCGTAGAGCGTGGCGGGCGCGGCGGATTTGGCGGAGGTATCAGCCATCGATCTCAGTTCCCAAAAAGTTGTGCATCGGTTACGCGACCGTTCGCGACCTGCCGCCACCATCCCCTCCATGGCCGGCCTCCGAGCCGGCCATCCAGTGAGACGGCATAGGTTGAGAGTTCGACCCTGGATGGCCGGGTCAAGCCCGGCCATGACGTGGCATAATCGTGACGGCGCGCGTTCGGCGAATTTCGAGACCCTAGATAGCGCTGTCATGCCGTGGACGCAAATGGCCTCGTCCGCGACAGATGCCTCCGCCGTTTTTCCTTGGAATTGGTCATCTGTGCGCTCCCGCACGGAATTGCACACTATGCACGAAGACAGTCCGGTGACAGGGCTTGTAGTGACGTTCGCGTGCTGGGAACGAACGACGTGATGCCGAAAATGCACCGACGCGCCCGCTTCACAGGCGATGGCCAAGCGTCATGACGGCCCAAATGAAAAGTGCCGCGCCTTGCGGCGCGGCCCGGAGCACGGTGGCGATCGGCTTGGGCTCAAGCCCGCCTTACTTCAACATGCGGAAGAGCGACTTGCCGGCGGCGTTGTGCAGCTCATCGCACTCGATCGTGCGGTCGCCGTCCGGATTGGCCGCGCGGAACGTTTTCTTCACCAGGATCAACCATTCGAGACGGCCCAACCTGCCGTCCTTGATCAGGCTGTCGGCGGCCATGAACTGAGCCTTGGACAGGCGGCCCTTGACCTCGTCAAGCTCCAGCGTGCGATCACCGTCTGGGTTGATCTTGGAAAAGACGACAAGCGCGCGGCGCTTGGCTTCGCCGAGCGTCATGGCGCCGTCGCTGTCGGGGTCGAGGCGGTTCAGCTCGGGGCAGCTTTTCGGGGCCGCCTTCTTCTTGTGTGTGCCAGCATCGGCAGTGCCGGTGAGCGACAATCCGACAAGGAGCGATGCTGCGACGACAGAAATTACTTTTTTCATGAACTTCCCTCGGTTTGGTTCGGGCGGATCATCGGCCATCTTAACTTATATCGAGTGAATAGCGCGCGCTTCGCGGCGATGCAATATCAACCGGCCACGCTCTCGCGTGACACAAGGTCCTGTTCGGTGCCGTCCGGCCAGAGCCAATCCGCGCGCGCTGGTTTGCACAACGGTAATCAAGTGTAGCCCCCAGAACTGTTGGAGCCTGAACTGTTGGAACCAGAACTGTTGGAACCAGAACTTTTGGCCATTGACGGAGAACTCGGCTGCCGGCTGCTCGTCGTGGCCAACCTGGCGTGGCCCTTCACGAACGACCCTGAGACAGCCTTGCTCATGCCGACCGACGGCGGATAGCCTCGTTCCGCGAGCTTGGCCGCCGCGGCCGGGAGAGGCGCAACCGCCCCGGCGCAGGCAAGGGTACGCAAGCACCGCGACGATACCTTGAATAGCCGGGCGTACTGACCAAGACGCAGTCAGCTTTGGTCAGCGGCGCAGAGCGCCGTTGGCATTGGGAAGTGAGGAGAGAAATTTTCTTGGTTGACGTTTGAACCTTCCGCCGGGCCGCCACGACCAACCCCGTGTCAAGGCGATTGCGCCAAACATGCTTCGGAAAGGATCAAACTCATGTCTGCGTTCAAACCAAAAACAACCTTGAAGTCGGCCCCGCTGTTCATCGGTCAGTTCGTCGTCGCGTCGGCATCATTACTGGTGCTCGGCCTCGCGGTCATCCAGGCGACAGCGCCCGCCAAGGCACACTCTCAGGGCCAGTGCGCCAACAATGTCGTTGCAAGCTGCAATGCGGCCCATCCGAATAACTATCAAGCCCGTATCGCGTGCGTGAACAGCGGCCTGGATGCCTGCCAGGGTCATGCGCATGGGGGCGGCGGCGGCCACAAGTCGGCGTCCGACAACTTGACATCCAGCGGTGGAAGCCCGGCCGCACGCGCCACCCGCTTCAAGTTGAACTGATCCCTTCGAGCGCCGACCGGATTGCCCCCCGTCAATCCCGCGACCCGCGCTCGCGCCACGGCCGGTGCCCCCCTCCGGCCGTGGCTCAACTGCTGTTGCCGAGCAGTTCAAAGGGCCTTCAGTGAACGTGTTGCACTGCCCAATCGGTCCCGGTTCAACGAACCTTAAATGATACTCGTGCGATGATCGCGAGGTCCGTTTCATTCTTGCGGCGCGTTCGGAGACGGACTTCGCGGCCGGGACACGAGCCTACACTCGCCGTTTCTCGTTCTTTTCGGCGTCGTTTCGAGGGAAGAAACATGAACCAACCGCCCGCCGACATGCTTTTAATCATGCTTGGACTCTATGTTTTACTGCCAGTGATCATTGCATTCGGCATCGTCCGCGGCTCACTGATTGAGATACTCAAGGCTTATGGGATCTGGATTGTTATCCTGGGACTGATGGCTTGGTCGATGCGCGAGAACGAGCGCGGATGGATCTTGCTCATCGGCATGTTCACCACCGCGATCGGCATCCCGCTTCTTGTGCTGTTGTTGAAACTTGTCGGATGGTATCGCGAGCGGGCCTAAGGCCAATCGGCGCACGTGGCTACCCCCGCAAGCGGTCACGCGACTCCGCGCTAATACTTCCACTGCCGGGCTTTGGAGACGAGGAAATCGCGCAGCACCTGCACCTTTTTCGAGGTTTTCAGCTCCTCGGGGTAGACGAACAGGATGGGCATCGTCGGCGGGTCGATCTCGGTCAAGACGGTGACGAGGTCGGTGTCCTCCTCCATCATGTAATCGGGGATCATGCCAACGCCGATGCCGGCGCGAATGGCGTGCATCATGCCCACCACGCTGTTGACCTTGAAGGCCGGCACACGCGCGTCCTTGCCATCGCGGCCGACCGTCTCGATCCAGGTGATGGCGGTGAGATGGGCGGCGGGGTGGCCGCTGTAGGAAACGATGCGGTGCTTGTCCAAATCAGTGAGGTTCTGCGGCGCACCGAATCGGCGGACGTACTGCGGGGACGCCACAGCGTGGACTTTCATCAGAAAGAGCTGGCGGCGAATGAGGTCGACTTGTTCCGGTTCGCGCGTCCAGATAGCGACGTCGGCGGCGCGCATGGAAATGTCGATCTGCTCGTCGTTGAGAATGAGTTCGACCTTGATTTCGGGATAAAGGTCCATGAACTCGCGCAGCCGTTGGGTCAGCCAGATGGTGCCAAGCCCGATCGGTGCGGTGATGCGCAGATCGCCGGAGGGCTTGGTGGTGGTGTCGCTGAGGAGGGTTTCGGCCGTCTGCAGCTTGTTCATCACCTCGGCGGCGGTGCGGTGCAGCAGCTCACCCTGCTCGGTCAGCACGAGGCCGCGGGCGTGGCGGTGGAACAGCGATACGCCGAGATCGCGCTCGAGCGCTGAGACCTGGCGGGAGATCGCTGACTGACTCATGTGGAGGGCTTCGCCGGCGTGGGTGAAGCTGCCCGCCTCGGCGGCGGCGTGGAAGATCTTGAGCTTGTCCCAGTCCATCGGTCACCGCGCCCTTCGTCCGCCCTGGTTGCCAGGGCCCGCTCACGTGCTCTGCAGCGGTTGAATGCTGCACTGCAAACATAGAGAGCTATGCGCTTTTTGCAAGGCGGGGCGCGGCGACAAATGGAATCGAAACTTTGGCCGGGCTACTCGGGCCTGGCTTACTCCGCCGCCTGGGCCGTCTCGGCGTGGTGGGCGAGGTATTTCTCCACTTCGAGCGCGGCCATGCAGCCCATGCCGGCGGCGGTGACGGCCTGGCGGTAGACCTCGTCTTTCACGTCGCCGGCTGCGTACACGCCGGGGATCGTGGTGGCGGTGGAATCCGGCTTGGTGATCAGATACTTGCCGGGCGTCATTTCGAGCTGACCCTGGAACAGCGCGGTGGCTGGCGCGTGGCCGATTGCGATGAACACGCCGTCGGCCTTGCGGTCGGTGATCGTGCCGGTCTTGACGTTCTTGAGCCGCACGCCGGTCACGGATTTCGGGCCCGCAGAGCCGACGATCTCCTCGATGGCGCTGTCCCACACGACTTCGATCTTCGGGTTCTTGAACAAGCGCTCCTGCAGGATTTTCTCCGCGCGGAAGCTGTTGCGACGGTGGACGACGGTGACGCGGCTGGCGAAATTCGTGAGGAACAGCGCTTCCTCGACGGCCGTGTTGCCGCCGCCGACCACCACGACTTCCTTGCCTTTGTAGAAAAAGCCGTCGCAGGTGGCGCAGGCGGAGACGCCGAAGCCCTTGAACGCCTCCTCCGACGGGATGCCGAGCCAACGTGCTTGGGCGCCGGTACAGATGATGAGTGCGTCACAGGTATACACATCGCCCGAATCGCCCTCGAGTCGGATCGGTCGGCTTTTCAGGTCCACCGCGGAAATATGATCCATCACGATCTCGGTTCCGACGTGTTCGGCCTGGGCCTTCATCTCGTCCATCAGCCATGGCCCCTGGATCACTTTGGCGAAGCCGGGATAATTCTCAACGTCGGTCGTGATCGTGAGTTGGCCGCCGGGTTGAATACCCTGTATAACCAATGGCTTGAGCATAGCGCGCGCGGCGTATATGGCGGCCGTGTAGCCAGCCGGCCCCGAGCCCAGGATGATGACCTTGGCGTGGCGCGGGGTGCTCGTGGGCGTGCTCATTTCGTGTGGTTCCAGTTTCGGGCTAGCGTGTTGCGAAGATGCGAGGCGGGGATGATCGCCGCCGTATCGGTGTCGATACCATAGCCGGCACGGAAAATTAACGTGGTAGCCGACAACGAAGCCGTCAATTCCTGATCATCGAGCGGTGTGAGAGGGCTATTCGTGGCCTCTGCACCACAGGTCTCGCAATTCAACCGGGATAACGGAAAGGTTCATCATCCATTGACGTCTAGTCGATGTATTGGTTCCGGCAGTTTGTAGCCGAGATAGAGATGCGCGTGGCACCACACCGTTCTATGATTCTAGAGGAATTCGGCCCTACATCGATGCGTCAGTCATCAAACTTGGCGGGGGCAGCCGTGGACCGGCATCACGTGCGCTTGACAGATTTGATATCTAACCATATGGTTCGATGCCATATCATATGGAGGGTTTAATGAGATTTCCGCATCGCACCAGATGTCACGTCTGCTTGTCACCGATGGAGCCGTGGGCACTGGCGGCTATTTTGACTGTCACGATTGCGGGCGTCACGCCGGCACTCTCCGGTGGACTGTTCGGCGGAGGCGGCAGTGATGTCGAGTTGCAGGCGGGCGGCGTTGCAATCGTCAAGCCCAAGTACGAAGGCTCGAACGAATACGAAGTCGTCGGTGCGCCGATCGTGGGGCCTGCTGGCGGCACCGGCAACGGCTTCGTGCAGTTCAAGGGTGTCGACGACCTGCGCTTCAAGCTGATCGACAATTGGGGTTTCGAGACCGGCCCGCTGGTGGGCTACCGATTCGAACGCGACCAGGACGACGCAGACCGCTTGCGCGGCCTAGGCGATGTTGACGGCGGACTTGTTGTCGGCGGATACGCGGCCTACAACTTCGGCTCCATCAAACCGTTCGTGTCCTATCACCATCAGGTGACCGGGGATGAAACCGGCGGCGTTGCGCGGCTCGGCGTGGAAGCCAAGGTGCCGGTGATGCCGTGGCTGCTGGTGACCGCCATCGGCGGCGCGACGTGGGCGGACGACGACTATATGCAGTCGTTTTTCGGGATAACAGCAGCGCAGAGTGCGGCTTCGGCGGCGGGACTTGCCCGTTTTGATGCCGAGGCTGGCGTGAAGGACGTGTTCTTCGGCGTCTCGACTGACGTGCCAATCGCCGAACGCTGGACACTGAAACTTGGCGGCAAATACACGCACTTGCTCGGCGACGCAGCCGACAGCCCCATCGTCGAGAGCGAAAGCCAGTGGCAGGGCACGCTTGGGCTCACCTACCGCTTCAGCGTCGGTCGGTGACGGCTAGGCTTGCCGGGCAAGCCCTCAAATCAAGCGCAATTGTTTGAAGCTCGCGTGGCCGCCGCGACTGACAATGACGTGATCGTGGACGGTGACGCCCAATGGCCTCGCGGCTTCGATGATCTGCTTGGTCATGTCGACGTCGGCGCGCGAGGGCGTGGGGTCGCCCGACGGGTGGTTGTGAACCAGGATAATGGCGGTAGCCGACAACTCGAGTGAACGTTTGACGACCTCGCGCACGTAGACAGGTGTGTGGTCCACGGTGCCGTGTCCTTGCACCTCGTCGGCTATCAGGTTGTTCTTCTTGTCGAGGAACAGGATTCGGAATTGCTCGCGCTCTTCGAACGCCTGCGCCGCGCGCAGATAATCGATCAGCTCGTTCCATGATGCGAAGGCGGGCCGTTGCATCACGCGGCCCTTGGCCAGCCTGAGGGCGGCCGCCCGGATCAGTTTCATCTCGTCGATGGCGCGGTCGCCAACGCCGGCTACCTCGCGCAGCCGGGTTTCAGACGCCTGCAACACCTCGGCGAACGAGCCGAACTCGGCAATAAGCCGCTTGGCAATCGCTTTTGTGTCGCCGCGTGGAAAGACCCGAAACAGCACCATTTCGAGAAGCTCGTAATCTGGCAGCGAGTCGGGCCCGCCGAGATTGAAGCGCTCCCTGAGCCGTTGACGATGCCCCAGGCGATGATCGGGCTCGGTCTTCGGCGAGGTTCTGGGCGTCGGCGCGACCCCCGATACTTGAGCAGGCACCTCGAACAAGCCACCCTGGCTGGGCAGGGGCTTACCGCCCTTGCCTCTGCCGCTATCAGCCGGGCCGCCGTTTGGCATCACATCCTCAGTGCTATTACGATGCGGCGGGATCAGGTGCCGGTCGGCTTCGGGCCATCGAGCCCCAGGGGAGACAGAGTGAAAATCTCGCACCCGGTCGACGTCACGCCGACGGTGTGCTCGAACTGGGCGCTGAGTTCACGGTCGCGGGTCACGGCGGTCCAGCCGTCAGCGAGAACTTTGACGCTCGCTTTGCCGAGGTTGATCATAGGCTCAATGGTGAACAGCATTCCGGCCTTCAGCACCTCGCCTTCGCCCGGCTCGCCGTAGTGCAGGATATTGGGTCGATCGTGGAACACGCGGCCGAGGCCGTGGCCACAGAAATCGCGTACCACGCTGCAGCGTTCTGCTTCGGCGTAGGTCTGAATGGCGGCTCCTATGTCGCCCGTCGTGGCGCCCGGCTTGACGGCGGCAACGCCGCGATTGAGGGCCTCGTAGGTGACCTCGATCAGCCGTTCAGCGCGGCGGGAAATGGCGCCGACGGCGTACATGCGGCTGGTATCGCCGTGCCAGCCGTCGACGATCAGTGTCACGTCGATATTGACGATATCTCCCTCGCGCAACGGCTTCGGTCCAGGGATGCCGTGACACACCACGTGATTGACCGAGGTGCAGATCGATTTCGGGAACCCGCGATAGTTGAGCGGAGCGGGGATCGCCTTGTGATCGAGCGCGAAGGCGAGCACGCGGTCATCGAGCTCTTCGGTCGTGACGCCCGGCACCACATATGGCGTCAGCATGTCGAGCGCCTCGGACGCCAGCCTCCCAGCGGCGCGCATACCGGCAAAGGCTTCGATACCGTGTTGCTTGATGCTGCCTTCCCGCGCGGGCGTGCGTTTTAGTTCCAGGTTCGACATGTCGGTCCAGAAAGCCTCTCAGGTGGCAATGCGACAATCTAATTCGAAACACGGCGCAGGCAATGTTTTCGCGCTGGGACGCGGGTTGTCAATAAAGCAACCCCTTCACCAACACTGCAAGTGCGTCCGAGGCCCGGAATTACTCGAATATGAACGAACCGTCAGCCGCAAATCCGCCCAACAAAGCACCAATCTCGCGTAGATCGATACGGCCTGCCGGCTCGCGGCTGCCTATCGCGGATCGCACTCAAACTCCACTGAAAGCAGCCGCAACGTGCTCAAGACCATGATCGACGCCGAGCCACCTCCTCATCCGGGAGAGATCCTGCGCGAGGACATTCTGCCGCGCACTGGCCTCGCGTCCAAGGACCTCGCTCGCCATCTTGATCTGCCGACCATGGTCGTCGACGAGCTTTTGAGCGAAAAGCGCGCCGTGAGCCTCGATCTGGCGATGCGGCTTGGGGCCGCGCTTGGCCATGGCGCGCGCTACTGGCTCGGTCTGCAAGCAATGTTCGACATCTGGCATGCCGAGCAACCGGCTCCGGTGCCGGTCCGCGTGACACCCGTGCGCTGGAGCAAGGCCGCAAAGGCGGGTCGCGCACCTCGCAGCAGTCAAGTCGCCGTCTAGAGACGGTCGCGCGGTCTCCATGTGGCATGGTCTGGTCTGTTTAGGGATCGAGCCGCCCGGCGTGATACATTCTCAGAGCAACAATTCTGGGAGAGCTCCATGGCCGAAGAGCCTTCGACGTCGATCGACGACATTTCCTATGATGAAGCAAGGCAGCAGCTGACGGTGACGTTCACCGGGGGGCAGACCTTTATTCATCTCGGCGTGCCGAGTGGTATCTACGCGGCCCTCATCGCCGCCGGTCACCGGGGTTCGTTCTATGCGGAGCGGATACGAGGCAGCTATCGTCGGGCGTGAGGAGGCCCCGATGACAGAGGTTCTTGCAAAACTTGTCGGCCACTGGATAGCGCGCCGTTCCAACCCGGTTCCACAGGCTCTCGCTGCGGTGGCTGGGCGGCGACCGGCGACCGTGATCACGGGGGGATCGCGCGGCATTGGCCTCGCGCTGACCAGGCAATTTGCGGCAGCTGGGCAAGACGTCGTGATGATCGCGCGTTCGCAGGACGTGCTTGATGCCGAGGCGCTCGCGATGCGCGATATCGCGGGCGCCCGGGTCCTCACGCTGGCCCTGGACATCACACGGGACGATGCTGCCGACGCCATCGAGAGCTTCCTTCAGTCGCAAGGCAGCTATCTCGACGTGCTGGTCAACAACGCGGCAATCGGACTTGGCGGTGCATTCGATAGCCACGCACCTGCGGCGATCGATCAACTGATCGCCATCAATATCGGCGCGCTCACCCGGCTGACGCGGCACGCTCTTCCAGCGATGAAAGCGCGCGGACGGGGTGGCATCATCAACATCGCGTCACTGGGCGGCTACGTGCCGGGACCGCAACAGGCGGCCTACTACGCGAGCAAGGCCTACGTGACTTCGCTCACCGAAGCCATTGCTGAAGAATGCACGGGGACCGGGGTCCGCATTTCGGTGGTCGCCCCCGGCCCGGTCGAAACCGGGTTTCATGCCGCGATCGACGCGAACCATGCACTCTATCTGAAGCTGATCCCGGTGATGTCGCCCGAGCGGGTGGCGCGCGCCGCGTACTCGGGGTTCATGCTCGGCCGCACGGTGGTACGGCCGGGGTTGGTCGTGCCGCTGGTCGCCGCTGCGGTCCGCGTGCTGCCCCATGGGCTCACTGTTCCCATCGTCCGGCGGCTGCTGGAACAGCGAAAACCCGGCTCCAGGCGATGAAGCATTCAGAACCGGCGGAAATCGTCCGCTCGCGAATAAAAAACGATACGCGCGTTTGCAATCTAGCAACACATTCGGGGCTAGATTGATGTCCGCGCCGCGATCTCAGGTTTTTGCGTCTCTCGGTGCTCAGACGCGGTGGCCCGCAGCTTAAGGTTAGCGTAAAAAGCTCGCGCGCCACCGCGTCACCCATCCTCGCCGTGCGCTGATGCCTCACTCATGAAAGTCGGGTTTACGCCGATAGGCGCACCGGGATCTTCAAATAGTGCACGCCGTTGCGGTTTGCCGGTGGCAGCTTGCCCGCGCGAATGTTGACCTGGATCGACGGCAACAGTAGCTGCGGTGCGGCCAGCTTCCGGCCGCGCGCCTCACGCACCGCGACGAACTGATCCTCGCTCACGCCATCCTTGAACAGGTGATCGAACGCGCTGCCGTCGCACTTCAGGTCGGTGGCGCTGAACACCGGCCGGATGATTTTCTGAACCACGCGAATTCACTCCCTGAGTCCGGCCGGCGCTCCAACGACGTGACCTCCTGCCCCGTCACGCAGCTCGCGCCGTTGCATGTCACGGGCTGCGCTGCCGGTGTAGGACGTGCTCGCGGTGCACGAGATAGATGCCAGACGCGGTAACGACGGCGGCGCCTGCCAGCGTCCAACCATCTGGCACGTCTCCAAATACGAACCAGCCGAAACCGACCATGGATAGGAGCTGCAGATAAA
Organism: Hyphomicrobium sp.; assembly: GCA_002928955.1. Classification (GTDB taxonomy): domain Bacteria; phylum Pseudomonadota; class Alphaproteobacteria; order Rhizobiales; family Hyphomicrobiaceae; genus JAKAML01. Next base: position 1,021 of record PERT01000011.1, on the reverse strand, counting down.
GGAACGGAGCGATGGTCGACGCTGGCGCGAGTCGGTAGGCCAGGATGAACAGATAGTGGCCGGTGCCGCCGAGAACCCCAAGTGACAAAAGCATGAGCCAGGTGACCCAATCGGGTGGCCAGACCCAATCCGACAGTGCGATCGGCGCTCCGAATATGGTGCCGACGAACATCGAGTAGAACAACGTCACCAGCGGCGGATCATAGGCTGCGATTCGGCGCGTCAGGATCATGAATAGTGCGTAGGCGAGCATGCCGACGAAGGAATAGATGACTGCCGGGTGCACCTCAGCAAAGCCCGGTCTCACGGCGATGAGAATGCCGCCGAAACCGACGAGAATGGCCAGCATCCGCCGCCATCCGACCCACTCGCCGAGCAGCGGTCCCGCGAGCAGCGCGACGACGAGCGGCGCCAAGAAGACGATGGTGATGGTCTGATCCAGTCGCAGATACTGGAGGGCCAGGAAGTTCAAAACCGTGGTGGCCGCCATCAGTACGGAGCGGACCAGCTGCCAGCCGAGCCGCCTGGTCGTGAACAGCGCGCGGGTCGTCAACAGGCCGAGGGCAGGCACCAGCGTCAGCAGCAACACGAATTGGCCGAGAAACCTGAGCCACGATAGCTGCGTCACGGGAATGGGCGTGTGCGTCACCAGATACTTGGCCGTGGTATCCAGCCCCGAGAACATCATGAGGGCCGCGACCATCAGCAGGATCGCCCGCAGCCGGTCGGCGCCGGTCGATGTCACGGTCGTCCCCGCGGCAGGAATCGGAGGCTCAGACATATCTCGGAGGCTCCTGTTGGCGGCGGTTTGCCGTGGCGCGTGCGAATCCTGCTCGTATAGCCGAGTTATCGAATTCGAACCGGGATTTCACTGCCGGATAAGGTGTCGAAAGCGGTTCAATCCAAGGTCTGTCACGACGCGGCAGGCTAGTGGGGCGTCGCGCCTTAATTGACTGGTGGGTGGGGCATCGTGGGCGTCAATTAAGGCGCGATGAACGCCCCACTAACCCAATGATATAGC
>PERT01000010.1 GCA_002928955.1 Hyphomicrobium sp. | reverse complement strand
ACTGGCAGAGCATGAGTTTCTCACACATGGGACCTCTGCAGGCAGCATAAAGCTATCTCCGAGGGCCCATGCCACGAAGATTGGCTTTATGCCGACAATGGTGTGGAGGGAGTAGAGGTCGATGACTTCGATGTTCGGACTGTCCAATTTGGAAAATTTGTGAAGGGATCGCCCAGCTTCAACATAGGCAGCCAAAAACCGACCGCTTGGCGAAAAGTTCGGGTCGATGCCAGATTTCTCCGCAAGAAGTTCCCTGGTTCGGGCATCGAGTACTCGGTAGAAGCGATCGAAAATATGAAGTTCGAACTCGCCGGAATTGGCGCGCAGGATCTTTTTGGGTTGCTCTAATGAGAAGTTGTCACGAACTACCATGTGGGGAGCTGCGGCTCTGTAAACGGCAACCTCAGGATGCAGGCCGCCTCGGACCGCGACCTCGTTGCCGAGCGCATAGTCGGCCCTTGACTTTGGCTTGGCGACTTTGAGAGGAACTTCGACGAGTGCCCACTCGAGGGCGAGTGGGCCAATCTCGAACGACTTGATCAAAAATTCGCCCGATCGTTTTTTGAGCTGATGAAGCGGAAAGAACAGCCGCGTCTTTTCAGTGTTGAACCCGATGTCGAACGGCCCTGGTGCGCCTTTGGCAATAGCAAGAAATCCCTCACCCTCAAACCGTGTGCGGTCCGACGACGAAATTACTAGGTAAAGGGGAGTTCCACAAGTGGGGTCGAGGCGACCATTGAACTCCCAAGAGATTTTAGTTGGGGTGCCTACGGGAACAGAAGCTTCTCTGGGCGAACGGGATCGAATATGAACGTCGCTGGAGGCAAGCCGAGAAGCGTCAGTAGTTAGGTGGCAGCGATAAGGGATTTCACGCGTCGAGGGTGGCCGTGGCGTTCCCATGGCGGTTTCCGGCAAGCTTTCAACCGAGACGAGCTTCAGTGAATTTGCGATCATTCTGGCGGTTGTGGCCAGTGCCTTTCCGCCCGTGTCAGAGAATACAATCGACGCTCCGCCCTTCGTGGCGTCATCCTTCATCTCAATGTGAATAATGAAGTTCGTGGCTCCTTGGTCGCGTCCCTCGAGGTGCAGCGCCGTGCGTGTGAACTGCTCTAGCGAGATTACTCTTCCTGGGACTGATTTGAGCTTATTCCGGATGTTATCCATTGAGCGTTCTGCAGGAAACCGGAGGGTATCCAAGCTGATACTTCCGTCTCGACTCCGCCAGTTTAAGCCATGGGTGGCCCGGGTTGCCGTACCCGACAGAGACTTTGGAATTGAAAGCTCGACGCCGGTGGTTTCGTCGAAATATGCCGCGAGCTCGGAGGCCCGTGACGGCAAAGTAAAGCATATCATCAGCGCAAGCAGAATTGAAAGCCGGTTCAACACCATAGCAAGATGACTCCCCACTACGATCATTTAGTCGTCATCGGACATCTATCCGCCCTCTCCGGAATGACAAGCCCGGGTCCGCAATGAGTTACCTCAATATTCCCGAAACAGCCCTCGGCGGATTGCCGAGCAGCAGGCCCGCCATGAACGCGAGGTAGATCGTGGCAGAAGGGAAGATCAGTCCGGTCAAGGCATAAACGACGACGCCGACCAGGAACACCGCGGCGCCAGCGAGGAGGTTCTCTATCAATCCGCCCGCTTCCGCCCTGTAGCTGAGTTGCGCGACCCGCCACGCGCGGCGGCCGAACAGCCAGCCGAGCAGCACGGTTCCAACGAGCAGCGCAGCCTCGAGCCAGAGCGGCAATGTCTTCACCTCGCGGCCGTCGATGAGCTGGGCGAGGATCTGAGCATGGATCAGAACGCCTGGAATCTTCTTGTGGTCGCTGATCGAGAGCGGTGTCAGGTGGCGGTCGCGATCGCCGAACGCACCGCCGACGAGTACGATGCGCCCGCGAACGTATTCTTCCCAACCCTTGCCGAACAACGCGGCGGACGGTGTGTCGGGAACGTGGGTCGCAACGCGCAAAATTGGCACCGCGTGCTCGTCGAGGCCCGATGCAGGCGGCCGCTGCCAGTCGATGAGCTCGGCCTTGGTGGTCGGCGACGACTTGCGCATGTTGACCGCATCTGCGAGCGCCTCGGCGATGCCCTTGCGATGGGGCTTCTCCGTCGATGGCGGCATCCTGTGACGGATCACCTGGTCGCCGATCATGAAGCGACCCTGGTCCTCGGCATTGACGAAATAGAGATGCGCCGCGGCCTTTCCAGTCTCGGCGATGAAGCGCTCCTGATAGGCGAGCGATTGCTCAGGATCGCGATCGCGGAGCACGGACCGCTTGTCGATTGCGCCGACCACGACCGGGATCTTCGCGTTCTTGAGTGCAGCGACGAGGGCCCGATCGTCGTCAGCGAGGGTCGGGCGATCGTACAGGAAGTCGAGGCCGATCGCCTTGGCTCCGGCGACCTCGAGCGCACTCACGAGCTTGGCCTGCAGTGCCCTGCTGACCGGCGACAGGCTCGCGTAGCGCTCCATGCTCGTCTCGTCGATCGTGACGACCGTGATGTCCTTGCGCGCGGTATCGGGCCGGCCGGCGAAGTGGGCCGTGCGCCAATCGTAGGTCCAGGCATCGGGCGCGCGCATCCAGTCGGACAAATTGGCGAAGTGCGCAATGCCGACGAGGGCCGCGGCCACGAGCACGGCGAGCCCAGCCGCAATGGGAAGTGATGCCGCCGCCTTGTCACGACCGGCACCGGCGTCGTCGCTCGATCTCCGCATCCTGCCCCGTGTCCGCTCGACCTCACCAATGGGGAGGTTATCCACGCAGGAGCCGATCGACAACGTCCAATGCATACGGATCACCGCGGAGGCTGTCACAATTCGAAGCTGACCAACATCACCCGTATCTGCTGTTCGAGGCACTTGTCATTTCACGGACACTCTGGCTCAGTACGTGAGTTGGTCGGGTCGGGTCAGCGTGGCGGCGGCGATGGACACGAGAGAGCAGCATCGGGACGGCGGGGCGGGCATCGCGCTCGATGCGGCTTCGGAGACGAGGCAGAACGCAGCGGCCATCGGCAAGGGCGCCGGAGTGCTCCTGACCGTGCTCCTGCTGGCATGCTTGATCGCCCTCGCGCTGATCGCGTGGGCGCGTAGCGGCCTGCCGGGGCTCGAAGCACCCGACCGCTACTTTTATGACCTGCGCCACGTATGGCTCGCAAAGGCGCCACCGACCGCGCGGCCCGAAATTGCGATCGTCGCGGTGACCGATCGCTCCATCGCCAGCTACCCCGCCATGCAGCCGATCGATCGCGGGCTCCTGGCGCGGCTGGTCACGGAGCTTCAATCAGCGGGCGCGCGTGCTATCGGGCTCGATCTGCGTTTCGATCGTGCCACCGAGCCCGCCAAAGACGAGGCGCTGGCGGCCGCTATCCGTGGGGCAGGCGGCCGGGTCGTCATTGGCGCCATCGATGCGCGCTCGGGGGCACCCGCGGAGGGCCTTGCCTTCCAGCGCGAGTTCCTGGCGCGGGCCGGGAATCCGCGCTCTGGACACCTCTATTTCGACCGCAAGAAGCAGGGCTTCGGCCAGCCCGATCTGGCGGTGCGTTTCATCGCCCGCCGCACGACGAGCGAAACCGAACTGCAGACCAGCTTCGGCGAGGCGCTGCTCGAAGCAGCCGGGATAGCAGCGAGCGACGTCGGCCAGACGGTGGTCGCCAAGAACGGCGAGGTCGGGCCGCATATCGCCTGGCTGGCACCCAAGGCGGCAGACGGATCGGACACCTTCACCCGCATCGAGGTGCCGCCTGCCGGATCCGGTAGTGGAGCGGCGGAGCCGATTATTCCGAAATCGCTGCAGCCAGCTCTCGCCAATCGGATCGTAATCGTCGGCGGCGCATTCCAGGATTTTGACCGCCACCTGACTCCGTTTTCCGCCTGGGACGGCGCGCGCATGACGGCGGCCGAGGTCCACGCCCACATCACGGCACAGCTGATGGATGGGCGGCGGCTCACTGGCCTCGATTGGCGCCAGGAACTGATCCTGCTCGCGGCCATCGCCTTCGTCGGACTGGCGCTCGGATACTGGCGCCGCATGCAGGGTGGCCTCGGAGACTACGCGCTTCTGACGGTCATACTCGTGCTTGTCGGGGGCACTGCATTCAGCCTCTATAGCGTCGTTCTGCCGTCGGACACGATGTTCTATGCTGCGCTGGCGAGCATCATCATCGGCCACAATGGCGTCCGGTGGACACGCTCGATTCTGCGCGGGCGGATGCCCACAGTGAGGTAGCGGGCGGCGAATTTATTGGGGGAGCCAATCGTCGTTGCTCCCCGGAAATTGGAGGAGAGCATGGTTCCCACGACTATTTCGAGAGGTTTTCGGGGGGCTGCCGTGGTGGCGGGCCTGCTGGTCGCATCCGCGACGACCGCCCGCGCCGAACTCGTCGTCTCAACTGCGACCAAGGCGCCCGGCATAGCGGTTGGCGCCAAGTTCGCCGACGACCACGTATTCGACCTGCCCACCGACGCCGAGCTTCGCCTGCTGCGCACGCCCACCGGCGCCCAGTTCGAGATGCGCGGGCCCTTCAAGGGCACGCTCGAGAAGTTCACCAAGGACTGCACCGGCTGGGTCGCGTTCTCCCACGCCTACTGCAAGAGCAAGTCGGCGGGCGATCAACTGCCGGTTGGAGGGACGAGGGGGGTGCAGAAGTAGATTTCGCATCGGCTCGGACCACGAAGGCGTGTGAGCCCAGTCGAACAGGGGAGGTGAAAGCAGGCGTTTGCCGCACCGGTCATGCAGAGGCAAGCCGGTTCCGTGGTTCGGCTTTGACTGCGAGACGCGCCCTGTTCTCAGACCATCCTTGCGCCGATCGAAATGAGATGCGTCGCTCGCGCTGTATAGCATTGGGGAGGCAAATATCTGTCCCGGCATTTCGCTGAGGGAAAGAAAGCTGAGGCAATCATGGCAAGTCGAACTGTGGCTTTCATCCGTTGGATCCTTTCGGATATGCATGTTGGAACGCAACTGCTTGCATGCGCCCTTTTGTTTCTGCCCTCGATCGATTCTGCTCAAGCGGACGAGGAGAGTCGGAAACTAGAAATACTCCTCTCAGAAGCCGATTCTGCGCTATCCCGGCCAAGTATATTGCAGGCAGACATTCCACGGTACAAGCTTATCCAGACGGCGGGCCGTTTGAGAGCAAAGCTTGTTTTCGCAGCTCCGGGGCTGCTTGAATCCGAGGTAATAGCCACCTCTACAATCGGACTTTGCGCTGGTCTCAGTGGTGACGCACTGCCGCCGAACGTAACGACTGTTGAATACGCCAAAATTATTCAGCCTATAATTGCGGCCAGTCTAAGCCGCGACGCTCATCCGCTAACAAGGCAAAATTTTGGTGAACTGCCGAGGTGGCATCAGAACTCTATATACGACTATCTCGGCTGCCTGAGAAGATTACACCAGATCTTAACGGGGCAGACCAACAACGCACTTGCGGCTATGTCAGAGGTTGCGTTTCAGGATGGCCTTCGCGAAATTCGCGAGTTAAGAATTGCCGTCCGTGACAGCTCTCCTGCAAATCGCGCGTGGGATATCGTTCACAAGGCATATCCTGATCCTTCTCTCGCGCTCGCAAAGGCTCAGCGCTTGGAGGAACTAGTTAGGACAATATACTTTTCAGGGCTGCCGCCCACCGGAGACGGTGCCAAGAATTTCGAATATCAAATTGCGAAGTTTGGTATTGCTGAAGCGCAGGCTGCTCTAGGCAATTTTGGCGAGGCAGAGCAAGCACTGTCTGCTTTAAATATTTCAATTGATGAGCTTCGAGCGGTCGGTGCTCGCAAGGTCGACTGGGACAAACTCGACAAGACTGCAGGTCGCCTTCAACTTCTTTCGGAAGTCCAAGAGGCCCAAGGAAAATATGCCGAGAGTGAACGCACTAAGGCGAACCTGACAGAGCTAGGCAGGTTGCGCAGTACCGACGGTCACACCGGTAAATTTGAACTTAGATCATTTGTTTACTGGCAGACCGCCCGCGCGCAGGCATATGTCCGGTCCGGAGATTACGCCGGGGCTGAGCTACTACTAAAGGGCCTGCTAGACGAGAGGCAACTAACACGGGAATGGGAGGCGCATGTTAGACTAGTTCGTGCAAAGCTTCTCAGAACGGTTGGACGTCACGACGAGGCGTTGAAGGAGCTATTGGATTTGGGGCGCTTCGTTACGCTGGGAACCCGCACGCCTTTCTACGAGTTCATCGAGTTCTTAGGCGATGAACTCCTGCGGAAGGGTGAGGACAAGGCCGTGCAAGAGTTCTTAGTTGCTACAAGAAGAACTGTAGCCGCGTTTCGCCCGGCCCCAAACCCTTTCGATAGGCGTGCATACTGCCATGCTGAGATGGCTTTGAGTCTCGTCGAAGTCAAATGGCTTAGAAGTGGGCGCAAATTCGAAGAGGCAGAGCTGATGCTTCAGGCGGCTAAAGCAGCAGCCAAGTGTTGGCAAGAAAATTCAGAGAGATTTCAGAGAGCCAGTCAGATAGATCCTGTTAACATCGAAGAAGCCAACCTTAAATTGGACATGGGGCACCCTGAAGTCGCCCTCAGCCAGTATCGTGCCGGGCTAGCACAAGTGGAATCTATTCGATCACGCGGTTTTCGGGAAGAATATGAAAGATATATTGAACTAGTTAGCGGTTTTTCGCGTGCCTCCTTGCAGTCTGGCAATGCGCGCGAGGCTGCCGAACTTCTCGATCGAGCGGTGTCACCCTTGACTGGAGCACTCCACCGAAACGAAGCTGATCTGAAGCAATCGCTCTTTGAGGGCCGTGGTGCAAGTTCGCAATTGCTGCGTTTGGCCATGCTATCCCAATTTCAGATGGCTATCAGTGAGCCGGATAAAGCGGGCCTTCATAGTGAACAGGCATTCCGCTTCGCTCAATTCATGGCCAACACTGAGGCGCAGCGTGCGATCCAAAAGATGGTCGCTCGCATGTCATCAGCAGATGCGACTCTGGAAAGCCTCGTCCGTTCGCGAGAGTCGCTCTTGAAGGAGGCCAGTCTGCAAGATAATCCAAGTTCTAATTTAATTGCTAAGCTACTTCAACTCAATGGACGTATTGCGACCGAATATCCATCGTATGTCGAAGCGGCCTCGACCAAGGCGCTCTCAATAGCAGAAGTTGGTGAGCTATTGGGAAGTAATGAAGCTATGGTCGTGATCGCCGACGCTGGAAGCGAACTAGGCCAGCGGGAGGCATCGCTGCTATGGGTCATCACGCACAGTGAAAGTCGCCTCGTGAAGCTGGAAATCGGCGGCGGGGCGCTCGATGAGAAAGTAGATAGTCTTAGATGCGGTCTTGATCGCCAGACCGGGTGGCACTGGTCCGACGAAACTCAGCGCTGGAAGGGCCGCAAACCTTCATGTGTCAGCTTGCGCCCTGATGGGTTAGCTCAGAACGAGCCGCTCCCCTTTGATGTCGGCGCGTCATACGATCTCTACAAGGCGTTGTTCGGTAGTATCGAGGACCTCGTTCGCAATAAGCAGCTGTTAATCGTCCCAACTCGAGCTCTGAACATCTTGCCATTCCAGGTGTTGGTGACTGCCGATCCCGCAGGAGACGCCGGCGGTGCTGGCGCGCAGTGGCTCGCGAGCAGGCATGCGATTACGGTGCTGCCTTCCGTATCGAGTCTGGCCGCGCTTCGCCGCAACGCCAAGACTTCAATGGCAGGGGAGCCATTCATCGGCTTTGGGAATCCGGTGCTCGACGGGCACCCAGGTTGTGGCAAAATCGTCGTTCCAGACAAATGTCCGGAACAAGAGACCAAGGTTTCAACGGCTCCGAGTTTTGGTGACCGCGTCAACACGGTGTTGGCCAGCTTGCAGGGACTGTTCCGCGATGGGCAGGCTGATGTTACCGCCGTCCGTACGCTTTGTCCGCTGCCTGACACGGCCCATGAGCTCAAGTGTGTGGCCCGAAGCCTCGGCGCGAAGTCTGACAGTATCGTGCTCGGCCCCGCGATGACAGAAACCACCATCAAGAGTTTGAAACTCCAGAATTACCGCATTGTCCACTTCGCAACGCACGGGCTGCTTGCTGGCGAGACGGAACAGCTTGCCAACGGTCGCGCCGAGCCCGCGCTCGTCATGACGCCGCCTCAGACGGCGAGCGAGACTGATGATGGATTGCTCACCGCATCTGAGGTGGCGGGCCTGAAGCTCGATGCCGACTGGGTGGTGATGAGCGCGTGCAATACAGCAGGCGCGGACAAGCCCGGCGCGGAAGCTCTTTCGGGTCTCGCTAAGGCGTTCTTCTATGCTGGAGCGCGGGCGCTGCTCGTTTCCCACTGGCCGGTCAACTCGTACGCGGCGACAATGCTGACCAGCACGACCTTCGTGGAGCTGAAGCGCGAGCCCAAGATCGGCCGCGCGGAGGCCTTCCGCCGCGCGATGGTGGCGCTGATCAACAACAAGGATCGCCCCTGGGCCGCGCACCCTTCTGTATGGGCGCCATTCGTGGTGGTGGGGGAGGGAGGGGCTGGCTGATCCGAGGCGCTGACTGCCGCTCGGGGGATTGATCGAGCGAGCTTCGAGTAGACATTGAGCTGTGACCGTTAGGAGTTCCTCAATGCGGTTGATGTGGCCCCTGGCATGGATGCTCGCGCTCGCCGTTGCTGCGCCGGCCGGTGCCAATCCCAGCTTCGATTGCGGCACGGCCCGTCTGCCCGCCGAGCTGACAATCTGCCGCGTCGTCAATCTCGGGGACGCAGATGCGGCGATCGCGAAGGATTTCGGCGAGATTCTGAGCGTCGCATCCGAAGCGGAGAAGAGCCAGCTGCGCAGCGAGCAGCGCGCGTGGCTGCAGAGGAGAAACGCGTGCAGAGATGACATCGGCTGCCTGCTCACGGTCATGTCCGAGCGCCGACTGGCACTCGGCCGCAAGCACGGCGAGATGCGCCCGCGGATGCCTTCATGGTCGCTGTTCAAGCCCAGCTTCACCTGCACGGAGCGCAGCAAGGATGTCGAGAAGGCCATCTGCGGCGACAAGAGGCTCGCAGAGTACGATCTGGAGTTGGTGGCTGCGTACGCTGACGCTCTCAAGCGCGTCGGCGCGCAGGGCGCCGACGAACTCAAGACTGCGCAGCGCGCCTGGGTCGCCAAGCGCAACGGTTGCGGCTCCGACGGCGACTGCATTTCGACCGCGATGAAGGATCGGATTGCCGAGCTGGAGAATACACTCGGGCCCGCCCCGATCATGCCTACCCCGGCGGTCAAATCCGCGGCCGAATGCAGCTCGGACGCTGCGATACTGGCGCGCGCGGCGCGCGCGGTTTCAGTCACGCTCCGACATCAGGGAGCCGCAAAGGCCGGACAGCCGATCCCGATTGCCTGGCGCAGGGGCGACTGGAACCTCCCGAGGGATACATCGCTGCATCTCGTGCTGACGATGCCAGAATGGGTTCGTTTCAGCGGCAAGTATCTCCTGCCCCTCCCGCCCAGAGCGCCAGCACCAGCCGGCCTCACGTACGGCCTGGACAAGTTGCGCGTCGTGCTTCCGTTGACCTCGGAGACGGCGCCCCGGTCCGACGAGTTGGCGGTCAAGGTGTACCAGGCCGGCCCCTTCCGCATCGCGCACGCACTGATCGCGAAGTCGTCGTGCGGCGAGACCGTGGTGACGTCTGGTCAGCTTCCGGAGGTCTCCGTCGAGGCCGGCGCCCCCGAGATCGTGATGCAGGATTTCTATACGCTGGAGAAACCGGAGCGCACGATCATCTCGAACAACGGGCGCTACCGTCTCGAGGTATTCCCGGGCAGCTACCGCGTGTTCGATATCGCGACCGGCGTCAAGATCGCGGATCGCGTGGGTGTCGAGCCGAACTTTTCGCCCGAGGCGAGGTTCGTTGGCGCGTACAGTACCTCCGCGCTAGAAATATTCGATGTCTTGTGTCGAACCCAGGTTGACCTCTCGGGAGCCACTGGGTCTTCTATTGGCTGGGCAATGCACGATGGCGTATTGATCACTGGAGCCACATCAGACAATGTTTCCGTCGCTACGACATTGGTTGATCCAATGCCATCAGTGACCGCGGACGCGGAGACAACATGGCAAGCCGGACGGATCACTACGTCCATTGTCAAAGGATATCCTTGGGCGCACCACCCGATCAGCATATTTCCGAGCCAAGCTTTGGTGCTGGTCTACAATACAATTGGCGGTTTCAAGATTTTCGATCTTGCCTCAGGGAAAAGACCGCAGGCTGACTCTATCCGGCTCGGTGAGGGGAAGTGGCCCCAGGCCTATGATGTGCGGCGTGCATTATTGGCGCTCGGCATATCTAATTTCGACGGCTTCAAGGGATGGCACGCGGACGGCCCTATCCGCCTCAGCCATATCGATGAGGACATCGAGTTTGGCGTCGCCGGCGCAGAGAGTCGGTTTAAGGGCGCCATACTGCCGAGTTCACGCTTGGTGCGTCATGGCGGCACCACTCCTCCGGTCGCTGGTTTCGACGAATCGCAGAGAATGGCTTTGGCTTCCGCCGATTGGCGCTCCCGGACCGCTTCGGCATCGCTTCCTCTCATGGGCGACACTGAGTTGTCCCGCTTTGCCGAGCGGTTGAGCGAGTTTGGCATATGCGTGGACCAGAATTGCAGAGGTGTCACCGGGCAAATCCCAATCGAGAACTTTGTCGCGTCGAGCACGTTCAACAGGCAAGCGAACTTTGTCAGTTGGGACCATGTTGCGAAATTCACCAGACCGGCGTCTGAGCTTCAAGTGGCCCTTGCGCGCGAAGTGCCGATAGCACTCACCGCGATCGCGGCGCCTGAGGAGGACACCACCTATCATGAGTGGCCAGACGACAGCGACCGCAGCAATCGGCTCGTCCGCTTTCGGCTCACGGAAGAGCCCGTGCACCAAGGTGGTGCCAACGGACTTTGGCGCTGGTCCTTCAAGGGCCAGATCAGCTGGGTGACGCAGCAAGTATATGGGTGGCGTGGAGGCCTCAACGCGTCATCGGTCGTGATGTATCTGGGCGACCTGAAAGGCAGGGGAAAGATCGTCAATCTGTCCGCGGCGGATCGCGCGAGCTATGATGCAGACGGCCTTCACAAGACGTTCTTGGGCTGGAGGTCGGATCAGCTCGTGCGCGTGCGCCCATTTCTCTATGCCGACCGCTGGCTCCTTGTTGCTGCACCTGCCGGTAGCTCCGCAGCCGTTGTCGACCTCGAGCGTCCCGAGCCGCCGACATTCATGTACGGCCTCAAGGATGTGCATGATACCCGCTACCTGCTGCGAACGCACGACGGTCGGCAGCTGGTCCAGCTCAATACCGATGGGCGCTTCCACGTCTACGAAATCCCGTCGGGCAAGACCGTCGTGTCCGGCCGCTACATCGACGACGAGATCATCCTCTTCACGCCGGAAGGCTATTTCTGGTCGAGCTACGAGGGAGCGCATTACGTCCACCTGAAGTTCGCCGGGCGCGACGGCTTGCACAGTCTGCAGCAGTTCGCGCGCGTTTTGGACAGACCGGATCTGGTCAAGGCGGCGATTGCCGGTGGTTCGGCAACCCGACCCGAGCCTAACCTGCGCGCTCCGCCGTCACTCGACATCGCAATGAGCCAATCGACCGACGCGAAGATCGAGCTCGCAGTGAAAGCAAGCTCCGCCGCAGGACTGAAGGAGTTGCGCGTCTATCACGACGGTCGGCCGACAGACACAGTGCCTGTCTCGGGGGCCAGCTTCGAGTCGACAATCGCGATTCATCGACAGCCTCAGGCGCGCTGGTTGACGCTCGTGGCGGTCGACGCCTCAGGTCTGACAAGCGTTCCCGTCACCGCCCCCCTCGACGCTCCGCCCCGCAAGGTCAACACCCTGCATCTGCTCGCTGTCGGCGTAGATGAGTATGATCACCTCAGCAGGCTCGGTTTCGCCAGGACAGATGCCGAAGCGCTTGTCGGCGCATCGAACAACATCAAAGGCGGCTACTACGCGAAGGTCCAGGCTTCGCTGCTGCGCGATCGCGAAGCGACGGGGGACCGGATACTCCAGGTTCTCGAAGCCAAAGTGGCTGAAGCGGGGGCTGGCGATACACTCATGTTGTTCTTTGCGGGACATGGCGCCAGGTCCCCTGATGGCCGCTTCTTCATGACGACTTCGACGACGCGTGCAGATGACCTGGATGGGACAGCGCTCGAATGGTCGCGCCTTGCAACGGTGCTCGGGCGTGCCAATGCTCGCGTCATCGTGCTTCTCGATGCGTGCCATTCCGGCCAGACCGGTGCCCAGTTGCAAGCCACCAACGATGATGCAGTAGCGGCTATTTCGGAATCATCACGCACCCCCATGCTGATCATCGCAGCCTCCAAGGGGCGTCAATTCAGCAAGGAACTGCCCGGAGCGGGCGGCGGTGTCTTCACGCAGGGTCTGGCAAAGCTCATAACGCAGGGTCGAGACGAGCAGGACCTCAACCGGAACGGCGTGCTCGAGGTGAGCGAGATCTTTCGCGGACTGAAGGACGTCGTGACGAGAGTGACCAACGGCAGCCAGACACCGTGGCTCGTGCGCCAGGAGATGGTTGGGGATTTCGCGGTGTTCTGACGAGCCGGCACCTTTGGACGACACGCATCCCGAAGTGACGAAACTGACAAGCCGTCTTGAGGTGGCCTACGGGGCAAAATTGAATTCTAACATTGGAGTTTGGACACCGGCCTGTTGCTGTCGAAAATATGCGTTCTGCTGTGAAGTGTTTTCAATGGGAGATGCACCTGTGCGCAGAAGTTTGAAGCAACTGATCAAGTGGTTCGTGTTTAGAATGCCGGCCGTCGGCCTCTTGATCAGTTTAATGATCCTAGAATTGGCGCTGTCCTCACCGTCGTTCAAAGTCCGTGCTCAGGCAGCCAGCGATCGCTCCGGAATGGACGAGGCGATCCGGCTCAACAACGAGGCGATGCAGAAGGCACGACAGGGTAGTGAGGCCGAGGCAATGTCGCTCATGCGGCAGGCTATCGCACTGGCGGATCGCTCATTCCCGATCGAACACACGACACCGATCGGCATGCGCATCAATGCACATGCTATCGCGAAGGGGCTCAAGGATGACCGGGCAGCAGAGCAGTTTGCGCGGGACGCAATTCGGCTGGGCACTCGGTTCCAGCCATTCTTCGTCGATATCGAATCGTCGATTGCCGCAATGCAAGCCGCTGACACCGGTGATTATGAAACGGCAACGAAAAAGTTCGAGATTGCACTCCAGGCCACGGATAATTTCGTCGGAATGTTCACAGCGCTGCGGCCAAGCCATGCGGATCGAGCGCAGATAGAAGCAAACGTGGCGCAGCTGCTCGGGTCGATCGGCAACACCTATTTGAGGCTCGCCGGACAGCAGCGCGACGTCGACCGAATCCCACACAGGCAGGCTGCGGAAGCGGCCGAAAAGCATCTTGTGCGCGCGGTGGCACTGGTCAAGGGAACCGCGACGCCCGATCCTGAGAGACTTCGCGCTCTACTCACCGACCTTGGGATTGTCTACCATCGCATGCTGAATAAGCTGCCAGAGGCGGCGAGCAGTCTCGAGCAAGCGCTCGGGCTGGCCAAGAAGCTCCTCGGACCAATGGACGTCAAGTTGGGCGGAGCACACAGCAACATCTCACAGCTCTATGACGATCTCGGGCAACTCGACAAGGCGACCGAGCATTGCGATGCTGCCCTGCGCATTCTGACGCCCGCGCGCGACAAGGTTGGCCGCCTCTATTTCCATCGAACGGCGAGAGACTGCGGGAAGACCTTCACCAAGTCCCGCGACGATGCGAGATATGCCCGCGTGCAGCGTGACGCGCTGGAGGCCATCGACGTCGACCTGCGGAAATGCGACCAGGAGGCTTTCACGCAGGGACGCGGCTGGGTGGAAAACCTGCGCGGACGCGCTCAGTATGACGCTGCCAAAGACCTGCTCGCCAAGATTGCCAGTGCCTCCAAGGGTTGTCGGGGCACGAACTACGACCCGGATCGCGGACGTGGAACTGGCGCAGGCAGGCTCGCGGGCCTCGGACAGAAGCTGGCAGCGGTGATTCTGCCGCCGGCACATGCGGAAGAGCGTCCTGCCAGGGGGACGGCAAGCTTTCGAAGCAGATTGGCCGCGATCCGGGACACGATCGAGCTCGCGAACCTGAACTACGAGCAGAGCAAGGCGGAGGACGCGCTCAAGCTGCTCAACGAGGCGCGCGACATGCTCTCGGCACTGGTCAGACCCGACGACCCCGCCTGGCTCGAGTACTACGAGATCGCACTGATACATGCGGTCCACCACGATCGCGAGCGGACCTTCGCCCTGATTGCCGACGCTCGCCGGGTCCTCGAGCATAACCGGATCGAAGGGCACGGCATCGAAACCACGATCAACATCAGGTTGGGAAGCTTCAAGTATGTCGATGGCGACTTTGCCGGTGCGATCGTGGATCTCGAGGCCGCGCTCGCCGGAAAAACCGACGCCGGTACTGTCGGCAACATCAGGCGATCGCTTGCCCTCAATCTGATCTGGCTGGCCAGGGAGACGACCGATCGAGCTGCGCGTCAGCAGTATCTGGCGCGGGCGGCGCGAGAGATCGCGGAGATCAAGAAGCAGTGGGCAGGCAACTACACGATGGACCATCCGGACTACATCTGGCTTCGGGAGGCCGAGGCCGAACTGGCCGAGGTCGAGGGCAACAGCCGCGCGGCGCTGGCTCAACAGCAGACGAGCCTCGACGAGGCCGAGCGCAAGTTCGGCCGGTCCCATCACATCTCGATGGATGCGATGAAGCGGCTAGCCGAGATACACAATCGGCTCAAGCAACCCGAAAAGGCTTGGGACCTCTATCTCAAGTACGTTGGTCCAAGCGCCGAGCTCTACGGCTCCGTCAGTATCGAGCACGCGAGGCATCTCGCAAAACTCGGGTATTACTCGCTCAAGACCGACGACGTTGGTTTCGGTTATACGTTCTCGGCGCAGGCGCTGGACGCCTACTACGAGGTTGCGACGCGGTCCGCCGGCTTCGGCCGCGCGGCGAGCATCGATCGCAAGGAGGTCCGCAAGGTTGCCGACCAGCTTCTCACTGCGACTGCGGCAGCGCTGCGGAGGCGCATGTTTGACGAAACGCCTAAGGCCGAGAAGCTGCCCGACGGCCGGGAAATCCACGTGATCACACCGGCCAGCTTCGGGGATCCGTTGCAGCGGGCCTTCTGGGTCACCCAGATGACCACCACGACGCTTGCCGCAGGCTCGATCTACCAGATGGCTGCCCGCCTGTCGGAAGGTGCCACGCCGGCGGCGCGTCTGATCCGGGAAGGACAGGATGTCGTGGCCAAGCTCGAGGCCGCACGCCGCGATCTTCATGCTGTAGCCAACAAGCCGGCGGCCCTGGCGGTGGACAGTCTCAAGCAATTGCAGGCGCGTGTCGTCGAACTCGACCAGCTAGTCGAGGCAAAGAGGACCGAGATCAAGCGCCAGAACCCGAAATTGGACGAGTTCGTCAGGGCTGCGCCATTGGGCGTCAATGAAGCGGTCCGCCTGTTGCGCGAAATGGACGCAAAATGTCGTGCACGTGCGGGGGCGACGGCCGAGTTTTGCAAGCACGCGATCGTGCTCGTACACTCGACCACAGCTGGCCACGTCGTTTGGGTTGCGACCGCAGACAAGTTCGATGCCGCGATGGGGGATTACGCGGCAGAATCGGTCGCGCAAGACGTCGAGGCGCTGCAGTGCGGCCTGGACATCGGACAGTGGCGCGACCCATCGAATTGGCTTGCGGATACGCCAGAACATCGCCTCGCGCGAGAGGACCAGCGGTCACGGCGCGAGCGGTGCATTGCACTGCTCGGTGCCGAAGCTGGGCCCACATGGACCGCCAGCGGCACACTCACGCGACTTCCGAGCTTCCCCCAGCATATTGCCCACCGCCTCTACGAACAGATCTTCTCGCCTTTCGAAGCGCAGATCCGAGACAAGCATCTTATCATCGTCCCGGATGGAGCGCTGCACAACTTGGCGTTCAATGCCCTAATGTTCGAGAAGCCGACGGGGCATCCGGTCAACGACGCGAAGTCTAGGGCGTGGCTTGGACTCCGTCAGCCCATCACGATCCTGCCCACGCTGTCGTCCCTGCGCGCCCTTCAGGCGATCGCCAAGTCTAGCGGCGGTGGCACTGCGTATCTCGGCGTCGGAAATCCACTCTTGGATGGTCCCGACTCGAGTTTTGCAGACAGGGCCAAACTCGCGCGGCACTGGACGACATGCAAGCTCGGAAGCGGTGCGAATTCGAAGACTGAAGCGGCGCGGGCCGTGGATCCGCGCCTGCCTTCGTCGATGTTGCGTGCGGCATCGGGCGACAGAGCGCTCGACCCGAAGGGGTTGCGCCGGTGGACACCTTTGCCGGAGACGGTCGGGGAGCTGTGCGCGGTCGGATCGCTGCTCGGGGCGGGTGATGCCGACATTTGGCTTGCGGATACCGCCAACGAGGGTCACCTGCACAAGGCATCTCTGGATAGAAAGCTGGTTCAGTACCGGGTGTTGCATTTTGCGACTCATGGAGCATTGCCCGGCGATGTGGGTGGCTCCTTGGAGCCCGGTCTTCTACTCACGCCGCCATCACCGGGTGCCGAAGTTGATGCCCGCAATGACGGCTTTCTCTCGGCCTCGGAAATCGCCACGCTGGAACTGGATGCAGACTGGGTCATTCTGTCTGCCTGCAACACTTCCGCGGCCATTAGCAAGGGTGGAGAGGCGTTGTCTGGGCTAGCTCGGAGTTTCTTCTACGCCGGTGCGCGGACTCTACTGGTCTCACATTGGGAGGTTTTCTCTGAGGCAACTGTGCGGCTGCTCAGTTCAATGTTCAGGCGTGGCGCTGAGAATGCAGGCGTTGCGCGAGCCGAGATGCTTCGTTTGGCGATGAGGGAGATCGCGGGATCCGCCGACAAGCGATCAGCCCACCCCGCGAGTTGGGCCGCCTTCAGTGCAGTAGGCAAGGGGTGGGAGGCAGTTGGTCACTAGATGTGCTCACTTCGCGGTCCACGACGCCGTACACAATAGAAGAGGAGCCGGAATTTCCGGAGACCTGTCGATGTTGTCGCGTCGAATGCTGCTTGCTTTCGTCCTTGCCTGCGCTCTCGGTGCCGCGATTCTGGAGGTTCGTGCGGCCGACACGACGCAATTGCGCGATCCGGTAACTGGCGTCGAGCTGCTGGTTCCCTCCGAGTTATTGGGCAAGTCGACGCAGGCGACACACGGGATGAATTGGCGGAGTGGCGACGGCCGCCTCAATGTCGATACGCTGCGCTTCCCGCCCGAGCGCTCGCTCGATAGCATCCGGGACAAGCTCAATTCGATTCCCGGGCGGCAGATCACCCGGGAAGAGTTTACGCCGCGAGTTCTTGCGCTCGAGGGCACGGACGGCGGCAAGGCCAACTTCATCATCAGAGTAGAGGCGCAGGGTGACGGCACGAAGAAGGGCGTGTCCGTCGTCTACCCGACATCCGGACCAGCAACGCTTGCAACTGCCGCGCGGTCCATAGTCAACTCGATGACGTTTGCAGGTGGGCCCGCCGTTGCCAGACCGGCTGCGCAGCGCTTCGACAATCCGCGGCCGTGCCACCTCTCGTCCGGCCGCGCCGAGTCCGTGGCGGCCGGCATCAAGGTACAGGCCTCGGCATCTGGCGATAGAAAAGTCGCAGCTGGCGACCCCCTCGAATTGTCATGGTCCCTCGCCTCGTCATTGCAGACGACGTGCAACACACCTCTATTCCTGGTCCTGTCAGTTCCGGGAGATGTTCGCTTCGCGGGTGAAGGATTCCTGGCGCTCATGCCGGGCGCAGCCGCCCCCTTCGGCATCGCGCACGACATCGATCAGGTGCGGGTTTACGTGCCTCTCCACGACAATCGCTCCGAGCGCCGTGGCAAGCTAACCTTGAAGCCGTTCGTGGAGGGGCCTTGGAAGATCCGTGCCGCCCTCATCGAGGTTCCGACGTGGTCGTCCGAGCCACGGAGCGTCGCAGACCTTGCCGGCGACAGGGCTGTCATCGCGACACTCGACAGCACCGACCTGTCCTTCGACGTCCGGCCGAGCCGGCCGCATATCGTGGTGCAGGATCAGTTCACGCTCGAGGCTCCATCTCGAACGATCCATTCAGCGAACGGTCGCTACATGCTGCAGGAGTTCTCGAACTACTACCGTGTCCTTGATCTCCAGAGCGGCGAGCTGATCGTCCAGCGCGTCGGCACCGATCCCGAATTCTCACCAACGGCGCGGTTCGTGTCCGCCCTTCTCGAGGATAAGCACTCGATCGAAATCGTCGACCTTGTTTCGCGGACGTCTATCGGCGGATTTCGCAGCGAGGAGATCGGCAGTTATATCGGGCGGGGCGTGCTCCCAGTGGCGTGGGGGCCAAGTGACAGCGTCGTGCTGACGGGTCCACGGAAGGGCGACGGACAGATCTACAATACCCTTGTCGACCGGAAGCCCGTGGTCCTGGTGGTGGAGGGCGGCAAACATGCAACGATTAGTGATACGACCATAAGTGCCGAGTTCGATAGCTTGGGCGTAGCCTACAGAGAGAGCTATATCGACAATCCGCCGAAACCGAAGTGGGTTTCGCTAGTCAATCCTCGGTCTATCTCACCCAGGTATGCGTTTCCACTCCCGGAGCGGCCCGCCGGCAATAGAAGTTTTGCGTGGCAGTTGGGAGGAGACGTAACATTCACGCACGTTCCTAACAGCCCGCCCGACTTGAACGAGAGATTGAGGGAGGAAGAGCGCATCAAGTTTGCGACGGCGGAAGCGAAGGCGGATTCGATCCGCCAAGTCCGCGAGCAGCACGCCAGCGATCTGAGGGACTACGAGTACCTGTCCGCTAGGCGCGCCACGCACGCGCGGCCGAAAGACACGAAGCCAGCAAGCATCGTGGTCGCGGCGGCTCGCCTTGATCAGGTGAGAGCGGCCGTTCGGAGCAAAAGCCCGGCGAGCACCGACTTCTTCGGGCAGTTCGCCGACCGTCTATCTCGACTTTCTGGGTTAACGTTCAAGCAGAACCTCCCCAGGTCGCCGTTACGCGGACCGCTCTATAACGAACGCTATGTGGTTCCGTTACAAGGCGATACAAGTTGGGACCAGGATTTGGCAGACGTGTTGCGTGAGCATGTCAATAGCTCCGCATACCAGCGCTCTGTCGCCGAATTGCTCAAGCTCATCGGCGACGATAAGCCCACCAAGCCTATGTCCCTGTTGGATGTTCCGGCTGAATTCGCATGTCAGTACTATTCGCCTGATGGTTCCCATGGGATCTACGTTTCGCCGCGTAGGATCATGGGACGCACCGGCTGGCAGCGCGGAGATGACCGACACTGGCTCATACAGCAGGACTGTTGGGGCGGCAGCGGCTGGCGAAGCGTCCAATTGGGCCTACTGACCAAGCGCGCAGGTTCAACACCTCGGTTGGTCCCTCTGACCGAAGGCCGTCAGGACCACGTCGAGCAATTCGGGCTGAACAGCGCCAAGCTCGCGCGCGGCTGGATCACCGATGACGAAGTCCTGATCGTCGCCATGCCCAACCAAAAAATTGTCCTGTACGATATCAAGACCGGCAAGCGCCTTGGACTGATGCGAGATGTCGAGGGCGCGGAGTTCGCGGCGGACATCCGCCTCGCCAGCGATCGCTCGCGGCTGGTCATGCTCACAGAGGGAGGCAGGATCGGGATTTTCAACGTCAAGTCGGGTGCCCGATTGCTCGGCGGCTACTTCATCGACGACGAGCTGATCCTGAACAACGAAGACGGCTATTTTCTTTCGACACCCGAAGGAGCGCACTTCGTCCATGTCAGATTTCCCGGCGGTGCGGGCTACAGTACCGTGCATCAGTTCGCGCGGATACTGGATCGCCCCGACGCGATCCGCGCCATCCTTCAAGGAAAGCCCGCACCGAAACGTCCTGACCTGACGCCGCCGCCAACAATTCGGATGTCCGCGTCGCTGTCGAAGACCGATAAGTCTCGTTCGGCCCAAATCCGCCTCGAGGCAAGATCGGACGTGGGCTTGGCCAGACTCAACGTCTACGTGGACGGGCGACCGTCGCGGGAACTGGAGGTGACCGGGTTGAGCGTCGACACCAGCCTCGACCTTCCACTGCCGCCAGAGGCGCGGTGGATCACGGCGGTCGCGATCGATTCCAAGGGTTATGAGAGTATTCCGCAAACCGAGCCGCTGTCCGGTGCTGGGAGGCCGGCCGGGCGGCTCCACCTGATCGCGGTCGGTACCGATCGGTACGACAACATGGGGCCAAAGTACCAGTTGTCCGGCGCCGTCCGCGACGCCCGAACGTTCGAGGAGGCATCGAAGGCGCTGGGGGGTGAGGTCTACAAGGAGATCATCCCGCAGGTGCTGGCCGACGATGTCGATCTACGGTCGAGGCTGACCGCGCGCATTCGCGAGGCGGTGAAGGCCGCGGCCCTGGAGGATACCATCATGATCTTCGCCGCCGGCCACGGATCGCAGGGCAAGGATGGCAAGTTCTATCTCATGGCACGCAATTCGACGCCGGAGGACATCGAAGCCACCGGCCTCGCCTGGGATGAGATCGGCCGCGCACTCGACGGCACCAAGGCGCGCGTTGTGATCTTCCTCGATGCGTGTCGATCCGGCTCGGCCGGTGGAGCCTCGACCAACGACGACGTGGTTTCGTCGCTGATCGCGCGGAAGACACCGATCACGGTGATCGCCGCGTCGAAGGGCCGGCAGGACAGCGAGGAAGGAGCAGGCGGCGAGGGCGGTCGCTTCACCAACGCCATCCTGCGCGCGATCACCTCGGGCCGCGCGGCGACTGACACGAACGGCAACGGCGCGATCGAGCTGGCGGAACTCTACGGCGCGGTGAAGCGCGAGGTCTTGCAGGTAACTGGTGGCCGGCAGACGCCGTGGATCGCCAGGAACCAGATGGTCGGCGAAGTGCCGTTGTTTTGAGCATCTCGAGCAAGATAGAGAGCCCTGATGTCTGACTGGAACCAGTCGTACCGCCAGTTATACCGACTGCCATGGCTGATGGCTCTGGCAGCAATGTCTGTCGTGCAGGTGGGCAATGTCCACGCGCAGACTACGACCTCACCCGGCCTCAGCGGCACATGGAACCACAACGGCTCCCGAATGAAAGTGGAGCAGTCTACGAGCGGCGAGCTGTTCATCTACTACGAGGAGCCGAGAGACGGGCTCAAGCAGACAATCGCGCCGGGCACGAAGCTTATTGACGCCCGGATCTCAGGCGGTCGCATTAAGGGTACGGCCTACGTATTCAAGCTGGGTTGCGCACCTGCCGCCTATCCCGTCGAAGGCACCACGGGTGGCGAAGGAGGTGAGGCCATCGCACTCACGGGACCAACGCCTGTTTGGCGCGGTTGCCAGGTCGTCGGTTATCGACAGAACGGAGTGCATTCGCGCCTCGAGTTCAGACGGACTGAGACAAAGACCGCGCAGTCAAGTCGGCCGTGGGCCGAGACGGCGAGCTGCGATCAGCAGCTTCCCTTGATCGATCGCGTCTTGTCAAATACGCGGGTCGAAATCACTACTCCTCGCTCTGGCGGCGCAACGGTTGGCGATCGGGTGACGGTGTCCTGGTCGACGGAAGCGGCGCAGCGACCCGCGCCGGTCTATCTGGTCGTGACCGCCACGGGCGCTGTTCGTGTCGACCCGACCGAACACGCAATTGTTCTGCTGCCCAAGGCGCGGTTCCCGTTCGGCCTCAACGTCGAGGAGCAGAGCACGCGCATCGTCGTGCCGCTCTACGGCGGCGTTCCACGCACCGGAAAATTGTCGATCGAGCTGCTGACGGCGGGGCCACAACAGGTCCGTGCGATCGGGATCGGCCATGCGCAGCCGTGCCGCGAAACCCGCCGGGGTTCGCGCGGAGAAGTCGCGCTCGATGTCCAAGCTGGCCGCCCGTCCGTCCTCGCATTGCCGGACGCCGATATTTCAACGGAACCGAAGCGCATCCTGTCGAGTGACGGGGCGCGCCTGCTTCGCGTTCATCCGACGTGGTTCCAGTTGATCGAGATGCCCGGCGAGACCGAGATCGCCCGTATTGAAGGCAAGGAGCCGCGCTTCTCACCCACTGGACGTTTCGTGGCTTTCGAGGCGACCAAGGTTCCACAAGAACATCAAAATGCCGTGTGGTCCGTCTTTGGCTACGCCGACACCGTCGATGGGAAAGTCCTAAATCATGTTCAAGGGCACGCTGTCCTTTGGGACTTGAAGGACAGCTACCTCCTGACAGACCGAACTTTTCTCGGTCGCTTCCACGTTCACAGCTCGATCATGAGTGGCCACAGACCGTGTGACACAGGAGGGGGCGCAGGCGTTCAGCCGCTCACCGAGCCGGGTGGCGGTGCCCGTTTCGATCTCGAAAACTCACTATTTCAGGTATTGGATCTGATCAACGGAGACGCAAGAATTGATCAGTTGCCACTCGTCAGATGTCCGAAAGGAAGTTGGAACACGGCCGGTCAAGAAGGGCGACTCCGTGCTCTGATCTCGAGCTTCGAGAACACAACAAAGGCCCCCGTCGCGTCCTATGAGCTGGACGATGGAGACGCTCTCTTCAATGTCGTCCGAAACTGGCAGGAGCATGAGCACGTAATCGGGCGCGTGCGCGAACCGAAGTATCTGTCTGTTTCTGACGCGCGTATCGCCAGCTTGCCGAAGCTGCGCAGCTTCGGATCAGTGACTTCCGCCTTAGCAAGGTCGAGTGGCCAAGTGGATCAATCGGCAACCTCGCAGTTGCGCGAAGTGACAGGCGTCACCTGGAGCACGGGCAGGACCAAGTCGTTATCTTTCAACAACCCAGCGGAATTGCTAGCCGCCATATCAAGCCGTTGGCCTCGGGCGGCGGACCGCTTCTCCTTGACGCTCGGTCGACCGGAACTGGGTGACGAATCCTGCGGAATGGGCGAGATGAGCCACTACGAGCGCGTCGGCGACCCGATCTCGTTGGGCAAGGGGGTGGTCGGCGCTTTCGAGATCGGGAAGGCAACCGGGGCAGAATGGCTGCTTTGGAAGCTATGCCCGAACATCGGCACAGAGTCGGTAGTCTTCTACGACAACATCCATGTGATCAGCGCAGGCGGTATTGCAAACTTCGGACCCGTCTACGGCAATCCGATCTTCAAGACGTTCGCGCAGGAGAGGCTCGAACGTCTGTCGTCGGGTGACGTCGGTGTCTGGTGGTTCGGCGACGGCCTGATGCTTGCGGTAAACAAGGTCACCCGGACCGCCGAACTCGTCCAGTGGTCCGCGAAGCGGACTGTGCGTTCGTGGCCGCAGTGGCCGGGCACCGCGCGCCTCGCTGAGGTGATGATTGATCCAACTGCCAAACTGTTACTTCAGATCGACGCCGACGGCTCGTTCTTCATCCATCGCGTCTCCGATGGCACGGTTCGCTTGCGTGGTCGCATTGTGGATGACGAGATCGTCGTCTGGACCGATGACGCGCTCTATGACGCCTCTGTCGAGGGCGCCCAACTCGTCAACGTCCGCCTTCCCGGTCGGTCCGGCAGCTACGCCTTCCACCAGTTCGAGCGCACGCTTCGCGTGCCCGGCTTGGCGCGGAAAGTCCTGGGGGGTGAGCTGTTGCCGAAGCCGGCGGTCCAGACGCCACCGGTACTCGACGGCAGGCTGGAGACAGCTGAGGCCGGACGCATCGTCGGGAAAGCGATTGTGGATGCGCCGAATGGCGTGCGTGCAGTGCATGTGTATCAAGATGGAGTGCTGACCGACCGCATAGAGCCCATTGCCGATCCGCGCAACGCTCCACTCGATGTTGCGCGGCTTCCAGGTGCGCGATGGGCCACGCTACTTGCTATCGACGGCGCGGGTATGGCAAGCCAGCCGATGGGACGCGACCTGGGTGCGCCACCCTCACTAGGCCGTATTTCGATAGTCGCGATTGGCGTCGATACCTACACCGGCTCCGGCCTCCCGCCCCTGCATGTCGCGGCTGCGGATGCCGGTCGGCTCGTGGATGCGGTCAGGACGTCGGCCAGTGCCGCCGGACGTGCCGTCGGCAAGGTCAAACCGCTCGTGAATAATCTCGTCACGAGAGCTTCGGTTCTCGCTGCAGTCGAAGAAGTGACAAGCAGCGCTGAGCCGGGTGAGACGCTAGTCTTGTCGTTCTCCGGCCACGGCGTCGGCGACGCCAAGGGACAATTCTACCTAGCAATGCACGATACGGTTCTCACCGACCTCAAAAACACAGCGATCTCGTGGCCGGACCTCGCCGAGAGCTTCCGAAATTTCAAGGGACGAGTCGTGGTGTTGCTCGATGCGTGCCACAGCGGCATGGCGGGGACGCAATTCTTTGCAAGCAACGATGACATTGCGGCACAGGCTTTGGCTGCGATGCCATCGAACGTGGTCTTGTTTGCGGCCTCTAAGGGCCGCGAGTTCTCCTACGAGAGTCCGAGCGTGGGCGGCGGGTTGTTCAGCCTTGCTGTCGCGGATGTAATCGCAGGGCGCCGCGCGGAACACGATCTCGACAAGAACGGTATGATCGAGATCAGCGAACTGTTGCGCGGAGTGAAGCAAAAGGTGATTGTCTACGGGCGCCCGGCAAGAGAAGGTGTTGCAGCCCAGAAGGGCGCGAGTGAGGTCGGTACGCAGACACCGTGGATCGCACGGAACCTGATGGTCGGCGACTTCTCGCTGTTTTGAGGGGTGCGGGCAACTCGGACCAGATCGGGATCGTTCCCTGATGTTCCGCGGTCGTTCCCTGCACCCTTGAAAAAATTCCCTGTTCCACCTGCAAAATTCCCTGTTAGGTCTGCAGGGAATTTTCCAGCTAAGTGGCGGAAATCTCGTTGTAATTCGTCGTTCTTAGCCTCGAAAAATCCCCTGAATCTGACAAAATTCCCTGATCCTGCGCAATTCCGGCCTGAGACAGCCTCGCCCATGACTGCCTCCACCGCCATATAACTAATTGCTAAGACGTGTAAAAAAATGTTTTTACCCTTCGGCTCTCCACCGAACCGGTGGAGGTCCGATCACACACCCTGCGCCTCTGGCAAACTACGCGCTTGGCAAATAGAAATCGGCTATCGATATAGATTGATCGAATGCTGCTTCGCAGTCTTCATTGACCCATTTGAAACCAACCGGCAACTCGGCCTGAAAATCCGGATTGGGATCGTGGAAGCCTAAGTCGGCTAGTTGGCAGGCATGACCATAGTCGTGCTAAACTCCCCGTTATCCTCCTCGGGCGAGGGGGCGAGTCTTTGATTGGCGGGATCGGCATCACAATGGGCGGGGACGCACACGTCATCGCACGCTTGGCGTTCGTGCTGTTCGCACTGATCGCGTTGGGCCCCGTGCCCGCGCTCGCACAATCCGGCGCACTCGATGTCACGCTGCGCGCCGCGCCTCGCACCGATGCGCCGGAAGCCGGGAAGGTGCGGCTTTACGCGAAGTCCAAGGCCCTCGTCATCGGTATCGACAGTTACACCGAGAGGGGTTGGCCGAAGCTATCGGGCGCCGTCAAGGATGCTCTGGGAGTAGCCGACGCGCTGAAGGCCCAGGGCTTCGTGGTGACGCTACTCAAGGATCTCAAGTCCGATGATCTCGACCGGGCGCTGAAGGATTTCTTCGTCGTCGAGGGCGCCGATCCGGAGGCGCGGCTACTGCTGTGGTTCGCCGGGCACGGCCATACCATCGATGGTGAGGGCTATATCGTGCCCGCCGACGCGGTGGGGCCAGACAACGCCACGGCGTTCCGTCGCCGGGCGATATCGGTGCGCCGCTTTGGCGAGTACATGCGCGAGGCGAAGGCCAAGCACGTGCTGGCGATCTTCGATTCCTGCTTCTCCGGCAGTGTGTTCAACGTGGCCCGCGCCACGCCACCCGCGGCGATCACACTGGCGACGGCCGAGCCGGTCCGCCAGTTCGTGTCGTCGGGCGAGGCCGAGCAACTCGTCGCCGACGACGGCACGTTTCGCCAGCTGTTCCTTGATGCGCTTGCCGGCAGGGAACCGCAAGCCGACGCAAATGGCGACGGCTATATCACAGGGTCCGAGCTCGGCCTCTTCCTGCACGACAAGTTGACCAACCTGACGGGCAACAAGCAGACGCCGCGCTACGGCAAGCTGAACGCACTCGGCTATGACCGGGGCGACTTCGTGTTCGAGGCGGGACAGTTGCGGTTGCCACCGCCGGTAAAAGCAGTGGCCGGATCTGGCGCATCGGAGACAGCGCGGGTAAACGATAGCAACAAGGTCATTCCGGAAGTGGAACTCGGAAGAATAGCGAAAGACGAGTTCAGGGAGCGTCTTAAGAAGGCTGTAGAAGCCAACAATGACCTTCAAGTTCGCGAGCTTATAAAGGAAGGACTTTCGTCTGCACGGGACGATGATCGGATATTCGCGCTAGGAGCTTGGTTCATAAATAACAAGCAATTCTTGATTCGATTTGATCTACCTCCGTGGCTTTGGTCGCAGGTAAAGGAAGCCCAGCAGATTACGCAACAGCGAGATAGAAATAACGCGCTTCGCAGTTTGCAGGGGGGAGGGCTTCGCAAGATGTACGACGACACGGGTGGAGTACTGACGTTTCAGCACAACGTCAACGATTTGTCTCAGGCCAAAGGTACGATCTGGTCGATACGTGGCGATCGTAGCGAACACCATACTGGAGACATTAGAATTGGCGCACGTGGCATCGTGATTACGTCGAAGTTGGCGGTAGGTACGAGATCTCAGTGCAGCTTTAATTTGAAACTCCAGGGGCGAATACTTCAAGGAGAGGCGAGTTGCCTGAAGCAGGCGGGGTATGTCGGTTACGTGCCATTCCCTGTTTCAATGGAACTCGACTGATCTTTTTCGAATGCTCCTCATCCGATGAGTTGAGGCCTAGACTTGGCCAAAGATTGCGAGATTATTGGCGATGGCGTGAGCGGACGGGGCGGCACCTCGTTTGAAGATACAATTTTACCTCAGAGCCAAGTACAACAGCCAGCTAATCTTACCGTGTCACTAAACTCAAACGTTCCTCGTGCCTCGCTCACGCGTGCAGCAAGGACAGCGCGGCAATCGCTTTGCAAGAGCGACGGCGATCTCACTATTCTGGCTAAATTTGTTGCGTCCGTATTCAGCACATCATCCGGCACGGGCGCGAGGATCCTCGCACGCGAGGTGTTCGGACTGCGAAGCGCTTGCCAACAGCCAGAGCGCCGTTGCTGACACAGGGGCGACGAGAACCTGCGCAAATTGCAGCCGTCGTGCTGAATGCCCTCAAGACCAAAGTAACGGTCGATCGCGACCACCGCGACACCGTCCGCGCCCGTTTGCGTTCGGCCGTGAAGTGCATACTCCGAACGCACAGTAATCCGCCGGATCTATAGGAGACGACGGTGCGGGCAGTGATCGGGGAGCTCCGCGGCGTTCGGTCGGCATGACCGATGCTTCGCCTGTTGCATCATCGCGATACGTGTTCTCCCCGTTCGACGAGTGAATTGGAGCAAGACACCACGCGTTGCGCAATCATTGCCGGCATTGAAGCGATCGACTGGGGGGACCCAGGACGGGCCGCAACTCGACGGACGGATGTCTCGCCGGCCGGCCACGGGGCCGGTGTGTCGAACATGCGCTCCCACAAACCATGTTGCCCTTCTCCCGGCTCTCTCCAGGGAACATCGGGGAGAGGGAATTGCGGCAGTGAAGCACCGCGGCAACGGGATATGAACCGTCCACGCCGACGGCGATTGACAGGCGGGCTCGCCTCGCGTGGAATAGGGGTATGGAGAAACCAAAGATCATCAGTCCGCGGGCCGCGACTTCCAAACCGAAGACCAAGGCCAAAGCGAAGACCAGGACCGCTGGCAAAATGAAGATTGCGAAGTTCGCGGTCGGCAATGTCGTGCGTCACCGCGTTTATCCGTTCCGCGGCGTGGTGTTCGATATCGACCCGGTGTTCAACAACACCGAAGAGTGGTGGCTGTCGATCCCCGAGGAGATCCGGCCGAGAAAGGACCAACCGTACTACCACCTGCTCGCCGAAAACGAAGATACCGAATACATCGCCTACGTATCGGAGCAGAACCTGCTGGCTGACAAGACGGGCGTGCCGGTGCGCCATCCGCAGGTCGCGGAACTGTTCAGGGAAGACGATCGCGGCAACTACCGGGCGATTTTCCTCCAGGCGCACTGAGGCGCGGGTGCGTGCCGGCACCCGAAGCGTTTCTTGTAAACACGCATAAAAGAACCGCCCGGGAGGGACCCCGAGCGGTTCATTTTTGGCGTTGTGCCGTGACGCTTATTTCTTCTTCTCGGCCGGTGCCGCAGCGGCCGGCTTGGCGGCCGGAGCCGCGGCTGCAGCGGCGGGCGGACCACCAGCTGCACCTTTGTCGGCCTGTTCCTTCTTGTACTGTTCGATGAGTTCGGCCTGGCGCTGCTTGATCGAGTTCATCAGCTGGGCGCGGGCCTTTCCGTACTCGGCATTGTCGACCGGCTTTCCAGTGAATGCCTCACCGAAGCCGTCGAGCGGCACCGGGAAGCCGATCGGCTGGGCCGCGGCATTGATTGCGAGAACCATCAGACCGGCGCCACCTTTCAACTGGGTTATGACGTCGGCGCTGGCCTCGACCTCGGCGGTGCACCCCGCCGGGTGGCAGAGCGAGTACTTGAGATCGATGGGCTTCAAAGTCTTTTCGTCGATCTTCTCGTTCTTGGCCGCCTTCTCCCACTGCTCTTTCGAGTAGATCGCGGCGCGGACGCCGGCGGGAATGGCCATACCGATCGGGACCATGATCATGAGGTGCTGCTTGTCCGAACCCTCGACCTGGCGGATCGCGGCGGAGACGAGCACCATGCCTGTGTTGCCGTCGAGGCGCTCATGGTGCGTGAGGCAGATGCTCTTCTCTTCCGTGACGGCCTTGCCGTCCTTGTCCTTCCTGGCCAACGCCGCCTTTTCACAAAGCTTGACCCAGGCACTCTTTGAGGCCGCCGCCGCGGCATCCTTGGCCGGAGCGGCTTCCTTGGCGGCTGGCGCCGCGGCGGGCTTGGCCGGCTCTTTCTTCTTTTCCTGAGCAAAAGCCGGGGCCGACGCCGAGACTCCGAACGCCAGAACCGCAGTCAAAGCTGCCAAGCGGGTGGTTACACCAATCATTTTCATGTAGATTTTGCCTCTCCTTGAGAGCCGGTCCCGCCAGCTCAGCTCCGATACCGGCGCGCTCGATACTCCGCGCAGCCAGCGACACGATGATTGCCTACTGGCGGGGACTAAAGCTCGGATTGCGGCAATCCCGTGGCCGAGTTTTGCGCCTCTGGCCGTTGCCGGTACAGTGCCTGTGGTGCCGTTGCAAACCCGCCACGCACGCTGGCTATGGTCGTCGCCCGGGGCCGCACCCAGATCGTGCCGCAGTTGTGCTAAAGGATGCCCGGATGGTGTGCTTTCGTACCGCGGTAGTTCCGTATCATGACGCACTTCGACAACTCACGGATCAGATGTCGCGCCCTGTTGCATTCACCCTCGCCACGATCCTGCTCGCCGCGTACCAGACCGCGGCCGTAGCAGAGCCGCGCGTTTCCGCTCCGCCTCTGCACGGCATCGCGATGCATGGCGTGGTGAAGGAACCTGCAGGCTTCCCCCACTTCGGTTATGTGAACCCGGGCGCGCCGAAGGGTGGCCGTGTCACCCTCGGCGTCAACGGCACATTCGACAGCTTAAATCCGTTGATTGTCAAGGGCGTGGCGCCCAATGGGGTGCGCGACCATGTCATCGAGAGCCTGCTGACGCGCGGCCAGGACGAACCGTTCTCGCTCTATGGACTACTGGCCACGGCCATCGAAGTGCCCGACGACCGCAGCGCGATCACCTTCCACCTGCATCCGATGGCGACGTTTTCAGACGGCAAACCGGTGACCACCGACGACGTGTTGTTCTCGTTCGACCTTCTCAAGGAAAAGGGCCGGCCCAACTTCCGCACATACTACAAGAAGGTGGACAAGGCCGAGAAGATCTCCGACCGCGTGGTGCGGTTTACGTTCAAACCCGAGGACGCGCAGGAGGTTGCACCTGGCGCGCCCGCCCGCTTCGACCGCGAGATGCCGCTGATCATGGGCCTGATGCCAGTGATGGCGAAGCACGCGTTCACGGCCGAGACGTTCGATCGCACGACGCTGCTGCCGTTCGTCGCCTCGGGGCCGTACACGTTCGGCAAGATCGAGGCCGGCCGCACCGTCACCTACGATCGAAACCCGAACTACTGGGGCCGCGATCTGCCGGTCAACCGCGGCCGGTTCAACTTCGCCGAGATCCGCTACGACTACTTTCGGGATGCGACGACGATGCTCGAAGCCTTCAAGACGGGCGACATCGATCTGCGCGTAGAGGAAGACCCGGCCCGGTGGGCCGAGGGTTACAAGGTGGCGGCCTACACCGATGGCCGCATCGTCAAGCGCGAGCTTGAGACGACGGTGCCGGCCGGCATGACGGCGCTCGCCTTCAACACACGGCGGTCGCATTTCCAGGACACTCGCGTGCGGCAGGCGCTGATCCGGCTGTTCAATTTCGAGTTTCTCAACAAGAGCCTTTATTTCGGGCTATTCAAGCGCACGGAGAGCTACTTCGAGCGCTCCGTGCTGTCGGCTGCGCGGCGGCCATTGGATTTGGAAGAGTCGCGGCTGCTCAAACCCTATGCCGCCAGCCTGAAACCCGAGGTACTGGCTGGAACCTACCGCCTGCCAGAGACCGACGGCTCGGGGCAGAACCGCGACAACTGGCGGCAGGCGCTGGCGCTGTTGAAAGACGCGGGCTACGAGCAGCGCGGGTCGAAGCTCGTGCAATCGAAGACCGGCCAGCCGCTGGCCTTTGAGATCCTGGCCAACACCACGGCGCATCAACGGATGCTGCTGAACTTCACGTCCGATCTCGAACGGCTCGGCATCGAGGCGCGGGTGCGCGTAGTCGATAGCGCGCAGTATCAGGCGCGGCTGACCACTTACGACTACGACATGATCCAGGTCACGTGGACCTCGTCGCTGTCGCCGGGGAACGAGCAGCTGTTCCGCTGGTCGGAACGCTCGGCCGGGGTCGAGGGGACCTATAATTTCGCGGGCGTTAAGACGGCGGCCGCGGACGCAATGATCTCGGCGATGCTGCAGGCGACCACGGCGGAAAGCTTTGTGTCAGCCGTCCGCGCCCTCGACCGCGTGTTGCTGTCGGGGGATTATGTGATCCCATTGTTCCATGTGCCGAAACAGTGGGTTGCGCACTGGCGGCACTTGAACGGCCCCCCGCGAACGCCGATCAGCGGCTTCTCGCTCGATACCTGGTGGATCGAGGACGGGAAGTAGGGGGGGCGTGGCATGCAAAAGGTTCCGAAGACCCACGTCCGCCGGCCGTCGATCGCACCCGGTTAGCGTCACCCCAAATGCGACCGCAGCATCCACGCCGCCTTGTCATGCGCGGCAATGCGGCCGTTCATGAGATCGCCCGTCGCTGGATCGGCGGCATCATCGGCGAAACTGCCGGTCTCGCGGCAGACGCGTGACAACGTCTCGTGGTCCTTTGCCAGCGCCGCTATCATCGCTTCGTAACCGGGCGGCGCGGCTGGGGCATCTGCGACGATGGACAGTTTGCCGAACTGGGCGAAGCTGCCGGGGGTCGTCTCGCCCAGCGCGCGAATGCGCTCCGCAATCTCGTCGATGGCCGCGGCCATTTCAGTGTACTGCGCGCCGAACAACTCATGCAGCGGGCCGAAGCTCGGACCGGTCACGTTCCAATGGAAGTTCTGGGTTTTCAATTGCAGCACATAGGCCGAAGCCAGGACCACGCCGAGCTTCCCGGCGATGGCGGTGGTGGCGTTGCTGCCTTTCCTCTTGTCGGTCACGAGCGCACTCCTGAATTCTCCTGGAAGACGTCGGTGGTCGCCGGCCTGGGTGATCGGGCAGCCCGAACTCAGATCCGGCTCAGCGTCAGTCCCGCGACGCCGACTGCGATGTTCAAGCCGGTCTGGCCCTGCACGCTCAATGGTTGCAGCGTGACCGAGTTCTTGTTTCCACCGACCAGCGCGTTCGCGCCGCCACCAATGCCGACCGAAGCGTCTGCGGCGACACCAGCGTAGCTTCCTTCCAGGGCGCCCGTCGGCAGAGCGGTGGTCGAGGTGAGTACCGTCCAGACCAGCGTCGTCGGCCCCGTCACACCCACGTCGATGCCGAGCTTGGTGATCGTCGCGGTGTAGGATTGGTTTGCGCCGGTTCCGGCCGGCGTGTACGAGCAGGACAGCGTCTGCTTCGAGCCGAGGATCAGTCCGATGCTTCCCTCGCCCTTGCAGGTGAGCGTGCCGGCTTCGAGCTTGGACTGCTGAGCGGTGGCCGGCATCGCGGAGAGAAGGCAAAGCGGCACGGTCAAAGCTGCGGCCATCGCGTTGAAGTGGGTCGGCATGGTCGTTGTCTCCATCATTCGATTGGGCGCCGATCGGCTACGACTGGCGACGCCGTCGGTGCGCCCGAGCTTAGAGCGTTCGCTGCTCTCCATGCAATTGGTCACTGCGGGATGGAACGGCAAGAGGAATGGACTGCGACCGGCGTTGCAATCACGCCGTCCTCACGGCACCCTTCACTCTGCTTCGAAATACGCGGTCAGCTCGTCGGTTCGCCGGATGGTCTTCTCGGTCATGCAGCCAAGCATTTCGCCGGTCGCGCCTGTGCCGCCGCCCCACGCCAAGGGCACCAGCCCTTTGCAGTCGGCGTCGCGGAAGGCGACCCACGCCCGCTGGCTCGCGCGCAGTGCCGCTTCCCAGCTCTTGGCGTCGTAAGGCTTGTCGCCCGTGCTGGCCGCTATCTTGGCCAGCAGCTTCTTGTAGATGGCGTTCATCAGGGCGTCCGCCTGCTCGAGTTCGATCTCCGCGCAGGCGTTGAGATCAGGCGTTGCCAACGCGGTGCTGCAATCGAGCTTGTTCTGCGCGGGAGCTGCCAACGGAACACTGGCCGCGATCGCTGCTAATGCCAGGCAGGCGACAAGCTTTGGTCGTTTTGGCATGGACGTAGCCTCGATTGATCACGGATGCCCTGCCACTCGTTTTCCGGCGCCGGCATTTGGTTCCCTTTGCAACCGCTCCGGATCAAATGCCGGCGGCATAAGGAACACGAGCAACTCTATAATTCCAAGTGTAGCTTTTGCATCTGACGTTGGGTTTCAAGCCCAGCCCCAGCAGAGGGCAAACGTCAGTTGAGCGACATTAGTGTTCCGGCGCCGACATTTGATTCCCGTTGCAACGCGCTCCAGATCAAATGTCGGCGCCTAAGGAACACTAGCAAACCTATGATTCTAATGTAGCTTTTGCATCTGGCGTTTGGTTTCGAGTCTAGCCCCGAGTGGGGACCAAACGTCAGATGCGCTACATTAGCATATCTCCGGCTATCGCCGCACGACAAAGCCTGGCCCCTTGTGAACCGGGCTCCATTCCATGTGGTCGTTCCGCTACACGCGTTCCAGCGGCGATCGCGCGCGTGATGCGGCCGGCACGGTACCCGCTGCGGCAACAAACCTTGCCATCATTGATCTCGTGTCGTTTCTCCTGTTTGTTCGTTCGAGCCACGAACCACCCAACTCGGAGGGGCGCAGATGGTTCCATGGCGGTGCCACGCCGTCTCAGGTGCTCGGGTGGCTGCCCTGCCTCTGCGGTTCAAAGATGCGTGAAGTCGGCCCGGCCCCAGCCGCTTCGGAGCATCGGCTCGCACCGCTTTTGTGAAGATCGATGACATGAACCACATTCACTATGTACCATTCAGCTACCGCTCGGACTCGTCGGTTCCCGATTTCGACGACGACCTGCCGCTGCTGATATTCGACGGTCTCTGCGTTTTGTGCTCCACAGGTGTCCAATGGATGCTGCGCCGCGATCCAGCCGGTCGCACGCGGTTTGCGGCGGTACAGCAGCCGTTGCCGCGCGCCCTCTACGCGCACTACGGCCTCGATGCCGACCGCTTCGATACGTTCATGGTCCTGTCAGGCGGCGTCCCCTACACCAAATGGGCCGGCGTGCTGGCCGCAGCGCGGTCGCTGCCGGCGCCCTGGTCATGGCTCGGCCACCTTGGCCGCGTCGTTCCTGATGTCGCCGGCGACGTGATCTATGACTGGGTGCAGCGCAACCGAATGAGCTGGTTTGGAAGCCGCGCGAGCTGTCTGTTGCCAGATGTGGGCCAACGCACGCGATTTCTGTGAACCCTAATGGTGAGCCGAGTGGACTTTCCCGAGCTGTCCTACGCCAATCCCGATGACCCGCCCGCTAAGCGCTGGCTGATCCGGTCGCTCGAGCGCCTGTCTGGCCGGAATGCCTTTGCGCCGCAGTACGCGCGCTGGAAGAGCGAGATCGTGCCGAGGGGGGGGCGCGTGATTTCGCCCATGCTGAAGCTCATCGACGTCGAACTCGAAGTCGTGGCGCGGACCTGGCCGCCCGAACTGGCGGAGAACCAGCCAGTGGTTCTGATTGCCAATCATCCGTTCGGCATCCTCGATGGTATCGGCGCGCTCACGCTGGCTGAAGACCTGGGGCGGCCGTTCAAGATCTTGATCAACAAGGACCTCATGAAGGTGCCCGAGATCCGGCCGTTTTCGCTGCCAATTGATTTCGATCCGACGCGCGTGGCCCAGGAGACCAATCTGGCCACCCGCAAGGAAGCGCTGCGATTGCTCGCGCTGGGCACAACCCTTGTCGTGTTTCCGGCCGGAGGGGTTGCGACCGCGCCAAATCCCCTCGGCGTCGCTGTCGATCTGCCGTGGAAGGGGTTCGTCGCGCGCCTCGTGCAGTCGGCGAAGGCGACTGTGATCCCGGTTTATTTCGAGGGCCAGTGCAGCCCGATGTTCCACTTGGCCTCGCGCGTGAGCTTGACGCTGAGGCTCTCGATGCTGATCCGCGAGTTCCGCCGCAACGTCGGCTCCAAACTGACCGCGCGCATCGGGCCGCCGATGCCGTTCGAGGCACTGAAGCACAAGGCCGACCGCAAGGCGCTCGTCGGCGAACTGTACGAGCTGGTGCACCGTCAATCCGGCAAGGTACTCCCGAACCAGGACGATCTGCCCGACTGGCTTGGCGGAAAAGAAGATTGATCGATCGTCTGCCGGATGGCTATCCGCGCCCGCGGTACGGCGCCACGCCCTGGTCCGGTAGCCAGACGCCCTTGGGGCATTCTCCCGTCTGCCAGAACACGTCGATCGGGATGCCGCCGCGCGGGTACCAGTAACCACCAATGCGGAAGAAGTGCGGGCTCAACAGTCCCACGAGCCGCTTGCCGATGGCCACGGTGCAATCCTCGTGGAACGCGCCGTGATTGCGGAACGAGGACAGGTAGAGCTTGAGCGACTTGGACTCGACCAGCCAGTCCTTCGGCACATAGTCGATGACGATGTGGGCGAAGTCGGGTTGACCCGTCACCGGGCAGATCGAGGTGAACTCGGGCGCCGTGAACCGCGCAAGATAGAGGGTATCCGGATGCGGGTTCGGCACGCGGTCCAGGCTTGCTTGCTCCGGGCTCTCCGGCATCGCCGTCTGCTGGCCGAGCTGGGTGACGGTGGGCTTCTTCGTAGCCATGGTCTTACTCCGCAGCCCGGTGCGATCCCGCGCGCGGGCCTTTATAAATACAGCCTTCGTGACACGTGTCCCGATGGATCTCGATCTGGGTCAGCCCCGGCACTTTGTTCGCGAGCCGCGACCACAGCCAGATCGCGATCCGCTCGAGTGTGGGCGTCGCCAGCCCTTCGACCTCGTTCAGCAGCCGATGGTCGAGTGCGTCCCGGCTGTCCTCGATTGCTGCGGACAGATCGTCGAAATGGAACACGACCCCGGTTGAGGGATCGGGCTCGCCGTCGATGATCACGCGCGCCCGGAACGAATGCCCGTGGATGCGGGAGTTCGGATTCCCCGGCGGTGCGGTGGGCAGGTAGTGAGCCGCCTCGAACTGGAAGTCTCGATAGATGCGCATGAGGCTAGGTTACAGGGGACAGGTTGCGGGGGAGGGGTGTCGGCTGCCCTCATACCCTGTAACCCGTCCCCTGTAACCTGTTCCCTTGCCTCATGGTATGCCCAGCAACTTGTGGGCCTGCAGAGACAGCCGCCATTCCGGATGCGATTTGCAGAAGGCGACGGCCGCCGCCGTGTTGTCGCGCTGGGTCGGCCCGTCCATGGGTTGCAAGAACAGGTGCGTGAAGGCAAGCCCGCGAAGGGTCTCAGGATCGAGGCCATCCTGCGGGAAGACGAGCTTCAGTTCATCGCCGGTGCGCTGAGCCAAAGTCGTTCCGGCCTTCGGGCTGACGCAGATCCAATCGATGGCGTCCGGCACCGGCAACGTACCGTTGGTCTCGATGGCGATCTCGAAGCTGGTGCCGTGCAACGCGTCGATCAGCGCCGCGTCGACTTGAAGCATGGGTTCGCCGCCGGTCAGCACCACCAGTGCCGCGCCGCTCTCTCCCGCCGCCTCACGGCACTTGGCAGCCAGGGCCCCGGCGGTCGCGAACTTGCCGCCGCCAAATCCGTCGGTGCCGACAAAATCGGTATCGCAGAACCGGCACTGGGCGGTGGCGCGATCCTCCTCGCGACCGGACCACAGGTTGCAGCCGGCGAATCGGCAAAACACGGCGGGGGTCCCGGCCTTCGCGCCTTCGCCTTGCAGCGTGTAAAAGATCTCCTTGACGGCATACATGCGTAACATGCC
Source organism: Hyphomicrobium sp. (assembly GCA_002928955.1). Lineage (GTDB taxonomy): Bacteria > Pseudomonadota > Alphaproteobacteria > Rhizobiales > Hyphomicrobiaceae > JAKAML01. Next base: position 32,183 of record PERT01000010.1, on the reverse strand, counting down.
CAGTATGATGATCGCGAGGTTCGTTTCATTTTTGCGGCGAGCCCGGAGTCGGACTCCGCGATTTGAATCACACTAAAATCAATAGTTTGCTAGTGTCCACTGGGCCGTGACGTTCGCTCAACGCCTGCCGCAGAATGACGCGATCTTTGCGACCGGAACATTAGTGTAGCGCATCTGACGTTTGGTCCCCACTCGGGGCTGCCTCAAAACCAAACGTCAGATGAAAAAGCAACCCTACAATCATAGGGTTGCCAGTGTTCCATGCGGCGCCGGCAATTGATCTAAAGCGCGTTGCAATGGAAATCAAATGTCGGCGACAGGCCACTCGTTCGGCATGCGCTTGTGTCAAGGCGGCGCGTCTTCGCTTATTGTCTTCGGAGGGGGAGTGACGCCGTGATCGAGGCCGCACCACGCTACAAATACCTCGATCTCGTCATGGTTGCGTTCGTGGTGGTTCTGGTCTGCGCGAACCTCGTAGGTCCAGCCAAGGCGGCGCAACTCGATCTGCCGCTGCTTGGCGTCGTCACCTTCAGCGCCGGCATCGTATTCATTCCGATGTCCTACATTTTCGGCGACATCCTGACCGAGGTCTACGGCTACGACCGCACGCGGCGGGTAATCTGGACCGGGTTCGCGGCGCTGGTGTTCGCAGCCGTCATGGCGTCATTGGTCGTGGCTTTGCCGCCCGCGCCCAACTGGCCGAACCAGCAGGCCTACGAGGTCGCCTTCGGCAATGCTTGGCGCGTCGTGCTGGCATCCATGGTCGCCTACTTCTGCGGCGAATTCGTCAATTCGTTCGTGCTCGCCAAGATGAAGGTTTGGAGCGAGGGCCGCTACCAGCGGACGCGGTTCGTCGCATCCACCATGGCGGGGGAGGCGGTGGACAGCTCGATATTCTACCCTCTTGCCTTCTACAACTCGGGCATCATGCCGAACGAGCTGGTCTGGGTGCTGACCGTCAGCCAGTTCGTAACCAAGACAGCCGTCGAGATCTGCTTCCTGCCGCTGACGACGCGCATCGTCGCGTTTCTGAAACGCGCCGAGGGCGTCGACCACTTCGACCGCGACACCGATTTCAACCCGTTCGCGTTGAAGCCTTAGAATTGAATCTTTAGGTCCGGTCCCGCCCCGTTGGCCAGGCGAACCGCTTGGGCTATAGTCTCCTCATGAATGTCATGCTGCCGAAACGGATGACGGTGGACGAGTTCCTGGCGTGGGCCGAAGACCGCCCCGGGCGCTACGAGCTTGTCGATGGGGTCGTCTACCAGATTTCACCGGAACGGGCGTCGCACGCCGAAACGAAACACGTGATCTGCGTGGCTCTGAAATCCGCGATCAAGCGTTCCGGTCTGCCGCTGTTCGCGATGCCGGACGGCATGACCGTGCGCATCACCGGCAAGACAGCCTATGAGCCAGACGCGCTCGTCTATCTGGGACCGCGCATGGGGCCAAAGGACATCGAGGTGCCGCGCGTGGTGATCGTGGTCGAGGTGCTGTCGCCGGGCACGCGCGCTTACGACAGCGGCGGCAAGCTCGCCGGTTATTTCTCCGTGCCCAGCATTCAGCATTATCTGATGGTCGATGCCGACCAGCGCCTCGTCGTGCATCATCGGCGGCAATCCGCGCATGGCGAAGCGATTGCGACCGATATCCGCCGCGACGGCGATCTGCTTCTCGATCCTCCTGGATTGATCGTGCCCGTCGCCGAGATGTTCGCAGACCTCGACGATCAAGCCGGCCGACCGCCACGCCTGCCCGCACGGTCGCGCCACCGCTCCCACCCCTTCGCCCTCAATTCGCAGGCTGGGCAACTGTCACAGCCATAGCCCCATGGGTGCCGATGCGTGCGGTCGCCGAGGTAGCAGGTGTGCGTGTGCTCGACGATCAGCTCGATGAGCACGTCTCCGCCGAGGTCATGCGCCCTATCCCACGTCCCGGCCTTATCCACGTACATGAGTGGGGTCTCGATCTGGAACGGCGCATCCATGCCGAGCGAGAGCGCCTGGCCCAGCGTCTGCAAGGTTTCGTTGCGGCAGTCGGGGTAGCCCGAATAGTCGGTCTCGCACATGCCGCCGACCAGGGTGCGGATGCCGCGGCGATAGGCCAGCGCCGCGGCGTAGGTAAAGAACAGCAGGTTGCGTCCCGGCACGAACGTATTCGGCAGGCCGGCCCCGCTCATCTCGATGGCGACATCGCGCGTCAGGCTCGTTTCGCTGATGCGCCCGAGCGTGGGCAGCTCGAGCACATGGTCGTCGCCGAGGCGCGCGCCCCACCCCGGAAAGGCGATCCTGAGCCGCCTCAGCAGCTCCTGCCGCGTCGTCATCTCGATGTCGTGCCGCTGGCCATAGGCAAACCCCACCGTTTCGACGCGGCTGTAGCGCTTGAGCGCCGACGCGAGGCAAACGGCCGAATCCTGACCGCCTGAAAAGAGAACGAGAGCTGCGTTGCTACCGTGCAAAGGAAACTCCTACCCAACTACTCAATCGTGCGTCCTGTCCAATCCCAATTCCATAGCCGGACGTGATCCGGCCATCCGGGCTTTGCGCCGCTCAACAAGTCGCCTGGATGGCCCTGTTACGCACGGCCATGACGGCTTAACAGTTCGGTCGCCGCGTCGTGCTTCACTTGATCGATCTGCCGCAGCCGGGCGCGGGCGCGTTCCCGCACTGCGGGCGCCACTTGCGGCACCCACCCGATAGGGTCTTTGCGGCGTCAAACGAAGCGTATAAAAGCCGACGCGACCGTCGCACGCGGGGGATTGTGGTTCAAGTTGCAGCCCACCCGCCCAAAAAACCGCAAAGAGGCCCCCATGACCGCCATCCTCGACATCATCGGCCGCGAGATCCTCGACAGCCGCGGCAACCCGACCGTAGAGGTCGATGTCGTGCTGGAGGACGGCTCCGAGGGACGGGCCGCCGTGCCGTCCGGCGCCTCGACCGGCGCCCACGAGGCGATGGAAGTTCGTGACGGTGACAAGAGCCGCTACCTCGGCAAAGGCGTGCAGAAGGCCGTGGATGCCGTCAACAACGAGATTTTCGATTGTCTTGCCGGCATGGACGCCGAAGATCAGCGCGGCGTCGATGCAGCCTTGATCAAGCTCGATGGCACGAAAAACAAGAGCCGGCTCGGTGCCAATGCCATCCTGGGTGTTTCGCTCGCCACCGCCCGCGCCGCTGCCCAGGCCTGCGGCTTGCCGCTCTACCGCTATATCGGCGGCGCGTCCGCGCACGTGCTGCCGGTTCCGATGATGAATATCATCAATGGCGGCGCCCACGCCGACAACCCGATCGACATCCAAGAGTTCATGATCATGCCCGTGTCGGCCGACACCTGCGCCGACGCCATTCGCATGGGTGCCGAGATCTTCCACACGCTGAAGAAGAACCTGAGCGAGGCGGGCCACGGCACCAACGTCGGCGACGAGGGCGGGTTCGCGCCGAACCTGAAGAGCGCCGACGAAGCGTTGACCTTCATCATGCGTTCGATCGAGAAGGCCGGCTACAAGCCCGGCGACGACGTGATGCTGGCGCTCGACTGCGCGGCCACCGAGTTCCACAAGGACGGCAAGTATCACATCACGGGTGAGGGCAAGGTGCTCGACTCGGCCGGCATGGCGCACTATCTCGCCGACCTCGCCGCCCGCTACCCGATCATCTCGATCGAGGACGGCATGGGCGAGGACGATTGGGCCGGCTGGAAGGCGTTGACCGAGCTGATCGGCGCCAAGTGCCAGCTTGTCGGCGACGACCTGTTCGTCACCAACACCGCGCGGCTGAGCCAGGGCATCTCGCAGGGCATCGCCAACTCGATCCTGGTCAAGGTCAACCAGATCGGTTCGCTCACAGAGACACTGGATGCGGTCAACATGGCCCAGCGCGCCGGCTACACCGCGGTCATGTCGCACCGCTCGGGCGAGACCGAGGATTCGACCATCGCCGATCTGGCGGTCGCGACCAACTGCGGACAGATCAAGACCGGCTCACTCTCCCGCTCGGACCGGCTCGCCAAGTACAACCAGCTGATCCGCATCGAAGGTGAGCTCGACACGGTGGCCCGCTACGCCGGCCGCAGCGTCGTTCGCGCTGGACGGGCGGGGGCGTGAGAGGCGAGGCTCGGCCCCACACCCACGTTATGGGCGGGCCACCCATCCTCATCTGTCAGGGTTCTGACTTACGGACGATTGCGGCGGCTTCGTTACGACTGTCGATGATCGAGCCGACAGTCGACAAGGCAACACAGTTGTCGACGACCGTGTTCGGGCCCATATACGTGGCCGCGCTGCAGTTCGGTGTGTTCCGGCAAACGATGAGGCATCCGTTTGGCGAATCGGTGCGTGCCGATTTGATTTCGGTGCCGAGCACCGTCTTTCCCCGCAGGATTTCGAAATCTTGGCCTTGCACTGCCCCAGCCTTCCTGGCCCCACTCCGCCAGCTCTGATCTTCCTGCCGCGCGGTCACGGTCGAAAACAACTGACACTGGCCCATGTTCTGAGCCTTCTTGCCGTGTTGGTAGCCAGCGCACGACGCCTCCGCCTCGCACGCCTCGCGACAGGCGATCGGGCTCGGCGCCTTGAACGCGCGGATCTGCTCGCCGGTCAGCGCGACGTTGTCGGCTTCGTCGAAATTCGGCGACACCTTCTCGCTTTTCGTCTTCGGGATCACGGGCGGGATTGCCGGAGGCGCGCCGGCTGGCGCCGCCGGGGTCGGCACCGCATCCTTGGCACCGCCCTCGAGCGCCGCGAGCTCGTCCTTCAACTTCTTCAGGTCGAGCCCGCGCCGGGTCCACTCCATCTGAATGTTGATCGAATCGCGCTGCAGCTTCATACGCTCGGTCTGGTTGGCCGCCTGCCCCTCGGCGCGACGTGCATCGAACAGCTTGCGCTGGAGGTCCTTGGTCAATTCCTCCACGCTCGCGGCGCGAGCCCGCAACTCCGCAATTTTCATGGCATCGGCCTGCGACAAGGGTCCGGCAGCCGGGCCGCGCGTTGCCGTCGCCTGTTCGCGTGCCTTGGCCTCCGCCTCGAGCTTGGCGAGACGTTCCTGCAGCGCTGCGACGTCGGTACTCGAACCCGCGGGAGCCGCAGAAACCGTGCCCTGGGACGGTCGGGCGTCGCCGGCCACGAAATAGAAATCCCCCGTCAGAGCCGAATGATCCCAAGGCACCTGCCGGCCGGCCGTTGCCGCAACGACTTCCTTGCGCACCTCGATCATGGTTGAAGGCAGATTTCGACCTTTCACCGCAATGTGCTTGGTGAGTGCCGCGGTGAACGGCGAGTTCCGCCCGTCGCCGTCGAGCGCCACGTTGCCCGGTTGGGTCGAGTAGGCGATGAACGTGCCGAGGCCCGTCGAAGCTGCTGCAAGGCCGCGTCCAATGCCGGCCGATCGCGTACCCATGGAGCGGGCGAGATTGCGGGACAACGGATTGTCGCGGCAGGCGTCGAGAATGACGATCGTGGTCTTGCCTTCACGGTCGATCTCCATTTGCCGCAGAACGAAATCGAGCCTCACGGCCTCGAATTCCAGATCGCGCTCGCGGTCGAGTTTCGCATCGACCGGGACCAGATAGTTCTGGGCTCCTACCTGCAGCCCGTGACCCGCATAGAAGAACAGTGCCACGTCCGCGTTGGTCAGCTTGTCGGTGAAGCTGCGCAGCGCGCCGTCCAGCCTGCGCTTGTCGGCGTCGAGGGCTTCCACCACGTCGAAACCCGTGCTCTTCAGCGCGGCAACCATGTCGCGTGCGTCATTCAAGGGGTTGGTCAGCGGCGTGGTGTGCGCGTAGGCGCTGTTGCCGATCACCAGAGCGACGCGCTTTTCGGCGGCGGCCGCGAAGCCTGGCCAGAACGCAATCAGCATCACGTAGACCAACGCGGGCCGACTAAAGAGCCACGAAAACTGCCGCATGTGTCACTCCAGGAACATCGGATGACCACCGATGGCGATCATCTAGTGGGTTACGCTGCCGGGTGTCCAGCCGCAGAGCTGGACCGTGGCTGAGCATATGGTACGCCGGCCGCTGAACCACCCCCACGCCCGCGCGCACTGAACACCCGCTCAAAAAATGTCCTTCACTTTACCAGCCCTTAAGGCTGTCGGCGTAGCGTCCTATCGTTCGATTGAACAAGGTTTTGTGCGTTCAAAACGTTGGCCCCGTGTTGCGTCATCCGGACTATCATCGGCAGAATGGACTTGGACGTCTCGCCCGGCAGGCTTCGGTTGTGCTCACCTGCCTCGGCTTGACGGTCTATTTTGCCCACCATACCTACTCTGGCCGCCACGGTTTCGAGGCACGTTCCCGACTCGTCGAGCGGATAAGTCTCCTCGAGTTCGAGCTCAAAAGCCTCGAAACCGCCCGGTCAAAGCTTCAGCGAGATGTCGCGCTGCTCGGGCCCGAACTCCCGCATGCCGATCTGGTCGAGGAAATTGCCCGTGACGTGTTGGGGTTCGCCCACCCAGCCGATCGCATCGTTTCGCAACGCCCCTGAGCGGCGCATACGGAGGGCCGAGGAAGCGCCTATTTTAGCGCATCCCGGGCCGTTAACCACACCCCCGCCTTCGCGGCTGAGCATGATGGTCGCTGCAACCTTGCCGGTGGCGCAGCCTTTGGCGACCGCAGATATCCAAGCGCGGCCGTGCGTGCTGGCGCGCTATTGACCGCTCGTGTACGATGAAAACTTGGGCGGAGACCCGCGCTCCATCGCGGGCCGCAGTCCCCTCCGGGAGGTTCCATGACGGCAGCCGATAGCCTGGCCAGATCCATTCCGGCAGCGGGACCCGTTCCGGTATTCACACGCGAAGAGGAGCGGTCGGCCTACCGCGAAATGCTTTTGATCCGCCGGTTTGAGGAGAAGGCGGGCCAGCTTTACGGTATGGGGTTCATCGGCGGCTTTTGCCATCTCTACATCGGGCAGGAGGCGGTTGTCGTCGGTCTTCAGATGGCGGCAATCCCTGGCGACCAGGTCATCACCACCTATCGCGACCATGGCCACATGCTGGCCTGCGGCATGTCGGCCAGCGGCGTCATGGCTGAGCTGACAGGGCGCCGCGGAGGGCTCTCGAAGGGTAAGGGCGGCTCGATGCACATGTTCTCCAAGGAGAAGCATTTCTACGGCGGTCACGGCATCGTCGGTGCATCGGTGCCCTTGGGTGCCGGCCTCGCATTCGCCAACAAGTACCGCGGCAACAACAATTTATGCTGGTGCTATTTCGGTGACGGTGCGGCCAACCAGGGCCAAGTCTACGAGACCTTCAACATGGCGGAGTTGTGGAAACTCCCGATCGTGTTCGTCATCGAGAACAACCGCTACGCCATGGGTACGTCGATCGAGCGCGCATCGTCGACCACGAACCTTTCGGCGCGCGGCAGCTCGTTCGACATTCCGGGCGAGCAGGTCGATGGCATGGACGTGCGCGCTGTGAAAGCCGCCGGTGACCGGGTCGCCAAGTGGGCCCGCGAGGGCAATGGTCCATTTATCCTGGAAATGCTGACCTATCGCTATCGCGGCCATTCGATGTCGGACCCGGCGAAGTATCGCTCCAAGGAGGAGGTCCAGGCGATGCGTGAGCAGCACGACCCCATCGAACAGGTCAAAGCCCGCATGATCAACGCCAACATCGCCACGGAGGAAGAGCTCAAGGTCATGGATAAGGAGGTTCGCGAGATCGTCAACAGAGCCGCCGAATTCGCGCAGAACGATCCCGAGCCGGACTCCAGCGAGCTGACGACCGACATTTTGTTATAGCCGCATTCATCCTGGTCCTGGACCCGGATCCAGCCCCCGAGGTTCAATCGACATTCAGAAATCCCCGGCGGAACCCTGAAGATTGATTGAACCTGGTCCTTCGCAACTCTCGATCGCAAAGACGGTTGTCCCAAAGAGCGCCACCGATGCCCACGCACATTCTTATGCCCGCCTTGTCGCCGACCATGGAGGAGGGAAAACTCGCCAAGTGGTTCATTCGCGAGGGCGACACCGTGACGAGCGGCAGCGTCATCGCCGAGATCGAAACCGACAAGGCAACGATGGAGGTCGAGGCCGTGGACGAGGGGTTAATCCATCAGATCCTGGTTCTGGCCGGCACCGAGAACGTCAAGGTCAACACGCCGATCGCCGTGCTGCTGAAAGACGGTGAAGGGGCCGCCGCTGTCACGCACCCGCAACCTGCCCCCACCCGTAAGGCTGGTGCCGCATTGGTTTCCTCCCCGGCCCAGCCGGTTGGCACTTTCGAAGTTGCAGCCGTCGCCCTGCCTCCGGTCGCAGCAGCCGACATGCAACTCCCAGCTGGAACCGAAATGGTCCAGACCACCATGCGCGAGGCGTTGCGCGACGCCATGGCCGAGGAGATGCGGCGGGACGGCGACGTCTTTCTGATGGGCGAGGAAGTCGGCCAGTACCAGGGCGCCTACAAGATCAGCCAGGGATTGCTCGACGAGTTCGGGCCGAAACGCGTCATCGACACCCCGATCACCGAGCAGGGCTTTGCCGGCATCGGCGTCGGTGCGGCGATGAGCGGCCTGAAGCCCATCGTCGAATTCATGACCTGGAACTTCGCCATGCAGGCCATCGACCAGATCATCAACTCGGCCGCCAAGACGCTCTACATGTCGGGTGGCCAGATGGGCAGCCCGATCGTGTTCCGCGGACCGAACGGGGCCGCCGCCCGCGTCGGCGCGCAGCATTCGCAGTGTTTCTCTGCCTGGTATGCCCACTGCCCCGGGCTCAAGGTCGTCGCACCTGCGAACCCCGCCGATGCGAAGGGACTGATGAAATCGGCAATTCGCGACCCGAACCCGGTACTCGTGCTTGAAAACGAGCTCCTCTATGGGATCGCCGGCCTGGTGCCGAAGATCGACGACTGGCTTGTTCCCATCGGCAAGGCCAAAGTGGTGCGCGAAGGCCGCCACGTGACGCTGGTTTCGTTCTCACGGGCGCTGCTCTATGCGCTCGAAGCCGCCGAACGTCTGGCAGAGGACGGCATCGAAGCGGAGGTCATTGATCTCCGATCGCTGCGGCCGCTCGATATCGAGACGGTACTCGCCTCCGTGCGCAAGACCAACCGCATCGTAACCGTGGAGGAGGCGTGGCCGGTGTGCTCGGTTGGTTCGGAGATCTGCGCGCAGGTCGCCATCCATGCCTTCGACTACCTCGACGCGCCGCCGGCCAAGGTCACGGGCGTGGACGTGCCGATGCCCTATGCCGCCAACCTCGAAAAACTCGCGCTTCCGAATGCCGGCCACGTCGTCGCGGCCGCAAAGGCGGTGCTCTATGCCTGACGGTTCCGGATTCCGCGGCCCACACCGGGACGACAAGCCCGAACGGATCGTCAGCGCCACGGTTGCGATGGTTCCGGGCCGGCTCGCGTGGTGGATGTACCTCGTCTTGCCATTCTTCTATTTATTGATCTTTTTGAGGTGGCTATTTTCCAGCCCCGTTGGGCTGTTTCTGCCCGATCCACCCGAGCCCGGCCGCCGCGCCCGCAGCAAGTCCACGTCGCGTGGTCGAATTAACTGGCGGCATCCGGGGGCAATTCCGCTTTGTCTATTGATCTTGGTGCTAAGCCCGCTTCTCATGGCCATAGCACTCTTTCATTTTGTCGTGGGCACGTTCGAAAAGCAGCGCAGACTTTGGCGCGCGCGGAGGAAAGGCGCTTCGGATGGCTGACGAAACGATCCACGAACTGGAAATCCCCGATGGCGCGCGCGACGCCAAGGAGGCCGTTGAGGTGCTCCGCGCCTTCATTGGCGATGGTGCGCTGCATGTGATCTTCGATCCGGAAACGTTTCGCCACGACGTAACGGAATGGGGACGGCTGTTGTCGGACATCGCCCATCACATCGCCAAGGCCGTGGCTCTTGATGGGCAGATGGAAAGCAACGAGGCATTGACCCAAGTCCGTGACGCCTTCAACCGCGGTGTAGGCGACAGTCCGGTCGCCACGACTGGAAAGATCAAGGGACGGGTGAAGCATTGACGGACACTTGCGGTGCACCCTCGGCGGCGCAGGTTCCCGCACAACCGCAAACGGGTGCTGAATGAGCGAATCCGAAATTCTGCAAGGGCTGTTCACGGCCATCCAGAGCGTCCTGAATATCTTTTCGATGTTCTTTGCGATCGTGTCCGGTTACGTCGTCGCGCTTTATCTGTTCCTGGCGCGCGCGCCGTTCGCGCTGCGCCTTGTTGCCTTTGCGCTGCTGACCATCGGGCTCGTGTTCTTGGGTGGCACCGCGGCGGTCGTGGGGCGGATGCAAGAGGGGTTGTTCACCGCGTGGGGCAAGCTCGGCTCGCCGCTCATGAACGTTGCCGACCTGCGCAATCCACTGTTGATTCCAGGCTTCGACCAGACGGGTCTATCGCAGCAAGAACTGGGCGTCTTCGTCGGCTGGAGCGTCGCCATGTCCGCCTATGCCGTGCTCGCGTACATGACGTTCATCTATCGCTGGCCGGATGACGGAAAATAGCGCGCAGGAGACAGACCGATGCCGATCCAGATCTTGATGCCCGCGCTGTCGCCGACGATGGAGGAGGGGACGCTTGCCAAGTGGCTGGTGAAGGAGGGCGACACGGTCAAATCGGGCATGATCATCGCCGAAATCGAGACCGACAAGGCGACCATGGAAGTGGAAGCTGTCGACGAGGGCGTCGTCGGCCGTATTCTGATCCCGGCCGGCACTGGCAAAGTCCGCGTTAACGCGCCGATCGCGATCCTGCTGCTTGACGGCGAAAGCGCCGGCTTCCCAATGATTCCTTCATCGGGACAATCAACACCAATAACTCAGGTCGCTCCTGGTGGCGTTCAGACCTTCGCGCCTCTCGCCGCGTCCGCCTCACGTCCGGTTGACGCTATGGTGTCCGCGGTGCCGCAGCCGACCGCTCTTCATGTGAACGGCCCGGCTGCGGGGCGCATAAAAGCATCGCCCTTGGCCAAACGGATCGCCAAGGAGCGCGGGCTCGATCTTGCGACGCTCGATGGCAGCGGCCCGCACGGCCGCATCGTCAAGCGCGACGTTGATCATGCTGTGCCGAAGGAGGCTGCGAAGGAGGCTGCACAGATTACCGCAGGGCCAGGGCAGCATGTCGCGACGCACGCTGGGAGCCCGCCAATGGCCGGGATCCAGGCTCCGATCCCCGACGACAAGGTACTCGCGCTCTACCAGCAGGGCTCCTACGACATCGTTCCGCATGACGGAATGCGCCGGATCATCGCCGAGCGGCTGACCCAATCGAAGCAGACCATTCCGCATTTCTACCTGACGGTCGATTGCCGCCTCGACGAAATGTTGCGGGCACGCGAGCGGATGAACGCCACCTCGCCCAAAAGCGGCTCCCGTGTCTTCAAGTTGTCGGTCAACGACTTTATCGTCAAGGCGTTGGCGCTCGCTTTGCAACAGGTGCCCGCGGCCAATGCGACTTGGATGAACGGCGGAATGCTGCGGCACAAGTCGTCGGATGTGGGGGTCGCCGTCGCCGTTGAGGGTGGCCTTTTCACGCCCGTCATTCGCCACGCGGAATTGAAGTCACTCTCGGAAATCTCCAACGAGATGAAGGATCTGGCCGAGCGTGCCCGGAAGCGGCGGTTGGCCCCGCACGAGTATCAGGGTGGCACCACCTCGATCTCCAACCTCGGCATGTTCGGCATCAAGAGCTTCGATGCGGTCATCAATCCACCCCACGCCACCATTCTGGCCGTCGGTGCTGGAGAAAAGCGGCCCGTCGTGACCGGCGACAGGATCGAGATCTCGACTGTGATGAGCTGCACGCTCTCGTGCGATCACCGGGTCGTCGACGGGGCCATCGGCGCTGACCTTCTCGGCGCATTCCGTTCGTACATCGAGGATCCGGTCCGGATGTTGGTCTGACCCTGTTGCCGCGACCAATGCCGCTTCCGAGGCCTGGATCAGGATAGGCGAACTTAAAGTTGTGTGGTAATTGTGCTACGACGTGACTGTTTCCACAGAGTTCACGCTAGTCTTCGGTCACGATCTGCTTGTTTATGGCGCTCGATGCTTGCTGCCAGACTGTCCAGAGGCTTAGAACAAGGCTGGAAAAGGGCGTGCGCGTTCAACCACCTTAGTATTGTGGGGGATTACCTATGACCAGAACATTGACCGCCCCGGCTGCGCTTCTGCTCGGACTGGGACTGCTGACGGGCTGCGCCGGCGACAACTTTGCCGGGGGTTCGAACAATCTCACCACCGCCGCGGTGACGCCTGCGCCAGCATCGAAGGTCGATCCGGCCTGCGTCACGCTGGCGGCCCAGATCGAGACGCTCCGCAAGGAAGGCACGATTGATCGCCTTCAGCAGGCTTCGCAGGGCAAGACCACCACTGTGCAGGTCAAGCGCACGGCCATCGCAAAGCAGGCCGAACTGAATAAGGCCAACGCCGACTTCCAGGCCAAGTGCGCGACCATAACGCCAAAGCCCGCCTCGGCCGCCGCTCCGGCGCCAGTCGCCAAGGAAGCCGCCGCTGCAGCAGGCGCTGCCGTGGCCGCCGCTCCGGCTGCGGCAGGCCAGACTGCGGCGCTGGCTGCGCCCGCCGCACAAGCGGCGAAGAAGGTGGTCAAGAAGGTTGCGGCTCCGGTCAACGCGGTGACGAACGCGGTCGCACCCAGCGCCGCCACTGCAGTTGCCGCTCCGGTCGTGGTGCCGACCGCGATCGTTCCCAACCGCGCTTCCGACGTGGTCGTGACGACGGTACCACCGCCGAAGCAGTAGTCGGGCGCGGCTCCCAACAGAGAGTTGGTTGGCCTCGACGGGCGGCTCGGGCCGCCCGTTTTGCTGTCAACCAACCACTTCGTGATCAGGCGCTGGCGCGGGCCTGTGCAACCTTTTCGCGATATGCTGCACTTCGGCATCGCGGCGGTTGAGCCCACTGGGGTTGTGCCGCGATGCTCGATATGGTGAATGACGGATCTGATTGAGCGCAGATTTTTGGTGGAGGGACTATGGCCGCACGGAAACCAGTCAGAGCGCTCGTCACTCATCGCGTGGCCGTCATGTTTGCGGTCGGCGCGGTTGCCGTTCTGGCGGCGGGATGCGGCAGCGGCGGCTCGACGGGCGGCGATCCTGGCGCGCGCCAGCTTCCCCAGGGGTCAAGTTGTCAGACTGTGCGGCAGGAGATGGACAAGCTGCTGGCGCGCGGCGTGCAGTCTCGTGTAGAGGCGGCTCAGGCCGGCAAGAAACTGTCTCCGCAGCATCAGGCCGAGGTCGACCAGTTCAACCGTTTGCTGGCCCAGTATCTGGGCGCGCGGTGCCACCAATAGCGCGCGTTTTCCGCTCGGTTTAAATGGCGTGCAGCGCTGGGATTGGATTGAATGGGGTTCCGGTCAGCACGAGCCAGGATCACGTGGACTGTTCGTGCTCCCGATCGCCGGTCAGCCGCTAACCTCACCCAGTCCACACCATCGAGGCTGCCATGAGCGCCGACGTCTACGACCTGATCATCATCGGAGCAGGGCCCGGTGGCTATGTCACGGCAATCCGCGCGGCCCAGCTCGGGCTTCGAACCGCGATTGTCGAGCGTGAGCATCTGGGCGGCATCTGCCTCAATTGGGGCTGTATCCCGACCAAGGCTCTCCTGCGATCGGCGGAGATCTATCGCTATGCCAGGAATGCTGCCGATTTTGGCTTGAAGATCGATGGCGCCGTGGGCTTCGACGCCGCTGCCGTCGTCAATCGGTCGCGCGGTGTCTCGGGCCAGCTCAATGCCGGTGTCGGCTTCCTGTTGAAGAAGAACAAGGTCGACGTCCTCTGGGGTGAGGCAAACATAACGAGCGCGCCACGCGGCGCCGATCCCGGCCGTGTTGTCGTATCCGTGCCGACCAAGAAAGCGGTCGAGCCCCAGCATCCGCGACCCAAGGGGGTGCTGCCGACCGGGACATACTTCGCCCGCCACATCATCGTTGCCACCGGCGCCCGTCCGCGCGTGCTCCCTGGCGTCGAGCCCGATGGCCAGCTGATCTGGAGCTATTTTGAGGCCATGGTTCCCGACGCCATGCCGAAATCGCTGATCATCATGGGTACGGGCGCGATCGGCATCGAGTTCGCGAGCTTCTATCGAACGATGGGGTCCGATGTCACGCTCATCGAAATGATGCCCCAGATACTTCCGGTCGAGGACGCGGAAATAGCTGCGCTCGCCCGCAAGCAGTTCGAAAAGCAGGGCATGCGCATCTTGTGCGGCGCTGCTGTGAAGTCCGTGACCAAGGTGCCCAACGCGGTCATCGCCACCGTCGATTTGGGTGGCGGAAAAACCGGGCAGATTACAGCAGACCGGCTGATCTCGGCTGTCGGCGTGCGAGGTAACGTCGAGGGTCTCGGGCTCGATGCGTTGGGCGTGAAGACCGAGCGCGGGTGCATAGTGGTCGACGGCATGGGTCGCACCAGCGTCCCTGGCATCTATGCCATCGGCGACGTCGCTGGGCCTCCCATGCTGGCCCACAAGGCCGAGCACGAGGGCGTCATCTGCGTCGAGGGCATCAAGGGACTCCATCCCCACGCCATGGACAAAGCGAAGATCCCCGGCTGTACCTATTGTCATCCACAGATTGCGTCCGTGGGCTTGACCGAAGCCAAAGCCAGGCAGGCCGGTCACACCCTGAAGGTTGGCCGCTTCCCGTTCCGTGCTAACGGCAAGGCCATGGCGCTGGGTGAGCCCGAGGGACTGGTCAAAACGATCTTTGACGCCGAGACGGGCCAGTTGCTGGGCGCGCATATGATCGGCGCCGAGGTCACCGAGCTGATCCAGGGTTATGTGGTCGCCATGGGTCTTGAGACCACCGAGGAAGACCTGATGCACGCCGTATTCCCGCATCCGACCCTCAGCGAGATGATGCACGAGAGTGTTCTCGACGCCTTCCACCGCGTCATCCACGCCTGAGTTCGCCACTTATCCGCGTCACGAACCTCGACGGCCGGGGCAGAGTAGGTTCAACTCGGTTAGGTCACCGAATCATCAGGAGCCTCACCATGAGCAATTCCCAAATACAGTCTCTGATCGTGTTCGCTGTGATTGGTATCGTCGCGGGTTTTCTCGCGTCAATCCTGGTCGGCGGAGGCGGCCTGATCCGCTATCTCGTCACGGGCGTCGTCGGCGCATTTGTCGGCGGCTACCTGCTGAATACTTTGGGCGTCAATCTTGGCATTCGCAATCCGCTGGTTTCGCAGATCGCGACTGCGACAATCGGGGCCATCGTTGTCGTACTGTTGGCACGATTGATCGCGTAAGACTGCGTCTCCGGGGGCTCAGCAGACAAGGGGACTGACATCATGGCGCAACTTCAGCCGTACATGCCTTGGATCATTATGGCCGTAAACGGCCTTATCGCCGGCTGGCTCGCCGGCCTGCTGCTCGGCGGCGGCGGTCTCATCCGCAACCTCATAGTCGGTATTATCGGTGCATTCATCGGTGGCGCCTTGGTCCAGGCCGGCCTTCTCAAGCTGCCGTACGACTTCAATACGATCATTCCTGCTTTCGGCAATCAGATCGCCGTGTCCACCATCGGTGCGCTGCTGGTCATCATCCTGGCACGCATCATCGGGCGCTGAGACGACATGCGCATCGCTGTATCGCTGGTAACAGTGCGCTGGCGCGACCGCCCCTAACGTGCCGGCATTCCTTCAACGGAGTGCCGCCATGTTCGCCTGCGATATCATCAAGGCCAAGTTTGAAAACGTGCTGATCAGCGGTGCTGTCGCCGCTTCGGTCGGTGGCATATTCTACGTCATAGTGGGGCCCGCCACGCTGCTGGATCTCGCCCTGGGGTTCGTGGTTCGCGGCACGCTCGATCGAGCCGTTGCTCGCAAAGCGGCTGCCGTCCGGTTATCGAGCCGCCTGTGGTTGTCCCCGTTGGGGTGCATGGCGCTCAACGTGGGCCGCACTGCCGCGACCTCGGTGGCTGCTGCGGCTTTGATCCGGTTCGCGGTTTGAACCGGGTGTTGGCGCTCCCGCGACCTGACGGCCCCTTGCTGGCTCGTGCTGTACGCCATAGATTCGATCTGTGCGGCAGCCGCTGCGCCACGAACGGATCCGGGAGCTTCATGGTTACGGTTGTCGACACGCGCGCGGGTTGCCATGAGCAGCCGGGCCCAAAGTCCCCACTGAGGCACCCTGAAAAGGCGAACAACCCGGACACGGTGCGCCTTCCGAAACCCGATTGGATTCGTGTCCGTGCGCCGAATTCGCCCGAATATCAGCGCACCCGTGACATCGTTCGTCAGCATGGCCTGGTAACGGTATGCGAGGAGGCGGGCTGTCCCAACGTGGGCGAGTGCTGGTCGAAGCGCCACGCAACGATGATGATCATGGGGGCGATCTGCACCCGCGCCTGCGCCTTCTGCAACGTGGCGACCGGCCTGCCGAAGGCTCTCGACGGCCACGAGCCCACTCAAGTCGCGGACGCCGTCGCCGAGCTTGGCCTTGAGCACGTCGTCATCACGTCTGTGGATCGCGATGACCTCGCAGATGGCGGTGCGGCGCATTTCGCGGCGGTCATCGGCGCGATCCGTGGCCGCACCCCCAGAACCACCATTGAGGTTTTAACCCCTGATTTCCTGCGCAAGGATGGGGCTCTGGAACAGGTCGTTTCCGCGCGCCCGGACGTGTTCAATCACAATCTCGAAACGGTGCCAGGCCTCTACCTCAGGATCCGGCCTGGTGCGCGCTATTTCCACTCGCTCCGGCTCTTGCAACGGGTCAAGGAACTCGATCCGCGGATGTTCACCAAATCCGGCATCATGGTCGGGCTCGGCGAGACGCGCGAGCAGGTTCTGCAATTGATGGACGATCTGCGCAGCGCCGACGTCGATTTCCTCACCATAGGCCAGTACCTGCAGCCCACCCTGAAACACGCCGAGGTGAAGCGCTACTTGGCGCCGGAGGAATTCAAGGCGCTGGAAAGGACTGCTCGGGCCAAGGGCTTCCTGATGGTGTCAGCCTCTCCGCTGACCCGATCGAGCTACCATGCGGGGGAGGATTTCGATCGCCTCCGGGCCGCCAGAGTAAACACCCGCGTCTGATCCTGGAGCCGTGATCTTGCCGCAGTTCTCCACCCGACGCCGGGTACCATTCTCAGCCCAACAGATGTTTGACCTCGTGGCCGACGTCGAACAGTATCCGCAGTTCCTGCCGCTGTGCGATAGCCTGTCGGTGATCTCCTGTGAGCAAAAGGGGCCGGAAACCGTGCTCGTCGCCACGATGGGTATCGGCTACAGGGCGATCCATGAGCGCTTCACGACACGGGTTACGCTGCGTGCGGGCGAGCCGGCGATCCTGGTCGAATACCTCGATGGTCCGTTCAAGCGGCTTGAGAACCGCTGGCGATTTCTGCCGGCGCCCGGCGGCTCGGACGTGGATTTTTACATCGACTATGAATTCCGCTCGATTGCACTCGGGCTGTTGATGGGTGCGCTGTTCGACGCCGCGTTCCGCCGCTTCGCGGAAGCGTTCGAGGCCCGCGCCCGCGTCGTCTATGGCGCCAAGGGCCCCGCTTTACCGGTATGAACCTCGCGTCCATCCGGCATTAACCATCGCCCGGCGGTATTTCAATTGCCGGCTTTTGACGGGCTTGAAATCATTGAGTGGCATAATGATCTCCAGGGCAGTGGAAACAACGGAATGAGGACTTATTGAGTAGTGCGTTTACATACATCTTGACTGCCACCGCCGTGAGCGGTGTCGTATATGCGGCCTTCGCTTTTGACCGGCACCAGCGCCGGCTGCAATTCATTGAAGACTACCAATTGCCGCCAGGCCTTCTGGCCAAACTCAAGGCGGCACACCCCCACCTGACTCACACCGAGATCATCCAGGTCACACGGGGCCTGAAGCAGTACTTCCGCGCCTACTTGAAGAGCGGGCGCCGCTACGTCGCCATGCCGTCGCAGGTCGCGGACGACCTCTGGCACGAGTTCATCCTCTACACCCGCGACTACGAGCGGTTCTGCTCCAAGGCCTTCGGCCGTTTCCTGCACCACACTCCAGCCATTGTATTGCGGCAGAGCCAGAAGCAGGACAATGAAGGCCTGCGCCGGGTCTGGTGGCAGACGTGCAAGGAGGAAGGCATCGACGTCACGGCACCGAAGGCGCTGCCCCTGCTGTTCGCACTCGACGCCGACCTCAAAATCAAGGGCGGATATCATTATACGCCGGACTGTGCAGACCTCAGGAAGCGTGGCGTCGCGGGCAGCCAATGCGGCGGAGATTTCTGCAGCATGACGTTCGATGGCGGCACCGCCGGCCTCGGGGATGGCGATGGTGGCTCAGGAGATGGTGACGGTGGTGGCGGCTGCGGCGGCGACTGAACTTGTCGGCTTACCGTCGCGAGCCTGGACTTTTCATGCAATCGTCTTGCCGATCAAGGCGCAGGCTGCCCTGAGCGTCGCAATACGGACATGCGACCGGCCAATGTCGCCGAACCTGCACTCAGCCGTCCCCATCGCACCACCCCGGACCGCTGCGGAAATGTATACCAGTCCAACCGGCTTTTCCGCCGAACCCCCGCCAGGACCGGCGATTCCGGTGACCGACACGGCAACACCGGCAGGCGACTTTCCCAAGGCGCCCCGCGCCATCGCCTCCGCTGTTTCGGCACTTACCGCACCATGTAGGTCGAGCAGCGATTGCGCTACGCCAAGCAGATCGATCTTTGCGGCGTTGGAGTAAGTCACAAACCCGCGCTCGACCACCATGGATGACCCAGCAATCTCCGTTAGCAACCCCGACAGCAATCCACCCGTGCAGCTCTCTGCCGTGGCCAAAGTCAGTCGCTTCCGGCGCAGATCGGCCAGCAGTCGCTCCGCGGATTCTGCGAGATCCTCTGGAAACAGCACTCGAACCTCCGTCTTGAACAGAAACGGCGCTCCCGAGGGTGCGCCGCAAGCACTTTTCGAAACGAAGCTGCTCGGGTAGCCGGTCAGGCGGCGAACAGCTTCTCGGCTTGACCGAGCAGACCGTCGAGCATTGCGCGGCTTTCATGACCCATGATCGCTGTCGTCTTGCGCTGGGCGTCCTGCCAGATCGGAAAAGCGGCCTTGAGCACCGCCTGTCCTTTCGGTGTCAGGTGCAGCCCGCGCCCACGGCGGCCAGCGGGCGGGTCCATCACAATGTGCCCGAGTGCCAAGAGGCGCTTCAGGTTGCGCGACAGCGTCGACTTTTCGATATCGAGGCCTTGCCCGATCTCAACGGCGGTGATGCCGTCTCGCGAAGCCAACTGAGCGAGCAAGGTATACTGGCTGGCCGTGATGCCGAGCGGACGCATGGCATCGTCATAGACGCGCGTCACGATCCGCGACAGCTGCCGCACGCGGGTGGCGAGGCAGGTGGCAGCAGTCGTTTCAGCGATGTCGGCCATGCTTGCCGCAGCAGTGGGTCCGCGCTCGAGTGTGTTGGTCATCATATTCATTATGGTCCCCCGCGCCGATTTGAGTGTACAACCAGTACCGCCCCTTGATGCCGTGATTCGAGCGAGGGGGTCAATCGGTTCGGAGCACGGGACGCTGGCCCGTTCACGTCGGTTCGCCCGTCCGGCGGGTCGTGAATAGGGTCAACGGCTTCGCGACCGGCGCTGGTCAGGCCGGCAGCATGATGGTGGCGCTCGCCATTGCGGCAATGCCCTCGCGGCGGCCGGTGAAACCTAAGCCCTCCGTGGTCGTTGCCTTCACGCCGACCCGCGACATATCGAGCGCAAGAACACGGGCAATCGCCGCACGCATGGCGTCTCGATGCGTCGAAATCTTCGGCGCCTCGCAAAGTATCGTCACATCGACATTGGCGATGCGGCCGCCCCGCTCGGCCACCCGTCGCGCGGCATCGGCCAGGAACACGCGCGACGCGGCCCCCTTCCACTGCATGTCGCTTGGCGGGAAGTGCTGGCCAATATCGCCGTCACCCAGCGCGCCAAGGATTGCGTCGGTTAGCGCGTGCAGACCCACATCCGCGTCCGAATGACCGTCGAGCCGGGCGACATGTGGGATTTCGACACCGCACAGCCATACGCTATCGCCGGGCGCGAACCTGTGCACATCGAAGCCGGTGCCGGTCCGCGGCTCCATCATCGGGAGTGTCTGTTGCAATTGTCCCTCCGTCATCCGCCGGGCGCGAACCAAGTCTTCGGCGGTCGTGATCTTCGTATTGTCGGGTGATCCGGTGACCAACGCCGTCGAGTGTCCGGCCCACTCGGCGATTGACGCGTCATCGGTAAAATCCATGCGGCCCGCGTGCGCCGCCGCACGGTGGGCGGCGAGGATTTCGGCGAACCGGAACCCCTGGGGTGTCTGTGCCTGCCAGAGTCCAGCACGGTCAACGGTTTCCGCGACCAGCAAGGCTTCCGTGGCTCGCTTCACGGTGTCAGCGATCGGAACGGCGGCGAGTGCTGCTGGGTGGCTGTCGAGTGCTTCGATCACCCGCGAGATCGTGGCCGCATCGACAAAAGGTCGTGCCGCATCATGGATCAGCACGCATCGTGGAGACCTTTCGGCGATGGCTTCCAGGCCGGCCAGAACCGACGCCTGTCGAGTTGGTCCCCCGGTCACCGGCCGCACGAGCCGGGCGCTGTCCAAAGCCGCGGTGGCCGATTCGTAGCGTTCGCCGTCGTCGGCGTGGATGACGACCTGCACCGTGTCGACCCGATGGTGCTCCAGGAACGGCCGCACGGCCTCCGCCAGAACGGTCGAGCGGCCCAACGCCGCGTATTGCTTGGGTCCCCGGTCAGCGGTTCCCGCGCGTGTCCCGCGGCCGGCTGCGACGATCAAGACGGCAATCGGCACTGGGGCAACTCCCGCAAGGTTTCTGGCGCTCCAACGGACCCTTAACCGTCGCGCGGGACAGAGGCAACCGGAGGAGCTATTTCGCACTTGCGAAATGCCGTGTGCCATCCTAGACTGCTCAAATCACAGGCAGTATAACTGACTGCCCATTATTGTGGCAATTTCATAGATCGTGATCATCGCGGCACCATGACGGCATGTGTTTCAAGAGCCATTTCGATCGGTCCGCACATCCTTGCCAATCGCGCGGTGCTCGCCCCCATGTCCGGCGTCACGGATGAGGCGTTCCGCGCCTTGGCGCACAAGCTTGGCGCCGGGCTTGTGGTATCGGAGATGATCGCCAGCGACGAGCTTGTGCGCGCCCGGCCCGACGTTCTTCGCAGAGCCAGGGGGCACGGCGAGAAGCCTTTCGTCGTGCAGCTGGCCGGCCGCGAGCCGCAATGGATGGCGGAGGGCGCGCGCATCGCCCAGGGTCTTGGCGCTGACATCATCGACATCAACATGGGCTGTCCGGCCAAAGAGGTCACCGGCAAGCTGTCCGGAAGCGCCCTCATGCGCGACCTGGATCACGCGCTCACGTTGATCGATGCGACCGTCGCTGCCGTGCGCGTGCCCGTGACGCTCAAGATGCGGTTGGGCTGGGACGAACGCTCCCTTAACGCGCCCGAACTTGCACGCCGCGCCGAGGCGGCAGGCGTCCAAATGTTGACCGTGCATGGCCGTACCCGCTGCCAGTTCTTCAAAGGGGCGGCGAACTGGGCGCACGTGCGCCCCGTCGTCGAGGCCGTTTCCATCCCGGTCCTGGTCAACGGCGACATCACGTCAGTCGGCCTCGCGGCCGAAGCCCTTCGTCAATCCTGCGCACACGGCGTGATGATCGGACGCGGAGCCTATGGCGCGCCGTGGCTGCCTGGCCGTATCGGCACCTACCTTGAAACCGGGTGCGACCCGGGCCCTCCGGCAATCGAACGACAGGGCCGCATTGCTACGGCGCACGTCGAAGCCATGTTCGGCCTCTACGGCCGGGCTCTCGGCCTCAAGAACGCGCGCAAGCATATCGGCTGGTATCTTGCGTCGAGCGGCGCGGACGAGAGCACTGTCAAGACTTGGCGGCGGTTGCTTTGCACCGACGACGATTGCGACCGCACGCTTGCCACCTTCGCCGAATTCTACACGTCAGACCGCAAGGAGGCGGCGTGAGCAACCACACGGGAAAGCCCAAGCCTGCGAAGCGCGCGGCGACGAGCCCTTCAGCCACCTCGCGGTCCCGCACCGCTCCGTCCGCGCCTGCGGTCGCCCCCGTGGCCGTCCAGCGCAGACCCGTCGAGCACGATTTGCTGCTGGCGGCGATCCCTCACCCCATCCTCGTGCTTGGACCAGACAACCGCGCTGTCTATGCCAACGCCGCAGCGGAATCGTTTCTGTCGACGAGCGCGCCGATGCTGAAGCGCATGACGCTTGAGGAGGTCGTGGCCTTTGGCTGCCCGTTGAACGGACTCGTCGAGCAGGTGCGCGCCAATCAGCAGACCATCAACGAATATGGCATCGAGATGGTGACGCCGAAGTTCACTGCGCCCAAACTCGTCGATGTCTACAGTGGCCCGCTTCCCGATCAGCCCTCCCACGTGCTGTTGATGCTTCAGCAGCGTACCATGGCACAGATGATCGAGCGTCAATTGACCCATCGCGCCGCCGCCCGGTCGGTGTCGGGAATGGCGGCCGTCTTGGCCCACGAAATCAAGAATCCGTTGTCCGGCATCCGGGGCGCGGCCCAGCTGCTCGAACCCTCGCTTTCCGACGAGGACCGACCACTGGCGCAGCTTATCTGCGCCGAGACGGACCGCATCAAGGCGCTGGTGGATCGGATGGAGGTGTTCGGAGACGAGCGTCCGCTCGAACGCACTTCGGTCAACATCCACGACATCCTCGATCACGTCCGTCGGCTTTCGGAATCGGGCTTCGCCCGCGGCATCCGCTTTGTCGCCGACTACGACCCGTCCCTGCCACTCTTGCCGGGCAATCGAGATAAGCTGGTGCAGGCGTTCTTGAACCTTTTCAAGAATGCCGCCGAAGCCATCGGCGATGGCACGGACCCGGGCCGCATCGTGCTTCAGACCGCCTTCCGGCCGGGCGTTCGGTTGACACTGCCGGGCTCTGGCGTGCGCATCTCGCTGCCGCTGATGATTCAGGTCGAGGACAACGGCCCCGGCATTCCCGATCACTTGAAGCCGAACATGTTCGATCCATTCGTCACGACCAAGCGCACCGGCACGGGTCTCGGACTGGCACTCGTCGCCAAGATCATCGGCGATCACGGCGGCATCATCGAGTGCGAAAGCGAACCCAAGCGCACCGTGTTCCGCGTGTTGCTCCCATTGCACGATCGCATCTCAACTACGAAATCAGCTTGATCCGAAGGACATATCATGGCCCGGGGCACAATCTTGATCGCCGACGATGACACCGCCATCCGCACGGTTCTGAACCAGGCATTGGCGCGTGCCGGCTACGCGCCGCGAGCGACCGGTAACGCGGCGACGCTATGGCGCTGGGTCAGTCAGGGTGAGGGCGACGTCGTCATTACCGACGTTGTGATGCCCGACGAGAACGCTTTCGATTTGATACCGCGCATCAAGAAGCTCCGACCTGAGCTTCCCATCATCGTAATGAGCGCCCAGAACACGCTGATGACGGCACTGCAGGCAGCCGAAAAGGGCGCCTACGAATATTTGCCGAAACCGTTCGATCTCAACGAGCTCTTGGCCGTGGTCGGTCGTGCCTTGGCGCAGCCGGGCCGCAAACCGCAACGGCCGTCCGAGGTGATCGAGGGCGAAGAGCTGCCTCTGATCGGCCGCTCGACGGCCATGCAGGAAATCTACCGCGTTCTCGCGCGCCTCACCCAAACCGATCTTACGGTGATGATCGCGGGCGAAAGCGGCACGGGCAAAGAGCTCGTCGCCCGGGTGCTCCACGATTACGGCAAGCGCCGCGCCGGACCCTTCGTCGCTCTCAATATGGCGGCCATCCCGCGCGAGCTCATCGAAAGCGAGTTGTTCGGCCATGAGAAGGGGGCCTTCACCGGCGCTCAGGTCCGCACCCAGGGCCGCTTCGAGCAAGCCGAGGGCGGCAC
Source organism: Hyphomicrobium sp. (assembly GCA_002928955.1). Classification (GTDB taxonomy): domain Bacteria; phylum Pseudomonadota; class Alphaproteobacteria; order Rhizobiales; family Hyphomicrobiaceae; genus JAKAML01. Next base: position 8,294 of record PERT01000010.1, on the reverse strand, counting down.
GCTCTTTCTCGACGAAATCGGCGACATGCCGCTGGAGGCACAGACCCGTCTTCTGCGTGTGCTGCAGCAGGGCGAGTACACCACGGTTGGCGGCCGCACACCGATTAAAACCAACGTCCGCATCGTCGCCGCCACCCACCGGGATCTGAAATCGCAGATCCAGCAGGGACTATTCCGCGAGGACTTGTACTACCGGCTCAATGTCGTGCCCATGCGCATTCCGCCGCTGCGTGAAAGGCTGGAAGACGTCGGAGATCTGGTGCGCCACTTCCTGCGCGCAGCCCATCGCGACGGTCTCGGCCAGAAATCGATTGAAGTGGCGGCCATCGAGCGGCTGAAGCAACAGTCCTGGCCCGGGAACGTCCGCGAACTGGAGAACGTCGTGCGCCGCCTTTCGGCGCTTTACACGACCGAGGTCATCACGGCCGCCATGGTCGAGCAGGAGATGACCGATACGGCTGCCCCCCGGCCCGCCGAGCGGCCAGGAGACGCCAAGGACCTGAGTGAACTTATCGAGCGTCACCTTGCCGAGTACTTCGCCGGGTTCGGCAAGAATTTGCCGCCGGCAGGCCTCTATGACCACGTGATCCGGCAGGTCGAGGTTCCGCTGCTGTCGGCTGCCCTCGCGGCCACGCGCGGCAACCAGATCCGTGCCGCCGAACTGCTTGGGCTCAACCGCAACACCCTGCGGTCGCGGATCAAGGCGCTGGACCTCAGGGTGTTCCGCACACCCCATCTGTGATGGGGGCTGCCGCGGCAAGATGTCCGTCGACGGCCATCGAGGTCTGTCGACCCTCGGACCAGCGGGCTTTTTCACCTCCGCACCACCTTGACGCGTCACGGATCGGGGCGTATCCGTACGGATGTTGTCGCGAAAATGTCACAGTTTAGTACTTCATTGTGGTCGCTGTGCGTCACCGGTATTCACGGGGCGTGAGGCATTCCAGTCAGAGTTGCCGATTAGTCGCGCGGGACCGATCGCCGGCTTCGATTTCGACGAACGGCGTGCCCTTGGATACCGGTTCGAACGCGCGACGTGAGAGCCGGGTCGGCAACGAGATGCGACAGAGGACACAGGGAATGACCGAGCCGGTGCCCAGTCCCGACGACGCTGTTGCGGTGAACGCGGGCGCTCCGACGCTTGACCCGACCGACCGGTCATTCTGGATCGGCCTGGTGGTTGTGCTGCTGTCGCTGGTCGCCGCCCTCGCGACTTATCTCATCCTGACCGGCCTCACGCCTATTGTTCCCCGCAACGAATTGGTCTGGCCACTCGTCGCCATCAATATCGCCCTCATCGCAGCCATGATTGGCGTCATCTCGTGGCAGTTCGCCGGGCTATGGCGATCCTGGCGCGACAAGGTACCAGGCGCGCGGCTGCACGTCCGCATCGTCGCAATGTTCTCGATCATCGCAACCTTGCCGGCCATGCTGCTCGCGGTTGCCGCAACCACCACCTTTTCGCGCTCCCTCGACGGCTGGTTCTCCACGCGCACCCGGGCGATCATCGAGAACTCGCTCCAGGTGGCGCAAGCTTATGTCGACGAGCACGGGCAGGTGATCCGGACCGACATCGTCAACATGGCGCGCGATCTCGATCGCGCTGCCGACCTGGTCTCGGGCCAAGGCAAAGAATTCCAGCAACTCTTCCTGGCCCAGGCGGGCCTCCGCGACCTGCCGTTCGCACACATCATCGACCGTGATGGCAAGCCGGTGGTCAGTGCCTCCGACGAAGTCAGGATGCCGTTCCGGTCCCCGCCCGCCGAGGCGATCGCCCAGGCAGAGGCCGGCCTCGTCCCATTCCTCACGTCGGTCAGCACGCACCGCGTTGCCGCTGTCGCCAAACTCGAGCGTTTTGCCGGGCAATACCTCTACGTCGCCCGAACGGTCAGCCCCAACATCCTGGCCCACCTGCAGCGCACCGAAGAGAGCGTCGACGAGTACAATCGCCTGCGCCGCAGCCGCGGTCCTTTGAAACTCGTTCATGGCGTCATGTATCTGATGATCTCGATGACGGCGCTTCTGGCCGCCATCTGGAGCGGCATGTGGTTCGCCGGCCGCTTCGTCGCCCCCATCCGCCGCCTCATCGCCGGTGCGCAGAATGTGTCGCGCGGCAATCTCAGCGTCGAACTTCCGGAAAAGCGCGGCGAGGGAGATCTCCGGCGCCTCTCGCAAACCTTCAACACCATGACCCGCGAGATCAAGCATCAGCGCGACGCGCTTCTGACCGCCAACGATCAGCTGGTCGAGCGGCGGCGGTTCATGGAGGCGGTGCTGGCCGGCGTCTCGGCAGGCGTGATGGGGATCGAGAGCGACGGTCGGATCACGCTGGCCAGCCGCGCCGCTGCCCAGCTGCTCGGGAAGAACGAGACGGACCTCATCGATAGAACTCTGGCGCAAGCGGTGCCCGAATTCGCCGCCATCCTGTCGGAATCCGATGAACGGGGCCTCAAGCGGAACCGCACCCGTCAACTCAAGGTGATAGTCGGCCAGGATGAGCGTACGTTTGCGGTTCGCCTCACGCACGAGGGCGGCAACGATGCCAACGTTGGTCTGGTCCTGACCTTCGACGACATCACGGAGCTGGTCAGCGCACAGCGCACCTCGGCCTGGGCCGATGTCGCCCAGCGCATTGCGCACGAGATCAAGAATCCGCTGACCCCCATACAACTTTCAACCGACCGCCTGCGCTCCAAATACGGCAAACAAATCAGCGAGGACCGCGACAAATTCGATGGGTTGATCGACACCATCAGCCGCCGGGTCGGCGATATCAAGACGATGGTCGACGAGTTCGCCGCCTTTGCCCGCGTGCCGAAGCCTGTGATGGAGCGTGACAGCTTGACGGCCGCCATCCAGGAACCGGTGATCTTGTTCCGCGAGAGCCATCCCAATATCGAGTTCTTGCTGCGCCTGCCCCCGGCTCAGGTCATCGGCATGTTCGATCGGCGCCTCATCACGCAGGCTGTGACCAACCTCGTCAAGAATGCCGCCGAGGCCGTCGAGAGCGGCGCCGACGGCATGGAGCCGTCCTGGCGCGGACAGGTCGAAACGATCCTGCGCGTGTCCGAGGACCGCTACGACATCGAGGTCATCGACAACGGCGTCGGGCTGCCGAAGCAAAATCGCTCGCGCCTTCTTGAGCCCTATGTCACGACCAAGGGCCACAAGGGCACCGGCCTCGGACTCGCCATCGTTCAGAAAATTACCGAGCAGCACGGCGGCACGCTGACGCTCGAAGATGCGCCGCTCGCGCCGGGCCGAACGCGTGGAGCCTTGGTTCGCATCACACTGCCCGTGCTTAGGTCCGATAAAGTATCGAAGCGCCCCGACGAAATCGACCCTTCCCAGCTGCCGGTCAAAGCCGTCGCAGCGCGCAGTTGATTGAACACGCAATCGAGGAGTGAAGGTATGGCAGCCGATATCCTGATCGTCGACGACGAAGCCGATATCCGCGAGCTCGTCTCCGGCATCCTGGAAGACGAGGGTCACCGCACGCGTCTCGCCCGTGACAGCGACGAGGCCTTGAAGTTGATCGAGGAGCGGCGACCGAATCTGGTCATTCTCGACATCTGGCTGCAGGGGAGCCGGCTCGACGGTCTCGAAGTGCTGACTGTGATCAAGCGCACCTATCCGGATCTGCCGGTCGTCATCATTTCAGGGCACGGCAACATCGAGACCGCGGTCACGGCCATCAAGCGCGGCGCCTACGACTACATCGAAAAACCTTTCAAGGCCGACCGGCTGTTGCTCGTCACGCTGCGCGCGCTCGAAGCCTCGCAACTCAAGCGTGAAGTCCGCGAGTTGCGCGAGCGTTCGACCGTTTCGACCGAGATGATCGGCAAGTCGCCGGCCATCAATCAATTGAAGACCCAGATCGAGCGCGTCGCACCAACCAATAGCCGCATCCTGATCCGAGGCTCATCGGGTGCCGGCAAGGAACTGGCCGCCCGCGTCATCCACCAGAAATCCGCGCGGGCCGATTCGCCGTTCGTCGTGCTCAATGCCGCCGCCATGGCGCCCGATCGCGTTGAAGAGGAATTGTTCGGCACCGAGGATCGCACCGGCGGCCCGCGCAAGGTCGGCGCGCTGGAGGAAGCCCATACTGGGACGCTCTATATCGACGAAGTGGCCGACATGCCGCTGGAAACCCAGGGCAAGGTCCTGCGCGTTCTGGTCGAGCAAAAGTTCTTGCGCCTCGGCGGGAGCCAGAAGGTGGCCGTGGACGTCCGCATCATCTCCTCGACCAGCCGCGACCTGGAGCGGGATATGGCCGAGGCCCGCTTTCGCGAGGATCTGTTTCACCGCCTCAACGTGGTGCCGCTGCGCGTTCCCGGACTGGCCGAGCGCCGCGAAGACATTCCTGACCTGGTCCAGTTCTTCGTCGGCCAAGTGTCGCAGGCGTCAGGCCTGTCGCCGCGACGGATCGGCGAGGACGCCATCGCCGTGCTGCAGGCCCACGACTGGCCGGGCAACGTGCGCGAACTCCGCAACAACATCGAACGCCTGATGATTCTCGCCGGCGGCGACCCGAACACCGTCATCACCGCCGACATGCTGCCCGACGAAATCGGCTCGAACGTGCCGCTGCCGGTCAACGGCGGATCCGAGCACCTGATGTCTCTGCCGCTCCGAGAGGCGCGCGAGATCTTCGAGCGTGAATATCTGCTGGCCCAGATCAACCGCTTCGGCGGCAACATTTCGCGCACGGCTGAGTTCGTCGGCATGGAGCGAAGCGCCCTGCACCGCAAGCTGCGCGCGCTGGGCGTGTCATCGGACCAGCGGACCGGCGACGCCCGCCAAGTCTGACGAAGCGGGTATCGATCGAACTTGCTTCGGCTGAGCTGCAACTCACGAGCCACCATGAGCCGCATCGTCTACGTCAATGGTCACTACCGTCCTTACGGGGAAGCCGCGGTCCACGCCGAGGATCGCGGGTTTCAATTCGCCGATGCCGTCTACGAAGTCATCGAAGTTCGCGATGGGCGTCTCGTCGACGAGACCCGGCACATGGATCGCCTTGCCCGGTCGCTGTCCGCCATCTCCGTCCAGCCCCCGATGTCGCGGCCTGCGCTGGCGCATGTGTTGCGCGAGGTGATCCGCCGCAACCGCGTGCGGCATGGCACCGTCTACCTGCAGGTTTCCCGCGGCGCAGCCCCACGCGACTTCCTGTTTCCAACCGCCGGCCTTCAACCCACTGTGGTCTGCCTCGCTCGCGCTTCCTCCCAGACTGTCCTCGACGCGCGGGCTGCCGAAGGCATATCCGTCGTCTCAATTCCCGATATCCGGTGGGGCCGCTGCGATATAAAGACCGTTATGTTGCTGCCGGCCTGCCTCGCTAAAACCGAAGCTCGCGACTCCGGCGCCCGCGAGGCTTGGCTCATCGATGCCGACGGCTTCGTGACCGAGGGTGCGTCGAGCAATGCGTGGATCGTCACCGGCAAGGGCGAACTGGTGACGCGGCCTGCCAGCTCGGCGATCCTGTCCGGCGTGACGCGGGCGACGCTCATCGACGCTCTCGCGCACGAGCGGATGCAGCTGGCTCAACGGCCGTTCCGACTCACCGAGGCGCTCGCAGCTAAGGAGGCCTTCATCACGGCGGCCTCGAACATCGTCATGCCAGTTGTGCGGATCGACGGCGCTGCAATCGGAGATGGTCGGCCGGGGCCGGTTGCACTCCGACTGCGGGCGGTTTTTCATCACATCGCCGAGCGATCATCCCATTGACCGGTTGAAAATCGTGTGTACACGGCGTCTTTTGACGCGGCGCAACACATTTGTCTTCTGTTTTACCGAGGACTGCTTAAACTGCGCGGATTGCTATCGCAGCGTGCCCGTCTCGCGTGAGCCTGTCGCGAACTGCAAAACGACAAAACGCCAACCCGCACCAAGACGGATATTTGCAATGGCTGTCGAAAAACCGCAAAGCCTCCAGGACACATTTCTCAACCACGTGCGCAAAAACAAGACGCCGCTCACGATTTTTCTCATCAACGGCGTCAAGCTCCAGGGCATCGTGACCTGGTTCGACAACTTCTGCGTTCTCCTCAGGCGCGACGGGCACTCACAACTCGTCTATAAGCATGCGATCTCGACGATCATGCCCGGCACGCCGGTCCATCTGATGGACAATGACCCGGCCGAGCCCGCGCAAGGATAACCGCTGCCATCGAAGACATCGACGATACCGGGCTGGACGACGGTCCAGCCGAAACGCCGTCAGTTCGCTCGGGTCCGCGCCGCAGGCCGCTCGAAACCCGCGCCCTGCGAGAGCGCGCACTCGTTCTCGTGCCGGTATTCAAGCGCGGACCAGCGCGCAGCCCGGCGGGCAGCCTGGAAAATCCCGCCGGCGTGGGCACCCCGCACTCCCCCGCCGACCGGCTGGCCGAAGCCAGCGGGCTCGCCGCGGCCATCGATCTCGACGTCATCCAGAGCCTGATCATACCCATCGGCGAGCCGCGGCCGGCGACGTTGATCGGCTCCGGCAAGGTCGAAGAGCTGTGCAAGTTCATCGCGGATGAAAAGATCGGCCTGGCCATCGTTGACCACGCCATTACGCCCGGGCAGCAGCGCAACCTGGAGAAGGCCTGGACGTGCAAGGTGCTCGACCGTACCGGTCTCATTCTGGAGATCTTTGGCTCACGCGCCAAAACGAAAGAGGGTGTGCTGCAGGTTGAGCTCGCGCATCTCACCTACCAAAAGGGACGCCTCGTCCGCGCCTGGACCCACTTGGAACGCCAGCGCGGTGGCGCGGGATTTCTCGGCGGTCCCGGCGAGGCGCAGATCGAGCTCGACCGCCGCATGCTGCAGGACCGCATCGACGCCATCAAGAAGGAGCTGGTCGAGGTCGTCCGCACGCGCGAATTGCACCGCGCCGGACGCCGCAAAGTGCCATATCCGATCGTCGCCATTGTCGGCTACACGAACGCGGGCAAGTCGACGCTGTTCAACTGTGTCACCGGCGCCAGCGTGCTGGCCAAGGACCAGGTGTTCGCGACCCTCGATCCCACCATGCGCGAGTTGAAGCTCGTGACCGGCCGCCGCATCATCCTGTCCGACACTGTCGGCTTCATCTCCGACCTGCCGACGATGCTGGTGGCCGCCTTCCGCGCCACGCTCGAAGAAGTGATCGAGGCCGATCTCATTCTCCACGTCCGCGACATCGCCCACGCCGAGACCGACGCGCAGGCGAGCGACGTCGAGGGGGTTCTGCGCGACCTCGGCATCGATACGCTGTCGGCGGAGAGCCACATTCTCGAGGTCTGGAACAAGATCGATCTTCTGAGCGCAGAGCAGCGCCAGGAAGCGCTCTCCGCCGCCCGCTTCAGGGAGCGCCGTCCGGCCGTGGTCTCGGCCGTGACGGGTGAGGGGCTCGACGAGCTGTCCGCGCTCATCGACGCGAGATTGGGCGCCGCCGACGTGCTCCTCGATCTCGTCATTCCGGCGTCCGCCGGCAAGCTCTTGCACTGGCTCTACGAGAACGCCGAGATCGTCTCGCGCCAAACCACCGATGACGGCGCCACCGAAACCAGAATCCGCATCAGCCCCGAAAAACGCAACCAGCTCGACGCCCAGTTGAAGCGGGCAGGGGTGGTCGGTTAGTCCGCGGTCCTGGAGCTGTCGTCCTGGAGCCGTTGAGCCGTTCCCACCTCACGGCGCAGCGATGTGGCGTCATGTCGAGGCGTCAGCGATTGTTCTCGATCAAGAGGCCGCGGAAACCGCATCCTGCCGCCTCCACTTATCCCCGTCCTCAGCGCCATGCGCTATTTTTGTCTCGTCCCGGCCATAGGGACGGGTGCGAGACCGTCTCGCGCCTGTGGTCAGTCTCGGGCGACGCATCCAGTAATGGGCGCGCACGTGGAGCGTGGATGCGGACACCGGCGGTTCGGCCACTAACGGCGGCGGGACCGCGCGAGGCGAGCCGTCAGCGTGCCGGTTGTGATTACCCACGCCCGGCCGACAGAAACCCTGCCGCACAATGCGGGGCGTCGCGGCGCCTTTACTCTCATTGCGGAAGACCGCGGCACCGCCGCGCCCCGCACCCCACTCATTCCAACGCGCTCGCCGTTTCCGGCCGGCGCGCCGCAGGCGTTTGCAGACTGGACGTTTGCCCACTCAACTCCATGGCCGGACTTGATCCGGCCATCCAGCCTTTGGATGCTCCGAGAGTGGATGGCCGGGTCGAGCCCGGCCACAACGCGAGTTGACGAGCTAGTGTTCCGGCGCCGACATTTGATTCCCGTTGCAACGCGCTCCAGATCAAATGTCGGCGCCTAAGGAACACTAGCAAACCT
>PERT01000009.1 GCA_002928955.1 Hyphomicrobium sp. | reverse complement strand
AGGAACACTAGCAAACCTATGATTCTAGTGTAGCTTTTGCATCTGGCGTTTGGTTTCGAGTCTAGCCCCGAGTGGGGACCAAACGTCAGATGCGCTACACTAGCAACTCTATGATTCTAGCGTAGCTTTTTCATCTGACGTTTGGTTTCGAGTCCAGCCGCGCGTCGGGACCAAACGTCAGATTCGCTACACTCGACGGATCGAAGCAGTTCGCCCCGCCGATCCCCGAACCCATCACCAACCAATCCACGCCTGCATTGGTCCTGCAGCGGAACTTTGCCGGTCACCGATGCCCAGGAGGAGCGTGCCGCGGCTTGCTCCTCCATCGAACGAGGCACATAGCGCTGATCATCCGGCGAATTGCTCCGGATCAGACTTGACGATCCTGTCGATGGCCATCAGCCCTCCAACCAGTGCTTCGAATTTGTGGAGTGGGACCATGTTGGGGCCGTCCGATGGAGCCTGATCAGGATCTTCGTGGGTTTCGATGAAAAGCCCAGCGATCCCCACCGCCACAGCCGCCCTCGCCAAAACCGGTACGAACCGCCGGTCGCCACCTGACGATGTGCCCTGCCCGCCGGGTTGTTGCACGGAATGTGTCGCATCGAAAATCACCGGGCATCCGGTTTCCGCCATCGTCGGCAAGGCGCGCATATCGACAACCAGCGTGTTGTAGCCAAAGCTCGCGCCCCGCTCGGTCAGAAGCACGTTGGAGTTGCCAGAACCCACGACCTTTTGGACCACGTTTTTCATGTCCCAGGGCGCGAGGAACTGGCCCTTCTTGACCTTGACGACTTTGCCGGTGCGGGCCGCAGCCACCAAGAGATCGGTCTGCCGGCACAGGAAGGCCGGTATCTGCAGCACATCGACCACGCCGGCAACGGCCGCGCAGTGGTCGATTTCGTGAACATCCGTGACGACAGGAAGCCCGAGGCTCTCGCGAATTTCGGCGAACACAGGCAACGCCGCCTTGAGCCCGATTCCGCGCTTGCCCGATAGCGACGTGCGGTTGGCCTTGTCAAAGCTCGACTTGTAGATCAGCCCGATGCCCAGTCGGCCAGAAATCTCTTTAAGAGCCCACGCCATCTCGAGCGCATGTGCACGGCTCTCCATCTGGCAGGGGCCGGCGAACACCGCGATTGGCCGATGGTTCGCGACTGTGATGCGCCCGATCTGAACGCTCGCATTGGGCTTTGGAAATTGGGTTTTGTCCATGGGCGACTTATAGCAGCTCGGCGCCCGCAGACCACGCTTGCCCGGAAACAATTTACCAGCGCCTGCGTTGGCAGACCGGACGAACTCAGCGGAACCTCACGAGGCCAAATGGATGGCGCGAGAGACGGGACTTGAACCCGCGGCCTCCGCCGTGACAGGGCGGCGCTCTAACCAACTGAGCTACTCCCGCAATCCATTCGACGGGCACGGCGCCTGCAGCAACGCGTCCGAAGGACATCGGATTACGTGCAAGCTCGGGCGAAGTCAAGCATCGCCGATCAGATCCCGATGTGCAAATGTTGTTGCGTCTCAGGATATCGCTGGACCGTTCGCCACGGCAAAAGCGGTGTCGTTAGAACCATAACGCGGAGTGACGCGTAAACGCCTCATGCGAGCGCCCGAGCGGGTCCGCGACAATCGAGGGTCGTTCCGGCTCCAGCGCCGCGCGTGGACACCGGACAACGACATGACAGGATAAATCGATGACCAGACACCGCGCCTCGTTCAGTCAATTGGCTTGCGTGGCTCAAGCCGTCGTCATGATGCATTCCTTGACTGCGACGGCACAAGCCCAGCACCGCGAAGGGAAGCCGCCGACGCCACCCGCGACGGCAGACGTCCGGACGTTAGGCCCGAAGGACGGGGGCGCCCGCTATGGGCAGGCAATTGGTGCGTCCCTGGTTTGTCCGAACACATTCGTTCTGCCCGGAACCGAGGCCCTCCTCAAGTCATACTCGGGAGCCGACCTTGACGCGTTCAAGGCTGCGGCCCAGTCGGTGACGCTGGTCTGGAAGAAGACGCTCGGCTGCGACGCGGCGGCCGATATAAATCGTTGCCGGCTGCTCAACGACAAAAGCTGCAGCGAAGCCATCAAGGAGATCGGCACCGCCGGAACCGTTTTGCCTGGCCTGATCGAATTCCGGAAATAGGTTTAAAGTTCCAAAGCTCGTTGTGGCCCAGCCGATCCGAACCCAGACCGCGTATCGCGGGGCCGCTGCCTCAGATCAAATCTTGTAAAGCCACCGCGGTGTGCGGCGCTTGTAATCAAGATAGGTTTCACCGAAGAGGCGCCGGAGCAACTCCTCCTCACGCGCGATAACGAAATACGTCATCGTCAGTAGATAAACCCCTGTGGCGGCGATGGCGGCGACAAGGGAATAGTAGCCGATCGAGGCGAGCGGAATAAGAAACGCCACATAGATCGGATTTCGGGAGTAACGGAACCAGCCGCTGGTGACCAACTGTTGTGGCTCGCCAAAGGTATTTGCCAACAGCCCCAAGCGCATATGACGCTGGATGACCATCACCAGAACGAAGAACACAGCGATCGCTGAGGCGATCACAAACAGGCCTGGTCCACCATTCTTGAGGTCAGCGCCAAAGCCCAAATCTCGCGCCCACTCGACGCCCACGACAAACGACGCCCAGCTGACCCAGCTCGATCGATCGATGTTGACGATGGGCAAGCGTTGGAGCCAACCCTGATTTCCGGGGGACATGGCGGCCATGTGAACTCTCTTCAAGACAAAAAATCTACAATCGAATGGTCGAACAATCGTGAACATGTCCATCGTTCGTCTGCACCAATGACGCCCAGTCGCGCGGCGGCATCGCCAGAACCGTTCTCATGGGTCCCGAAGGCTATGCAGCAGCGTTCGGCGAGCACTCATTCAAACGCGATGGACGAAATCCACTGCGCGATACTCTGTACTTCCCCTCGTAAAAATCGGGTTGACGCGCGGGGTTCGTTTTCCTTGTGGCTCCGACGTTTCAATCCCGACGGTGCTGCAACGGGTTGCAAACGTCGGAGCCAGAAAATTTCCATCAAACATTTGATATAATTAAACTATTTATATTTGGTGGGTGGTCTTTTCGACCCGCCTCGACTGGAAACAAGACCTGAGTTGCACGACGCGAGCCCGCTTGCAGCGATCGCGTCCCAGATGTGCTGTTCAAGCAGCATTGGCTGCGGCCCGCCGAATTTGGCACAACGCGCCAAGTTCGACTTGGCCATTGGTTTCAGGACTGGTAGCTCGATCTGTACGCGTGTATCGCCCGTTCTGCTCATGGGAGCCGACGGTCGCCATCCCGAATGTCGGCTTTGGCCCAGAAGGCTTCCCGGCTCCGCCCCCCGTGCGTGCAGCACCAGCATCAATGGGCCGCCATCCGCAACCCTCAATAGGCGCCGACGTCGGCGTGCCTCGTAAACCAACCCTCCCAGGGAAGGACGGGGAGAAGGAGAAGTGCGCGCCGCCACGATCGCCCGGAGCCGGACGCGGATCCCAGGCATGGCTGGAAGTGCCGCGTGTTAAGCCGACCCGAAGGCATGAGCGGCTGGTGACATGAGCTGTTGCATCGTGATACTGGCGCGTCGAGCCTACGTCGCATCGTGACGTCGATGGGTGCATGCATCGGCGGGTGGAAAATTACCGCTCAACTCAGGCAATTCAATTGTAGTTGGAGCACGGGCGCTTTTTTAAGATATTGGCGACTGGGGGACAGATCATGGTGAACCGAAGCTTTTCCGGGAGAGTAGCGCGTGGTGTCTGGTGGCTTGCTTTAGGTATCGCGGTGCTGGCAACGCCATCCATCGCCGAGCCCGCGTCGCCCCCGGCCGACATCGACCTGAAACTGTTCGAGAAGTCCGAGGTCGACCGCAGCAGGGGGTGTTCGGTCGTGCTGTGGCAGGACGATCGCGACCCGGAGAAAGACAAATACGCCTACCTGTTTGTCGAGAACCTGGCGGGCAAAGCCCACGCGCGGCAACCGGCGCGCATCAAGATCGGCGGCGCGGTAACGACCATGAAGCGCGTGGCGACCGGCGGCAAGACAACCGGCTACGACCTCTACGAGTATCAAGTCTACCAGTTGCCGGCAGCGAACGAGTTCGTCATTCTGCAACTGACGCTCGCCGAAGAGGAGGGCGAAGCGGTTGACGTCGAAGCCGGTAAGATGACCGTCATCATGAAGGGAAAGCCGGCCTTTCGCACCAGCGTCAAGGGTAACGCCGGCTGCAACACACCCGCTTCTACCGAGGCGCCAGTCAAGTCCCAGGCTCTGGTCAAAGCCGAGCCACCCGTATTGCCCGCCCCACCGGCGAAGCCCCAGCCGGCCGCAAACGCCGAACCCCCGCCAAGCAGCAGCGCGGCGTCCTTGGGCGGCGCGGGAGGGGGCGCGTACGTCGCCCCGCCGGTAGCCGTCTGGTATGGCGCCATCGCCTATTCTCCCAGCACCCGCGCCCTGGGCTGGTCAAACAACCAATCGTCGCGGCAGGCTTCAGAGAACGCCGCACTCGCTGGATGCCGCAAGTATGCCCGTGACTGTGTCGTGCCGGTTTGGTTCAAGAAGGGGTGCGGCGCGCTCGCGGCCGGTCCGAACGGCTACGGCACCGGCTGGGGAGCGGGCCGCTATATCGCTGAGCGCACCGCCCTGAGAGAGTGCGGCCGGCACACCCGCTCCTGCGCGATCCGCCGCTGGACTTGCACCTCGCGGTGACGCCGCTCGGGGCTCTGGGACACAGACAGCCGGTCGAACGCCGGCGGGTGAAATCGCAAGCCAATCCCGGCCCCGCTACACCCCCAACTTCCGCTTCAACATCTCGTTCACGACCGCCGGGTTGGCCTTACCTCCGGTGGTCTTCATCACTTGCCCGACGAACCAGCCGAGCATCGAGGGCTTGGCTTTCGCCTGCTCGACTTTGTCGGGGTTGGCGGCGATGATCTCGTCCACGGCCTTCTCGATGGCGCCCGTGTCGGTCACCTGCTTCATGCCGCGCTTGTCGACGATCCCGGCCGGGTCACCGCCCTCGGTCCACAGGATCTCGAACAGGTCTTTGGCGATCTTGCCCGAGATTACGTCCGACGAGATGAGGTCGACCAGCCCGCCCAGCTGCCTGGCCGAAACCGGCGAGCGCGCGATGTCGAGACCTTCCTTGTTCAACCGCCCGAACAGCTCGTTGTTGACCCAGTTGGCCGCGAGTTTTCCATCGCGCAACCCATCCTTCAGCATGGCGACCACGGCCTCGAAGTAGTCAGCGTTCTCACGCTCGGCCACCAGCACGCTTGCGTCGTAGGGTGACAAGCCATAGTCAGCGATGAAGCGCGCGCGCTTCTCATCCGGCAGTTCGGGCAGATGCTTTTTCAGCTCCGCCACATAGTCGGCCTTGAACTCCAACGGCAACAGGTCGGGATCGGGGAAATAGCGATAGTCGTGCGCCTCCTCCTTCGAGCGCATCGAGCGCGTCTCGCCCTTCTGGGGGTCGAACAGCCGCGTCTCCTGGTCGATCGTCCCGCCGTCCTCGATGATCTCGATCTGGCGGCGCGCTTCCACGTCGACGGCCTGCCCGATAAAGCGGATCGAATTCACGTTCTTGATCTCGCAGCGCGTGCCGAGCTGGTCGCCGGGTTTCCTCACCGACACGTTGACGTCGGCGCGCAGGTTGCCCTTCTCCATGTCGCCGTCGCAGGTGCCGAGATAGCGCAGGATGGTCCTGAGCTTGGTGACGTAGGCCTGCGCCTGCTTGGCCGAGCGCATGTCGGGCTTCGACACGATCTCCATGAGCGCGATGCCCGAGCGGTTCAAATCGACGTAGGAGAACTCGGGATGCTGGTCGTGGATCGACTTGCCGGCGTCCTGCTCGAGATGAAGCCTTTCGATGCCAACCCGCATCGTCTCGCCGTCGGCATCAATTTCGACCTCACCCTCACCGACGATCGGCTGCTTGTACTGGCTGATCTGATAGCCCTGCGGCAGATCCGGATAGAAGTAGTTCTTGCGGTCGAACACGCTCCTGAGGTTGATTTCGGCCCTGAGTCCGAGCCCCGTGCGGATGGCCTGCGCCACGCACTCGGCGTTGATCACCGGCAGCATGCCGGGCATCGCGGCGTCGACCAGCGACACATGACTGTTCGGCTCGGCGCCGAACGCGGTCGACGATCCAGAGAATAGCTTCGACCGCGAGGCGACCTGGGCGTGCACCTCGAGCCCGATGATCACTTCCCATTCGCCAGTCTCGCCGCGGATGAGGTTCGAAGATCTGGCCTGGCTGGTCTTGTCTTGCATGGCTCTTTCCCGAGGCGCGGCTGGACGGCTGTGACCGAAGCCCTTGCGTAAGCCGCCACCCCGAAGCGGTCAAGCGCCGCCCGGCGGCACCTACAGAACCACTGGCAAACCGCCATCGAGCCGTGGCATGTAGTCCACCGGTACGAATGCGGATAGAGGGGGCGTCATGGCCAAGTGGATGGGACTGGCAGCAGCTGCGGGATATCTGCTCGCGGGCTGCTCCGACGTCAACTATCAGCGCACCGACGCCGGCGAACTCAAAGGCAAGCTCGTCATCGAGTGGATCAATCAGGACGAGTTCCTGTTCATTCCCGACCCCAACGCGCCGCTGACCTTCACCCGCGCCAACAAGGAGGTGATCAAGCCGGAAGCGATGTTCACCGACGGCGGCACGGTGCCTGTCGCGCTACGCGCCGTGAAGAGCTATTCGCCCTGGGGTTACGCGCCCGCCTTCATCGTCCACGACTGGCTTTTCACGATGAAGCAGTGCCGGCTCGCCGGCCACGAGAAGCTGACGCTCGACGACTCTGCCATCATACTTGCGGAAGTCCTGAAGACAGTGATGGAGAACCCGAAGTACGGCGGGCCGAACAAGCTCGTGCATTACTCGATGTACGAAGCCGTCCGTTCTAACGTGGCCAAGGACTACTGGGACAACGGCAAGTGCACGACCCTGCCGCGCGTCCGCCCGACGACCCGATCCGTCACGCCCTCCCCTGCAGCGGCACCTGAAGGCGAAGCGCCTTCACGCCTCGGCGTCAATCCCACGACCGGCCCCGCCCGCCGTATCGAGATGGTGTTCCCATAGAATGCAAAAAAGTAGGGACCCGCCAAAGGAGGCACGGGAATTCACACCTTGCGTGGGGTCGTGATGTAGGCGGCACTCGCCCACACGAACCCGAACACGACCTGCAGAGCCACCAGCCCCGCCTCGCCGCCGACCGCGTGCACCTTGAACACACCGACGAACGCGGCGGCATAGTAGAGCAGGAACCCCGCAAGAGCCGCGGCAAAGGCGGCGATCGGCAGTTTCTGCCACTGGTCGGCTCCGCGCCCCATGATCCAGGCGATGGCAATGGTCGCCGGATTGAGCAGCGCGATCAGGAGCAATGTCATCGGATCGAAGGGGTTGATGTGGATCACTGGGCCATCCCGCCCGAGGTTCCACCGGGCGTCCCGCCGCTCGAATCTTGCAGCTTGGTCAGTTTCTCTTCCTCGTACTGCACGAACCAGCCGATCATGTTGCGCCACTGCGCGCCGACCATCTCCACCATCTCGGCCGGCATCTCCTTCTGGCGGGCGCGGTCCTTGACGCGGTCGATCACCTGCTGGATGCGCCACGGCACGCGCGCTTCGCTGGGGTTCTTCTTCAATTGCCACGCGCGCTCGACATAGCCGAAGCGCCGGGCGATCAAGTCGACCAGCTCGTCGTCGATGCGGTCGATCTCGGCGCGAACCTCGCTCATGTCCGCGCATTCCCAGGGGCGTTTGGGGTCCATCAGCGCTTCCCTTTCAGCTTCGGTTTAGAATTGGAACTCGGCGCAGTCGCAGCGAGCGTTTGCGACCACCAGGGATCGGCGACCGTAAACCGCCCGGCCGCATCCTCGATCGCCTGCCCCGCGCGGAACAATGTTTCCTCGTCGAATGGTTTCCCGATCAGCTGCAATCCGAGCGGCGTCCCCTGCGACGACAACCCAGCGGGCACCGAGATACCCGGCAGGCCGGCCATATTGACCGTCACCGTGAAGATGTCTTCGAGATACATGGCCAGTGGATCGCCGGATTTTTCCCCGAAAGCAAACGCCGGGTTCGGCGTGGTGGGTGTCAGCACAACATCGACCTTGCGCCACGCGTTGTCGAAGTCTTGCTTGATGAGCGTGCGGACCTTCTGCGCCTTCAGGTAATAAGCATCATAGTACCCGGCCGAAAGCACATAGGTGCCGATGAGGATGCGGCGGCGCACTTCCTTGCCGAAGCCGGATGCGCGGGTGTTCTCGTAGGTCTCGGTCACGTCCTTGCCGGGTACGCGAAGGCCATAGCGGACGCCATCATAGCGCGCGAGGTTGGACGAGCACTCGGCCGGAGCCACGATATAGTAGGCCGGCAGCGCATACTTCGTATGCGGCAGGCTGATCTCATGAATTGTCGCGCCAGCGGCCTTGAGCCAAGCGATGCCGGTCTGCCAGAGGTCCTCGGCCTCCTTCGACATGCCATCGACGCGATACTCCTTCGGCACGCCCACCTTGAGACCCTTGATCCCCTTCGACAGCGCCGCCTCGTAGTCAGGCACCGGCGCATTGACCGAGGTCGAATCCTTGGGATCGTGGCTGGCCATAACCTTGAGCATCATCGCCGCGTCGCGCACGGTCTTGGCGATAGGGCCGGCCTGATCGAGCGAAGACGCGAACGCGACGATGCCCCAGCGCGAACAGCGGCCGTAGGTCGGCTTGATCCCGACCGTGCCGGTCAATGCCGCCGGCTGGCGGATGGAACCGCCAGTGTCGGTCGCGGTAGCGGCAAGGCAGAGTCCGGCGGCGACCGCAGCCGAAGACCCGCCCGACGACCCGCCCGGCACCAGTTTGTCAGTCGACGGCTTACCGTCCTTGCCCGTCCGCCGCCAAGGCGACACGACATTGCCAAAGCAACTTGTCTCGTTCGACGAGCCCATGGCGAACTCATCGTTGTTGAGCTTGCCCAGCATTACGGCGCCCGCGTCCCACAAGTTCTGACCAACGGTCGATTCGTACGTCGGCTTGAAGCCATCGAGGATCCTCGAACAGGCGGTGGTGCGAATACCCCGGGTCGCAAACAGGTCCTTGTGGCCCAGCGGCAGGCCTTCGAGCGGCCGCGCCGTGCCCTTGGCAATCCGCTCGTCGCTCGCCTTGGCCTGGGCCAGCGCATGATCGGGCGTCGGCAGCACATAGGCGTTCAACGCGGCATTGCCCGCCTCGATCGCGTCGAGATGCGCGCGGGTGATCTCCGTCGCGGTGAACGTCTTCTTCGCGAGGCCGTCGCGGGCCGCGGCCAGGGTGAGCTTGGTGAGGTCGGTCACGTCGTGTTCCTGCTTCTGCGATCGATCGTCGGCAATCCCGTCATGCTCAGGCCCGGCTGGCTCAGGCCCGGCAGGCTCAGGCAAATCCCAACCGGATCGATCCCCAGCCCATCAGTACCAGGGCGATGGACAGCCAGACGACCGAGCGAACGATCGCGGACGCAACCAACTGCGCCTTGTACTTCCCTGCGTCTCCCGGCGCCCTGTCGCGGTCCCAGCCCGACCAGGGCGCAACCACGACCGAAACCAGTTTTTTCGAGTGGAGGAGCAGCATCACCCCGATGGCAGGCGCGCGTGCGCCGAGCACAACGTTCATGGCTACTCCACCACTTTCGGCACGACGAAGAAATTGTCCTCGGTGACCGGCGCATTCGCCGTCACCTGATCGGCGATCTCGCCATCGGTCACCTTGTCTTCGCGTTGCTTGAGTTCGATCGGCACCACGCGCGTCATTGGCTCGACGGCTTTCGTATCGACCTCGTCGAGTTGTTTCACCCAATCGAGAATGCCACTGAGCTCGCCCTCGAGACCCTTTGCCTCGGCGTCGGTGATCTTGATGCGCGCGAGCCGCGCAATCCGGCGAACGGTCGCCTCGTCGACCTGCATGGTCCCTCGCTCGAATGAAATCTAGGTGAGATCTGATCTCTTAGCTTCGAAGCCGACGCCACGCAACCGCCCGGCCCTACTCGCTCGACCGAGCCCGCATCTTCGAGAGGAACGGCCCCAGGATGTCTGAATAGTCGTCGGTCCAGGGTCGCAGCGTCTTGGCGTCCAAGTCATGCGCACCCTTCAGTGCCCGGAAACTGTCCAAAACGTCGGGGTCGCGCGAGAACACAGCGATGGTTGAGTTGGTCGAGGCATAGCTGCCGTCGGATTCGTCGTCCGAGACGATCAGCCCCTTGAGTTCCGGCACTACTCTGAGTGTCGCCCCCAGCACCGCCTCGAGATCGAGATAGCGGTTGGAAATATGCAGCACCAGCACGCCGCCCGCCTTGATTTTCTGGGTGTAGAGTTTCAGCGCCTCCGCCGTCATCAGGTGGACTGGTACGGCGTCCGACGAAAACGCGTCGACCAGGATCAGGTCGAAGCTGTGGTCCACCTCCTTGGCGATGGTCAGCCGCGCATCGCCGATCACGATGTCGGCGTCGGGCTGGCAATTGGCCAGATAGGTGAAGCGCCCGGATTCGGCCGCGATGCCGACCACAACGGGGTCGATCTCAAAAAACCGCCATGCCTCACCCTGCTCCGACTGGCATGCCAGCGAACCAGCGCCGAGGCCGACGACACCGTAGCGCCCGCTCTCGCCTTCGCGGCCCAAAGCGCGGCGCACGATGTCGATCGACATCGCCATCGGACTGGCCGGATGGTAATAAGTGCCGGGCGTCGCATCCGCCACCGCATTTCCGGCCGCATCGCGCACCCGTTGCGCGCCATGCAGCGTCGTCCCGTGGGTCAAGACGTTGTATGCGCCATCCTCTGACAGCGACACGCGATAGATCCCGAAATAGCTGCGCTGCGCGTCGCCCCGCTTGACGCCCGAGGGAAGCGTCGTCAGGGCGACGACCGTCAACAGCGCGAGCAGCAGCTGTCGCGGCGGATGGTTCCAGAACACCAGCATCGCGGCTCCAAAAATAGCCGCCAGAATGGACACGGCACCCCAGTCGTCAAAAGTCCACTCGAGCTTGGATGCCGCCCATGGCAGCCAGAAGATCAGCAGTGCGCCTGCGGCCGTCAGCAGCCATTGCCGCATGATCTCTTTGGCATCCGGCCGCGTGAGCCTCCCGTCCGCGTGGCGCTTGAGACCGAGGGCACCCGGCCGGCACGCCATGCTCAGCGCCAGCAGCAACGGATACTCGAACACCTCCGAGAACAGCTTTGGCGCCACGAGGGCCGCGAACAGCCCCCCCAGCACGCCACCGAACGACATCCACAGATAGAATTCGGTCAAATAACGCGCCGCGGGCCGCGCATCGTAGAGCGTGCGATGGGCGACCAGCGCGGAAGTGAAAAACACCACCACGCCCACGAGGCTCGAAAGGAACCAGGTCTCGTGCTTGGTCTGCGCGAGTTGCAAGAGCGCCAGGATCACGGCGCCCAGATGCAGCACGAGCAGCACCGGTGTCGGCAACAGCGCCCGCTCGCGGAACACGATCACGAACGTCAGCAAATACATCGACAACGGCAGCACCCACAGAAGCGGGGCCGAGGCGATGTCGGTGGTCACATGCGTGGTGAACGCGGTCAGCAGCGCCGACGGCACCAGGGCCAGCCCAACCCATCCGATCCTGTCCATCCACGTTGGATCGGCTTCAGAGACGCGGGCGTCGCCGCCGTCCGCTTCAGCATCAGCTGCGGCGCCGCTCGACCGCCTCATGATCCAGAAGCACGCAGCCAGGGCTGCCGCGAGCAGCCCAAATCCTATCGTCCAAATGCCGCTCAGGGCGCGCAATCCGAACAGCGGCTCGAGCACCAAGGGGTAAGACAGGAGTGCGATGAGGCTCCCCAGATTCGATGCGGCGTAGAGAAAGTAGGGGTCCTTGGCGTGCGCGTGTCCGGTCCGCGCGAACCAAGCCTGCAACAGCGGCGCGTTGGCGGCGACGGCGACGAACGGTAATCCGACGGACACCGCGAAAAGACCCAACTGCCACAGATAGGGCTCACCCGGCGGGGGTTCGCCCCAGCTCACCGGAATGGCAATCGGCAACGCGACTGCAGCCAGTGCATAGAGCGCGAGATGAACGTATCCCGTCAATCGAGCTGGCACGAACCGGATCATCAGATGGGCGTAGGCGTAGCCGGCCAGCAGCGCACCCTGGAAAAAGCACATCGCGACCGCCCATACCGAGGTCGAGCCTCCGAGCACCGGCAGCACCATCTTGGCGAACATCGGCTGGATCGAGAACAGCAGCAGCGCCGACAGGAACGTGGTCAGTGTGAACACCGCGAGCGGCCCCACGGCACCGAGCCCGTGAACATGACCCGCCTGGGGTTCCGGTAACGTCTGACGCGGCGCGCGCAGAACGACGGCGCCGTCGTCGACAGGACCTGCGGGATGCGTCATGAGCAACCTACTCCGAGGGCAACGCGGGATGGCGGCATGCCCGATCGAGCGAGCGCCGGAAGGACAGCGTTTCTATTTTAGCTCCATTACTGCAAAGCCGCGCCGCCGGCCACAGGGCTCAGTTGCCAAACCAGCAGGCCAGACTTCGCAGACCGCGCCGAGCGGATGAGACGTTGACCGGCATCCGACCGTCCAGGCGTTCCCTTCGTGCGCCTAACGCGACTGTCAAAACGTCAGCCCAGGCCGTCAGCGGTCCGGGATCGGCATGGCAGGCGGACGCATAATTTATTGATTATATTTGATTTTACTCGAAGGAGGCGGCTGCTGCCCAAGGTGCCGCCATACCATCAACTCACCGCCGTGATAGACCGCACTCCCGGATTCGGAGGCAGACCGGTCGTTGCGCTAGTGTAGCGCATCTGACGTTTGGTCCCCAATCGGGGCTAGACTCGAAACCAAACGCCAGATGCGCTCCACGAGAAAGGGTGCGATCTGCCGCCGCATTGGTACTTGCCACCGATAGAGCACAACAATCCAGCTGCGGCTGCCCGCATGCGGAGACCATGGATCGTCCATGACCAACGATCACGACAATGCCGACGCCCCCCCGTATAGAACGTCGCCTCCGGCGGGCGCGACCTATTTCGACGCCGATGCCTTCGCCGCCAA
Source organism: Hyphomicrobium sp. (assembly GCA_002928955.1). Classification (GTDB taxonomy): domain Bacteria; phylum Pseudomonadota; class Alphaproteobacteria; order Rhizobiales; family Hyphomicrobiaceae; genus JAKAML01. Next base: position 58,582 of record PERT01000009.1, on the reverse strand, counting down.
GCTCGAACCGGGTGCCCGCCTCATCGGCATCGATGCCGGAACCAAGACGCTCGGCCTCGCCTTGTCGGATGTGACACGCACCATCGCCTCGGCGCTGGACACGATCCGTCGCACAAAGTTCATGGCCGATGCAGAGTATCTGCTCGATATCGCCGACAGCCACAACTGCGGTGGGTTCGTTCTCGGTTTTCCCGCCCATCTCGACGGCAGCGAGGGTCCGCGCGCCCAAGCCACGCGCGCATTTGCCCGCAACGTCAACAAGCTGTCGCCGTTGCCGATCCTGCTATGGGACGAGCGGCTGTCGACCGTTGCCGCGGAACGCATTCTGCTCGAAGCCGACACCAGCCGCAAACGCCGCGCTGAACTGATCGACAAGATTGCGGCGACCGTGATCCTGCAAGGCGCGCTCGACCGCATGCAACGGACGGGTAACGCGCGTTGACGGCTTCGGCCCCATCGGCGCAACCCCGCAATTCCGGACGCGGCAACTGAATGCGCCGCACCGCGCTCTGCGGCCGCGGCTGGATTCAATTGAGCCGCAAAACGTGATTGCTATCCCCGCTTCGGACGCGCTGTGGTCGCAACGATGCCGCAAAGATTTTCGATCGTCTGCGGGTGGATCCAGTTGGGTTCCACATGCAGATTGAAGCGCAACGCGAGGGGCGGAAAACCTGTGATGCGTACGACATCGAAATCGCCTGAAAGATCGCTCGGTTCTGCAACCGACTCCAAGCCCGCGCAGGACGTTGCAGCGTTGTCGGCCGAACTCGACTCCCAGGTCGGCCGCTTCAATCTTCCGGCACGGCGTGAGATCCGGCGGCTGGTCCGCTCGTCCAGCCGGCTTGCCGACCTGGCAACCGTTTTTCCTGGCGCCATCTATGCGATCGCCTCACGCCGGGGGCCGGCTGCCAACCGCTTGCAGGCCATATCGCTAGTCGAGCAAGGAGCGCCGCTCAAGGCGGTCGCCAAATCGCTTGATCTGCCGCTGTGGCTGAAGCGGCTGCCGCCTGAAGCGTTCCAGGGACCGCTCGGCAGGCTGCCCGCAGGAGAAGTGTTCACGCGGCGCGTAGCCAATCGCATTCCGAGGACGATGGCGGAAACCGCCTGCTGGCTCGATACGATGACCTTCGCCACCGAGAGTTGTCACGACGACTTCGCGCTGTGGCTCGCCGAACAGCACCTTTATACCGAGCCGTCCGAACCCGAACGCTTGTTTGCGGTGCTCGCGGCCTATGCGTGGTTCTCGGGCTCACCTGCGACCCGCGCCCACCAACTGATCGTGGTCCCCTGGCGGGCAGAGATCGGATTCGACACCGCAGTCTGCGCCGCCAAAAGCTGGCTCAACCGGCTGCGTCTCGTGATGCAACTGGATCAGGGTGTGATCACCGATCCCTGGCTAGAAGGCGGCACGGCCATGGGGCTCGATTTCGTAGCGCTGATCGACCAGCGCGAAATCCTGGAAGAGAGTCAGTCCATGCAGAACTGCGCCGACCAGTACGCGGAGCGGCTGTCACGCGACAAGTGCCGGCTGTTCTCGGTGCGCCGGTCGGGCACCCGCATCGCGACCCTGGAGATCGGACCGCACCCGCGCGAGACCGGCGTCTTGACGATCACCCAGCTCAAGGCCCGGCACAACATGCCGGTGCCGGGGGACGTGTGGCAGGCGGCGCATGCATGGCTATCCTGCCAGACGGGCTTGAAGCGCATCCCGCCCATGATGGCGCCGGATCGCCCCCTGAAAGTCGAGACATGGGAGGCGCTGATGGCGCCCTATCGCCAGAAAACGAACGGCGCCCATTGGTTGCCCGAGAACGCCACGCTGTCTGCGTTCGGTCAGCTCGACAACGACCTCGCCGATCTGGCGCGGCGGGCCGGCGTGTCGTCATGGCTGTTCACCTGACGCAGGGTCGTCGGCGCGCCCACGGCTGGGCAACGGATCCTTGACAAGGCTGGGGGCATCAGTTGGGTTGACGGTCATGTCAGCCCGTCCACACCCGAGGCCTCGATGCCCGACCTAGACGCCTTCGCCCTCGATCTCGCCGCCGGCCTCTGGTTCGCGCTTTCCGTCGTCATCTTCCATCAGCTGGTCAATCGAAAGGTGTTTCTTGATCGATCAATTGCGGGGGCGATCCAGGCTCAGCGTGTGCAATGGATGCGGAACATGGCCGACCGCGAGAACCGGCTCGTGGATACCCAGGTCTTGCAGGCCTTGAGCCATGGCAACGCATTCTTTGCCTCGACCAGCGCCATCGCGATTGGCGGGCTTGCAGCACTGATGGGATCGGGCGACACCGCGCAAGTCCTGCTTGAGCGTATCCCTTACGTCGCCAAGTCGCCCAGCGCCCTGTTCGAAATCAAGCTCGTCTTGCTGGCAACGATCTTCGTCTTCGCGTTTTTCAAGTTCGCCTGGGCGTTCCGGCTCTCGCACTACACCGGCATCATGATCGGGGCGACGCCGATCCCGACGGCGAGCAACGCAGACGAGTGCGATCTGCATGCGCGCCGCACGGCGGCCCTGATCGGCATTGCGGCCGAACACGCCAATACAGGGCTGCGAAGCTACTACTATTCGGCCGCAGCCCTCGCTTGGTTCTTCCACCCTCTGCTGTTCATCGCCGCCACCACGTGGGTGCTGATCATTCTCGTGCGCCGCGAGTTCTTCTCCCGCTCCTATCGCATCATTTCGGGCCAATGGCCGTGATGACATCGGGCGCAGCACAGCCGCCGGCCGCATCGGCCTGCCGAGCTCTCAGCCCAAACCCGTCTTCTCGCCACGCCTGACCTTGCGGCGATAGTCGAGCGGCGTCACCTTGAACCAGCGGCGGGCGGCGCGGGAGAACGTGCTCGGATCGGTGAACCCGAGCTCGAAGGCGATGTCCGTAATCGTCTTGTTCGTGTTGCCCAGCAGATGGCGCGCGATGTCGGATCGCATGCCCGTGAGCACACGTTCGAACGACGTCCCCGCCTGCTCGAGCCGCCACTGCAGTTGCGACGACGTGAGGCCCAGGTGTGCGGCGACCGTCTCCAGTGAAGGGGCGCCTCGTGGCAGTTGATCCGCGATGACATGGCGCACGTCGCGCACGACGTCCGGCACCTCGCTCGCCTCGATCCAGCGCTTGGCCAGATCCAGAGCCAGCGCGAAGTACGCCGGATTGGAATGGCGCATGGGGTGGGCGAGCACGGATCCGTCGAGCCCGATGGCGTTGGCCTCAGCTTCGAAACGCAGGCGCTGGCCAAACATGTCGATGTATGGCGCGATGTGATCGGGTGCGCGATGTTCGAATTCGACGAACCGCGGTCGCCAGTCGCCCCCTGTACCATCTCGCAACCTGATCAGGATCACGGCGGCGGAGAATGTGACGTAGTGCAGGCGCGGCGCACTGATTGTGCCGGGATAAGTCCAGACCAGTTTGCCATAGCCCGCAGCTTCCTCGAACTGGGCCGAAAGTTGGGGTGAAAATGCTCCAGACAAGCGCGCGAGCTGGGTCAGTGCTTCGCGCACGGTCGGCGCATGCATCACCAGCAAACCTCCGATCCCGGAAGCTCCTGGCGTGAAGTGCTTAGCGAAACTCAGCCCAAAGGCCGGATCACCGAGCGCATGACCTGCTTCGTGAAACAACGCCATCGCCGAATTAAGCGGAACAAGCATGTTCGGATTCTGGCGGCAGGCCGGATCCAAACCCGCTGCCGCCAGCAGCGGGGCCGGTGGGAGCTTTTGTGATTCGCAGTAGCGGCAAAGCTCAGCAATAGTAGCCGCTCTTAGACTTGCCGCCGGTCCTGGCATGCGGGCCCCGCTGTTCGAGATGATCTACTCGCTGCACGCGCCGTAATCCCCATTATAGCAATCCGTGTTGCTCGTTTGCGATCAATTATTTGCCGCCCAGGCACAAGAATTCCCAGGTGCCACGGCCTATTTGGATGAGACTTGTCGGAGCCAAGCCTACGGCAATGCTCGACCGCCCCCCGTCGTTGCAAACCAAAACTATCGAAGGTCCTTATGCTCATGAAAGAGGTTCACACCCCCGCTCAAGGTGGACGACAGAGCTCCGCGCTCCATCTCCTCCACCGCGCTGGCCAATGTGCAGACGAGCTCTTCGCAATTCAGATCGGCAAGAGCGATCTCACGCCGCGACAGTATGTCGTGATGAAGGCGGTTGCCGCCACCGATGAGCCCAGCCAGACCCAAATCGTCGAGAAGACGGGTATCGACCGCTCGACGCTCGCCGACATCGTCCGGCGGCTGGTCGCCAAAGGTCTGCTCCAGCGCAAGCGCACGCGGCGTGACGCCCGCATGTACGCGGTTCGTCTCACCGACAAGGGCAACGCGATTCTCAAGTCCGCGGAACCAGCCGCAAAGTCTACGGACGAGCGCGTGTTGTCGGCGCTTTCGCAGAGCCAGCGGGACGGATTTCTCGAAGCGCTGAAGCGGATCATCGACGTGCTCGACGTCTCCAACGCCAACCGTATCGGCCGTTAGCGGCGGCTGCTGATCTCTTGCTGCGCCGTGATATGCCCGAATATGGGCCGCGGGTCATTGCCGGTTGGGAGACGCGCGCAACAGAATAGCGCGCGTGTCTGCCTGGTCGAGGCCGACGCCATAGGTCTGCCGCGAGAGTCCGCCGAGCCGCGTTGCAATGAAGGCATCCGCGATCGCGGCCGGAGCGTGCGCCCTCAGAATCGTCGCGCTGGCCACCAGCGCCAAACCTTCCACCAATTCGCGTGCCCTGAAGTCGAGCATCCGCGGCTCGTGGAGGATGGCCTGTATGCGCCCCACACCGGCACGCAGCAGCACGTCATCGCCCGCGGCGTCGGCCAGCTCGTCGACCACCTGGCCCGCCACTTCTGGCTCGCGTTGCAGCACGCGCAGCACGTCCAGTGCCATCACATTGCCGGACCCCTCCCAGATCGAGTTGACGGGCACCTCGCGATAGATGCGGGCGAGCGGGCTTTCCTCGACATAGCCGTTACCGCCGAGACACTCCATCGCTTCGGCCACGAACCCCGGCGCGATCTTGCACGTCCAGTATTTGGTCACCGGCGTCATGAGGCGTCGCCAGGCCGCCGCGCTTGGATCGTCCGCCCGGTCGAACGACCGCGCCAGCCGGAACGAAAGCGCGGTTGCCGCTTCGACGTCGAGCGCGAGATCAGCCAGCACCTGCTGCATCACCGGCTGCGAGATCAACGTCTTGCCGAACACCATCCGGTGCTCCGCGTGGTGGACGGCATGTGCCAGAGAAAGTCGCATCAACCCGCTCGACGCCACCGCGCAGTCGAGCCGCGTGTGCGTTACCATTTCGATGATGGCCTGGACCCCCTGCCCCTCGGCGCCGATAGCCCAGGCATGGGCGCCCCAAAACTCGACTTCCGATGACGCGTTCGACCTGTTGCCGAGCTTGGATTTGAGCCGCTGAAAGCCTATGGCGTTTACTGTGTCGTCCGGCAGGAACCGTGGCAGCAGGAAGCATGTCAGCCCCCCCGGCGCCTGCGCCAAGACCAGAAACGCGTCCGACATCGGCGCCGACATGAACCACTTGTGGCCGACCAGAACGTATTCGCCGCCCGGCCCGCCGCCATCCACCGGACTGGCGACGGTGGTACCAGCCCGAACGTCGGTGCCGCCCTGCTTCTCAGTCATCCCCATGCCGATCGTGGCGGATGCTTTTCTGGCAATCGGCCCAAACTGCGGGTCGTAGGTTCGCGACAGTATCTTCGGCAGCCAGATCTCGGCCAACCGGGGTTCGAGCATCAAGGAAGGCACGGCCGCGCTGGTCATCGTCACCGGGCAACAGTGGCCAGTCTCCATCTGGGCCGCCATGTAAAATGATGCGGCACGCATCACATGAACGCCCGAAGGCGGCGCCACGTGCGGCGCTGACAGATGCATCCACACTGACCGGTTGAGCTCTTCGGCGAAACTTGTGGCCATCAGCTGATGATAGGCTGGGTGGTACACGACCTCGTCGCGCCGCCGGCCTTGGGCGTCGTGGGTTTCGAGAACCGGGGGGTGGGCGTTGGCCAGCCGGCCAAGCGCAAAGGCTTCGGCGCTGCCCGCCACCAGACCGAAAGCATTGATCCGCCGCGCCGCCTGTCCCGCGCCTTCCCGGTTCACGGCGTCGCGCAAGGCCGCGTCGGTCGCAAACAGGTTCACGTCCTCGAACGGCGGTGGCTGATTGTCGACGCTGTGGGTCGAGTATGGCCCGGTCTTGTTCCCCTTCGTTGTCCCGGTCATGCTGACGTGCTCCGAAGTCCGAGGGTCGAAGAACTGTTCAACTTTTTGCCTGTCCGCCACTGCCCCCGCGTGATCACGCTTGCCGGAGGGGCGGACTCTCCCTATAGAACGCATTTTGATGGTCATTAAATCCGAAAGCGATTCCGCCCCCTTCCCACATCGTCACCTTCTCTCTTGCGAGAAGCTGACGGCGGGAGAGGTCAACTATATTCTCGATATTGCCGACAAGGCGGCCGACATCAACCGGCAGGTCGAAAAGAAGCGCGATCTGCTGCGCGGCCGCACGCTCATCAATCTTTTCTTCGAGAGTTCAACTCGCACGCAGTCGTCATTCGAACTCGCGGCCAAACGGCTCGGCGCGGACGTCATGAACATGAACGTCTCGACATCGTCTGTGACCAAGGGCGAGACGCTGATCGATACAGCGATCACCCTAAACGCCATGCGGCCCGACATCATCGTCGTCAGGCATCATGCGGCTGGTGCGGTCGAACTCCTGTCGCAGAAGGTCGACTGCTCGGTCATCAACGCTGGTGACGGCGCTCACCAGCACCCCACCCAGGCGCTCCTCGACGCGCTGACCATCCGCCGTGCCAAGGGCCGGATTTCCGGTCTCGTCGTGGCGATCTGCGGCGATATCCTGCATTCGCGCGTCGCCCGTTCAAACATCGATATCCTGAACACGCTCGGTGCCCGCGTCCGGATCATCGCGCCGTCGACGCTTCTGCCGGCGGTGCCGGAACGGCTCGGCGCCGAGGTGTTCACCGATATGTGGAAGGGCATCGAAGGCGCCGACGTCGTCATGATGCTGCGGCTGCAGCGCGAGCGCATGGAAGGCTCCTATGTCCCCTCCTCACGGGAATTCTTCCACTTCTTCGGTCTCGACCACGAGAAGCTGGCGCGAGCCAAGCCCGACGCTGTCATCATGCACCCGGGGCCGATGAACCGCGGTGTCGAGATCGCCTCGACCATCGCCGACCACTCGCGGAGCATTATTCGCGAGCAGGTCGAGATGGGGGTGGCCGTGCGCATGGCCGTGCTCGAGGCGCTCGCCCGAAGCTTGCCCCAGCACGTGCCGAACAGTTGAGCGGGGATGGTATGAGCACACGCGAGCCCGCAACCAGCAAGAAGCCCCTGGCCTTCATCAACGCGCGGCTTATGGATCCCGATTCCAAGCGCGACGAGCCGGGCGGACTGCTGGTCAAGGCCGGGCTGATCGCCGATCTCGGCCCGCACCTGCGCCGCAATGCTCCAGAAGGCGTCGAAGTCGTCGATTGCAAGGGACACGTGCTCTGTCCCGGCCTGATCGACGCGCAGGTGTTCATTGGCGAGCCGGGCGCCGAGCACCGCGAAACCCTGAAAACGGCAAGCCACGCGGCGGCCGCTGGCGGCGTCACCACGATGGTCGTGATGCCCGACACCAACCCGGTCATCGATCAGGTCGCGCTCGTCGATTTCATCCAGCGCCGGGCCCGCGACAACGCCATCGTCCACGTCCACGCCATGGCCGCGATGACGCGCGGACTGCTGGGCGAGGAGATGACGGAGATCGGGCTCCTCAAACGTGCCGGCGCCATCGCCTTCTCGAACGGAAAATCGAGCATCGCCAACACGCGCGTCATGAAAAACGTCCTGCTCTACGGCAAGGATTTCGGCGCGCTGATCGTCCACCACACGGAAGATCCCTACCTCTCCGCAAACGCCGCCATGAATTCGGGCGAGGTGGCAGCCCGCCTCGGGTTGCCTGGCGTGTCGAAGACCGCCGAGACCATCGTGCTTGAGCGCGACGTGCGGTTGGTCGAAATGACGCGTGGGCGCTACCATGCCGCGACCATAACGTGCGGCGACAGCCTGGACGTGATCCGCGCTGCCAAAAAGCGCAAGCTGGACGTCACCTGCGGCGTCTCTATCAATCACCTGACGCTGAACGAAAACGACATCGGCCCCTATCGCACCTTCTTCAAGGTTCGGCCCCCGCTCCGCCGCGAAGAAGACCGCGTGGCCATGGTTCGCGGCGTGGCGTCTGGCGACATCGACATCATCGTCTCATCGCACGATCCGCAGGATGCCGACGTCAAGCGGCGACCCTTCGCCGAAGCCGCCGACGGCGCGGTTGGGCTCGAAACCTTGTTGCCGGCCGCTCTCCGTCTCTATCATTCCGGCGAGTTGCCGCTGATCATGCTGCTCAGGGCCATGACAGTAAATCCGGCCAAGCTGCTCGGGTTGCACTCGGGCCGCCTGATGAAAGGTGCCATCGCCGACATCATCCTGGTCGACGTGGGCGAGCCGTGGGTCGTCAACAAGGACAGCCTCAAGTCGCGCTCGAAGAACTCGCCGTTCGATGAGGCGAAGATGCAGGGCCGCGTATTGCGCACCGTCGTTGCCGGTGAGACCGTCTATAAGTACGATGGCATCGAGAGAACCTGAGTGATCCTGGCCGGCCGCATAGAACTGGAAACACGATGGACGGACTTGAGTCACTCCAGATCCTGATTGACAACGGCTATGGCCACTGGCTGTTCTACGGGCTTGCAGGCGGCTTCGTGCTCGGGTCGATCCCCTTCGGTCTCATTCTGACGCGGACCGCTGGCCTCGGCGACATCCGGCAAATCGGGTCGGGCAACATCGGGGCCACCAATGTTCTGCGCACCGGGCATAAGGGACTGGCCGCCCTGACGCTTGTGCTCGATGCCCTCAAGGGTACGACGGCCGTCATCCTGTTCGGCATGCTGTTCGGGCAAGCCACGGCCATGGTGGCCGGCATCGGCGCCTTCCTCGGACACCTCTTTCCTCCGTGGCTTGGTTTCAAGGGCGGCAAGGGCGTGGCGACCTTCATCGGCATCCTGCTCGGACTGAACTGGATGGCCGGACTTGGCTTCTGCGCCATTTGGCTGCTCGTGGCCTTGGCCACCCGCTATTCGTCGCTGTCGGCGCTGATCGCGAGTGTGGTCGTGCCATCGGGGCTTGCGGTCACCGGGCGGGGCGATATCGCGGCTGTCAGCGCGGTACTCGGCGCCCTGTTGATCTGGAAACATGCTCCCAACATCGAACGGCTGCGGCGGGGCGAGGAGCCCAAGATCGGTGCGAAATCCACCTCCAAGGCTTGACACGACGCAGCTGTTCACCCCGGCGCCGCTACCCGTTGCGACACTCAACTCGCGCGAGCGTTTGGCCTGCCTCAGGCTGATCCGTTCTGAAAACGTGGGACCGGTTGCCTTTCGCGAACTCGTCAATCACTTTGGCGGAGCAGAAGCTGCGCTTGCCGCACTGCCGGAACTCTCACGCCGTGGCGGCGGCCGTCGCGCAATCCGCATTTGTCCCGAAACCATGGCCGTAGCGGAACTCGAAGCCGCCGACAAAGCGGGCGCTGCGCCTCTGTTCACGATTGAACCCGGCTATCCGCCGCTTCTCGCCCATGTCGATGTTCCACCACCCCTGGTCTACGTCCGCGGCGACATCCGCCTGCTATCGCGGCCCGCGGTCGCGATCGTCGGTTCGCGGGACTGTTCGGCGGCCGGCCAGAAGCTCGCGCGGATGCTGGCAGCCGATCTCGGCGCCGCCGGCTTCGTGATCGCGTCGGGCCTCGCCCGGGGGATCGACGGCGCGGCGCACGAGGCTGCACTTCCGACAGGCACCATTGCCGTGCTCGCGGGCGGACTCGATATCGTCTATCCACCCGAGCACGCGGGCCTGCAACAGCGGATCGGCGAGACCGGATGCCTCATTTCCGAGCAGCCTCCGGGTTTCGAGCCCCGGGCCAAGGACTTCCCCCGGCGCAACCGCATCATCTCGGGCATATCTTACGGCGTCATTGTTATCGAGGCGGCGCGGCGTTCTGGAACGCTGGTCACAGCGCGGACGGCCGGGGAGCAGGGGCGCGAGGTGTTTGCGGTTCCCGGACATCCACTCGATCCGCGCGCCGAAGGCACCAACGCGCTGCTCAAGGACGGCGCGACATTGGTCACCTGTGGTGCCGATGTCCTCTCTGCACTATCCCATGTTTCGGGCCGCCAGCACACTGGGCTGCGCGAAGCCGACGTGCCGCATCATGTCCAGGCCCCGGTCCCGATACAGCCGCCACCCCTGCTCGGCAGCGACGACCGCCAACGTCTCGTCTCCGCGCTTGGCCCAGCCCCCATCGACATCGATACGCTGCAACGCGCCACCGGTCTGCCGATCCGCTCCGTCAACGTGATCCTGATGGAACTCGACCTCGCCGGTCGCATCGAGCGCCACGGCGGCCAACTGGTGTCATTGCGTACTCCCCCGCCCCAGTGAATTCAGCTTGACGCGCCCTTCTGCTGCTGGAGCTGTTGCTCTTGCCGAACCACAGCTTCGGTATGGCTCAAAGCCAGCAGCCCACTCAGCGTCCGCAACCCGAGCTGGTCGGAGATATCCTTGAGTTCGAGAAGCATATCTGACATGTAGCCAAGGACGTCTCCGGCCGGAACCGCCGCTGGAGCGCTATAGAGCTCCGGCTCCTTGTTGCTATCTTCGGTTGTATCGGCGTAGTGTTTATTGCCACCCGACCCACCCTGTTGCATGGACATTCGAATTCTCCGCCCTTTCGACGTTGGCCCTCGAGCATTGATCCAAAATCCGGAACTCTATCTTTAGTTGTAATTTGGAATATTAGATAGCCCAAGATTGTGCTGGCGGCAGAGTTTGACAGACGGGCTCGTATTCACCATCTTCCCGGCCGACCGCTGATCGGTGAGCGCAAACACTGAACCGCGCGAGTTCTGCTGCCGGCGCGTTGTGATGGCTGCCCGCGCGACGGCGGCGCGAAACGTGCTGCTCCCTTCATGGATCGAGACTGAAAGTCGGAAATGAACGTCGTTATAGTAGAATCGGCCGCCAAGGCCAAGACGATCAACAAGTACCTCGGATCTGGTTACAGGGTCATCGCGTCGTACGGGCATGTCCGAGACCTCCCCTCGAAGGATGGCGCGGTCGAACCCGACAACGACTTCGCGATGCACTGGGACGTGGAGGATCGTGGCCGCAAAATCATGAAAGAGATCGGCGACGCGGTGAAGGGCTGCGACCGCCTTATTCTGGCGACCGACCCCGATCGCGAAGGCGAGGCCATCTCATGGCACATCCTTCAGGTGCTGAACGACAAAAAGCTCATCACGAAGGGCATGACGGTCGAGCGGGTGGCCTTTAACGCGGTCACCAAGCAGGCGATCATGGTGGCGCTCGCGAGCCCGCGCCAGATCGACCAGCCGCTCGTTTCGGCCTATCTCGCCCGCCGCGCGCTCGATTATCTCGTCGGCTTCACCCTGTCGCCGGTGCTGTGGCGGAAGCTGCCCGGTGCCCGCTCTGCCGGCCGCGTGCAATCGGTCGCCCTCCGGCTCGTCTGCGACCGCGAGGCTGAGATCGAGGCCTTCCGCACCGACGAGTATTGGACCCTCGAGGCCAGTCTCGCCACCGCCAAGGTCGAGGCTTTCGAGGCCCGGCTCCAGGCCATCTCAGGTACTGCACTGAAAAAACTCGACATCAAGGACGAAGGATCGGCCAAGGCCATCAAAGCGACGGTCGAAGGCCGCCCATTCCGCGTTTCAAGCGTCGAAAAGAAGGGTGCCAAGCGCAACCCCTACGCGCCGTTCCGAACGTCCACGCTGCAAATGGACGCCTCCCGCAAGCTCGGCTTCGGCGCCAAACAGACCATGCAGCTCGCCCAGCGCCTCTATGAAGGTATCGACCTGGGCGGCGAGACCGTCGGGCTCATCACCTACATGCGAACCGACGGCGTCACCATCGTGCCCGAGGCCATCACCCAGATCCGAGGGCTGATCGAGGCCGAGTTCGGCAAGCGCTACACGCCCTTCGCGCGCGAATACACCGCCACGGCCGCCAATGCCCAGGAAGCGCACGAGGCGATCCGCCCGACCGATCCGCGCCGCAAGCCGCAGGACGTGGCGCGCTATCTCGACAAGGACCAGGCCCGGCTCTACGAGCTGATCTGGAAGCGTACCATCGCCAGCCAAATGGCGTCCGCCGAACTCGAACAGACCACCGCCGACATATTGGTCGATGGCCGCGACGGCAAGTCTTACGGGTTTCGGGCCTCCGGCTCGGTCGTGCAGTTCGACGGCTTTCTCCGTGTCTACGAAGAGGGCCGCGATGACAGGGTCCGCGCCATCGAGAAAGGCAAGGACGATACCGCCGACGAGGACGACGACAGCCGCCGCCTGCCGCCGCTTTCTTCAGGTGACCAACTCACCGAGAAGGGCATCGAGACCAGCCAGCACTTCACCCAACCGCCGCCGCGCTTCTCGGAAGCGACACTTGTGAAGCGCATGGAAGAGCTGGGCATCGGCCGACCCTCCACCTATGCCTCCACGATGGCCGTGCTGCAGGAGCGCGATTACATTCGTATCGAGAAGAAGCGCCTGGTGCCCGAGGACAAGGGGCGCCTCGTCATCGCCTTCCTCGAAAGCTTCTTCATGCGCTATGTGGAGTTCGACTTCACGGCAAGTCTCGAAAAGCAGCTCGACCTGATCTCCGATGCGAAGCTCGATTGGAAAGACGTGCTGCGCGACTTCTGGCGTGACTTCACGAGTGCCGTCGAGGAAATCAAGGATCTCCGCGTCGGCGACGTGCTCGAAGCGCTGAACGAGATGCTCGGACCCCACGTGTTCCCCGCCCGCGAGGACGGCGCCGACCCGCGCACATGTCCGAAGTGCGGCGTTGGACGGCTGAGCCTCAAGATCTCCGGCAAGTCCGGCGCTTTCATCGGCTGCGGCAATTACCCGGATTGCAAGTTCACCCGGCAACTCAGCGGCGACGCCGCGGCGTCCGGCGGCGATCGCGATCTCGGGTTCGATCCGAACAGCGGTTTGCCCGTTGTCGTGAAGGCCGGCCGCTTCGGACCCTACCTGCAATTGGGCGAAGCCGTGGGCGACGACAAACCCAAGCGATCGGGCTTGCCCAAGGGTGTGGATGCCGCCAACATCGACCTCGAAAAAGCGCTGCAATTGCTCTCCCTTCCGCGCGAGGTGGGCCTGCACCCAGAGACCAAGACGCCGATCACGGCGGGACTTGGCCGCTACGGGCCGTTTGTCCTGCATGATGGCACCTATGCCAACCTCGAAAGCGCCGAGGAGGTGTTCTCGATCGGCCTCAACCGCGCCGTGACAGTACTGGCCGAGAAGCGCGCTGGCGGCGGCAAGGGCCGGTTCGGCCGCGCAGCGCAGAAGACGGTTCTCAAGGATCTCGGCGAGCATCCCGAAGAGGGCGGCAAGATCGAGGTGCTCGACGGCAAGTACGGCGCCTATGTCAGCCACAACAAGGTCAACGCCACGGTTCCAAAGGGCAGGGACGCAGCCACGCTGTCGGTCGCCGAAGCCATACTCCTGTTGCAGGAGCGCATCGCCAAGGGGGGCGGCAAACCGGCGAAAGGCAAGCGACCGGCCAAGGCGCCGTCCAAAGGCAAGGCGCCTGCCAAAGCCAAAGTGAGCGAGACCGGCAAAGCACCTGCGGACAAGGCGCCGGCCAAGTCCAAACCGAAAGCCAAACCCGCTGCGAAGGCCGGACCCAGGGCTGCAGCCAAAATAAAGTCGGAGGGCTGACACCCCGTGGCCCGCGACCGCAAACCCAATAACCGCGCGGGCTCCAAATCAGTCCCCAAGGAGAAGCGACAGGCGCTCAAGGGCGGGCCAAAGGGCGAGCAGCCGCTGCCAACCCGCGACGAGATCTTGACCTTCGTTCAGCAGGCGCAGACCAAGGTGGGCAAGCGTGAAATTGCACGCGCCTTCGGCATCAAGGGCGGCGACAAGATCGGCCTGAAGAAACTGCTTGCCGATATGACCGAGGACGGCACGCTTGCCGGCAACCGGAAGGCGCTCAAGGAAAAGGGTGGCCTGCCGCCGGTCTCGGCGCTTGAGATCACCGGCCGCGACGACGACGGCGATCTCGTTGCCCGCCCCGTCATCTGGGATGCCGACGATGGCGCGCGTCCGGCCATTTTGCTGCTGCCCGGAAAGACCCGCACCGTGGACGACGATGGCGCGGCCACCGAAATCGGCGTCGGCGATCGCATTCTGGCGCGCGTCACCAAACTCGACGACGAAGACGTCGATGGCTACCGCTTCGAGGCCGAGCCGATCCGCAAACTGCCGCGCGATGCGCGACGGCTGCTGGGCGTGTTCCGCACGTCTCCCCGCGGCGGCGGGACCATCGAGCCCATCGACCGCAAGCAGTTGAAGTCCTGGACCATCCAAAAGGGCGACGAAGGCTCGGCCAAGGACGGCGATCTGGTGCGTTTCGATCTCGTTCAGAAAGGGCGCATGCACGTGGCCATGGCGCGCGTGCTCGAAAGCCTCGGCAATCCCAACGACCAGCGCAAGATCAGCTTGATCGCGGTGCATACCCACGGCATTCCGGACGACTTTCCCCACAGCGTCCTCGCCGAGACCGCGAACCTACCCGCGCCAGTCCTCAAGGGCCGAGACGATCTTCGGCATCTGCCGCTTCTGACCATCGATCCGGTCGATGCCCGCGACCACGACGACGCCGTCTATGCCGAGCCCGACAGCGATCGAAACAACCACGGCGGCTTCGTCGTCATCGTCGCCATCGCCGATGTCGCCCACTACATCCGCCCCGGCTCGCGGCTTGACCGCGAAGCTCTGCTGCGCGGCAACTCGGTCTACTTTCCCGATCGTGTCGTGCCGATGCTGCCGGAAAAAATATCGAATGATCTGTGCTCGCTGCGCGAGGGCGAGGACCGGCCTTGCCTCGCCGCCCGCATGATTTTCGACAAGTCGGGCGAGAAGCGTTCCCATACAATCCTGCGCGGCATGATGCGCTCTGCCGCCAAGCTCAGCTATCAGGAAGCGCAAGCGGCCATCGACGGCAATCCGAACGCCAAGTGCGTGGCCCTGATGGACGTGGCGCTCAAGCCGCTATGGGCCGCCTACGCCGTGCTGCTTGCCGCCCGCAACCGGCGCGGACCTCTCGATCTCGACCTGCCCGAGCGCAAGATCAAGCTGGATGCTGATGGCCGCGTCGCCGAGGTGATCACGCCTGAGAGGCTCGACGCCCACAAGCTCATCGAAGAGATGATGATCCAGGCCAACGTCGCCGCCGCTGAAACGCTGGAAGCCAAGAAGTGCCCGGTTGTCTATCGCATCCACGGCGCCCCGAGCCCGGAAAAGCTGAAAAACCTCCGCGACTTCCTCGAAACGCTCAATCTGCAAGTCCCGCCCGCCGGACAACTGAAACCTGCGCATTTCAATCGCATCCTGGAAGATGCCAAGTTGTTGCCGGTACCTGAACTGGTCAACGAGGTCGTGCTCAGAGCCCAGGCGCAAGCGGAATACGCGCCCGACAACATCGGCCACTTCGGCCTGCACCTGTCGAAGTACGCGCATTTCACCTCCCCCATTCGCCGCTACGCCGACCTGCTGGTCCATCGCGCCCTGGTTCGCGCCATGAAGCTCGGCGACGACGGCTTGACCGACGAGGAAGCGGGCCGTCTTGCCGCGGTGTCCCAGCAGATTTCTCAAGCCGAAAGGCGAGCCATGGCGGCCGAGCGCGAGACCACCGACCGCCTGATCGCCACGCATCTCGCCGACCGGGTCGGGGCGAAGTTCGAGGCCCGTATCGGCGGCGTCACGCGGTCCGGTCTGTTCGTACGACTGAAGGACACCGGCGCCGACGGATTCGTGCCCGTGTCGAGCCTCGGCAATGATTTTTACCAGCACGTCGAGGCCGCGCGCGCCCTGGTTGGCAGCCGCACGGGTGAAACCTACAGCCTCGGCGACAAAGTCGAGGTCAAGCTCGTGGAAGCGATCCCTTCGGCAGGGGCCCTGCGCTTCGAAATGCTCACCCCTGGCCAGAAGGGCGGTGTGTCGATGTCGACATCTTCACGCGGGCGCAACCAGCCGCGGGACCGGCGCTTCGGCGGCCGGCGACGGCGGTGATCTCGGTTCCTCTCCCCAACGGGAGAGGCGGATCGCGATCCAATGCTTGGGGTCTCGGTTGCACTCCCCCGGACCAGACGACCGTCAGCCGCGATCCGCAGGGACGGAAGTCGTCGGTGCGGCCAAGTAGCGGCGATGACATTTTGCGCAATATGAAGTCCCGCGGACCTCTGCTAGAGACGCTCATGCCCATCAAACACAGCATATCACCGAGCACGTCTACACGCGCGCCGCGCCCAACCCAGCAGGCAATGTTGCGTGGCTTGGCGTTGCGCTGTCCGGCCTGCGGGGAGGGTCATCTGTTCTCGAGCTATTTGAAAGTGGCGGACACCTGCCCGTCATGCTCGGAAGACTTGCACCACCAGCGCGCCGACGACGGGCCGGCCTATTTCACCATGTTCATCGTCGGCCACATCGTTGTTGCGGGAGTGATGTACGTTGAGAAGGCCTACGCGCCCGAGTTGTGGGTCCATGCTCTCTTATGGACACCACTCATCCTGGGGCTGAGCCTGGCACTGTTACCGCGGGTCAAGGGCGCGATGATAGGCCTGCAGTGGGCGCTGCGGATGCACGGTTTTGGCGGACCTGATCCGGCGGGCCCGGCGGCAGTCGACATCGACCCTGCGCACCGTTGACCTGCCGATAGCCGAAGTTTCTACGGGAGCCCCAGCGTGAACGCGGCCGATAATCAATCCGACGGCGGCGCAACGGAGACGAAGCCTCGCGCACTCCGGCCACGCGACGCGGCAACACTGGTCATCCTCGACCACTCGACGGGCGAAGCGCGGATCCTGATGGGCCGCCGCCGGCCAGATCTGGTGTTCATGCCGAACAAGTATGTCTTCCCCGGCGGCCGTGTCGACCGTTCGGACCGCCTGGCACCGTGTCTGGACGACCTGGATGCCGCGGAAGAGCGGAAGCTACTGGTCGATATGAAGGGCACGCCGAGCCGTGACCGGGCCCGCGCTCTGGCGCTGGCGGCTGTGCGCGAGACCTTCGAGGAGGCCGGCCTGTTGATCGGATCGCCGATCGAGAGTGCGTCGAAGCCAGCTGCGGCCGAGCGAACATCACCCTCCTGGCAACGATTCCTCGATCACGGCATGCGGCCCAGGATCGGAACGTTACGGCTGTTCGCTCGAGCGATCACGCCACCCGGCCGGAAACGCCGATACGACACCCGCTTTTTCACCATATCCGCGACCGAGATCGCCCTCCGCGTGGCCCCTCCCGACAACGAGCTCAAAAGCCTCGACTGGTTCTCCCTCGACGAGGCCCGTTCGCTCGACCTGCCCTCGATCACGCGCGCTGTCATCGAGGACCTATCCGACCGGCTGACCACGCGCGAGTCGCCGGTAGCCCAGCCTGTGCCATTCTACTACTTCCGCAACGGCTCGTTCCACCGCGCGCTGATTTCGGCGTAAGAACCGGTCAGCGCCCCCCGGCCCAGACCGCCGCAGCCGACGGCAGTCGCGCCTTGACACGTAAGCGCGCGACAGTATGGTGCGGACTTCCATTTCAACCGGCCGGTACGAGTGATCCCGCACCCTCGTGATCCCACTGGTCATTCAGCGAGTTCAAAATCCATGGCCAAGCCAGCCACCCAGAAGATCAAGCTCCTGTCGACCGCCGGCACCGGCTTCTTCTACGTGACCAAGAAAAACCCGCGCACCTCGACCGAGAAGATCGTGTTCAAGAAGTACGATCCGGTCGTCCGCAAGCACGTCGAATTCAAAGAGACGAAGATCAAGTAAACGTCGCGCAGACGCTGCGATTGGGGCGAGCGCCGGGCGACGCCTGACAAATTCAAGCTTCTTAGTTCCAAATTTTGACGGGCCACTGGGCGGAGCGCTCCGCGCCTTAGTGCGTCACGCGGCAAGAGCAATTGCGCAACCAGATCGATGCGCAGCTTCGCCCCGGACACGAGTGTTCATGTCATGATGCGCACGCGGATGCCAGGGTCCGATGATTAGGCCAAGGCTCTGACACTGCTGTTGGTTTGCGACGCAAATCTTGTTCCGCGGCATTGCCGGTGCAAGGTCTACCGGGCGGCTATTACGAAAGACTTGGCCAGGGCTCGCAACTCATATCGGCAGCGGGGTAACGTTTCCGATCAAGTCGCGCGCCCTGGCCTGTAACCAAACAGTCCGTCAAAGAGGGCGTTGACGAACCACTTGGTGTTGTGACCGATCACCTGCAGCTGTATCGAGGAGGCCACTCTAAGCCGCCTGGACCGGTCACATTTTCCCGCTCGTCATCGAGAGATGCGGATACCCCGATGATGTGCAGGAAACCTGCTGCCATACGATGCCGACCAAGTTCGTGCCCATGGTCCGGCTGTCCGTATGACTGAATGTAGTGCCCCCCTGTTGTCGTTCCAATTTGGCAGATCAAAGCTCATTTAGCAACGATTGGGCTTGACCTATTGTTGTCCAGCCACAGCTCGATTTTTAGTCAACGTTAACATCACGGCCCGATGAAGACGCCGCTGTGACGTTGCTGCGACAATTGAATGCGGTTGCTTCGAAATATGTTTGATTGTATGGTTTTTTTCGTTCCCGTAAAGCGCGAAACGGGCGGTCGCGGCTCGGCTTTTATCGGATTGGCTACGCCGCGTCGGCCACAACTCGATTGCGACCCCGCCGCTTTGCGGCATAGAGGGCATTGTCCGCCCGCTTGAACACGGATTCCGGCGTATCATCGGCCCGCTCGATGGTCGCCAAGCCCACACTCGCAGTCACGCGAATGCGCGTCTCCGAGTTGATTGTGAACGGATCAGCGGCAACACACGCCCGCAACCGTTCTCCCACCTGGTAGGCCCGGGCAATATCGGTGTCCGGCATGATGATCAGGAATTCCTCTCCACCGAGCCGGCAGGCCAGATCGATTCCGCGCGTATTGCGCTGGAAACGCTGCGAGAATTCCTTCAGTACAAAATCTCCGCCATCGTGGCCGAAGGTGTCGTTGACCTTTTTGAAATGATCGATGTCGGCAACCAGGATCGACAGCGCGCGCCCGGAGTGGAGCGCCTCCGCAACCAGCGTCTTCAAGTGACCTTCCATGTATCGCCGGTTGTGCAACCCGGTAAGCGGATCGATGATCGAAAGCTCGACACTTTCCTCGAGGCGATTGCGCAAATAGTCAGAGTGGCGCTTGCGCTTGATCTGGGTTTTCACCCGCGCCAGCATCTCGTGCCGTTCGATCGGACGCATGAGGTAGTCGTTGACGCCCATGTCGAGACCACGCAGCAGGCGCGCATCGTCACCGGGCTCGACCAGAATGATGATCGGCAAGTGCCGTGTCCGCTCCAGCGAGCGCACCTGTGAGCAGAGCCTCATGCCATCGGCATTCGTCAGGCTTAAACTGACGATCAAGAGGTCGAAGTTCTGTTCCGCCAGCCGGACCAGCGCCGCATGGAGATCGGGTTCGACGAACGCTTCGTGCGTCTTGGCGAGTGCATCGAGCAGACGCGTCGCCGAACGCGGGTGATCGTCGACCACCAGGATGCGGCCCGACCTGCCCGATAGGGCCTTTTCCAAGGCCGCATTTTCAGCCATGCCCATCTGCCGGCCGGTCGTGGCCCGCATCAGCATTTCGTCGTTCAGCATCTTGAGACGCGCGAGGTTCTTCACCCGCGTTATGAGCGCGATGTCATCGACGGGCTTTGTCAGGAAATCATCGGCGCCGTTTTCGAGCCCCTGCACCCGATCCGACGGCTGGTCGAGAGCCGTCACCATGATCACGGGGACGTGGTGCGTCTTCGGGTTGCTCTTGATCCGTCGGCACGCCTCGTAGCCATCCATGCCCGGCATCATGACATCGAGCAGGACGACGTCGACGCGCTCGCGTGCGAGGACTTCGAGCGCCTCCTTGCCACTATAGGCGGTCAGCACCTCGAAGTACTCGGCCGCCAGCCGAGCCTCCGGAAGCTTGACGTTCGCTAAGATATCGTCAACCACGAGAACGCGGGCTGTCATTGCTTGACTTTCAAACCTAGGCTCGATGTTTCAACATTGGCACCGCTTCAGGCTCCGCCCGCGTACCTTCTGACCGTATCGAGGAACGTCATCACCGATATCGGTTTGGAAATATAGGCCTCGCAGCCGCCAGACCGGATCCACTCCTCGTCGCCCTTCATGGCGAACGCGGTTACAGCAATGACCGGAATTCCACGCAGCTCATCGTCTTCCTTCAGCCACTTCGTCACATCGAGGCCGGAAACCTCGGGCAGCTGGATGTCCATCAGGATCAGCGAGGGCCGATGCTCGCGGGCCAGCGGCAAGGCATCGAGACCATTCCTGGTTTGTATCGTACGGTATCCGTGGGCATCGAGCAGATCATGAAACAGCTTCATGTTCAGCTCGTTGTCTTCCACGATCAGTACCGTCTTGGTCCGCAGCCGAGCGGTGACCGATTGGTCCTCGACGACCGTCCTGGTATCCTGATAGGTCATTCGATCAACCCGCTATGCAACCCCCTCCCGTTGTGCACCGATTCTGGGGGTTTGCCGGAGCTTACTTTGCGCCAAGAGGCGTAACCAACTGTTTAAGATGTGGTCTAGTTTGAGCAATCGCCGGAGGGCCAAGATGACGCGCAAGGCACCTGTTCTCGATATCGAGGGCGCAGCGACCATCGCGCTTAAGGCCCTCACGTTCCTGGCTGAGGACATGCCGCGCCTCGGCCGCTTCCTTGCGCTGACCGGTATCGGCCCATCCGAATTGGCGGCGGGTGCCGCAACCGCCGGAATGCAGGCCGCCGTGCTCGACCATCTGCTCTCTGATGAGAGCCTGTTACTTTTGTTTTCCGCCCAAGCCGGCTTGCAGCCGCAGCAGATCGGCTATGCCCACGCACTGCTGGCCCGAGAGCAGCACCTGCGGGGCGACCATTGAGCCTCGATCGCCTCACCACTCCGAACCCCGGCGCCGCCGTTTCAGCGGCCCGCATGGGCATCGACCTGGGCGGCACCAAGATCGAGGGAGTCGTTCTCGATTCGGCCGGGAAGGAGCGTGCGAGACGGCGGGTGAAGTCCCCACAGGGCGACTATGCCGCGACGATCGAAACCATTGCGGTATTGGTGCAAAGCCTCGATCGAGACGCTGGCTGCGACGTCTCGCCCGGTCTCGGGATTGGCATGCCGGGCTCGCTGGCACCAGGAACTGAATTGGTTCAGAACGCCAATTCCATATGGCTCAATGGCAAGCCCTTCGGCCGGGACATCGAGACCGCCTTGCGCCGTCCGGTACGGCTCGCCAACGATGCCAACTGCTTCACATTATCGGAAGTGACGGACGGCGCCGCACAGGGCGCCCGTTCGGTGTTTGGCGTAATCCTCGGCACAGGCTGCGGCGGTGGTCTGGTCGTTGACGGCAGGTTGATCGACGGCCCACGCGGCATTGGCGGTGAGTGGGGTCACAATCCGCTGCCCTGGGCCGACACCGGGGAGCACCCAGGTCGGCGATGCTGGTGCGGACGCTTCGGCTGCATGGAGACCTGGGTGTCAGGCCCGGCGCTGGCCGCGGATCATGCCCTCGCGACCGGTTTGCACATCGACGCCGCATCGATCGCCGAACGTGCCGCACGCGGAGATGGCCTCGCGCGCGCCGCACTGGACCGTCACGCCTCGCGACTGGCCCGAGGACTGGCACATGTGGTCAACCTGTTCGATCCAGAGATCATCGTGCTCGGCGGCGGGCTGTCGAAGCTCGACTACCTTTACGCCGAATTGCCTCGACGCATGGCTCCATTCGTTTTCGCCTCCGAACCGTTCGTTCACGTGGTGTCGCCCAGATGGGGCGACTCATCCGGTGTCCGTGGTGCCGCACGGTTATGGCCAGTCCACGAGGGCACATGAGCTGGCGCCAGGGCCGGGTCCGGCCAGGGACAAGGTCAGGCCAAGGGTCAGGGCGCGCACTTCGAGGCTTCGAGGAACACCAATTCCTTGATTTCGCCTCGGATTGCGAATTCGCCGTAGTCGATCCGGAGGCCCGTGCTCACGCCGTTGTCGAAAAACCGGAAACCAAGCTCATAGGTAGGCACCGCGTCCTTTTTCTCGGCGCCGGGCTCGAAGTAACTGATCGCAATCGGCCATGACGGCAACGCATCGAGTTTCTCTGCGTTCTTCACGCTCGCCGGCACTTTTGCGGCACCTGGCGCGAAGGGCCGGCCGATCACCGAGTTTGTGGTGTAAACCTTCTCACCCCTCTCGGAGCCGTCGTAGAGGTCGGCCGCGAATTGCAATTTCCTGGCGCGCGCCGCCTCGATCAAGGCGATGGAATGTTGGATCGGGAAGTACACATCCCCTGCCAACTTTAGCGCCTTTTCAGAAGGCTTAGAAAGTTCGACTTTGATGCCCTTGCCGTCGCGGCCCGCGTCACCTTGGGAGGTTTCGGCCAAAACGTCGTCCTGGTACTGGGTCGTGGAGAAGCGCAGCCGCTTGCCGCCGGTCTCCTCCCAGCTCGACGTTCTGAGGTCGTTGATCCGGCTCGCGCCTTCCGATCCGGACGAGCGGGTTACGAAGCGCATGTTCTGGGTGTAACCTTCGCAGGCGCTCCCTGTGAGCTCATAGACCATGCGGCCGGTCATCTCCGCGACGCCTGAACCTGGCGACGAGCGATCAAGCGTCACGTCGTAAACGGCGCGGTGCGGAGCAAGTGTCACGGCCTGGGCCACCGCGGCGAAGGGCAGCAGGACAGCCGCCGCCAGCAGAGTAAACACGGCACAGATGCGCTTGGAGGTGTTCGACATTGATTTCCGTTGTTCTCTCACTTGAAAATTCTGGAGACCCCAGAGCATAGACTTTCCAACGCTGACTGTACGTCCAGCCTGTGGCGTTGCAAAGCTGCTGAGTACGCGGCACAACTCTCCGGTCGAACGGAGAGTAGAGCGCAAAGTATGGACCGGCGCATCGCTAGTGTTCCGGCGCCGACATTTGATTCCCGTTGCAACGCGCTCCAGATCAAATGTCGGCGCCTAAGAAATACTAGCAAACCTATGATTCTAGTGTAGCTTTTTCATCTGGCGTTTGGTTTCGAGTCCAGCCCCGAGTGGGGACCAAACGTCAGATGCGCTACATTAACGGCAACAGGAGGACCATTCATGGGCGGCGAAATCGAGGCGCGATTGAAATCACTCGGCTATGAGCTGCCGCCGGCGCCGCCCGCCGTGGCCAACTACGTGCCCTATGTGGTTTCCGGCGATCTGCTCTATGTTTCCGGGCAACTTTCGAAAGCGGCTGACGGCTCGATGATTACCGGCCGGCTGGGCAGCGGTCCCGGTGCGGGGCTCACAATCGAGGACGGCTACGAGGCTGCGCGGCTGTCCGCGCTCAACATCCTGGCACAGGCCAAGGCGGCGCTTGGTGATCTCGGTCGCATCAGCCAGGTGCTGCGGCTCAACGGGTTCGTCGCGGCTTCGGCGGACTTCACGGAACATCCCAAGGTTGTCAACGGCGCATCCGATCTCATCGGCAGCGTTCTAGCCGACGCCGGCAAACACACGCGCGTGGCGGTCGGGGTGCCGAGCCTGCCGATGAACGCCGCCGTCGAGGTCGATGCGGTCATGCGTATCAGGGGGTGAGGGATGTCCAGGCTCGATCGCGCGCAATTCGTCCGTTCCATGGCCCATCGCGGCCTGCACGACGCTACCACCGGTGTGATCGAGAACACCGGTCCGGCGTTCGAGGCCGCCCTGCGTCTCGGCGTTGGCATCGAGTGTGACTTGCGGCCGGCGGCAGGCGGTTGGCCCATCGTGTTCCATGATGAGACGCTCGAACGGCTGGTCGATGGCGCCGGTCCCGTGGCCACCCTCTCGCCCGAGCAGCTCGCCCGCCTCCGCTACAAGGGCCAGGACACCCCCATCCTTTCGTTCTCCGATTTCCTTGACCTCGTCGGCGGCCGCGTGCCGCTGCTGGTCGAGATCAAAAGCGAATGGGCTCCACCCGACGTCGACTTCCTCGGACTGATCGCCAGTTTCGCAAAAGCATATCGCGGTCCACTGGCGCTGATGTCGTTCGATCCTGGCGTGATGACCGCGGTCGCCGAACTTGCGCCAAAGATCCCGCGCGGCATCGTCTCCGGCATCTACCCGGCGACCGGCGCCTGGGACGGGCGATTGACCCCGGCCCGCAAGGACCGGTTGTCGCACCTTCTGGAAAGCGGGCCAGCCAAGCCGGATTTCTTTGCCTACAACGTAAAGAACCTGCCGACGGCGGTGACGCGCTATGTCCGCGAGGTGCAGAACATTCCGCTGTTTACGTGGACCGTTCGCTCTCTAGAAGACTGGGCCACAGCCAAAGACCACGCGGACGCCGCAATTTTCGAAGGCCGCCAACCTGAGTGACCGCCCCACTTGACCCGGTGATGTGGCCACAATTAACCCGCTACGCCATGTCATCTGGCCTGGCCGCTTGAAACCCGCTATTGCCCCGCCATCAAGTTCTATCGCCCACCGACGCCGGCCGCCTCCATACCGGAGCCCGCGAGACGCGGTGCCCGTTGAAAGCCCAGCTCACGATGACATTTCCGTCGCCCCACCCCGCGCTCGGCCGCGCCCTCGCCGCGCGCGATTACTCGGTGCCGACCGCGGTGCAACTCGCCGTACTCGAGCCGGAGGCCATGGCCCGCGACATGTTGGTCTCGGCCCAGACCGGATCAGGCAAGACTGTTGCCTTCGGTCTCGCCATTGCCCGCACGCTGCTCGATACGTCGGAACGCTTCGAGCGCGCGGCTGATCCGATGGCGATGATCATCGCCCCGACGCGAGAGCTCGCCATGCAAGTGCAGCAGGAACTGGTCTGGCTGTTTGCCGAGACCGGCGCCCGAATCGTCACCTGCGTCGGCGGCATGGATGCCCGCACCGAGGCCCGCGAGCTCGAAACAGGCGCGCACATCGTCGTCGGCACGCCGGGGCGTCTGCGCGACCACCTCGAACGGCGTAGACTGCGGCTAGCGGGCCTCAAGACCATCGTACTCGACGAGGCCGACGAGATGCTCGATCTGGGCTTCCGCGAAGATCTCGAGGTCATCCTCGACGCCACGCCCGCCACCCGGCAGACCCTGCTGTTCTCCGCCACCATGCCGCGCGACATCGAAGCCTTGGCCCAGCGCTATCAACGCGACGCCAAGCGCATCGAGACCATTCGGCGCGATGAGCAGCACGCCGATATCGACTATCGGGCACTTCGCGTTGCACCGCACGACATCGAGCATGCCGTCGTCAACGTGCTCCGCTATCACGAGATGCGGGCCACGCTGGTATTCTGTGCCACCCGCGAGTCGGTGAAGCGTCTGCATGCACGTCTCACCGAACGCGGGTTTTCGGCGGTCGCGCTTTCTGGCGAACTCAGCCAAAGCGAACGGACGCATGCACTCCAAGCGGTGCGCGACGGCCGGGCGCGCGTGCTGGTGGCGACCGATGTCGCCGCCCGCGGCCTCGACCTGCCCGATCTCGCACTGGTCATTCACGCCGATCTGCCAAATGACGGCGAGACGCTGCTGCATCGCTCGGGCCGCACGGGACGCGCTGGCAGAAAGGGCATTTGCTTGCTGATCGTGCCCTACAACAGGCGACGCAAGGCCGAGGTTCTGCTCGGATCCTCAAAAGTGAAAGTGACGTGGGTGGCCGCACCGACCGCCGACGAGATCCGCGCACGCGACCAGGAACGGTTCCTGGCCGACCGGCTGTTCACAGATCCCGCGACCGAGGACGACGCCGCGCTCGCACGAGGGCTGCAGGCGGCGCGGTCAGCCGACGAGATCGCACTGGCGCTGGTCCGGATGCAGCGGGCGCAGCTCCCCGCGCCTGAGGACTTGGCCGAGGACACCGGTCCGCCGCGCCGCGAGGATCGCACAAGCACCGGCCGCAACTATGTTCGACGGGATCGCCCGGGCTTGGATCGAAATGCGCCGGATCGGGGCGAGCGCGAACGTGGAAACCGCAACGACGCCGCCAATGGCCTGGCTCATTCGCCGCCGCCCCGGCAGCACTGGAAGCGTGACAGCCGGCCCGGTGCCGGAGATGCGATCGGGACGGACCGCGAGCCGCGGGCACCACGGGCACACCGCGACGACGCCCGCGAGATGGTTTGGTTCCGCTTGAACATCGGCCGCGACCGCAACGCAGATCCGCGATGGTTGCTGCCGCTGATCTGCCGCGCCGGCAATGTGTCGAAAGCCGAGATCGGTGCAATAAAGATCTACGATCGCGACACCCGCTTCCAGATCGTAGCCGAATTCGCCGAGCAATTCGCTCATACCGTGCGCACCAGCCCCAGCAAGGAAGGTCATATCACACGGGTCGGCGCTCACTCGGCCGCCGATACGGCGGCCGCGGCCGGGGCCATCGATGCGATCGGAAAACCCGCGCCGACCGCGCCTGCAGCAACCGCTCACGTCACGGCACCCATGCCTCCCGTCGCCGACCTCCCGACACCGGTCGCACACGAGGCCGCCGCAGCGGTTGCCCGCGTGGATGCCGGCACCACCACCGATGGCAATCGGGCGGACGCTCAACGGGGCGCTCGCCGGAATGCCCCGGACAAGGTGTGGACCAAGAAACCCTACGAGAAAAAGCCGTGGCGGGCCCGCGGCGCGAATGCGTCGAATCACCGCCCCGATCGCAACGGTGGTGGCAAACCCGACGGCGTCGCGGCCTCAGGAGTGGAACAGACTGACCAAACTCCGAATAGGCCGAGACGTGACGATGCCGTTCCGACCCGGTCGCCCCGCGACGCAACTCAGCCCTCCACCGCGACGGCGGTACAAGAGCCTCGGCAGCATACCGGAAAGCCATTTGCACGGTCGGGCGGCAAGCCGTTTGGCCACTCTGGCGGAAAGCCCGGCGACAAGCCCTTCCGCAAGTCCCGCGGCGGCTCTGGTGGCAAATCCTTCGGGCCGTCTCGCGGTACCTCCGACGGCAAGCCGTTCGCCAAGTCGCGCAGCGACACGCGTGGCGGTTCCGGCGGGAAGCCGTTTCGCACTCCGGCCAATTCGTCTGCAAGCGGCCCAGGCAGCGAAACCCACCGCGGCATGCGAGGAAGTTCTGGCGGCAAGCCGTTTGAGGGTTCCGGAGCCAAGACGGGCGGAAAAGCCGCGGTCAAGCCCGGCGGCAAGTTTTTCGGCACCCGCGCCGCAGAACTCAGCGGCAAATCGCGCCACCCCAGTTCAGGCAAGCCGGTTTCGAGTTACAGCCTCAAGAAGAAGAGCCGCACGCCACCACCCGCGGGCTCAAGCCAGACCTGACGACGCACGGACAGCCTCGAACCCTTGGCGGCGAGCATGAGGCGTGCTCGGCGGCACGGGGGGACGCTCGGCATCAATGTCCAACCGCCTGCCAGTCATCCGCAGTTGAGCGTGATATCGTTGGACGTCGGCCTTTCAGCCGGCTCGTTTGGCCTTCGCCCTCTCGTAGAGCGGCATGACGTCGGGCAGGTTCTTCTTGATGGTCTCGATGCGGCTCGATCCGGACGGATGCGTCGACAGCCACTGCGGCGGCGCGCCCTTGGACGCCGCACTCATTTTTTCCCACAGCGTTATCCCGGCACGCGGGTCATAGCCAGCGCGTGCCGCGAGTTCCAACCCGATCAGATCGGCCTCGGTCTCGTCGTTGCGCGAGAATTTCAACGTCGCGAGGCTTGCTCCCGCCGCCCCGATCACTTCGCCCGCCTGCCCGAACAGCAGTCCGCCGACCACCCGGCTGCCGATGTTGGTAATGTTGGTCTTCGCCGCCCGTTCCCGCGCATGCTCCCAAAGTGCGTGGCCCATCTCGTGCCCCATGATCATGGCCGCCTCGTCATCGGTGAGTTTCAATTTCTCGAGGATGCCGGTGAAGAACGCGATCTTGCCGCCGGGCATGCAAAAGGCATTGATCTGCGGGGAATTGATCAGGCTGACTTCCCACTTCCAGTCCTTCGCGCGCGCGTTAAACTTGAGCGTGTGCGGCTCCAGATCCCTGAATATGCGCTTGAGGCGCTGCGCCTGCGGATGATCGGGATCGACGAGTGCGCGCTTCTGGAATGCCTGCCGGGTCATCTGCTCGTATTGCAGCGCCGACGTCTGCTCGATCTTTTCGGCGGAGATCAGCTTGGCGAGATACGACTTGCGCCCGATCTTGACGCCGTCGCCATCGGGCTCGCGCGCCAGTACCGGCGCATCCGCCATCAGCGTGACTGCCAACACCACCGCAACCGTTCGACCCGACTTCATGGTACGCTCCAGCAAGTTTGCGACGACGCAGGATGACATATCGCAAGTGATCCCGCGCTCGCGGCATGCGTACCAGATTATATGTACGGCAAGGCAAGGCAAGAAGACAGGCTGCTCCGCGGTGTAGAACAGCCTGCTCGCGGCAAGACAACCGGCCAGCAGATGGCGAAAACGACAGTGACGGATGGCAGGGTGCAGGACAAGCCGACCAGGACGCTGAAGGTTTATCCGCGCATCGCGGACATCGACGCCGCCGCATGGGACGCCTGTGCCAACCCATCGCCTGCCGCGGCGAATCCGTTCGTAACCCACGCGTTCCTCAAAGCGCTGGAGGATGCCGGCACTACCGGCGAGCAGGCGGGCTGGATTCCGCAGCATCTTGTACTCGAAGACGGACACGGCGGCATTGCCGGTGCCATGCCTCTTTATGCAAAGACCCACAGCCAGGGCGAATACGTGTTCGATCACGCATGGGCGGATGCCTACACACGCGCTGGCGGCAGCTACTATCCGAAACTGCAGGCGTCCGTGCCGTTTACACCGGTTCCCGGACCGCGATTGTTGGTGAAGCCCGGACCAGACGCCGAGGCACGCCAGGATGTGCTCGCGGCGGGCGCGGTGGAAGTGGCGCGCCGCATGGACGTCTCGTCGCTGCACGTCACATTTCTGACGGAAGGCGAGTGGAACCGGCTCGGCGGCTTGGGCTTTCTTCAGCGCACGGGGCAACAGTTTCACTGGACGAACGGGGGCTACGCGACATTTGAGGATTTTCTCGGCACGCTCGCATCGCGGAAACGCAAAACCATCCGCAAGGAGCGCGAGACGGCCATGGCAACGGGCCTCTCGATCGAGCGACGGACCGGCGCGGAGATCACGGAGGCAGACTGGAATGCGTTTTTCCGGTTTTACGTCGACACCGGCGATCGCAAGTGGGGGCGGCCCTATCTCAATCGCGAATTCTTCTCACGGCTTGGCCAGTCAATGGCCGAGCAGTGCCTGCTGCTGCTTGTGAAGCGCGACGGCCGCGCCATCGCCGGTGCCCTCAATCTCATTGGCGGCGACTGCCTTTACGGCCGCTATTGGGGCTGCGTCGAGCAGCATCCCTGCCTGCATTTCGAGGTCTGCTACTATCAGGCCATCGACTTCGCGATCGAGCGCGGGCTGAAGCGTGTGGAAGCCGGTGCCCAGGGCGAGCACAAGCTGGCACGCGGATATCTGCCAGTCACAACCTATTCGACCCATTGGATACCCGACGCCGGTTTCCGGCGCGCTATCGAGCGCTACTTGGTTCGAGAGCGTGCGGCCGTCGCGGAAGCCAGTGCCGAACTGGCCGAATTGGGCCCGTTCCGGCGCGGTCCGCTCGGCGGTGGAGCGGCAGAAGAGTTGGCCGCAGACGCCGATAGCGCCCGCAAGGATGCTTGACCACGCCCCCCGCCTCGGGTTGATGGCAACGCGCGACCGGGAGGCCAGACCATGACCTATGACTTCAGCAACATCTTCGCGAAAATACTCAGCGGAGCGATCCCCTGCCACAAGGTCCACGAGGACGACGCCACGCTGGCATTCATGGATGTGATGCCGCAGGCCCCCGGTCACACGCTCGTCATACCCAAGGTGCCATCACGCAATCTGCTCGATGCCGATCCGGCGGTACTGGCGCGGCTGTTTCCGGTGGTGCAGAAGATCGCGGTGGCGGCCAAGGACGCGTTCGGGGCGGACGGCGTGCGCATCATCCAGTTCAACGAGGCCGCGGCCGGCCAGACCGTGTTCCACCTCCATATCCACGTGATCCCGATCGTCGAGGGCGCCGGCCTCAAGCCGCACACCGGCAAGATGGAGGACGGAGCCGTGCTCGCAGCGCACGCCGAGAAGATCCGGCGGGCACTCAGAACGTAATTTTTCGAGCGTTGGTATTTTGCGCCGCCCAGGAGATCAACCATGCATCTGCTCATCATCGGCGCCAGCCGCGGCATCGGCCTCGAGACCGTGAAGGCCGCGCTTGCTGCCGGGCATGAGGTGCGCGCCTTCGCCCGCTCGGCGGCCTCGATCCCGATCGATCATCCGAAGCTCGAGAAATTCGCGGGCGACGCACTCAACCGGGACAGCGTCGGGCGCGCACTCGACGGCGTGGATGCTGTTGTCCAGGTGCTCGGGCTGCAAATGGGGCCGTCGTTCGTCACCGGCACGGAATTGTTCTCGAAAGCCACGCGCGTCCTCGTGGACGCGATGGTCGCGAAAGGTCCAAAGCGGCTCATCTGCGTCACCGGTCTCGGCGCTGGTGACAGCCGTGGCAGCATCACGGGCTTCTTCGCCATCCCCTTCACGCTGATCCTGAAGCGCGTCTACGACGACAAGGATGTGCAGGAGCGGATCGTGCGCGCATCTCCGCTCGACTGGACCGTCATGCGGCCCGGCATACTCAAGGACGGTCCGGCAAGCGGCCGTGTCCGCCTGCTCCCCGACCCAAAGGATTGGCGGCCGGGTCCCGTCACACGCGCCGACGTGGCGGCCGCGATCATGGGCGAAATCTTCGACAGCCACCACCTGCGCGGAACCCCGGCCGTGCTTGGCTGATCGCCAGCGGGGGAGCGGAGCGCAGGCCCCGGTCACAAGAGCCAAAATGACCCTGCCACCAGCACGAGCGTGCCGACGAGCACGCCCAGGGCCAAGCTCCGCTTGAACGCGAAGAACGCAGCAACACCCGCGGCAAAGGCCG
This sequence comes from Hyphomicrobium sp., assembly GCA_002928955.1. Taxonomy (GTDB): domain Bacteria; phylum Pseudomonadota; class Alphaproteobacteria; order Rhizobiales; family Hyphomicrobiaceae; genus JAKAML01. The sequence goes on along the minus strand of PERT01000009.1, from coordinate 27,508 downwards.
CGAGCCGCAGCCATAGCGGAGGTCCGCCCAACGCACCCGCCGGAAATATCAGAAGCCGCATCACCAGCCCGGCCACCAGCGCCGTTGCCACCGCCCGCACCCATTGGAATCGAGCGCCCTCGACATCAATGTCACGACCGAGATAGAGGCCGAGCCAGCGCCAGGGCTCGTGCGCAACGATGGCGACCAAAAGTATAATGGCAGCCGTGGTCCAGCCGTTGCCGAGATCTGTCATGGCCGACGCCCGGGGCCGCCGAGGCCGGCGCCCCGCTTTATCCGCCAGTTGCGCGCAAGAATGTGCGCCGCGCTGCCGCCGATCAGCCCAGTCAGCAACAGATCGAAGCCTGGCGCGAGCCAGTAGGCGATCGGCCCCAACACCGCGCCAATGACGATCGCCAGCCAGTCGCTTGGCTGCGCGGCGGTCGCCAGCAGGGCCAGCATGAAGTAGATCGGCGTCAGAAACAGCAACGCCGCAGCCAGTGGACCGGACAGCTGACCCGCCGCGATGTATCCCGCTGCGGTTCCTGCCAGCGCCGCAGCAATCAGCCCGCTACCGATGCCGCAAAAATGTGGAAGTCGCAGGTTCTCCGGGGTGTCGGGCAGTCGCCGCAGCCCCTCGATCCAACCGGTGATGGCGACGGCGTGAACGGCCACGGCCTTGCCCGGCAACGAGGCCTTGGACCCACCGAGAAACGGCACGATCACGACCGTCATCGGCAACAGCCGGATGCCGATCAGCGCGACGGCAAGCACCGCTCCCAAGAAGGCCCCACCGCGGGCAAGCTGATCGACCATGACAACCTGGGCCGGCAAGGCAAACAGCACGCCCATCATCAACAGAGCATTGCCGATCGACAGCCCCGCGTCGCGGGCCAACGCGCCGAACCCGCCTGCCGAGGCGAACAGAATGACGCCAGGGATCGACAGCGAGACGGCAAGTCCGGACAAGAACATGCCCGCCGCGGACCGGGCATCGCCAACTTTACCGTTGTCTTCTTCGTGCACACCCGATCCCTCCGCGACGCCCACGTGATTGAACGACGGCACCAGTCACGGCTATGCACGTCATGGCACTCAAGCGATGCGAGGAGCGAACAACACCGTGAGTTCGCGATCGCTCAGGGAGCCTGCTGTTGCAAGGGCCGGCCAACGTCGCAGTCCTAAAGATCGCCGTGGGCAAGTTCGATCAATTGGGCGGTCGGGAATCCAGCTTCCCCAAAGCACCGCGCCGCGATCTCCGGTCCCTGCGACCCGCCCGACCCATCGCTGGCTTGCGTCGCCAAACAATGATCCGGTGCGTGTCCGAAGTCGTGCGAGGCCCCTCGCAAGGGCAGCCGGACTCCGCAGGCTCTTGCTAACCTTATCCCAGATATCCTGCGCCAGGTCGACGTTGTGCAAACATATAGGTGCGCCGTGCGGCTCCCGCAGGAACCACACGGCGCACGCCGATCAATGCGCCAATACCGCAAGCAGAAGCAGTGCGACGATGTTGGTGATCTTGATCGCCGGGTTGACGGCGGGGCCGGCCGTATCCTTGTAGGGATCGCCGACTGTATCGCCCGTGACCGACGCCTTGTGCGCTTCCGAGCCCTTGACGTGCTTGACACCATCCTTGTCGATGAAGCCGTCCTCGAAGCTCTTCTTGCCGTTGTCCCAGGCACCGCCACCCGATGTCATCGAGATGGCGACGAACAGACCGGTGACGATGACGCCGAGCAACATGGCTCCGACCGCAGAGAAAGCAGCGCCTTTGCCAGCAATGGCATTGATGCCGATAAACAGCACGATCGGCGACAGCACCGGCAGCAGCGACGGCACGATCATCTCCTTGATCGCGGCACGCGTCAGCAGATCGACAGCTGCGGCATAGTCCGGGCGGTCCTTGCCCTTCATGATGCCGGGCTTCTCTTTGAACTGGCGGCGAACCTCTTCGACAATCGAACTCGCCGCGCGGCCGACCGCCGTCATGGCAATGCCGCCGAACAGGTACGGGATGAGGCCGCCGAGCAGCAGACCGACGACGACATAAGGGTTGTCGAGGCCGAAATCGAGCTTCACATCCTTGAAGTAGGGGTACTTGTCCGAGTTCTTGATGAAGTACTGAAGGTCGTAGTTGTAGGCGGCGAACAGCACCAGTGCACCGAGACCGGCCGAGCCGATCGCATAGCCCTTGGTGACGGCCTTGGTCGTGTTGCCCACGGCGTCGAGCGCGTCGGTTGAGCGGCGGACTTCTTTGGGAAGACCGGCCATTTCCGCGATGCCGCCGGCGTTGTCGGTCACCGGGCCGAAGGCGTCGAGCGCCACGATCATGCCCGCGAGACCGAGCATGGTGGTGGTCGCAATTGCCGTCCCGTAGAGGCCGGCCAGTTGGAAGGTCGCCAGGATGCCGGCACAAATGGCGAGCGTGGGCAGCGCCGTCGATTCGAGCGACACCGCGAGGCCCTGGATGACGTTGGTGCCGTGCCCCGAGACCGACGCCTGACTGATCGAGCGTACCGGCCGATAGCCGATGCCGGTGTAGTACTCCGTGATCCAGACGATGAGGCCGGTCAGCACCAAGCCGATAACACCGCACAGGAACAGGTTCTGGCCGGTGATAGTCAGACTGCCAACCTTGCCGACGACGCCAAAACCGCCAAGCACATACTCAGTCGCGATCCAGAGGCCGGCGATCGACAGCACACCGGATGCGACCACGCCGCGGTAGAGCGCGCCCATGATCGAATTGTTCGAGCCCAGCTTGACGAAGTAGGTGCCGATAATCGATGTCACGATGCAGGCCGCGCAGATGGCCAGCGGATAGAGCATGAGGCTCGCAAGATTGGGCTGCGCCGCGAACAGGATCGCCGAGAGAACCATGGTGGCGACGACCGTCACCGCGTAGGTCTCGAACAGGTCGGCGGCCATGCCGGCGCAATCGCCGACATTGTCGCCCACGTTGTCGGCAATCGTCGCCGGGTTACGCGGATCATCTTCAGGAATGCCAGCCTCGACCTTGCCGACAAGATCACCGCCGACGTCCGCACCCTTGGTGAAGATGCCGCCGCCGAGACGGGCGAAAATCGAAATCAGCGAGGCGCCGAAGCCGAGTGCGACAAGCGCATCGATGACGGTGCGATCAGCCGGCTTGAAGCCGAGAGGCCCGATCAGAAGGAAGTAGTAGGCCGCGACGCCGAGCAACGCGAGACCGGCGACCAGCATGCCGGTGACCGCACCGGCCTTAAAGGCGATGTCGAGACCGCCGGCGAGCGACTGGGTGGCCGCCTGCGCCGTGCGCACATTGGCCCGCACCGAAACATTCATGCCTATGTAGCCAGTCAGACCGGAGAGCACGGCGCCGATCAGAAAGCCGAAGGCCACGAGCTGGCCGAGCAGCACCCACGCCAGAGCGAAGATCAGCGCACCAACGATGGCGATGGTCGTATACTGGCGGTTGAGATAGGCCTGGGCACCTTCGCGGATGATGCCGGCAATCTCCTGCATCCGGGCGTTGCCAGGATCTGCTTTCATCACCGCCTGGATGGTGATGAAGGCGTAGACGAGCGATAGCAGTCCGCAGGCGATGATCGCCCATTGGATATTGTTCATATGCACTTCCCCTTAGACGACCATTTTTCGGCAGACCGTTTCGGCAGAACATGCGGCACGGAGGATCCGGCCACCCTTCAACCCATCCCACCCCACGCAAATTCCCAGTGCGATCGTAGCCGACCGCACGCTGAGCGTGCTGGATCACAAAACGAGACCCGCCACTTGGGCGTTTGCTCGAAGCACGGCCAGCCCACGATGCGACCGCCCGAATGACAGTCACCGGGCGGGATTGTTTGGCCGGTACGAGTCGAACCCGGCCGGACCATGCCAAATACGCCTCAGCGTTGCAACAGAAGCACAATTGCCATTTCGTCGGGGACGGCTACAGCGGTGAGAAAGTCACAAGAAAAAGGCACCGGTCGCCCGGTGCCTAGCTTCGCCGCGGTTAACCTTTGGTAGGCTGCCCGCAAGCAACTTCAGTGATGGTAAAAGCTGTAACGGCGCTTGTGGTAGTATCGCGGCGAATACCCGTAGTAGTAGGAGCGGCCGTAGAACCGATGCCCTCCGTGGCCGAAGCCCCTGAACCCGAAGCTTCTGTGCCCGAAGCCTCTGTGGCTAAAGCGAAAACCGCGGTGACGATGCCCTCGGAAACCAACGGTTTCGACAGCGCCTTCGGATCTGGCCAAGCCTTCGGTCTTTGCTAAGGTTACGACAGCAGAACCTGCGGCGGCCGCTGCACCGTTGGCCGACGCCGGTGTCGTCACGATCGTGGCCGCCAGAAATGCCGTCAAGAGGGCTGCAAGAGTGAAACGCATGTTGTTACTCCTTGTTCAGACGTCGAGTTGTTCAGACGTCGGGGCCCCGGCGTGGACCATTCGTTGGGGCACGGCATTGACGAATGCCCAGGTCCGCTAAGCGGCCTGATTATTGCCTTGATCTGGATACGAACCAGGATGGGGTTTGGTCCACACTCCGTCATCCTTACTATTTTTTAGCCTTTGCGCCGAGCGATGGGAAGTGTCGAACAGCAATTCCCGACAATCCACTTCCTCAACAAATCTTGCTGTTATAGGACGTGCAAGGCGCGCGTTTGCGGCTTGCATTCAGCGAGAGTTGGTGAGCACGGCCAAGCGGCACGAGCGCTGCGGGTCAATCGGAGCGGGTGAACACGTGGACATTCTCGACATTCTGCGCCAGGCGCAGGGCGGCCAGGCCGTGAACAACCTGGCCCACACATTCAACATCGACCGAGCGTCCGCGGACGCAGCTTTGAAAAGCGTCGTCCCAGAGCTTTCCCAGCGAATCGAGCGCAATACACTGTCGCGCGGTGGCGTTGCCGATCTCGTCGCGGCGATCGGAAAGGCATCGGAGCGGGGCTATCTGGACAATCCGCAGGCGCTGAGCGGAGACGCGATAAAATCGGATGGTGTCGGCTATCTGGATCAGATCCTCTGGGGCAAGGATCAGAGCCGCGCATTGGCTGCGAAGGCGGCCCAATCGTCCGGAATCAGCGAGGCCCTGATCAAGCAAATGTTACCGACGATCGCGGCCATGATGATGGGGGGGTTGGCAAAGGGTGCCGGCGGCGGGATCGCGGACATTCTGAGCAAAATCCCTGGACTGCCGGGGAGCAGCCCATCGACGGATGGCGGTGGCCTGTCTCGCACACGACCTCGAGGCGGCGAATTCGGCGGGGCGACGACCGGCGGCAGACCTTTACCGATGCCCGGCGAAGCGCGAGGCGGAGGAAGCCCGGCGACGGGTGGCGGATTCGGCGGTCAGAGCCCGCTTCCTATTCCTGGAAACGCTCGACCGGGAACCGGCAATGGATGGGGTGGCAGCGGATCGTCCGGAGGGGGAGGACCCTTCGATGACCTCTCGGACATGATCCGACGCGGCGGGCAGTCGGTGCCGGGAACCAGCGGCGGAGGAGGAGCGCTGGCGAACATCATCCGCTCGGTCCTCGGCGCAGTGCTCGGGTTCCAGAACCGCGGAGTCATCAGCTGGATCATCCGCTACGTCGTCATGCGCTATGGATGGGCCATTCTACATACAGTGGCCTCGATTGTATTCGGCCGCCGCGTCTGAGTTGCAGGACCCTGAAGAGTGCGGCCGAAGCGTGGGCAACGCTCCGGCCGTCTTTTCACGAGAGAGAGGCGAGATAGAGAGAGAAATAGAGAGAAAGCTGTGAGTCGGACGGCCACAAGTGGTTACCGGCAGGGACGAGCCTGCACGTCACACGACCAACCGCGCGCCAAGTTCTGGCAACTGATCCTCTTGGCCGTGGCCTTGCTGAAGCTGGCCCAGTCGCTGCCATACTCAAGATCAGTGAACGACTGCCAAGACGCGACGGCTTCCGCCGTAGCGGTTTTTTTGTCGGGAGCGCCTGTACTGGTTGCGTAATGCGTATGGTCAACGAAGCAGATTAATTTTCCAACCTTCTTCCACTCATGCAAATCGGCCAACCCGGTTTCGTCAGCATGAGCCAAACCGGCAACGCAAATACAAAGTGCAGCAGCAACAGGACATAATTGCATTCTAAACAACGACATGAACGTCCCCTTCGAAGCATAATCATGACTCGAACACGACGCATGGACACTGCCAGATTCACCCGCACGCGCCGAGGTGACAAAGTGCGAGTTGAGCAGAAAAGCTGGCGTCTTTGCAAATTCGACACAGCAAGCTCACGACCAACGAGCGTGACGATCCGCAGCAGGTCCACACCTTGAGGGTCCACGACCTCAGAGTGCCGCCAGCCCCAGAAACGGGCCAGGATAGAAGAGACTGCCGCCGCAACGCCGAGGTAGACCCAGTGGGCACCGGTTTCGTCCGCCATAGAGCGGGGCTGAGCCCTGTCGACCCCTGCGCCCACCCGTGCCGTGGTGGGGCGGGCGCTGCTCAACTTGTAGCACCAATGACCGGACAATCAGAAGCGGCGGCGCTCGAGCTGCTGCATTGTGCGGCCTGTGGAGACCGGCGGCGGCCGGCGCGCAGGCCATGGAAACAAGAACAACAGCGGCCGTAGCCATCTGCCACGACCACAAATCTCGTATTCGAAGTTGCTCGTGTCCATTCGACCACAAGGTTTTCGAAGGCGCCGTCAGCAGAATGAAGCGAACTTCGCTGTCCGGACACGTTCCAAATATTGCGCCTCATCGACCTGTCACTTGACGGCAATCACTTGGATCTCGACCAGCATGCGCGGGTCCACCAGCTTGGCTTCCACGCAGGCCCGCACCGGAGCATTCGCCTCCCCGCCGACCCAATCGATCCAGACCTCGTTCATCGATTCGCGGTGGCGAATGTCGTTGAGCCAGATACTGGCTGAAGTAATGCGGGATTTGTTGGTCCCGCACAGGGCAAGAAGTCGATCAATCTCGGCCAGCACTTCGGCGGTCTGGCCCTTGATGTCGCGGGTAAGGTCGGACGGAATGATGCCGGCCGTCGTCACCACGCCGTTGGCCTCGACCACCTTCGCATGGACCTTGTTGGCTTCGTGACGGACGATGACCATTTGAACCCCGTGGGTGACGTGTTGAGCGGAGATGCAGCTTCTATAACCAGCACGCAGGAAACGCGCCAGGGGCAGACGGCGATCAGTCACGCTCACGCGCATTTTGATGCCATCGCTCAGATAAGCGGTTCGCGATAGACGAGCTTGCCGTCGACCATCAAGCCCTTTAGCGCGGCGGTGCCATCTCGACCAACCGCCACAACCGCCTTGATCTTCTTTTCACCGACCAGTTGTTCAAGCTCGAGGCCTTGTCCTTCCGGCACGAAATAACTCTCGATACCGTAGCGAGCGAAAATTGGCTCGGTTCGATCACCAGTGGCCGCCGACCGCCATGCGTCCGATCGCGCCTTCATGACGACCTGCTTGGCCGCAGGCGCAGTTCCGGCCTCAGGCATGGCTGACACGACCAATTCAGCGGCGACCCTCACCACGTTCCACTTGTCGGCAGCGTCCTGGGCGATGGTGACGAACAGGGGAGCACCCTTGGCAAGCTTGCCCTCGAGAAGCGCGCTGCTGATCCGCGAGATATCGTAGGACAGGATTACATAGTCGCCGCGGAACAAGCTGCGCGGGTCGACGGGAACCACGTCGAGTACGATCTCGCGACCGGCGCTCAGCAGACGAACACGGTCGAACACAATGTAACCAAGCACCGCGAGCTGCACGGACGCGACCGTGGCGATTGCTGTCCAAACCGATCGAACAGAGCGTGACTGATCAGCACCCATCATGACAGGCCTCCACCGGCCGCTTCCTGTCGCTCGTGCAGCCGGAAGGCCACAGCGGCCAGCAAGATCACCAGCAGTCCCGTCACCAGGAAGAACAACGACGAACCCATGAGTGTTCCGATCGTTTTGAAGTAGAGCGCCAGGACCTCGATCGAAAAACCTGTGTAGCCGAGCCAGAGCACGTTGCGCATTCCAGTCCGGAATCCCCAGTAGATAGCGGCGAGCAGCGCGGCCAAAGTCAAAGCCGACAAAACGATGAGGCGTCCGGTGGACACGACCTCGACGAACTGCAATGCCAGCGAACCCGCGAAGGCGATAGCCATGCCGAAGCCGACGATGACCGGAGGCTGCAGCGGCAAATGAAGCGGGCGTTGAACAAGCACGGCACCCGCGGCCAGGATCGTAAGGCCCAGAAGCGTGACCAGTTGGTGGGCATGACCATCGCTCAGCAGATATCCGAGCGCGACGATCCAGACACTGATTGCGCCCCCCGCGAGAAGGAGCCCTGCCGACCACTCCCGCCAGGCCATCGCGGCTGTGACAGCGGCCCACACCGGCAGGAAAAGCCAATGGACCTCTGAAGTCAGGGCGACTTCCCACCCGGTCCACAAACAAGTGAGCAGCATGGCGGCTGAAAGTGCCGGGTTCGAGCCCAGCGCGGCACCGGTTAGCAATGCGCCTCCGGCCCAGACCAGGACGACATCAGGCGGATTGCCGTCCATATGATACATCTGCGCGATGAGCATAATGCTGGCGCCAAAGAGCGCCACTCCGAGCAGAAGAGCTGCGTGTGCGAAGCTGGTAAGTCCGCGCACAAAGAGCGCCCCCGCCGCGCCATAGGCGGCAATGATCGACGCGAAAAGCAGCATGAACCGGGCGAGCTTCGACATCTCTTGCCAGTTGGCCGCAACGAAGCTCATGGCGGCGAAGCCGAGCAGCACGGCTCCCAGCACTGCAAGCGCTCCCGACAGACCGTAACGCGGCCGCCGCAATGCCAACTCGGCCCGGATGCGCGCATCGCCTTCAGGTGTCAGCCAACCCGCGTCCCGCCAGCGGTCAAGATCACGCTCAATCCGGCCTTGATAACCCCACATCGGAGTATTCCTTAAAAATACTGAACGACGTATATTTACTGACCATCGTTCATTCCGTCAAGTGTGGCGTGGCTGACGGGGTGCACGATTGCGCCACCCCGGTCCTACTGACCCCAGTGCTTGGCAGCGGCTGTAGAAAGCGCGCCGGAGATAACACAGGGAATGCCAAGTGCGACTTGTCCAGCGACACTGGCGGCCACGCAGGCTAGCCCGATCACAGTGGGCGAGGCGTTGAGGGCCGAAGCCCAAATCGCGCGTTTGCGCTCGGGGCCGCGCCGCCGAACATCCTCGATGGAGGCCAGTGCATCCTTGCGGATTCTCCCAACCTCGAAGCTTTCGGCGGCGACGACGATGTCGCGCAGTTGCGCGGCCACCTCCTTCGACTTTCCGCTTGCCGCCTCCCGCAGCTGATCGAGCAGCGCCTTGTCGCGCATGGCATTCGACGCGAGTGTCCATTTCGCCACGCCGCCGATGGTCAGCCGTTCCACATTGCTTTTGTCCGCCGCCCACGGCAGCGTCGAGATGATGCGTTCGACCGGTTGGAACGAACCCGTTGCAAAATGGTAGCCCCACAGCGTGTCGATCGGTGCAGGGCCGGTATCGAGCGCCACAGTCTCGAGCGTTTCGCCTTTGCCGAACAACTGAGCCTCGATCTGCTTCCGCCTAGCGGGCATGCGCTCGACGAACTTGGTCAGCAGCCCGCGCCAATCCGAAAGACCTGAGTAGGCGATGGCTCTGATGATGATGCCTTGCTCTTCCGGCGGACGCGGAAACATTCTGGTCACCAGGGACTCCGCCAAGGCCGGGTTGGCGCCCAGCACACCGGCGGTGAAACCGACATAAAGACCGGCCGAATCCATGTCGCGCAGCAGGCCCAGCCGGCTCATGGCATGGATCGCTTGCGGGAGACGATTGGGATCGGGCATCTCTCGATAGGTGGTCATCCAGCCGAGCAACTGATCAGCGGTCTCGAAACCTTGAGGTTCCGTCTCGACGCCATTCGACTTTTTCTTGCCCGCGCTAGCAGGTTGTCGCGTTATGTCGACACGCTTCCTGTCCGGAGTTGCCAGCGACGGGACGGAGTTCGCAGCGCCTGCGGCCGGCTTGACCTTGAGGACAATGACGGGCTTGTCAGATCCGTCGCCGGGTGCGGCGTGCGTATCACATGGTGCCAACGCCAAGCCGAATGCCAAAGCGACGGCGACAGGAACGAATGGCCACGATCCCACGAGACCCGGGCACTTCAAGCCGACCGGAACATCTGTCCGCCATTGGTTTGCGCGTCGCTGCACGACGGCCTCCGCGACCACGCTCCGCGTTTCAACATCGCGCGAGTTGACCGAAAGACTCGGGCCATTGTGCGGCGAAACCGGATCGCCCACGACAACGCCGACGAGACTGACCACTGCGACAGGCGCGCACGACGATCAATGCGCACGCCGGTTGCGACGTCGAGAGGGCCGCGGAGCCGCGCGGGCAGCGGATCATAAATATATGTTAGAAATACCCATATTTCCGCCGCCGGACGCTGCACTGCAGCGTGACAATAACGGGCACTTCTGTTGGATTGCGTTTTTTCGCAGCCTTTTCCCATGAGACAAGCGAACGTGCCCGGGCGACAATCAGTTCGAGAGTTCGCAGCAAGTCGCGTGAAACTTTATGGACTTTCCTGGGCAGAACCTTGCGTAAGAACAACGAACCCTTACTGGCCAACTCCGCCGATTGCAGGCATTGGCCAGCCGAGTCCGGAAGCGATGCGGACGGACGTTCCCGGCAGATGCTGTCGGTACCGCTGACTTCCGAGCAACTGGGCTTGCTGGAACGGCTGGTCGCGAACACTGTCGTGCCTCGTCTGCTGCTCGGATCACGAACCGAAAGCGAAACTCAGGCGTCGGCCCTGCGGACGCTGACCCCGGTAACCCTGGAACACGTCGGAGAGTTCGCGGAGCTGGTCATCAGCCGCGACATCAGCGAATCGACCCGGTACTTCGAGGCGATGCGCGCAAATGGGGCGACCGTCGAGGTTCTCTTTCAAGATCTTCTAGCCCCGGTAGCGCGCCGTCTTGGTGAGCTGTGGGACGAGGACATCAACGACTTCATCGACGTCACACGCGGTGTCGCCCAGTTGCAGCAAATCGTGAGAGATTACAGCGTGGCTTTCCACAGTGAAGCCCGGCAACCGATTGCGAACCGGCGGGCATTGCTGATGCCGATGCCGGGAGAGCAGCACAATTTCGGAATCGCGGTCGTCGGCGAGCATTTCCGGCGAGCGGGCTGGCACGTCTGGGGCGGCCCTCCCCATTCGCTGGAAGATGTTCTCGAACTCGTGGGCGGCCAATGGTTCGACGTGATCGGATTGTCGGTTAGTCGACTGGACAATACGCTTCAGTTGTCGGCCGATATCGCGCGCATCCGACAGCGATCGCTGAACCGCACCGCACTTGTTCAGATCGGCGGCAAACCGTTCACCGACAACCCGGCTTTGGTCGCGTCCGTCGGAGCTGATGCGACCGCGATCGATGGCCGACAAGCCGTGCTTCAAATTTCCGCCATGATCGAAAGGTCGGGAGAAACGGCCGCCGTCTAAACGACGATGACCAGCAAAAAAGCGGTCCGGCCCGGACTTTGCAAACATGCCGACTTAACGCCGCTTTTTACGCCGGATCTGCGTCTGCCGCCACTCCCGCCGTTCCAGTTTGCGGCAGAACGCACTCGCCGTTCCACTCAGACATCCGTGCCGCTCAAGCAAGTCCGCATCGCGCTCGCTCACAGGCCCGCCTGCCCGCGCATTCGCCCGCGCGCTTTCGAGTTCCAGGGCGGCTCCGAGGCTCCGCGCAGTAACCGGGTTCGACAACGACGCCAGAGCCAGGACGGCAACTGCCAGAATAAGCTTGTTCATCTACACGTCCTCTTGTCAGTTCTCGCGCCGTACGGTGTGTTGTTGCGCACTGTACATTTCCGCTCACACCCTCTGGAGATCAAGATGTCTCGCGATCGAGGTCATCACGATTGGTTGTTGTGTAATGGGCTATTGTACCGGCAGCGGCTACCGCATCGCGGCAGGAAGACTTCCGAGATCTGCGATGTACCAGTTCTCAGCTTCAACCACGGCCGGGTTCTCGCCATTGGCATAGATCCAGCTATCGACTGCCCAGCGCTTGTTGGTTCCGTTCTCGACCAACACCGCCGTCCAGTGGGTCCAGCCCGCGACACCGCGCAAATAGTTTTCCTTTGCGAACGGCGTGCCGACCGTGTGGTGCTTCAACAGGCCGACGCTGGCCAGCAATGTCAGATAACTCGTGGTGTTCGTGGCCTCGTCGACGCAGTCCTGCTGGGTCGGATCACCGGAGGCGGCGAAGTCCATGCCCGGGCGGTCGTCCTTGGTCCCGATGCGCGCGCCGACAACCATCTCCATCCAGCCGATGGCATAGGCGACACCGCGCCGCTCCTCGTCGGCCGTGTCCAGTTTCGAGCGCCGCTCGGCCATGATCGCCGTCAACTTGGCCATGTCGGCGTCAGAGAAGCGGACCTTGGTTTTCTTCTGGCAACCATATGAGTGGCAGACGTGGACGGAGGTGCCTCTGGGTTCAGGCACCGAGAACGTGGCAAAGTGGTTTTCTGCCGAACCGAAACCAGCGTGGGTGCAGCCAGCCACGGCCAGTGCAGGTGCCAGCATCAGAACCGGGGCGGCACCTCGCCGAACGTGTCTCACCATCCCCCCTTCGCGTCTCTCCCCAGTGCCGACTCTGGTGGCTATCACTCAAGTGATTCGCTGCAAAATGCCGCCGTTGAGAACGCGGGATTAATCCTCTAGCCTCCGGCGAATGAACCAGATCAACCCCATCCACGTCGTCGGCGGCGGACTCGCAGGCTCTGAAGCCGCCTGGCAGATCGCGTCGGCCGGCGTGCCTGTCGTCCTGCATGAAATGCGCCCATTGCGCTCAACTGACGCCCACAAGACCGACGGACTGGCAGAACTCGTGTGCTCGAACTCGTTCCGCTCCGACGAATGGGAGACCAACGCGGTCGGCCTGCTGCACGAGGAAATGCGGCGCGCGGGTTCAGTCATCCTGACCGCGGGAGACAAGACAAAGCTACCTGCAGGGGGCGCACTCGCCGTCGACCGCGATGCATTCTCTGCCGAGGTGACGCGACAGCTCGAGGCCCATCCCCACGTCACAATAGAGCGTGGCGAGGTGTCGGGGTTGCCGCCACCGGACTGGGACAGCGTCATCGTCGCGACAGGCCCCCTCACCTCGCCCGCCTTGAGCGCAGCCATTGCCAGCGTCACGGGCGAGGCGGAACTCGCCTTTTTCGATGCCATCGCCCCGGTGATCCACCGCGAAAGCATCGACACCTCGGTCGCCTGGTTCCAGTCGCGCTACGACAAGGCTGGCCCGGCCGGCACCGGCGCCGACTACCTCAACTGCCCAATGGACCGGGTGCAGTACGAGGCCTTCATCGACGCGCTGCTCGCGGGCGAAAAGACCAGCTTCAAGAAATGGGAAGCAACCACACCCTATTTCGATGGCTGTCTGCCGATTGAAGTGATGGCGGAGCGGGGACGCGAGACGCTGCGCTTCGGACCGATGAAGCCCGTGGGCCTCGACGATCCGCGTACCGGCCGCTGGCCCTGCGCGGTCGTGCAGTTGCGCCAGGACAACGCGCTGGCCACGCTGTGGAACATGGTCGGGTTCCAGACCAAATTGAAGCACGCCGAGCAGGTGCGCATCTTCCGCATGATCCCAGGGCTCGAACAGGCCGAGTTCGCCAGGCTGGGCGGGTTGCATCGCAACACCTACCTCAACTCGCCGAAGGTACTTGATCGCGGGTTGCGACTGAAGGCGTTACCGCGGCTTCGGTTCGCGGGCCAGATCACGGGCGTCGAAGGCTACGTCGAGAGCGCAGCCATCGGGCTTCTGGCGGGACGGTTTGCGGCAGCTGAACGCCGCGGCCGTAATGCCGTGGCACCGCCACCGACCACGGCCTTGGGAGCGCTTCTCAATCACATCACGGGCGGACATATGTTGGCTGAGGAAGACCCGTCCGCCGGCCAGCGCGGCTCGTTCCAGCCGATGAACATCAATTACGGGTTACTGCCACCGCTCGAGGACGCGCCCGAGAAAAGTGCGGATGGCAAAAAACTCAAGGGCAAGGAGCGTGGCTTCGCAAAGAAGCGGCTGATGTCGCAGCGCGCGCTCGTCGATCTCAACCACTGGCTCGGACAGCGCGGGCTGGATGCGGCGGAATAGCCATCAGCGCCTCATCAGGCTTCGCGGAAACTGATGTTCCATCACAAGCGATGATCAGGTGGGTCACCTCACATAGCGTACTCAAGTGTACTCACACTTTGCCCGGACGTTTGGGGCCGAAGGCGGTCGAGGCGCGGCTTTCGCGACCGGGTCCGTCAACGCCTGGTCGCGAGATCGCCATTGGCGGCTGGAGCAGACGGAGTCATGGCGTAGTTCGTCTCAAGAAGGCCTGTTGCATGATCGATTCCGCCAGCGATGATTTCGGCATTGGGTATATGAAGTCCCGCAGCCTGCTCACCATGCGACTGAAGGATCTGCCGCCGCTCACGGAATTCCTCATCGTCGACGACGAGCCCGCGGACGCGAGATGGCTCATCTCCGCGCTGAAGCTTGTTTGCGGACACGACATTCGCATTCGGCACGCGCGCACGATCGGAGCAGCGCTCGACGCGCTGAAGGCTGCGCCCCCTCAACTCGTGTTTCTGGATGACCGGATTTCGCCGGTCGATACAGCAGCCAACACGTTGCCCTTCATTCGGCGCACGGGGTATGACGGCCCGATCTTGATCATTTCCGGCGAGATGACACGGCAACGGAAATCGGATCTTCTTAAACTCGGTGCGATCGCGATCCTGCACAAGGACGACATCGAAAGCGCCCGGGTGGCAGAACTGTTGATCGAGATTTTCGATCCCCGAACGGCGACGCGTTGACCGTGCACCCTGGTTGACGTCCAAAACCGCAAAAACGATCACATTAGCTTCGCGTCAGCGATCAGCCCTGGTCGGGGGCCCCTGATCGTACCGCTCAAGAACGGCGCGCGCACGCTCGACAACGGCGTCGGCGATGGCCGCATGACCCTCGGCTGTCGGATGGAATGCGCCCGAGTACGTGGCAGCCAACATAAGCTGGAACCACGAGAACGTCTCGAGCTTCAGCGCCTTTTGCAATACCGAGCCGGCAACATGGAAATTGCCGGTGAGAAATGCGTCGTTCGGCGTCCGGAACCAACGCTGCCGCGAGGCGTAGGCCGGATAGTCGGCGGGGTTGTAGGGATGCCAGCCCTCGGCCGTCTTTCTTGGGAGGCGGAGATCGTCAGCGAGCGAGAAGGCGTTGTCGGTGAAGCCCGCGCAGATGCCGCGACCCAGAAAGTCCTTTCGATGAGCGTTCACGAATGACCAACCATGCGCTTTCGCACTCTTGCTCATCACCGCATCGAGCCTGTCGGCCATCACGGTGCCATCGCGCGCTTTGCTTGCGGACAGTTTCAAGGCGGGCGCAACCTCCATGCCGGCCCAGCCATCGGGGCAGACCGCCTTGCCGTCGGACAGGAGTGCAAGCCCCGGATAGGATGTCAGGATGACCCGGTCGCTTTGGTTCCATGGAACGTGCAGAATATTATGGATGGCGCGGTTCAGTGCCTTGTAGCGCTCGTCCAACGTGGCCAGCCCCGCGGCAGCTTCGGCCGGCCCGTGAACCTGTCCGAACCAGCCGCCGAGACTGCGTAAGAGCGTCTTGTCATCGAGCACCGCATTGGCGACCAAGCGTGAAAAGCCGATGTCATTGCCGCCAATGGAAACCAGCACGAGATCAATCTTGCGCGCATCCGACGGATCGCACTTCCTAAGCACTAGGCCCCCCCGGAGATCGGCGACCTGGCCATCGATGTGATAGGCCTCCGGCAAATCCTGCATCGGCGCTTCCCGGAGGCCGCACTGGGCTTCCGCAATGGCCGAGATCTGCGAAAGGTCTGGCGGCGTCGGTACCCACTCGTTGCCCTTGTAGCGCAGAAACAACCCGGCCGTGACTTCCGCCCCGGAGCAGGCGACTCCGGCGTAAGTGACAGCACGATGCGGGTCTTCGAGGGACAGCTGCAGTGCTGCCCGCAATTGGTAGGAATACAATGATCGATGGCAGGCTTGGTCGAGCCAGCGCGCATTCTCGGAGATGAACTCGCGGTCGCCAATTTGCTTCCAAGACCCGACGCGCACAGGATAGCCTTGCAGGTCCGCCTTGCCGTAGTCGCCTGCGCGCTCCCGCGAGAAGCGGACAGGCACGTCCGGGTTGCCTTCACCCGAACCGAAACTATCGCCCATGCCGACGACCAGCACATCGCGGACGCGCACGCCCGTCTCTGCCACCAGCCGCCCTCCGACCTCGACAGAAACCGTGAGCCCGCCAGGATAAGGAACATCGAGCCGCAGCGGCTCTCGACAAGCCTGTTTGATTGCCTTGCCCCTGTACTCCTGGGAGCCGCGTGGCGCCGTCAGCCACAGGCACTCGACCGATGCGTCGTCGACACCCTTGATCTCTAGGACAACGGCGTGATTTTCGGGATTGATGTAGTCGTCGCTGTGCGGACAATCATGGCGGTTCCGGCTCACACTCCAGCATGTCTTGCTGATCATCGTCGCCGCCCAGCCCTCGTTGTGCCGCTCCGACAGGGCACGCTCGGATTCGAGGACCGGCCGCCGCTGTTGCTCGGCATCGAGTGCGAGCAACGTCTGGCGGTGGATCTCAGTGTCGGCAGGATCTACAAAGAACCGAAACGGGTTCTCGACGCGCCATTGAATACTGACGATCCCCTCCCGGACCTCGCCGGGCTTGATGTCACCGGCGGCGGGTGCCTGGCGCGCCGATCCAGGTGGAAGATCGGGCGCACCGGCCGACCCGTCGGGAAGCGCCTGGGCATGCGCCAATCCGATGAAGGCGCACACGACAGCAGCAGTCGTCATCATCTGCCATAGTGCCTGTCGGACCCGTCGGTTCATGGCTGTCTCCCAAATTCTATACGCAGGTCGCGGGATCGTCAGACCGCGCCCACCCACCGCGACCACCACAGTCGCCAGACGCGCTGAAGCGGCGCGATGTCGGCGATCTGCCGCGCAGGGTCGAAATCACCATTTTCCAGAGCCTGCAAATAGGGCTCAACAAGGGCACAAGGCAGAATCGCGTGAACGAAACCACGGGCATATGTTGGAGATGTGTCAATTGCCCGGGCTTGACGAACCACGTCCAGCCGCGACCGCGCCTCGGAGATCACACGGTGCACAAGGTGGCGCATGCGGCGCGCATCGCCTGCCGTCGAACCAAGGTCGAGGTTCTGGACCTCGGGCCAGGAGCGCGGGAAAGGCGTGTGTCCCCGAGACAGATGAAACGGCAGTGCGAGGAGTGCCCGGGTCAAGCCGAGCGCCTCGCCGGCGGCGACCAGGACCGCCTGGACCGGGGTTGCGCGTTCAAGATCGACGACGCCAAGGATCGCGGCTGTCAGACGGAACCCCGCCCCCTCGGTTCCAGCAAGATAGCGCGCAAGCGCATCCTCGTCCTGGAGCGGGTCGGCATAGAGCTCGAAGACACGGGCATCGACCGCCTCGAGCAGCAGGTGCTTCGAAAGCCTGCGTCTCGCGACCACGCCCCCGAGTGCATCGGCCAGCGGATGACCGGTGAGCGCGGCCAATCCCCCGTCGCCATCACCAAAACGTTCAATCTCGTCGTGCCACCATTGCAACCGGATCTCGCCCAGTTGCGGCTCGCTGACGAGCCGCGGAATGCGCGCGATTTCGCCAAGGAATGCTGCCAGCACGATCAGATCGTCACGGTATTGTCGCGGGGCCAGTTTGGCGGCGAGAAGGCGATCGATGTCGGTCGCGCGCGCGGCTTCGGCAATGGCGTCCACCGCAGTCTCCCGATCAGTCGACGGCAACCAGCGCCGCCGCAACGGGACGGCCCTCGGCCAGCATGACGTTGTAGGTGCGGCAGGCGGCACCCGTACTCATCGGTTCGAGCCCGACCCCGGCTGATGCGAACGCCTGCCTGACGGCGGCGGACGCAAACACCTGCTGCCGGCCGGTGCCCAACAGCAGAAAGCCGACGGCGTCCGCTTCGGTCAGAACGGCCGCCAGATCCAAAAGCCCGACGTCATCGGGTTTGGCGGGCTGCCAATCGTATACGCCGCTTGGCAGGCAAAGCAGCGAACCGCGGTGGCTCATGTTAGCGAAGCGGAAGCCGCCATTGCCGTAGGCGTCGATAGGCGCCCGTCCAGGGAAACGCGCCAGCCCTTTGGAGATCGCTGCCAACGCCTCTCTCCCTCCCTCCCGGATGTCAGGCCTTGCCCACGGCTGGCCCGCCCTTGACGGCGGTCCCGGACCAGTCGCGCTTAATCCCGAGATAGCCAAGCACGGGGGCGGCAATGAAGATCGAGGAGTATGTACCGATGATGACCCCGAACAGCATCGCAAACGTAAAGTTGCGGATCACCTCGCCGCCGAAGATGTAAAGCGCGATCAATACCGCGATCGTCGAGGCACCGGTCAGAATTGTTCGCGACAGCGTCTCGTTGATCGACAGGTTCAGAAGTTCGGTCAGGTCCATCTTCTTGAATTTGCGCAGGTTCTCGCGGATGCGATCGGATACGACGACGGTATCGTTGACCGAATAGCCGAGAATTGTCAGCAAAGCTGCCACGATGCCGAGATCGAACTCGAGATTGAACAGCGAGAACACCCCGACCGTAACCAGTACGTCGTGAGCCAGCGCGACCACCGTACCGACGGCGAATTGCCACTCGAAGCGGAACCAGACGTACATGATGATGGCGAAGATCGAGGCAAGCACCGCGATCATGCCGGTGGTTCTGAGTTCGCTTGATACGGCCGGACCCACCACTTCCACGCGGCGCTGGATATAGCCGTCGCCGAGTGCGGCAACCACCTTGTTCAGCGCATCCTGCTGCGCCTTGTCGCCGCCTGGCTGTTCCTCGACGCGAATGAGCACGTCGACCGGGGCGCCGAAGCTCTGGATTTGCACGTCACCAAGCCCGAGCCCGCCTACTTTCTGGCGGAGCGAGGACAGATCGGCGGGGCCAGACTTCGACTGCACCTCAATCAGCGAGCCACCCTTGAAGTCGACCCCGTAGTTGAGGCCCTTGACCAGAAAAAGGCCGATTGCCAGCGCCATGGCGAGCACCGATAAACCAAAGCACAGGCTCTTGTAGCGCATGAAATCGATGCGCGTACCGTGCGGGAAGAAGTCGAAACCTTTGAAGTCGGGAACCAGGAACATGCCGTGCCTCTCGATACGCGGAGCCGCAGCTCACGCGGGAATTTGGGTCGGGTCTAGCCAGGCCGTGAAACGCCTAAGACCCGGCAACGTCAGATAGGAACCTCGATGCGGTTGGATCTCGATTTCGCGTTGCGAAGCCAAAGCGAGACAAGGAGCCGCGTCACCGTCACCGCCGTGAACACGGATGTGAAGATGCCGATGGTCAAGGTCACGGCGAAGCCGCGGATCGGGCCAGAGCCGAGCCAGAACATGATGAAGGCGGCGACCAGCGTGGTCAGCTGGCTATCGGCGATGGTGACGATGGCGCGCGTGAAGCCAGCATCAATCGCTGCAATAGCGCCTTTGCCGGCGCGCAACTCCTCGCGGATCCGCTCGTAGATCAGTACGTTCGCGTCGACCGCCATGCCAATGGTGAGAACGAGGCCGGCGATGCCGGGCAGCGTCAGGGTCGATCCGATCACCGACATCAGGGCGACGATCATCAGGCCGTTGATCAGGAGCGCAATGACGGCGTAGACGCCGAACGTACCGTAGGCCGTGATCGTCATGGCGAGGGTGGCCAGCGAGCCGATGAGAGCCGCTGTCTTTCCGGCCTCGATGCTGTCGGCGCCGAGCGACGGGCCGACGGTGCGTTCTTCGACAATTGTCAGCGGGGCGGGCAGCGCGCCGGATCGCAGCTGAATGGCGAGCGCATTGGCGCTTTCTACGGTGAAGCTGCCGGAAATCTGGCCAGAACCGCCCAAGATCGGTTCGCGTACCACGGGGGCCGACAGGACTTGATTGTCGAGCACGATCGCAAACGGCGCTCCGACATTTTCGGTGGTCCACTTTCCGAACCCGGTGGCGCCTTTTCTGTTGAAGCGGAACGAGATGATTGCCTCGTTGGTGCGCTGATCGAAGCCGGGTTGCGCATCAACCAGATCCTCGCCAGACACGACGGGCGCTTCCTGCAACAGAAACTCGCCTTGCTCGCCGCGCCGGTCGCCGGCGAAAATCTTGTACCCATTCGGCACGCGCGTCAGCTTGGCTTCTTCGGCCGATGTCTGAGGGTGCACGGCATGGAAAGTCAGCTTGGCGGTCTTGCCGATCAGCTCCTTGAGCTCCTTGGTGTCCTGGAGCCCCGGATACTGGATGAGAATGCGGTCGCGGCCCTGCCGGACAACCGTCGCCTCGGCCGTACCAAGGCTGTTGATACGCCGGTTGATGGTCTCGATTGCCGCACTCATGGCCAGCGTCACCCGGTTGAACAGGCCCGGCTCGGTGGGCTTCAGTGTGATCAGGCCCGGCTCGGTGCCTTGCGTCACATCGATGTCGTTACCGCTGCCACCGAATACCGCCCCGCCGATTGGCTGCACCAGCTTGCGCAACTCCCTGAGCGCCGTTTCGGCGTCTTCGGGCTTGGTGATCCGTACCTGCACGCCGCCGCCGGTTACCGTGGCGGGCGAAAACGCGATTTTCTGCTCACGCCCCTTGTTCAATTCAAGAAGTGTGCGGCGGGTGTCCTCGCGCAACGCCTTCAACCAGTCGGTCTTCAATTCGCTGGTGTCCATGCCGAGCAGCAGGTGCGCGCCTCCGCGCAAATCGAGGCCGAGCGCGAGCTGCTTCTTGGGCAGGAACGAGGGCCAGCCGACAACTGTCTCTTTCGCGAAAAAGTTCGGCAATGCGAAAAGACCAGCCATGACGCAAGCCGCCAGGATCGAGATCACCTTCCAGCGTGAGAAATGCAGCATGGACCGATTTGTCTTTCATTGACCGCCGACACGTGGACGGCGCGTTTCACGAATATGCGTTGTGCAGCGGAGAGCGATGCCGAGTAAGTTCACGTCGGTTCCTTGACCGGCTCGCCCTTCGAACGCACGTCCAACAGAGTGCTCTTGAGGACACGAACCTTCATCTGGTCCGACAATTCCACCTCGACCTCGTCGGAATTATCGGGCACACGCAGCACCTTGCCGACGAACCCGCCGGACGTGACGACGGTGTCGCCGCGACGCACCTTGTCGATCATTTCGCGATGCTTCTTGGCCCGATCAGACTGCGGCCGGATGACCAGGAAGTAGAAGATGGCCATCATCAGCAGCATGGGGATCAACAGGCCCGTCAGCGGGTCGCCGCCTGGGGTTGCACCTTGAGCATAGGCAGGATCGATCAGAAACATGGGGGCGGAATTCCCTGGGGTCGCGTCGACGAGACTAAGGTTGACATGGCAAACGGGCACGGTACCGGCGAGACCTTGTCTCACCCGCTCCGCACCTCGATTTGGGCCGGACTATAAGCTCCAGGTCTCCATTTGCAACAGCGGCATGGTGCCCGTACTGCCGGAGTTGCGGCAAGGCGATCTGGCGGATGGAGTTTCGTATCCAATTCGCGCTATAGACCCCCGTCTAGCGTTACCTCTCGAGCTGAGCCGGGACAACTGCCATGATCGACGACAATATCCTGATGTCGCAGCTCGACCGCATCGCCGCCGCCCTCGAACGACTTGCGCCTGCGGCGCCCGCGCCCCCCGATTTCGACGCAGCCGAAGCCTTTGTCTGGCACGCCGACCCGGAGGGCTTCCAAGCCGTACCGGCTGTCAACCGGGTTCCGCTTACCCTGTTGAAGGGCATCTCGCGCGCAGCCGACCAGCTGATCGACAATACCGAGCGCTTCGCCCGCGGGCTGCCAGCCAACAATGCCTTGCTGTGGGGGGCCCGCGGCATGGGAAAATCCTCGCTGGTGAAAGCCGCACATGCTTTCATCGGCGCGGCGGCGGTGCAATCAAGGGTACATCCGCCCGGCTCCCCGCAGGAGATTCGGATGGGCCAACTGAAGCTCATCGAGATCCATCGCGAGGATATCGCGTCGCTGCCCCGGTGCCTCGGCCATGTCCGCGCAAGCCGGCACCGCTTCATCGTATTCTGCGACGATCTCTCCTTCGACCGCGACGACACGAGCTACAAGTCGCTGAAGGCCGTGCTGGAAGGTGGCATCGAAGGTCGGCCGGAGAACGTGATCTTCTATGCCACCTCAAACCGCCGCCACCTCATGCCGCGCGACATGGTCGATAATGAGCGCTCGACGGCAATCAATCCGTCGGAGGCCGTCGAGGAGAAGGTCTCGCTGTCTGACCGGTTCGGCCTCTGGCTCGGGTTCCACAATGGCTCGCAGGACGACTACCTGGATATGGTGCGCGGCTACGCGGCCTATCACGGGCTCGGCATGGCGCAGGACCAGCTCGACCGCGAGGCGCTGGAATGGTCGATGACGCGCGGCGGCCGGTCGGGCCGCGTGGCCTGGCAGTTCATCCAAGATCTTGCCGGGCGGCTCGGCGCCAAACTCAAGACCGAGTAGCTGAGGCACATAGGAATGATGCCCGAGTGTCAGAGCTTAGCACCCAGAGGCATCGCAATGACGAGTGGCCCGTCGCGCCCAATTCGCATTATAGCCGCGACCCGGTTCGATCTTGGCGCGACGCGACACTGGCGCGATGAGACCGCGAGATGGGCGGACGCACAAAGTCGGCTCAAAAGCACGCGTATTGCCTCACTGTAGCAAGTCCATTCGAGGCTGGTAGCCCGGAAAAAAACAAAGCCGCGGTTCGGCACCCGCGGCGCGCATGTATCAGACGCGTGACCGGCGCTGCGGCGAACTCACCTGCCTCACAATCTTTCCATAAACGGTGTCGGGTCGACCGGCTTTGATCCCTGGCGCAACTCGAAGTGAACCTGCGGCTGATCGACCTGGCCGCTCTTGCCAGCCTTGGCCAGAACTTGTCCGCGCTTCACGCGATCGCCGCGTTTCACGATCAGCTCGTCGTTGTGGGCGTATGCGGTGACCCAACCGTTGTCGTGACGAACCAGGATCAGGTTGCCGTAACCCTTGAGCTCGGATCCGGCGTACGCGACGACACCGCTCTCGGCCGCATGCACTTCGGTGCCAAGTGGAACTGAAAGATTGACCCCGTCATTGTGCGTGCCGTCAGACCGCGGCCCGAAAGAGGCGAGAACCTTGCCCTTGACCGGCCAGCGCAGCTTGCCGTTGGACGCAACAGAGGCAGTGGCCGCTGCGGTCTGCTCGCCTTTGGAAGGTTCAACCTTTCCCGGCTCGGATATCGTTGCCGGCACTCCAGGTGCATCGATTCCCGCATCGTTCGCGGTGTCGGTCCGCGCCGCCACTTTCCTTTCGCCGTTGATGATCGTCGGCTGAGTGGTCGATTGAATGACGCGCGGGGCCACGGCGGTCGCTTCCGGTTGTGCCGATGGCACGTCACGCGCGTTCCTCGAATCGGGCGTGACGGTCGCCGGTGTCACGGACGCCACCGAAGACGAGCCCCCGGCTGTCGGCACTTTCAACACGGTCCCTGGCCTTACCTTCAACGGATCAGTGATGCCGTTGGCCTGCTGCAGTTCGTCCTTCGCGATGCGATACTGGCGGGCAATCGCATAAATCGAGTCACCTTGCTTCACGGTGTAGCTGCCGTCCCAGTTCGCGGCCTTGGCGGGCACGGTCGCCGTCCTGGCTGCACCAACCGCCGCACCCGTCGCGGTTGCGACCTCGGCCGGATGGGTCTTCACTCCTGGCTTAAACGGACCACCGGCGGCCGGCAGCAGGAGTTTCTGTCCCGGCTTCAGATTGGCATTGGCGAGGCTGTTGACCGACATGAGTTCGGCGACTGAAACTCTATGCTTCTTGGAAAGGCCGAACAGGGTGTCGCCTGACTGCACCTCGATTGTCTGCCCGCCTATAGGCGCGGCTGACGTCGCCACGTCCGGCGACTTTGCCAAGGGCTGGATTTTCTTGGGTTCGGTGTAGCCCGGTGCCCGCGATGCCGGCGCAACCGGCTCAGGCAGTGCTGCCAACTTGACACCGCTGTCGCTGATGGGTGCCGCCGGCACATAGGTTGATCGGCTATCGCCGCCGTCCTGCACGGCCTTGCTGTTGGCCCCGATCAGACCCGATCCGCCTGAGCGAAGCGATGCGGACGGGCGCGGGATAGAACTTGAAGCGTTCTTGTCTGAAGCGGCAAAGCCGGGGAAGTCGAAGCGCGCCACATCGGCACTGCACCCGCCACCAAGAACGGCCAATGAAACCGAAACCAGCGCCCATGACCGGACGGCCCGGCGGCGCTCTCTCGACACTGAACACATTGCACGCATCATGTTACGCACCTCTTCACCCACCTTAATTAACCGTCGATCGGTTAATGCCGGATTAACGACCTCGGGTCTCGTTCGCGAAGCTTGCCGCCTTTGCCGCAAACTCGACCAAACTTCGCCAACGAGTAGGACACGAGTGTCATCATTCGATCAGTGTGGCGTCATGTTCGAAAGTTCGCTTATTCAGCGGTCCAGGACCTGAGCGAACTTCCGAACCACCACTCCGGCCAGCCTGCAGCGGGTCTCAACTTGAATTTCTACCGTGCGCAATAAAACGCCCCAAATCCATTGGCTGTAACGGCCTCCACCGAGTCCGATCCAGACCGAGTTCCGAACTCGACACGCCATGCAACGAGCGGAGTGAGAAACAAGATGCCCCGCACCATGGGGCAATGGATACACGGCGATTGCGCCGCCATGTCGACCGGGTTGCGGCGGACAGGTGGCAGGCAAGCGTCGTTTTTGATCAGCCGACGTCCTCGGATCACGCGCGATCGCTGGGCTCGAACCGCTTGGCGAGAGCGTCGAGGGACGCCCGGTGCGTGAGGTTCACCGACAGCGGCGTGACCGAGATGAAACCCTTATAGATGGCCCACAAATCGGTGCCTTCGCTGGGATTCGATTTCCGCCGTTCGAAGCCGAGCCAGTAATAGGGCGTGCCCCAGGTGTCGGCGCGCTCGTCGATATGCAGGAGACCAGGGTCGCGCTTACCCTGGGTTGTCACGACAATTGCGCCGACGCGATCTTGCGGAAGATCGGGGAAGTTCACATTCATCAGGATACCGGGACCGAAGTCTTCGGCCAGCAGTGTCTTGATGAGCCCCGGGCCGTGCACCAACGCGGTCTCCCAGTGGAAACGGCCTTCGGGGTCGAACCCCGTTGTCAGGCTCAAGGCGATCGAGCGGACGCCCAACAGCGTGCCCTCGATGGCGCCGGCGATTGTGCCCGAATAGGTGACATCCTCGGCGATGTTGGCGCCACGGTTGACGCCCGACAGAACGAGTGTCGGCGGCTCGTCCTTCAGGATATGGCGCACGCCCATGATCACGCAGTCCGTGGGCGTACCCTTCACCGCATAGACGCGATCGCTGACCTCGCGCACGCGCAACGGCTCGTGCAGCGTCAGCGAGTGCGAGGCGCCCGATTGGTTGGTCTCGGGCGCCACCACCCACACGTCGTCGGTCAACTCGGCCGCGATCGCCCGCAGCGCGTGCAGCCCCGGCGCGTTGATGCCGTCGTCATTGGTGACAAGAATGCGCATGGTGTGAAGGTTAGCCGTATCAGGTGACAGGTGCTAGGTTACAGGTGACAGGTGACAGGTGACAGGGAGTTCAGGCCGCAAGAACAAGACTTCAAGGGGTGGGTTCGCGGAGCCGGTTGAGCAACGATGACAACATCTTGCTGATCTCTTCACAAAGCGCCCGCGCAACAGCGGTATCATCCGGTTTCAATAGACCAACAGTCGTCGCCAATATCAGAAACGTTTCTGTCCCGGCGAGCGAACCACGCGCGATGCTGACGAAGTTCGCGCAATCTTTTCGCGTACCGCGTGCATGCCCCTCCGCAATGTTCGCTGGAACGGATGCTGCGGCCCGGATCAGCTGACTGGTAAGCCTAAACTCCTCCACTTTGGGCATGAGCTTCGCCAGCCGGTAGACCTCGGCAGCAAGACCCATGGCCTTCTGTCAGACGATCAAATCTCGATGCGACTCGATCCCCACAGGCCCCATCTCCTTCCTTGTCACCTCGAACCTATGATCTCAACCCCACCCATAAACGGCTTCAGCGCATCGGGAATGACGATGCTGCCGTCGGCCTGCTGATAGTTTTCCATGACAGCGATGAGCGTGCGGCCGACCGCGAGGCCAGAGCCGTTCAACGTGTGTACGTACTTGACGTCTTTGCCACCTCTAGGCCGATACCGCGCCGACATGCGACGCGCCTGGAAGTCGCCGCACACCGAGCAGGACGAGATCTCCCGGTAGGCATCCTGGCCCGGCAGCCAGACCTCGATGTCATAGGTCTTCTGGCTGGCGAAGCCCATGTCGCCGGTGCAGAGCAGCATGGTGCGGAATGGCAGGCTGAGCCTTTTCAACACGGCTTCCGCGTTGGCCGTCATGCGCTCGTGCTCGACGGTCGAATCCTCCGGCGTGGTGATCGACACGAGTTCGACCTTGGAGAACTGATGCTGGCGGATCATGCCGCGCGTGTCGCGCCCCGCTGCACCCGCCTCGGACCGGAAGCACGGCGTCCATGCCGTCAGCCGCATCGGCAGCTTGTCCTCGTCGAGGATCTGCTCGCGCACGAGGTTAGTCAGCGAGACTTCGGCGGTGGGGATCAGCCAGAAACCGTTTTGCGTCTGAAACAGGTCTTCCGCGAACTTCGGCAGGTTACCGGTGCCGTAGGCCGCGTGATCGCGAACCAAGAGCGGCACCTGATGCTCGGTGTATCCGCCGAGCTGGCCATTGGCCGGCGCGGTATGCATGTCGAGCATGAGTTGCGCGATGGACCGTTCGAGCCGCGCAAGCGCGCCCTTCAATACCACGAACCGCGCGCCGGAAATCTTCTGGGCCGCCTCGAAATCCATCAGCCCGAGCGCCTCGCCCAGCTCGAAATGCTGCTTTGGCTTGAACGCGAACGTGCCCGGCGTGCCGACCTTACGGACTTGCCTGTTATCCTTCTCGTCTTTCCCATCCGGCACGTCGTCGCGCGGCAGATTGGGGATCACCGCGAGCGCCGCCTCGATGGCCGCGTTGTCCGCCCGCTCCTGCTCCTCACCCTTGGCGATGATGTCCTTCAGGGCCCCGACCTCGGCCATCAGCTTCTGCGAAAGCGCCTCGTCTCTTGAAGCTTTGGCTTTGCCGATGTCCTTCGACACCGCGTTGCGCCGGCTCTGCGCGTCCTGCAGCGTCGTGAGGTTCGCACGGCGCTGTTCGTCGAGCGCAATGAGGCCGGCGCTCAGCGGATCAAGTCCGCGCCGCTTGAGGCTGGCATCGAAGGCGTGGGCGTTGTCGCGGATCCATTTGATATCGAACACGGGCGGGCCTCGGCGTCGTTAGGGATGTTGGGCCGTCATAGTCCGAGCCGCTGCCCGGGTCTAGTGTAGCGCATCTGACGTTTGGTCCCCACTCGGGGCTAGACTCGAAACCAAACGCCAGATGCAAAAGCTACACTAGAATCATAGGTT
>PERT01000008.1 GCA_002928955.1 Hyphomicrobium sp. | reverse complement strand
CTTCAACACTTTTGCGGCAGAAGTGGCCGCCGCTTTCCCCGTACTTTCGCTTTTGGTCTTGGCCGACATGAAAATATCTCTCCAGATGAAACGGTTGGACTGTTCGACTCGCGAATCACACAAACAACGCTAGAGATCGGCCTTTCGCCGCGAAAGCGCGCGCACGCATTGGGCTGGGGAGTGCAGCAGTTCAGCCTCGACCGTTGACTTTTGGCCACGCCCCGCCCCAATTGCCCGTCCCACCACACGCCATTCCGTTGATCGAGGATATGCCGATGACCAGCGCCGCCACCCACGCCGAGATGCAAAAGACCATCGAGACTGCCTGGGAGGCTCGCGATACCATCAAGACCGACACTAAGGGTGCCGTTCGGGATGCCGTCGAGACTGCGCTGGACCTGCTCGACCGCGGCGCGGCGCGGGTCGCCGAGAAGACCGGCGGCGAGTGGGTCGTGCATCAGTGGCTGAAGAAGGCGGTGCTGCTGTCGTTCCGGCTATCTGACAACCAGGTGATGCCGTTCCAGAAAAGCGGCACCTATGCGAGCCGGGCGCACGGCTACGACAAAGTGCCTCTGAAGTACGCTGACTGGGGCGGAGAACAGTTCAAGGCGGCCGGGTTTCGCGCGGTGCCGGGCGCTATCGTCCGCCGCTCGGCCTACATTGCGCCGGGCGTGATCCTGATGCCGTCGTTCGTCAACCTCGGCGCCTATGTCGACAGTGGAACGATGGTGGATACCTGGGCAACTGTGGGCAGTTGCGCGCAGATCGGCAAACACGTGCATTTGTCGGGCGGCGTCGGCATCGGCGGCGTGCTGGAACCCATGCAGGCCGGCCCGACAATCATCGAGGACAACTGCTTCATCGGCGCGCGCTCGGAAGTGGTCGAAGGCGTGGTAGTGGGTGAGGGCTCGGTGATCTCGATGGGTGTCTTCATCGGTGCTTCGACCACGATCATCGACCGCGCAACGGGCGAGCGGTTCATGGGCCGCGTGCCACCCTACTCGGTGGTCGTCTCGGGATCGCTACCGGGCAAAGCGCTGCCAGACGGGTCACCGGGGCCGTCGCTCTATTGCGCGGTGATCGTCAAGCGCGTGGACGCGAAGACGCGCAGCAAGACCAGCATCAATGAGCTGCTCAGGGATTGATGCGCGCCAGCGGGCGGGTCAGATGAAGATCGTCGCATCGATGGCGCTTGCCTTCAAGCCTGCGAGGAAGATGCCGTTGTTGTCCGAGTAGCCATCCGCCGAGCTGTCACGGAACAGGATCAGCGCGCCGCCTGCGTGATCGACGGCTGCGAACTCGCCATTGGCCGAGTTGCCATCGAACAAGTCTGCCGCGATATCGAGCTTGTCGGTGCCCTTGACGAAGTCGTTGATGCGGTCGACACCGTCTCCCAGGTTGAACACGAACGTGTCCGCGTGGGAGCCGCCTGTCAGCGAGTCGCCGAAGACGACGGTCGACACGACCGTCTTCGTTACGCTGATGACCGTCTCCGTCGCCCTGCTCGGGCTGATCGGCCTCGGTGCGCCGGCTTCCGAGTCCCTGAACTGCAGTGCGGAATTTCCGATGCCGCCGTTGAACACGACGCTCATGTCGGCCGGAATTTCACCATTGGGACCAAGGTTTATGGTGGCGAAATTCCCTGCGCGGGAGGCATTCCAGTCACGCGCGTCATTGAAGCCGTTGGTCACGACGAAGATAGCGTCGCCATCGGCGCGGCCGAGTACATCAATCGCGCTGTTGTTTTCGACCGTGTGATACTTCGGGATCAGAACCCACTCGCCGTAGTCGTCGATCGTGTCGAGGGCGATGCGGAGGCCGCCCGGCAACTCGAAGAACCTTTCGGTCACGGCCGTCGCGGTGACACTGCCGGCATCGGCGCCGCCGGTGATGACATCGCTATCGGCGTCGCCCCAGATCTGATCGTTGCCGGTATTGCCCTGCAGGATGTCGTTGCCGCCGCCGCCCCAAATGCTGTCGTTGCCGTCGCCGCCAAGGACCGTGTCGTGACCGCTGTGGCCGGTCAGGCTGTCGTTGCCGCCGCGGCCTTCGAGCACGTCGTTGCCTGCGTCGCCATTCACGACATCCATGGTCTCGGCGCCAATGAACACGTCGTTGTAGATGGTGAGCTTGAAGCTGTCGATGTTGGCGTAGGTGTCGCCGAGCGCGTCGCCGGTGTTGTTGGCAAAATTGGTGAAGTCGATGCGGACGGCGCTCCTGGAGGGCGCATAGGTGACGACATCATAGCCGCCGACGCCGTCGAACGCCTCGGCCTCCATGCTGGCCGTGAAGATGTCGTTGATCGTCGAGCCCTTGCGATTTGTCGCCATATCACACTCCGCTTGCCCCGCTCATCATGTCCGCGGCTATCCCGATGGGCAGACGATAGCTGGCAACTATGAAAACTACGTCAGAACTGCGATGCAGTTTGCAGCAGCAGCGGTAGGGATTTGTTAGTCATGACGCACCGCTGTTGTCTGGTCACTCGCCGCCCCCCTGCGACAAGGCCTTGACCTCGTGGACCGCGCCGCGCAGTACTTTCCATCATGTACAGGACACTCGACCCGGACCGGATCATCACGACCCTTGAGCAACTCGAGCGGCGCATCACGGAGCGCTTTCCAGATGCCGGTCTCGTGCGGGTCTGCCGTGAGCTGACCGACGTGGCGCGGGAGAGCCGGGCGCGGATTGCAGCGATCGCCCGCCCCAACCACATGCTGAGCTTCTTCAATGCGCTCCTGATGACGGCGGGAATCGTTCTGCTCGTCTATTTCGCCCGGCAGATCGACTTTCACGCCGAGAGCAACACGGTGTTCGGCGTCGCGCAGGGCTTCGAGGCATTGATCAACGTGTTGGTTCTGGTCGGCGCGGGCGGTCTGTTCCTGTTCACCACCGAGGAGCGGACCAAGCGGCGGCGCGCCCTCGAAGACCTCCACGAACTTCGCGCCATCGTCCACGTCATCGACATGCACCAGCTGACAAAGGACCCGAGCACGACGACGGCAAGTAGGGCGGCGACGCCGTCCTCTCCGACGCGACATCTCACGCCATTCGAACTCGTGCGCTATCTCGACTATTGCTCGGAGATGCTGTCGCTGGTGTCGAAAGTGGCCGCGCTTTACGCCCAGAGTTTTCCCGATGCCGTGGTGGTGGAAGCGGTCAACGACATCGAGCAGCTGACCACGAATCTCAGCCAGAAAATCTGGCAGAAGATCAACATCCTCGATCGCGAGCTGTCCTTGGTGGCACGGGCGGCCGAGGCAGCAGGACCAAGGCTGGCGGCTGGCTGACCATGCGGGTCGTGCGTCCACACGTCAGCAATTCGCATTGCGCAGATGCCCCGGCTGGCGATAAACGGTCGCCATGACAAAGAGCCCTGTTGCCACCGACCCTGTCGAAATCGCCAGAGCCCTGATCCGCTGCGAGAGCGTGACCCCCGACGAAGGCGGCGCTCTAAAGTTTTTGCAGCGCGTGTTGGAGCCGCTGGGGTTCGAATGCCACCGCATGACGTTCTCGGCGAAAGGAACGCCCGACGTCGAGAACCTCTACGCCCGGCTCGGATCGAGAGGCCCCAATCTTTGCTTTGCCGGCCACACGGACGTGGTTCCGGTCGGCGACGCGACGGCTTGGACCTCGCCACCGTTCGGCGCTGAAATCAGGGACGGAGTCATGTACGGCCGCGGCTCAGCCGATATGAAGGGCGCGATCGCGTGCTTTGTCGCGGCTGTTGCCCGCAATGTCGAGCGAACCGGCGGCCTGCCTGGAGGCTCGATCTCGCTTCTCATCACGGGTGACGAGGAAGGTCCTTCGATCAACGGTACAGCGAAGGTGCTCGACTGGCTGAAGGCGCGGGGCGAGTCGCTGGACGCCTGCCTTGTGGGTGAACCGTCGAACCCGCATGCACTCGGCGACGAGATCAAGATCGGCCGCCGCGGGTCGCTCAACGGCGAGCTGGTGGTCCACGGCAAGCAGGGCCACGCCGCCTATCCGCGGCTGGCCGACAATCCCGTGCCAAAACTGGCGCGGATGCTCGACCGTTTGTCGTCACAGCCGATGGACCGAGGCACGGCGGACTTTCAGCCGTCGAACTTGGAAGTCACCGTGATCTCGGTGCCGAACACGGCGACCAATGTGATCCCGGCCGCGGCGCGGGCCAATTTCAACATCCGGTACAATGATCTGTGGAACCGGGCCAAGGTCGAGGCGTGGGTGCGATTGCAGTGCGCTGCGGCGGCGCAGGGTCTCGCCGCAGACCCGGCTGTGACCAAAGACACCTTGTGCTACGACCTGTCGTTCTCAGGCACAGGCAGTGTGTTCCTGACCGAGCCCGGCCCCCTGCTCGAAACACTAGGCGCGGCCGTGCGCGCCGAGACGGGGCGGACGCCGAAGCTGACGACTGGCGGCGGCACATCGGATGCCCGCTTCATCAAGGACCATTGCTCGGTCGTCGAGTTCGGCCTGGTCAATGCCACCATCCACCAGGTCGACGAGCGGGTGCCCGTCGCCGACCTGGAAGTGCTGACCCGAATCTACGAACGGTTCATCGCGGGCTACTTCGCCAGCGTCAGAACGTAAGCCCGCTACCTCCGCCGACCTCGATGATCTCACCGGTGACCCAGCGCGAGGCGGGACCGGCGAGGAAGGCCACAACATCTGCAACGTCCTGGGCCTGGCCGATGCGTTTCAGGGCTTGCTTCGACAAGGTCATCGCTTCGCCGTCCGGTGTGTGCACGAATTCCGCCATGTCGGTCGCGATCACGCCGGGGGCAACGGCATTGACGTTGATGCCGCGCGGCCCGAGTTCAGCCGCCAGCAGCTTGGTCAGGTTGTCGACCGGCGCTTTGAGGATCGAGTAGGGCGCGACCGCAGGGAATGGCAGGCGGGACACAATCGACGTGGTGCTGACAATGCGGCCGCCGTCGTTGAGGCGCTTCACGGCTTCCTGAGTAATGAAGTAGAGCGCTTTGACATTGACGGTATAGATTTCGTCCATCACCGCCTCGGTAGTATCGGCGAAGCCTACGAATGGTGCTATTCCGGCATTGTTGATCAAGATGTCGAATTTGACGCCCCCGGTGCGGCGGATGAGTTCTGCGTCGATTGCCGCGAACAACTTGGCGGCGGCCCCTTTCTCGGTGAGTTCGGCCTGGACCGAAAACGCTTCACCACCGGCGGACTTGACGGCAGCAACCGTTTCGTCGGCTGCCTTTTGGTTCTTGCCAAAGTGCACCGCCACCAGCGCCCCCTGAGCGCCCAGCGTCTCGGCAATGGCTCGGCCAATGCCGCGGCTGCCCCCAGTCACCACGGCGGTTCGACCTGCAAGTGGTTTTGTCATGGCATGGTTCTCCACATGATTGTTGTCGTGAAATGTGCTGTCGAAGGGCGCGGCGGATGCAACGTATCAGCGAACCGGCCGGTCGATGGCTGGAAGATGGGTTCAAGTTCCGATTGTTCAAGAATATTGAACTATTGAATTTAGTGGCCCGCTGACGCATACCTCAGACATGCAGAGACCGTTCGTCCATCCCCCGATCGAAGACGTGACGCTTGAGGCTATTCTCTATGCGCTGTCGGATCCTGCGCGCCTCGAGATCGTGCGCAAGCTGACGGCAGGCGGGTGCCCGATGAACTGCTCAACGGCCGCACCCGTACATTTGCCGAAATCGACCCAATCGCATCATTATCAGGTTCTTCGCGAGGCTGGCCTGATCCGTTCCGAGCGGCGGGGGACGGAGGTTGTCAATACGCTGCGTTGCTCTGAGATCGGCGAGAAGTTTCCGAACCTGATGCAGACGATACTGAAAGCTTCCGAGATCAGCCCGCCGCGCCCATGAATTGACCGGACGCCGCCACTGGCGAGCGTGCGCGGATGTTCGCTCCCGCCCTCAAAAAGTCGCCGACGAGTACGCGCCATGAGTTAAGGCACAGGAACACGGCCGCCACGACCCGATGACGTGATTTTGAACACTGCCCCCGTCACAAAGGACTGAGGTATCGCCGCTATCGATCGGGCCGATCGATACGAACACGGTGCTGGTCAACAGTTTCTGGGTTGCGAGCCTCTCGCGCCCTTTCGCGGTCAGAGTGTGGGACAAGATGGTGCTGGCTGACGGGCGCGGTGCGGATCGCGAAACCGTGATGGCAATACTGCGGGCGGGCGAGATAATGAATTTTGGACCGGGGCTGTTCGGACCGGTGCCCGCGCCCGTCGAATTGGCAGACCTGTTCCGCAGGGGCGCGGACATTTACCGCAATGACCTGCAGTTCGCCACGCATTCTTCGGCACCTCCGGAGCCGAGCGACTTCAACCGTAGTTGGCAGAATGACCCAAAACCAATCTTTTTGAGGACGATCACCATGCGGACACTTGCCGTTGCACTGTCGCTCGCCACCGCTCTCTCGGCAACCACGGTTGCAGACGCCAGCCCCAAGAAGAGTAAGTCTTACAGCTCTGGCGAATGGAGCCACGACGATGGCCGCCGGTCGAAATCGGGCCGCCAGCGCTACATTCAAGGGGAAACCCAAGATGTCATCGACCGCGCTAACGGTTGCGATCCAGCCGGGTTTTACATCGGCTACCCGGCATGGGCGCGTGTGGCCTTCGGGTGCGGAGCTCGCAACTGAATTTCGCGTCGCGGCCACGCCCTACCTGAAGTGCTTCGAAAGCTTGAGGCCCTGCGCCTGGTAGTTCGAACCAAGGTCGCGACCGTAGAGCATCTCGGGCACCTCCATCATGCGCTCGTAGATCAGGCGGCCAACGATCTGGCCGTCTTCCAGAATGAACGGCACATTGTGGGAACGAACCTCGAGCACGGCTTTCGCGCCCGCGCCGCCTGCCGCAACGTGGCCAAAGCCGGGATCGAAGAAGCCCGCGTAGTGGACACGGAACTCGCCGACCAAGGGGTTGTAAGGCACCATTTCGGCGGCGTGCGTCGGCGGCACATGGACCGCCTCCTTCGACGCGAGGATGTAGAATTGGTCGGGGTCGAGGATCAGCCGCCGCGACGGCTCGGACAGGATCGGCTCCCAATAGTCCGCCGTGGCGCATGATGCCGCGGCATCAATGTCCACAAGGCCGGTGTGACGCTTGGCCCGGTAGCCAATGAGCCCGAGCGGGCTGCCGCTCAAGTCGACCGACAACGCAATGCCGTCCTGGATATTGGCGTGATCGGTCGCAACCAGCGTTTGACTCCGCTGCAGTTCGACGAGCGCGCGGTCGCCGTTCTCTGGCTGGCCATGGCGGAAGCGGATCTGCGACAGCCGCGAACCCTTTCGCACAACGATCGGGAACGTCTGCGGACAGATCTCGGCATAGAGCGGACCCTGGTACCCCTCGGGCACCTGATCGAAGGCCGAAACGCCATCGGCGATGACGCGCGTGAACACATCAAGCCGGCCGGTCGAGCTTTTGGGGTTGGCGACAGCCGAGAGGCTTGGCACCAACTTCAGGCTCTCCATCAATGGCACGATGTAGACGCACCCGGTCTCGAGCACAGCACTATGCGAGATGTCAATCGTGTGCATCTTGAAGTCGTCGAGCTTCCTGGCGATCACCGTGCCTGGGCCAGGCAGGAAGCTGGCGCGAACGCGGAACGCCACGGGACCCAGGCGGAGATCGAGGCTCGCCGGCTGCAACTGGTTCGGCAGTAGCGGTTCAGCCAGCTTGATGCGGCCCGATGAGATCAGCGCGCGGATCGCCTGCGCCGGCACGATGCCAGACGCGGCCCGCTCGCCGTACTTTCCAGTTTGTTTCGCAGACTGTTTCCTTGGCTTCTTCGCCGCCGGCTTGGTCATGTTGATCTCCCTCGGACTTTTTGCTGTAGAGCAAGCGACCCTTGACGCCAAGGGCCGTGAGGGCGTATTTCCCGCCGCATGACGCTGGAGATCGACGTTCGGGCGTTATCGTGGTGATTTGGCCGGCCGGCTTGCAGCCACGTTAAAGAACTCGCTAAAAAGGCCGAGCGCAACTGGTGGCCCTGGCAGGCGTCCCCTGGTTCTCCCGCGCCCGGCATTTTTGCTGGTGACGCAGGCGAGGCCCAGGGTTTTCTGTTTTCGAGACGAGGACGAGCAAATGACCAGTGACGACAAGCCA
Source organism: Hyphomicrobium sp. (assembly GCA_002928955.1). Classification (GTDB taxonomy): domain Bacteria; phylum Pseudomonadota; class Alphaproteobacteria; order Rhizobiales; family Hyphomicrobiaceae; genus JAKAML01. The sequence continues at coordinate 66,458 of PERT01000008.1, read as the reverse complement.
CACGATCAGCTGCTGGCCAACCCGGCCAACTGGTCGCCCGAGACTCGGTTGGTGCACGGCGGCACGCTGCGCTCGCAGTACGGAGAGACGTCGGAAGCGCTCTTCCTCACACAGGGCTTCGTCTACAATAGCGCCGAGCAGGCCGAGGCGCGCTTCAAGAACGAAGACCCGGGCTTCCAGTATTCGCGCTTTGCCAACCCGACGGTCTCAATGTTCGAAGAGCGGATGCGGTTGCTCGAAGGCGCCGAAGACTGCCGCGCGACCGCAACCGGAATGGCTGCCGTCACCGCTGCTATTCTGAGCTATCTGCGGGCCGGCGACCACATCGTCTCGGCGCGCGCACTGTTCGGCTCCTGCCGCTACATCGTCGAGGACCTATGCCCACGCTTCGGGATCCAGTCGACCCTCGTCGATGGGCACGATCTAGCAGCATGGAAAGCGGCCATGCGGACCAACACACGGGCGTTCTTCTTCGAAACGCCGTCGAACCCGACACTCGAACTGGTGGATATCGCCGCGGTATCGAAGATCGCCCACGAGACTGGCGCGCTGGTGATGGTCGACAACGTGTTCGCGACGCCCATGCTGCAAAGGCCGCTCCAGCACGGGGCGGACGTGGTGATTTATTCGGCGACCAAGCACGTTGATGGCCAGGGCCGCTGCCTCGGCGGGGCAGTGCTGGCGTCCAAGCACTTCGTCAAGGACTACCTGCATGACTATCTGCGCCAGACTGGCCCGGCGCTGAGCCCGTTCAATGCCTGGGTGATGCTGAAGGGGCTCGAGACGCTGCCGATCCGCGTGAAGGCGCAGTGCGAGACGGCAGCGAAGCTGGCCGGTCATCTGGCGGGCCTCAAGGGCATCCGGAAGGTGATCTATTGCGGGCGGCCAGATCATCCGCAATACGAATTGGCACAGCGGCAGATGACGGGCGGAGGGCAGATCATCACGTTCGAAGTGGAGGGCGGCAAGACAGCGGCGTTCCAGTTCCTGAACGCGCTCCGGATCATCAAGATCTCGAACAACCTGGGCGACACCAAGAGCCTCGTCACGCACCCGACCACGACGACGCATCAGCGGCTGAAACCCGAGGCGCGGGCCGAACTCGGCATCACGGACGGTATGATCCGGCTGTCGGTGGGGCTTGAATCCGCCGACGATCTCGCAGCCGATCTCGACGCGGGGTTGAGGGCGGCAAGATAACATTAATCTCTCGGCATCAATGCGTTCCCTTGACAATACGCCAGCCTCTCTTCGCCCGGCGACGCAAACGACCGGAACCGAGGAGGACACCGTCAGCATCGAGGCCCAATTGATCGACGAGACGAGCAACGCGGCGCGCCCATGGCTTGAACGGCCACTGAACCGCGTGATCGCGATCAAGCCGGACGAGGTCCAGGGCGCAATGCTCTCGTTCGCCTACTTCTTCGCCGTGCTGTGCGCCTACTACATCATTCGCCCGGTGCGCGACGAGATGGGCGTGACTGTGGGGCAGGCCGGGCTCGAAAAGCTGTTCACAATCGTATTCGTCGTGATGCTGGCCGCAGTGCCGCTGTTTGGCTGGGTGGTGTCGCGGTTCGAAAAGCGCCGCATCGTACCTTACGTCTACGCGTTCTTCATCGCCAACCTCCTGGGCTTCTGGGCGCTGCTGGGCACAGGCACCATCACTGCATGGGTTGCGGGCGCGTTCTTTGTGTGGGCCAGCGTTTTCAACTTGTTCGTGGTGTCTATGTTCTGGATCCTGATGTCGGATCTCTGGCGCACCGACCAGGCCAAGCGGCTCTTTGGCTTCATCGCCGCAGGCGGTAGTGCCGGCGCGTTCATGGGGCCGCTTATCACGCAGACCCTCGTGAAGGTCGTCGGACCAACGACCCTGCTGCTCATCTCGGCCGCGCTGCTGCTGGCGTCGATCGCGGTGGCAATGCGACTCCGGCAATTGTTCGAAGGCCAGTGCGCAGACCGGCAGCGCAGCAGCGACGTACTGACCGGCAAAGGCATCCTTGCCGGCGCCGAGGCCGTATGGCGTTCGCCCTTTCTTTTCCGCATCGCGCTGTGGATCCTGCTCGCCAACATTGTCTCAACGTTCTTTTACTTCGAGCAGACGCGAATCGTCGGGGAGACCATCACGGACCGCGCGAGCCGCGTGCAATTGTTCGCCCGCCTGGATCTTGCGGTCAGCGTATTGACCATTCTTTCGCAAGTATTTCTGGCCGCGCGCGTGATAGGGAGGTTCGGCGTGGCGACGACGGCGGCGGCATTGCCTGCGGTCGCCGTCGTCGGCCTCCTCGCACTATCCATCGCGCCGGTGCTGGCGGTGATTGTGACGGTGATGGCGCTGGAGCGGGCGATTGCCTTCGCGCTGGCGAACCCGGCGGTCAAGACCCTCTACACGTCTCTGGATCCTGAGGAGAAGTACAAGGCGCAGAATTTCATCGACACCGTGGTTTATCGCGGCGGCGACGCCATGTCGGGCTGGCTGTTCAACGGCCTGTCGAAGGGCCTTGGTCTTGGCATGGCGACTATCGCGCTGGTCACCGTGCCGGTGGCGCTTCTATGGCTCGCGACGAGCTTCGCATTGGGTCGGGCGAGCGGCGGTGAAGCGGAGGAGGTCGACGACGTGGAAGCGGCGTAGATGCCATTCGGCTTCGCTCCCTTCGTCCTGGAATAGGGCGGGTCAATTACGGAGCGCGTTCTTGCTCCTCAAACCCTGAACAAGTGAAGGCCCGTCGTCTGCGCGTCCAATCGGTTGTCCCGGCCGCGCCGAAGTGTCGACAACCCCTAACGCTGCCGCCTGGACGAGTTCCACGACCGCTGTGCGTCCACAGCTTTGAATTTTGGCGCTTTTGTACTCAGTTCTCGGGACGCAGGCCGCTCGATAGATAAGTCGTGTGCAGCTGTCGATGCTACGACCGGCGCCGAACTGAAAGATGAATTACCGCTTGTTTCGATGAGGGGCGAGGACCGCCTTTACGACCTGCTCTGCTCTGCGAGCGCCGGGCGTCCCGATCCGCGATGCCCTGCGCGGCGCACGCAGATATCGAACGCCGACAATGCCGTTGGTTCTGTGCGCGACGCGGCACAGCACGACCCAGTCTTCGCATTCGATCCACAAGTTGAACATTTCGGGCACAGCGGACATGTCCGAAACACGCAAGCCAGCACCAGCCTCGCTCTGGTCGACAACGGTACACTCGAGGCGAAGCCGGTCTTCACCGATGATTGCCGCTTGTTTGCATACCTTGCGCCGGCCGAAGCTTCGGCGCATTTCTAGCAAAGCGAGCGCACTCTGACCCGGGGCGGTCATCGCCTGCGCCTGGACGCTAATGCATTTCTCAGATTGGCCTGGTCCGAGCCGGTCCACAGGCCTGTGTTGACGATGGGGTTGGCGGCGACCGGCTCTGGAGTTGCGACCACTTGCGCCTCTACGAAATTCACTCCAACTCCCATTTTGGCGTAGTGCCGGACCTCACATCCTATGACAACCGACCCATCTTCAAGCAAAAGATCGAACGCATGCGGCAACCATTTCGGCGGATCGAACTCCAAGAAGGCTCCCTGTTTCGATAGGTTGAGAACAAGGCATGACAAACGTGCCCGTTTGGAAACGAGAACCCATGCGTGCTGGCGAACTGTTCGTCGGCCGAATTGACGACGCTCAAGTTCAACTTTCATTCTATTCTCCAATCATGACGGCTGGCTGTTCGGTTCGATGATCGATTTTCAATTTGTGCTCTGGTGAATGGCTGAAGTCCGGCCCGTCATCGGATTCCCAAGTCGGGCGTTATGCCCGAAGCGGGGCTGGATCGTGCCGCGTGCATTGGTCGTTTGCGTTAGTCGACCCGCCGGCGGCTTCACTTGGACATCACCGCCGGCGGCAGCCTCCTGACGACAGAACCTGACCGGGCAATTTCTAGGCACTGGATGCGCTATCGATCTCGACACGATTTCGCCCTTTCAACTTGGCTTCGTAGACCTTCTTGTCGGCTCGACCCACCAGATCGCTGGGCAACTCGTTGGACTGAACCGCGGCTACACCGAACGACGCCGTGATTCTGCCTATGGGCTGGCCGTTGGAGAAAATGGGTTTGGCAGCCAGAGTTGTCCGGATGCGCTCTGCGATACCTAGCGCGTTGCCCGTCGTGGTTCGCGGCAGCAGCACGGAGAATTCCTCCCCGCCGTAGCGCGCGACGAAATCTGTTGTCCTGACGCTGCCCTTCAGGATGCTCGCGACCTGTTCGAGCACATCGTCGCCCGCCTGATGGCCAAAGGTATCGTTAACCCGCTTGAAATGGTCGATATCGGCCATGATGAGACAGAGCGGCGTATGCTCGGCGTGAGAGCGGCGCACCTCGGCCTCAAGACACTGGTCGAAGCTTCTCCGGTTGCCGACGCCTGTCAAAGGATCGGTGAACGCCTCCAACTTGGCAGCCTCGAGCCGGTCCTTCATCTCAGCGATCCGGGTTCGTGCTTGATCGAGGCTGGACCGAAGCAATTTTGTCTCTTCGGATGCCACAGCATTCTCCCTGACCAGCATTTCCGCTACAGCGCGGATCTGTTCCAGCGTCAGTTCGGCTCCGAGTTCGCTGCGCGCGTCATCGAGCTTTTTTGCGTACTTGCCATTTTTGACGATGAACTCGCCGACGGTGGAGAAAGCGCCGTGCACCTGTTGCTCGAGTTCGTCCCGCGTACGCGCAAGCATTTGAGCGACGACAGGGTTCGCGCCACCGATCTCGGCATCTCCGGTCTCGCTGTCGCCACGCAGAGCGATTTTGGCGCGACGCTTGGCGGCTTCTGAAGTGAGAGCCTCCTGTCGCCGCGACTCGCCGAGCACGAACATACTGACGATCAGGAAAGCAGCCAGGAACACAGGCACGAAAACTTCTGGCTTCGTCAGGTTTAACAGGATCGATGAGACCGACGTCATGTTCGGCGCTGGCATCAATAGCGATGATCCGTACCCGAGACCAAAGATCGCCAAAAGCGGAAGTTCTGGCTTTTTGCGCAACTGGAAAGTATTCGTCATCTCGTGCTCTCGTGTTCTTTGTTGTTCGATTCAGTCACCGTGCGACCGCCTGGGCCGCCGAATTCCTGTTCAGCATCTTCACCTGCTAGCCAGGCCATTCCGTTCTCTCGACAGGCCCGCTCGATCAACCTCTGGCTAGGGACACTTTGCGCGGCATCACCCGTCAAGCGTCGCCAAAGACCGGCGAAAAGCCCCGGTGGAATGGCCGGCGAAATCGGGGGCGTCGGAGGCTGCGCCGCAGTCAACTCGAATTCGATCCCCGTACGTTTGCCGTTGATCCAATTGACCGTGCCCTTGATCACCCGCCCGTCGGCGAAGTGAAGCGTGACCATTCTTCCGACGGCGAGCGGAACGAGCGTACGCAGCCCCGCTCCGGTTTCGGACACGTCCACAAGCTCGGCGACCGTGAACTGTTCGTCGACCGAAAGCACAATACTTCCAGCCGCGCTTTTTCTCGGCCGCACGCGGAGCCGTCGGACATTGGTGCCTGATGGCAAGGATTTCTGGGGCGCTTCGGCAATCCCCGGTGTCGCGGCCTCGTGTCGTTGCGCGAAGGTGCTGGCGGACACACGCACCGATGCGTCGTCGACTATCGAGACGCTGCTCTTGGTGGCTGTGGCGACACCCTTCATGCGACGACTCCTGGTACAAACCACGCTGATGAGCTGCCCTGCCGCGGCCGTTCACGACGTGCGCGACACCTCGACAAGTGTCAAAACCAGACAAGTGCTTCGACGCCACAACCGCACTTTCACGTGCCATGAGCAATCGAGACTCGTCGGATTGACGGAGCGAATTCAGATTTGTGTCTAGGGAATGCCAGCTCGCCTGGCGCGACGAAGGGTGGCGTGATGCCCGCCGCTGGCCCCATCGTGGGCATTTGCGACGCCTGTCGGATGACGCATATTAGGCCGGATTAGGCAAACAAAAGGTAAACCGGTCATCCCGAGTGCCGAGGACGTATGTCAGTCGGCCAAACTGAGCTCTGCTGCCCCAACGAACGCCTCGGCATCCTGTTGCGTGTTGAACCTTCGGTATCCGACCAGCGTTGAGACGATCATGTTTCCGTTCCCCAGCACCGCGCATGGCCGCCCGCTCAGCGTCCCGAATTTGACACCTCCGCTGATCACCGGCCGCTTGTCGGCCGACGGCAGTCCGGCCTTCGCGATTTCTCGCAGCATGATGGCCTCGCCCTGCAGAGCAATCACCTGGCCGTTCAGCATCTCGAATTCGAAGCGGCTTGCCTCGACCAGCGCCCTTAACTCGACCAGTGCACGGGCAATAAGGACGAGGAAACTTGCCAGAAGCGCAAACATACAGCCAAGACCGACGAAGAGTTCTGACGAGGCTGGCAGTCCGAGTAGCCCGGACAAAACAAATCCTGAAGCGAACACCAAACCGACAAATCCGCCGGCCGAGACGGCCTTGAGCCACGTCAGGAGTGAATGACCCGGGCGGCTTTTGACCTTCCCCACCGGCTTCGCGGCGGCGCGCTCCGCGCCTTGGACGACAGGCGACTGACTTTGAAACATTGGCGCCGCTGGCTCTCGAGGTCTCACCGTCGCGCATCCTCTTTCTTGAGGTACGACCATTCCTTGATCAACACTTCTTGCACCCGGCTCTTCTTCTCCCGCTCATTGATGCCATCTTGAATAGCCTTCGTAAGCAAGGCCAATGCCGGCTTCCGCGCGTCGCTGACGTCCTGGGCGGACTGCTGGTAGATGACCTTGAACGCTTCATCAGCGACCAAGTCTGCCAGGCGCCCAGTCGACGTCGTCCCAGGCTCCAGCGTGACGCCTATGGCGAACTTCGCCAGAATGTAGCCGACGACCGATCCGCCTTGCATGATTGGAACACTAATCGTGGGGGTATTCAGCGTTTCTGTCCGCGCCGACAGTTGACCTTTTCCCTGCAGCATACTCTGCACGAGGCCTAGCTCGATCGCTCCGAACGCGGCGCCGACGGTGACCAGGATCGCCCAGACCCCCACAGCGACAAGTTTTATCACCTCAGACCGCCCGCCCTGCCGGCAAACGGCGTATAAGTGCCGTCGCCCTCGGACTCAGCGAAGGATTGCGATAATATCCGCGTGGTTTCGACGACCGCCCCGATATGATTTTTCAGCAGACGCTGATTGATATCCAGCTTGGACCTCAGTCGTCCCATGGCGGCCACCAGCACCGGGTCCGGCTTGGACCCTGGTCTCAGACGCTCGTGCCGCATGATCTCAAGCAGCGCCTGACCCTTCCGCTCCGTCAGCCGCGGAAGGTCATCGAGCCGATTGGCGCGAAGGCAATCGATTTCTTCGATAACGACTTGGATGACCCGCTCGACAAGACCATTCAAGACGCCACCCTCGCTGGCGCCTGTTCCGTGACGAGACGTCACCGGTCTGACGGGATTTGCCGACGCCGCCTGCCCAGGCGTTGCACGGACCGGTGCGGGAGGTGTATGTGCGCTGTTCACAGCAGTTGCTCGCCACTCTTGTCTCACGGCTTATCTCCCGGAACCCGCCCTGCGCCGGTCGGAGGAACCGCCGGTTGCGCGGCCATCTGGCGCGCCAGAAGACTGCCCAGCTCTTGTGAGAGGAAGGATCGCCAGACGTCACCGGCCAGCCCTTCGCCCATCACCGACTTGCCACGGGGCAGCATGGTCTCGAACATTTTTGTCAGAAGCAGAGGCGTGAATCTGGCAACGACGTCAGCGGCCGGTAGATGGCTATCCACCCGAGCTGACTGGACATTCGCGTCGGCGCGAGAAAGCTCGGCCTGGAACGCTGCCGCCTTCCCGTCAGATCGCGGCAGCGATGGACCGACTGCAACAGCCGGGCCGACAAGTTTGGCTTGGCCCAAAGTCCGCTCGATCATGCTTTTCGCGCCCAAACGTTTCAGATCTCGTCGTCGCGATACTCTGCCGTATCGCTTACGCCAGACTTGAGCGGGCTCACCTGCCGTTCGAGCAGTTCGACCAATTCGGCGTCCGAATGATGGCGCCGCAGGTCAATCTCGGCCTCTGCCGCCAATTCCGAGATCCGGCTTTCGACCGTATCAATCACTCCAAGCTGCGTTAGTACAGAAGCGTGCTGCTGACCAAGCGCGGCAATACCGCGGTCGATCACGCCGAGTGTTCGTGCCACATGAGACAGTCCGACTTCGGCGGCCGGCCCGAGGCCGCAATCGAGTTCCTTGTACTTCTCTGCCAGCGCTTGGCCGTCTGCAATACCCTGCCGGATCTGACTGCGGCGCGCTTCCAGCATCAACTGCTTTGTTTTGTTGATGGCGCGTATGCGAGCTAACGTCTCAAGATCCATGGCGCTCTCAGAGTGTTTTCAACCAGGCTGAAAAAGCGTCCAGGAAGCTGTCTACTAAGAACGGGATCGTGAGATAGGCGACCAGCAGCCCGCCAGCCAGCACAGCCGGTGCCGAAATGAGCTGAATCGGAATCTGAGGCACCCAACGATTTGCCACGGCGAGTAGAGTGTTGACGAGCAACGAGTAGACGATGAACGGCGCGCTTAAGCGAATGGTCAACGCGAACGCGGCACTCGTGGCCCTGAGGATCTGCTGCAGCGCCGCGCCCGGTTCCATTCCCCCGCCAACCGGCAGAGCGATGTAAGTGTCGATCAGGGCCTCAAACAGGGAGAGGTGCAAACCGAGACTGAACATCAGCGTGATGGTCGACAAGAGGATGAAATCGGCAAAGGGCGTTGACAACTCGTCGTCGTGAACCGACGGCTGCGGCGGGGTAGCAAAGCCCATGAGACTGGAAATCATCGTCGAAGTGAACTGCAACGCCAGCAGAAACAGGCGGATCGTCAGCCCGAACGCAACGCCGATCGCCGTCTCCAGGAACATGGTGTCAAAGAGCCCGACAGGCGAGAAATCCGGCACGCGCAACTTGACGCTGGGCGCCACAAGCGGGGCAACCGACAACGACACGGCGATCGCGATGAACAACCGCAACTGCATTGGTACCCGGGGACCGGAGAACCCCGGCAACAACAGCATGCAGCCTCCTATGCGGCAGAAGACCAGCGCTACAATCATGGCATTCCGCTCGAGACCGTCGCTCACGACAGACTGCCGATGGCAGTGACGTTGACCGATCGCGAGATCTCGGCATGCGACAGAACGACGAGGGATGGGAACAAGCGTTCGATCAACATGCGCAAATACGGCCGGGCTTCGGCGGTCGATACGATCGCGAACTGATGGCCTTCGCCTTGTAGCTTGTTGACGAGCTTACCGACCTCGGTACTGAATTGCTCGATACGCCGCGGATCGAGATCGAATTCGACGATTTCACCTTTCGCGTCGCGACGCAGCGCCTGGTGGAATGCCAGTTCCCAACGATTGCCGAGCTTTACAACCTTGAGCCGCCCGCCCTCGCTAAGGTCGCCACAGATCTGCTGGGCAATACGCTGACGGACATGCTCGCCGATGGCTTCCACGCGGCGGATGAACGGCGCAACTTCGGCGATCGCTTCCAGGATGATGTGGAGATTCCTGATCGAGACCCTTTCGGCGAGCAGCATCTTCAGAACCGCCTGCAGACCCGAATAGGTAATATGGGCGGGGCAGATCTCGTCGGCCAATTTCTTGTATTCGGGATCGAGACGGTCGATGAGACTTCGCATGTCCTTGTAGGAGAGCAATTGCGCAAGGTTTGTTCCGATGACTTCGGCCAGATGGGTGAGCAGCACCGAGACATTGTCGACGGGCGTATAGCCTTCTCGCTTCAGATCACTCGAGTAGAGTTCCGGAACCCAGAAGGCACGCATGCCGAAGGCTGGTTCGCGCGTCTCATCTCCCGGAAAGTTGGGCTTCTCGCCATCACCGACAACGACAAGAACGTCCCCGGGTCGCAACTCACCGGCGGCCACGACCGAGCCATGGATGCGGATTTGGTACGATTTGGGAGAAATAGCCAATTCGTCCGACACCCGGATTTCCGGGACCACGAAGCCGTACTGCCGCGCGAACTTGCGCCTTAATCGCGCAGTACGAGAACCCAACTCGGAGCCGGGATCGACGAACAGGCGCGACAACTGCTTTCCGAACTGAAGCTCGATATCCGCGGTGCGGAGCAGCTCCTTGACCGATTGCTTCGATTTCTCCTCCTGAACCCGTGCAACCTCCTTCGCGCCGTCGTCACGCCTCTGGCGCTCCGCCGCCTCGCGGCGGGGGATCGCGAAGCCCAACGTCGCGAGCCCTCCGGCAAGGGCGGCGAATGGCAGGAACGGAAGGCCGGGGGCCAGGCCTAGAGCGCCGACAACACCGGCCGAGATCAGCATGGCCCGCGGATATCCCCCCAGCTGATCGAGCACCGCCTTGTCCGCTGAACCGCGGACGCCGCCCTTGGATACGAGCAGACCGGCGGCCAACGAAATGACCAGTGCCGGAATCTGCGTCACCAATCCGTCGCCGACGCTGAGCTTGAGATAGTAGTCGATCGACTTTTCCAAGCTCATGCCGTGGCGGAGCACGCCGATCATGGCGCCGCCGCAGGCATTGATCACCGTGATGATGAGGCCGGCGATCGCGTCGCCCCGCACAAACTTGGAAGCGCCGTCCATTGCGCCGAAAAACGCGGCTTCATCCTCGACCTCTCGCCGCCTGCGGGTCGCCTCGCGCTCGTCGATCAACCCGGCTGAAAGATCAGCGTCAATGGCCATCTGCTTGCCCGGCATCGCGTCGAGCGTGAAGCGCGCCGCCACCTCCGCGATGCGGGAGGCGCCCTTGGTTATGACGATGAAATTGACCGTGAGCAGAATGGCGAACACAATCAAGCCGATAAGGAAGTCACCGCCCATGACGAAACTGGCGAACCCAGCAATCACGTGGCCGGCGGCGTGCGGACCCTCGTGACCATGACTAAGGATAATTCGCGTGGTTGCGACGTTGAGCGCCAGCCGCAGCATTGTGGCGAGCAGCAGGATCATCGGGAAAGACGAGAATTCCGTCGGGCGGGTAATCCACAACGAAACCATCAGAATGAGAATGGCAACCGTGATCGAGAACGCAAGCCCCAGATCGAGCAGCACGCTCGGGAGCGGAATAAACAGAACCAGCAGAATACAGATGATGCCAAGGGCAAACGCCGTCTCATTGAACAGGGAGCTAGGCTGTTCCAGCGGTTCAGTTGCAGTTGCCGCCATGGTCATACGTTCTCGCTATGGCACCGTTCCGGGTCCGGTTGGATCCGCTCGAAATGGAGCGGCAGGCCTACCGAGCCTTGTCGATGCGGGAATAGACCACTTGCGCGAACACGCCGATCTGCGAACCCATGAACGGCGCGGTGACAACGAGCATCACCAGCACCAGCACGATCTTCGGCACGAAAGTCAGAGTCACTTCTTGGATCTGTGTCAGAGCCTGGAAGATCGCCACGACGAGACCAACCGTCATTGTCGCAACAACCACCGGTGCGCTGGTCATCAGACAGACCCAGATCGCGAGCTGCAGGAGCTCCCTCGCATCCAATGCGTTCATCAGTTGCTGACCTTGACGCCACTCGAGACAAGCAATGTCTCACCCGACGAAAGTTCTGCTACGACCCCGTCCGAAGTAACGCGTGCGCCGACCACTTTTCCTGAAATTGCGCCGTCGGGGGACGTCACTGTTCGCCCAACGATCGACGTGGCCTGCGACAAGGACGATGCGACAAGGATACTGTCGAGTTTTTCACCCTGCTTGATCGATTGTTCGAGATTCGACAATTGCGCGAGCTGTGAGACGTATTCCGTCGATTCCATGGGCTTCAGCGGGTCTTGATATTTGAGCTGCGCCAGCAAGAGCTGAAGAAAGGCGTCCCGACCAATCAGTGTATCTGTTCCGCCCGTTGCTTGCTTCGAAGCGGCTGACCCCGCCGCGCCTGTTACATTGGCTACCTGCATGCCATTGCCCTTTCCTCGATGCCCATGTGGGTTTCTGACCGCAAGTTGTCACCGGCCAGGATCTTCGCCTCAATCACGATGAGCCCACGGATGACCTTGAGGCACTCGAACAGGCGCTGCCGAACGAGCAACGCATCGACTTCTTCAAGGCCCGCAAGCACTTGCTCGTTGGAAAACGCAGCCTTCAGCAGTTTCAGCGAGCCCTGCGCCATTTCGACGGCCTGGGGCGCACCTCCCGGCTCGATCAAAGCGGTCTGCACCATGAAGTAGAGCTGACGCAGCGGCGTCGTGGTGTCTTCTGGCTTCATGACGTGCTGCTCAAGGAGAAACGTGACGCTGTTGAGCAGCTCGAGCGACACCCTGCGATCGACACGAAACACCGCCCCATTGATATAGATTCGCTCGCCGGCTCTAAGCGAGATTCGAAGTGTGCCGCTCATTTGAGCCCCTCCGCCACGGTTCGTGTGATGTCGATCATTCCGCGAAAACTCGTCTCGGAGCCGTTGCGGATGCTATCTGCTCTGCGGATCATGAACAGCCCGATGGAGATCAGCCGGGCACGAATGTCGTTCGGCAGATGATTGTCCGGGCTACCGAGATCCTCGATAAAATGGCACCAGAGCCGGCTGACGAAGTACACGGCATCAATCGCCTCCCGGGACGCGGCTCCGGCGAGTTCGGCCTGCTCCATCAGCTCGACGGATTGAAGCAGCACCTCGCGCTCGGCCGCACGCGTAGTCTGCGAACCCTCGGCGACGACCATTGAATAAGTGAAGTGATACACGGCTGTTCGCCTCCCCGGCGATTCCATCTGCTCGCGGTTCTGCGTCTACAGCTCGTCGAGCAGGCTTATCCTCTGAAGCCTTGCAGTGATCGTGTAGGCCGCCTCGATCTGATTGAGCAATTCACTCAACCGGGTCGATAACTCCGTCGGGTCAACATCTTCCATTTGGCCCAAAGTCCGCGTCAACAACACACGTCGCGACTCAAGTCCCTCGCTCGCATCGCTGACCCGGCTCTGCATCGTGCCGACCTGCCCTTCGAGATCGGCCAGCCCCGCCATGCCTTCTCCGACCAGCCGTATAGCTTCGTCGACAACGGCATCGTAGGCAGGCGTATTCAGTTGCGCCGTCCCGCTGTCAGCAATAAGGACCAAAGCCCGCATGACGTTCCTGATCGAACCCTCGTTGGCTGTGACCGACGACGTCAAGATGACGCCACCCGTCACGATGCTGGTCGAAGGTTCGCCGGCTGCGGACCAGTTGGCCTGCCAGGACGAATCGGAAAACAATCCTTCAAAAGTGGTATCCATGTAAGTCTGCATGGAGCTGGCGGAAATTGTGGCGACGGCCGGATCCGACTGGCTGAAACCGAAATGCGTCGAGAACGCCGCGCCGACGGCATTGCGCGAGGGCGGAGCTGGTTCGGCAAAGTAAGGTTCCAACGGATTGCGATCGACATTGATCCCGGAGAACAGGTTCGCCCCGGCCACTTGCGTGCCCAACGCCTCGACCACGCGCCCGAGTGCATCCTTGGCGTGCTGCCCGACGATTTCGCGGGTCGAGGCATTGCCGCGCGCTGCCACAAGAGCCTCGAGGAAATCAGACGCGCCGGTGCTAATGGTTCGCAACGACGATTGTGTTGCTTCGAGCCTGGTCGACACGAGGCTGTTGGTATTGGTGGTGGACTCGATCCGCGTCAACTCCTGGCGCAGCGCGATAGCATCGCCGGTCCTCACGCCGAGTGCGAGACCGACGTCTGCCAGACGCCCAGTGGCCAACTCCCGGCGCGCTTCGCCAACCTGCTTCTCGAGTCGCGCCAACTGCGACTGGGTCGACAGGACCCGTGACAGGCTGGACTGTGATTGTACGAGGACCACGGTTCTACCTCGTAGAGCTGAAGAGTGACTCGAACATCTGATCGACCGTCGACAGGAGGCGGCTCGACGCCTGGTAGGCCCGCTCAAGTTGCAGCATGTCGGCCATCTCACGATCGATGTTGACACCGGTGGCACCGGACAGGATCTCGGACGAGCGCACCCGGAGCGCATCGCTCGATTCCAGGCTCTGGCCCGATACCTTGCGGGTTTCCTCGATCCAGCCAGCCGATCCAGAAGCAAAGTCCAATAGCGATGCTGATGTCGAAAGGCCGGCTTCGAAGGCGAAACCACGCGGTGCCGAGAGCCCGGAAACAAGCTCCTCCAATCGCGCCGAATAACCGGCGGCGCCCGTGGCATTGGCCCGGTAGTTCGGATTGGTTGGCGCGGATGCACCGCCGTCGCGCAGGTATCGAAGATCTCCGCCGCGTGCCGGATCGACCCCCGGATTGACCACGATACTCGAAGCCAGTCCCTGCGACAGCACCCCGGTCGGCGGTACAGTACCACCTGACCAGGTGAAAAGCCCGGGCAGGTCCGGTCCTCCACCGCCTGAACGATCACGGTCGGCGAATGCCTCGACGAGGCCGCGCGCGATCTCGTCGAGCTGATTGGCGAAAACAGGCGCAATGTTGTCTCGAACTTCGACCAGCCCCTTGATACGTCCCGAGGAGATCGGCATCACGGCGCCTGGACCCGTCGCCTGCATGCCATCAATGTAGACCTGTCCGCCGGCGGCACCAGGCGCCAAAGGGCTCGATTGTTGAAACGAAACGGTTCGGGCTACGGTCTCGAACAGCACGATTCCGCTGTCGGAATAAACCAGCACGTCATTGCTTGATCGCGGAATGACCCGAATGCCGATCTCGGCCGAAAGATTCTTAAGGATGGCGTCGCGCTTGTCCAACTCGTCGGTCGCATCGTTGCCGCTGCCGGTAAGTTTGAGAACCTGGGCATTACTCCGCTCCAGGTCGGCCAGCAGCCGGTTTACCGTCGCGACCGCCCCGCCAATCGCCTGATCCGCGTCGTTCCGGATCTTTGCGATGGATTCCGCCCCGGAGTTGAGGGTGTCTGCCATGGCGTCTGCGGCAGCCAGCACGCTCCGGCCGACAGTGGTGTCGGAAGGCCGGGCCGCAAAGGTCCGGAGCGTCGATTCAAGATTGGCCAATAGCGCGGCCGGCGAGTTACCGAGCGCCGGATCCCCGATCACCGCCGAAAGCGCATCCGCGCCAGCCACGATCGCGCGCTGCGTTTCAGCGTCGCTGCTCGAATTGAGGTAGGCTTCGAGCATCGGGCGGTTCGTGACACGCCCGATATCCGCGATCAGGGCGCCGCCGTTTCCACGCGTCGTGACCTCGGCATATTTGCGTGTCGAGTCGGGATTTTGAGCATTGGCGACGTTGCGCGAGACAATGGCGATCTGGTCCGAGGCCACCGATAGCCCCGTCCTGGCGACGCCCCATGCAACTCCCAGCGCCATTTAGCTTCTCCAAGTTCGGGCCGTACCAAGCCCGCCCGACCAAGTTACGATCTCAGATTGACCAACACATCCGTGAGGTCCGAACTCGTCTGGAACACCCGCGAATTGGCCGTGTAGTTCCGCTGCGCCTCGATCATGGCGGTCAACTCCTGCGCAATGTCGACGGTGGACTGCTCAAGCGCACCGGAGACCACCGAGCCCATTCCGCCCGAGCCAGCCGAACCGATCAGCATCTCGCCGGAGGTCGACGTCGGCAGGAACAGATTTCCAGTTACGGCCTCCATGCGATCTGGACTCCTGACGTGTGCGACCGGAATCCGGTAGGCCGGGGTGCGTGAGCCGTTCTCGTAAACGACGGTCAGAACGCCATTTGCGCCGATATCAACCTTCTCGATCGGGGTCGGAGCCGTTCCGTTCATGTCGGCATCGAAAATCGCGAAATCGGCGCTGAACTGCGAAACCTGCCTGAGGTCGATAGCGGCCGTCTGACCATTCGGCACGGCAACGCTGATCGAAGTCGGACTGGCCGACGCCAACCGCCCGGTTGCGCTGTCGAAGGTAATCGTCGACGTGGAGAGCGGACCAGCGGAGTATGGGAAGCCACCAGTCGCGGAGGCAGCGGAACGATCGAACACGGCGACCTCCCAGTCACTCGCGGCCGACTTTGAGAAGTACAGGTCGAGCGTCACCTGAGTACCGATATTGTCGTAGGCCACCAGCGACGTTCGCGCGGAATAGCTGGCTGCCGCAGCGTTGGTACTCGGCAGACTGGCCGCGGCAACCGCCGTCGCACCAGCTGGCAAGTTGGCCTGCAGCGATCCGCCGGTCGAGGGCTGCGCACTGAGCGCAAGCGCACCCACATTCACAGATGTGAGCCCGGCGGGTCCATTCGCAACGGGTCCGCCAAGGGCGTCTCCGAGGTCGTACCCGAGAAGCCTTGCCCCGGCCGAGTTGACGAGGTTGCCGTCCTGATCGGGCACGAAAGCGCCCGCGCGCGTCAACATGACCGCGCCCGACGAATTCTCGACAACAAAGAATCCTTCGCCGCTGATGGCCAGGTCTGTCACCGAGCTCGAGTAGTCGAACGCCCCCTGCTCCGAGACATGGCGGCGCGGCCGGACTTCGACGGCGCCCGATTCGTACTGCATTTCTGACGCTTGCAAAACAACGGTCGAGAATTCGGTCGACGACCGCTTGTACCCCGAGGTTCCGACGTTGGCGATATTGTCAGAGATGGAGCTGAGCCGATCAGCTTGGGAATTCATTCCAGAAATACTGGTACGCATCGCCCCGTAAATGCTCATAATTCAGCCCCCATCAGCAGCAGTCAGTTCCATCTCCACTCTCGCCGTCGGCGGTTGCACTGAGCTTGCGCCGCCGGTGCTTGCGGCGCCGGACGTACCGGACGCGGCTGCGCTCTGAAGCACGAGCCGGTATCCAAGAAAACGCTGCGACTCGATCGGATCGTAGCCCAGCCTGAACCGGAGCCGACGGCGCAACCGGCAGACGTGGCTCTCGACGACATTCTCGTCGAACTCGTCATTGTGAATGCCGTAGACACGGCTGAAGATCTGGGATTTGGTGATCCAAGCAGACCTTGACTCCGCAAGGCACTCGAGAATGCGTCGCTCACGGCGCGGAAGCGGCAGCGTTTCCCCGCCGACGATGGCGTCGCGGCCGTCGGCAAAAACGGCAATTTCCGAGAACGATGCAATAATCGATCGGTTCCTCCGCTTGATGGCGCTGGCGCGCGCGAGGATCTCACGCGCGTGGACCGGCTTCCCGAGGACATCATCGAAACTGGCATCAAGCAACGTCAGCGTGTCATTCAGAGTCTTGCGGTCCAGCAGGGCGATCAGCGGAGCCGCGACACGCATCCGGACACGCCGCCCGATGTTCGCGATCTTCTCGCCCCCCTCACCGACGATAAATGCTTCAATCGCAGACAACTCGCTGAGTGCGAGACTGTCGAACCACTCGCCGAACACGCGCGTGCCAAAATTTACGGCGCAAACACCTTCTCGTTCAAATCCGGCCAGGTAAGCGGAACTCACTTCCGGACGATCCTCCACCATGACGAACATCAAATAGCCCCCCGAAATTCCAGTCAAAGCGGCAGCGAATCACTGCGGCGTTGAACTCATATTGTGGTGAACGAGTCGTTACCCAAATAGCGGCCGAGTCACAGGTTGCAGAATTGCGCTCAAGTCAGCTGAGTGAGAATGTCGGCATTAAAATGCTCGTTCATATTTGATGTCATTCGAATGACTTGATGACGAGTTCCGCCGCGTTCAATGTTCTTTTACGCGCGCCGTCGTAACCTCCCTCCGAGCTGCGCGATGTTGCTGCGCTGCCCCCTTATGTTGGCGTCTCAAGCGATATGATAGCGCCGAGGTGCCGGGCAGCCGGAGTGTTCAGTTCACCATGCAAGCGTCAAATAGTCCGTATCAGGGTTGCGACACCGCGCCGACACAGAGCGTTCCGCAACTTTCGCTGATCCAATCGGAACTAACCGAAATCAGCCTTTCGTTATCGATCGTCTGCAGCATCGCCAATGCGGGGATAACGAAGCGGTCCAGCAAGTACACGATACTTGAAATGTTCAAGTTCGCTCCAACGTGCGACGGGCTCGTGAAATGCCTGGAGCTTGCCGGAAAACACGAACGCATTGACAGCACCATCGCCAGCGCCATCAACCGGCTCATCTCACTTATCGGGTTGGCAAGAAACGTGACTGCCGTCGCCGCGAAATCGGGTGCACCCGAACTCCTCGGAGCGGTGGCCGAGAGTTGGAACCGGGCGGCGAGTGCCTGTGTCGTGGCCGGTATCGTAATCGAGCGCGAACTCCCCGTGAATATCGAGGATGAGCAAGCCAGTCCGGCGGGGATTAGGCGGCTGCTACGCGAAGCGTGCGGAGGGAACTCACCTTGCATCGACGAATCCGGGACCCTTTTCATTCCCGGCTGGGCCGAGCGGCGCTTCGGAGCTCGTTGCGAGACGCGCCGTCGCGTAAGCATTGCGACTGATCGTGCCGAGGGGCTCGGGACGGTGGTCAACGTTTCGCCAGGCGGCATGAAGCTGGAAACAAGCCTCCCGCTAACGATTGGTCAAGAGGTCGTCATTGGCTCCGACGAAGGCGTATTCGTCAAAGGATACGTGATCTGGACCAACAACGGCGAAGCCGGCATCGAGGCAGACAACCTTATCGACCCGGTCGACTTCGTGAGAATTTGAACCAAAGCCACCAGGACCGGCGGGCGAACCGTCGGTCCCGGTTTACGCAGCGAGCATGAGAACCAGCACAATGACACGCCGTTCGACAGCAGGAGCCGACAGGCCGACGGAAGGGACGCGCGAACGGATCAACAAGCGCAAGCATCGACGTGAGCTGGCGGCAGGACCGGGCAAGTTGGTTCACCGCCGCGATCAGTTGACGTGCGAGCTCCTTAATCTGTCGTATGGCGGAGCATGCATCGTCTGCCCGAAGGGTCTTGTCCCGGCTCTCGACGAGCCGGTTCAGCTTCGTTTCATCGACGGCAGCACCGTTATCGGAAGGGTCGCCTGGATCGCTCAGCAACAGGTCGGCATCAGCTTCGCGTCCCTCGTTCCCGATATTCATGACCGACCCGATGCCGTATCGGAAGGTTCAGGTTTCTACACACGAATCGTGTCATTCCAAATTGCGAAGCAGCGCGAATAGCTTGCGACGCGCAGTTGCAGCATTGAGAGCCGCAGCCGGAGTGACACGACTTGCAGCGACACTTGTTGGACAGGGTCGACGACGCATTCGACGAAGCTCTGGCTCACGCGGAGCAAAACGACATCGAACGACAGTCGGCGGTCCGAAGAACAAATTTTTCATACTTTGAAATGGCTCTCGCCAGATTGCTCGAAGCAGAGCGTGTGGCGGTTCCTCAGCCAACCGCCCAAGCCCGCAATCGCTATCTCGACGATGCCGGGACCGACCACGGCGCATCTCCGGACTTGTTTCCATCATCACATTCAGACGTCGAAAGCATCCTGGGCATCGACGCGGCGTCGACCCGCGCCGAGCTCTTTGCACGACGTCGACAATTTGCTCGCCGCTATCACCCGGACGTGGTGCCCTCGGCTCGGCGAAATCGGGCCGAAGACCTTATGAAGATCGCCAATGCGATCATCGACGACCGACTTTCAGCGCTTTCCGCCAATGATTGAGAACGTCTCAACAAAAGGCGTTCAATTTGCTCGTCAGACTTGAATGAAGCGCAATTCCCGTCTGCTACGATCTCCGACATCGAAATCGTGTGGTGCGTAGGAGTGTTGCCGTGGCGACCGACGACCTGGACTTCCAGATCCGAAAAAGGATCGAGGAACTTGCCGTTTGGCTTGATCAAGAGAACGCCACCCGTCTGATCGAGCAGAAGCATCTGGATGCGGGAACAGTGGAGCGTCTTTATTGGCACCTTGGCTATTTCCAAGCTCTCAACGACGTCGAACAACGGCGTTCTTTGGAAGCGCACAATAAGGACATTGAACCGACGAACCGCGAGGCCTCTCGGGGTGCACGAAATTACCACTAGGTTGGAACTGGTGGAATAAACCGCACTGCTTGCTGAAGGCGGCGTCTGCGCTAGTCGTCAGCTGAACTTTGAACATTGATGCAGTGCCTATTCGGTCCAGCAGTTCCGAACGGACATCAGTGAAACCGGCGCCAACGTAGCTGACCAGGAAGCGGTTGGCTTGACCCTGCTGCCCCAGCATGTAGACGCCCTTGCTGGCCGTCCGCACAAAGAATGTTATCTCGTCGTAGACGAGTCGGTAGGGGCCACTCAGTTCGGTATTCATCATCCTCTATCCCTCCCCGGTCGAACGGGCAAATAATGGCCTTCTTCAAACGAAGACACCGTCATTTCTGACGGTTGGCGACGCCGCATGACGGTCTATATCGGCAACTGATCCAGTTCCGCCGAACGACTGATTGTTTCGCTGTTGATCGCCGTGGGTCTGATTGCGCCGGCTGCCGGTGTCGCCTGAACCGGCCTCCCGGCCCGGCCATTGGGACTGCGGCTCTCGTTGACTCGGTACGTCACCCGGAACCTCGGAGCGGTCGCCCGCCGCCGCGACTCTGATTGCGTCGACAGCATAGCCGGCACTGCCCAACCGCTGACCGAGATCGCCGATCTGTTCAGCGATCAGCACACTGGTGCTGGCGAGATCGGTTCGGAACATCAGATCCAGCTCGCCCTCATTGAGCCGAATTCGGACGCTCACGCGGCCAAGATCAGCGGGCTCCAGTTCGATCACGAGTTGCTTGACCACGGTGGCTTCGCTTCGCCAGCCTGCGGCAGTTTCAAAACTGCCTCCGCTCGCGGCAAACGCCCCATGCCCGTCATCCACCAACTGCCTGAACTCGCGCAGTATCGCCCCACCGATCTGAGCCATCACTTGAGTCGGCTGCTGGGGCCGATCATGATCAGCCATGACCGGCGACGCCGAAGCGCCATCCGTTCGGGTGCCGGATCCAGCTTCCACTCCGATGACCATCGTCCTTAGGTGCGCTCGGCTTCGACCACCCAGCTCATCGAGTGTCGCAGTCAGCTCGCCTGTCAACGGTCGACCGCTTGAGGCGTCGGCTCGGTGGGACTTGCGACCGGACCGACCTGGCTCGGTCGACGATGGTTGCGCCAAGTCGGGATCGGTCGCAACCGGTTCCGCCGCGACACCCATATGCGTCGCCAGGTCGCTGCCACTCGGCTGCGCCGCACGTTGCATTGCCCCCGATATTGCCCCGTCGGGTTTTCCGGCAGCAAGAGCAGCGCCACTGGCGTCGATCGCCGGAAGGGACGTCGCAACAGTCCCGACGGCTCGATGGGTCTCCATGGATTTGACGGTCAAGACCCTATCGACAAGAGCGTCCTCGGCAAGATCAAGCGAGCGCAGTGCGCCGGCTATCGGCCCCCGGCCGCCCCAAGAAAGAACGTCAGCTGACTGTGACACTCCAATTTGGTGTGGGTACCCTGCCGTCGCGCCTTCGATCGAAGCTGGCGTGAGCTGAACGAAGCTACCGGCAAGCGGTGCTGCTTCAGCCGCAGCCAGTAGCGCGGACAACAGGACAGCCTCGCTGCCGCGTCCTTCATGGTTGTGACCGTGCACATTATCCGGCTTTCGCGACCCGCCCTGCAGATCCTCGGCTTCGACTGCGGCACCGGCGTGCTCGCGATTGCCTCCAGCCCCAGAAATCATGTCTCGCAGGGCCGCGATGGGGGATCCGCCAGACGAAGCCGAAGACCTCGCTGCGACGATCTTCTCGCTGGCAATGGTCCGCTCCCACAGATCCTCTTGCCGAGCATCGGAACCGTTCGACGACTTTACTCTCAGCTCACTGGAAATCGGACGGGACGGTACACCCATCAGCGCTCCTGTCGCCCCAGAATCCATCAGTTGGTCCTCCTTTTTACGATCGCATCGTCGGCAGCCTTGAGCACGCCTTTTGCCCGGTTGACGAGCTCAGCATTGAGTGGCGATGATCGTTCGGACGGGGTAGAGCCCTTGTCCGTTTTCGACTTGCTTTCGGCCGGGCCTGGAGCAACGGCGGCGGCCGGCAATCGGCGGCTTTTGACTTGTGACGAAATGGCGATCGAGGCGTCAAGAAGCTCGATCTCCGAGGCGGATAAACCGTCGCTCGGAAGGCTAAGGAGTTCTTCGCGCGCTTGGGCGCCCGCGCCGGTGGCCGCCTCAGCGGCAAGCCTGTAAAGTGCGGCGCGTCTCTTGGTATCGGCGTCGCCCCCCGGCACAGCTGCCAAGGCGCTGGCAGCCGCGACCGCCAGATCCAATTGCCCCCTGAACACCGCCTCACGGGCGAGCTCAAGCAGCAGTTTGGCACCGGCCTCCGGGTTTTGGGCGGCAATGTCGAGGCCGGCTCGTGGGATCAACTTGGTCGCGGCATCGCCTGGCGCCGATGCAATCTCGGTGGCGAACTGCGTGATGTACTGCTCGTTGAATAGTGAGCGCGGAAACCGCCTCAGGTACCTCTGGATCGTGGCCAGCCCATCGGCCAGCTGTCCGCTCCGGATCGCAGCCAAGGCGATTTGGCGCAACGCGGAGGCCTCGATTTGCGTCGAGCGCGAGTTCAGCCGCAGAACCTCGAACTTCTCGATCGCCTCGGCTGGTCGCTCTTCGGCTATGATGGCTGCCTGGGCCAAAGCCACTGCATTGACGACGTCTGTCGGAAGCGCATCGAGGTTGGCTTTCAAAAGGTGAACTTTGGCCTGTTCGCGACGTTGCTCGGCGAAAGCGAGAACCCCGAGTGCTATGCCTCTCTGAGCCTCGCCGATAGCCCCGCGACGCAGGATATCGCGCAACACGCCGGGGTCGCCGCCGACCAGAACATAACTCAATAGCGCATGAACATCGGATGGCCCGCGCCATACGTCAGAGGACGCGGCACGAAGCCGCTCCGCGATACGCTCAGACAACTCCAACCGGTGCTCGTACGATCCCGCCACGCCATCTACGACGGCATCGGCCGCTCGTTGCAGATCCCGAACGGCCGCCATGACCTCGGTCACTTTGTGAGGCTGGAATTTCGGAGGAGGGGGCGCGTCGCCCCAGATGAGGCTCGACACCGAAGCCGCGAGCAGAAGCGATACATTGCCGCTCATGGTCGCGTACTTCCGACAAGGATCTCGATGCGCCTGTTCTGCGAGGCCTCTTTGTCCTTCGTGTCGAGTAGGTTGCGGTCGGCATGTCCTTCAACGCGGATTATGCGATCGGCGGCGACCCCTGCCCGCAGCAGCATGTACTGAGCCATATGAGCCCGTGCCGACGATAGTCGCCAATTGTCATAGGCGCCGCTGCGATAGGGCCGTCCATCCGTATGTCCCCGCACGACGATCTGGCCGGCGCGCTCCTTCAGAATTGCGCCGATACGGTCCATGAACTTGATCGTTGCCGGCAGCGGCTCGGCCGAGGCAATCGCGAACATTCCGAAATCGACGTCGTCCGCCAACCGGATCAGTATACCCTCCGGCGTGGCCTTCACGGCGACCTGGGGTTGTGGCCCCGTGACACCTCTCAGCGCCGCTTTGATTTCGTTCTCGATTGAGGCTGCCGACTTGGTGGCGGGGTCGGGAAGGACCGGCAACGTGGCAGACGGCGGTCCTTCGGCCGATTTTTTCGGGGTCTGATGGTCCAAGGTGCCCTGCTCCCGCTTCAAGGCTTCAGGTACCGCAGACTTGCCCTTGTCGAGTGACAATGGATGTGACGGCGGCTGTATCGCGTTGCTTCCTCGGTGAGCTGGATCGAACGGATCGAGTAGTGCTTTTCCGGAAACCGCCGAAGGATGGCCCCATGGCTTCGTCCCCGCCCCTGCGGAAGGAGGCGTCGGCGGTGCTTTGTCGGCGATTTTCGCGATAGTCTTCAGCGGGTCGACGAACAACTCAGATTCGACATGAGCCGACTTCGTATTCGACCTCTGCTCCCTGATTGTCTCCGCCTTTGATTTGTCTTTTGGTCCCTGCGCATTGTCTTTCTCTTGTTGTTGTTGTTGTTGTTGTTTTTGCTTTTCCTTGTCCTTCTCTTTGCTCTTGTCCTTTTCCTTGCTGGCGCCGCCCGCGCCCTTTTCAGTCTCCGCGCCGCCCGCGTGCGGCAGTTCATCCTTGGTCGCGTCCTGCAACCCCTTCTGGCTGGGGGACTTGTCGGTCAGTCGCAGCGGATTGAAATATGCGGCGATTTGGACGATCTTCTTGTCGTCGGTCATGTTCACGAGCCACATGACGAGAAAGAATGCCATCATCGCCGTCATGAAATCAGCGTAAGCAATCTTCCATGCGCCGCCATGATGGTCATCGTGATCACCGCGCTTCCGACGCACGATAACGATATGGCGGAGCGCTTCGTTTTCGCCATCGCCGCTCATTGCAACGCCCCTTCCAGTTTTCTAAGCCAATCCTGCAATCGTGTCCTGATCAGAGTACCGTCGATGGCGATCTCCAGTTCGGAGCCTTCATCGACATTCCCCACGACTCCGACGCCCTTCTTCTGCAGCTCGTCGGCAATGACCTTGACGAACCGATCTGGTCCACGAACTTTGACAGTAGTCGCAGTCGCTGCGTCAGCGGCGCGTGCGACCGCCCGCATGGCATCCTCGACAAGCTCACGCTTCATTCGATCTTTGATGAGCGGGGCGATAACCTCGACCACGGCAGCGTCAAGCTCGACACCGATCTGTTCCAAGCCCGCGGCCAATCCGGCCGCGAAATGCTGCGCATGATTGTCAATGAAGTTTGCTTCTGCAGACGCGACTGCGGTCTCGCAGTTTGTCACGCTCTGGGCGACGAATTCCTCCATCTCGGCCGCCTTGGCACGCGATCCATCCTGTCGTCCGCGGGCGTATGCCTCATCGACGGCCTGCCGTAAGGCTTCTTGACGTTGCGCCTCGGTATTCTCGACAGAGCGGTCTTGGATCGGTCGTTCCGACCAGTAGGGCTCGAATGCCTCCCCACGCATCGGGAATTCGTCGACGTGCCGGTCCCGATGATCGGACAGCATGAGGAAATAGCTGCCACCTCTATTCACTGGGTCCGCTCCTCGCTGATCCAGCGCCTGAGAACCGCCAGCGCTCGGTCACGATCCAATCCAACCAGCCTGTCCAGGCGTTCCGCTGGCGACGGCGCGAGGTCACCCAACGCGTCGGATGCATTCCCGAACTGCGGCGCGGCGCCGAACTGCGGCTCGTTCGAATCAGACAACATCGGCGCAACAGCCGGTGTGAACAACTGCTCGCGCGCTTCACCAGCCGCCTCATTGCCGAGCTGCGGCAGCCCAGGCATGTCGGCGCGCGGACCCGCCAGCGACCTTGCCAGTGGCCTCAATCCAAACCAAACGATGAGAAGCGTCACGATCACGATCGCAACCGCAACGATCAAGGTACCGGTGTGGTTACCCAGCGTGGCGAGGAACCCGCTGCCCTGCGCTTCGCTCCCTGCGGGATCTGACGCGAAGTCGAGGGCCGAAACCGTGACACGGTCTCCCCGCTTCTGATCAACCCCGGAAGCTGCCGCGATCAGTTTCTCCATTTCGGCGATCTTCTCGTTCATTGCCTGGTCGGTGAGCGGTTTGCCGTCGGGCTGAACGAGCTTCTTCCGATTGATGACCACGGCCACGGTCACGTTTTCGAGACGGTAGCCTTCGCTGGTCGTGGTCGTCGCCTTCGAGCTGATCTCGTAATTGGTGACTTCGTCACGGCGCTGATTGGACTTCTGGCTCTGCGGCCCGCCTGGTCCGGCGTCGCCTGCGCCGGGTATGTTCTGTTCGACGCTGGTACTTGATTTATTGGCGGCGTTGAGCGCGCTGCCCGTCTCCTTCACAACCCTGACGGATCGCTCGACCTTGGATTCGGGATCGAAGACGTTTTCGCTGGTCTGCTTCTTGTCCAGGTTCAGCCGCACGGCGACGCTGGTTTCGAAATTCTCGCGGCCGAGGTGCGGCGCCAACGTAAGACTGATGTTGTTCTGAAGCTGTCGCGAGATGGTCCGCTCAAGGTCGACCATCCGCGATGACCCGCCGTTGGCCTCGTCGCCGCCGGCCGCCAGAACCGTGCCATCCGCACTCATGACTCGGACGTTCTCTAGTGCGAGAGCGGGAACTGCGGCGGCGACCAGCTGGCGAATGGCTTGCACCGGATACTGCGACTGAGTTCCATCAAATCGCACTACGACCGATGCTGTCGACGGCTGAGCGTTGCGCCGAAAACCTGCACTTTCACCGATCGCGATGTGTACGCGCGCGCTGCGGACGTTGCGCATACTTTGGATCGTCCGCGCGATCTCACCCTCCAGCGCTCGCACGCGGGTGACTTCCTGCATGAAGCTGGTTAGGCCGAGCGGGCCGAGCTTGTCGAAGAGTTCGTAGCCAGCGGCACCATGGGTCGGTAGACCTCGTTCCGCGAGCAATGCCCGCGCCCGGTAGGTATTGTCCGGCGAAACGCTGACTTGGCTGCCATCCGCCGAAACTTCAAAGGGAACACCAAAGGACTCGAGCGCGGCGGCCATACGGCTCGAGTCGTTCGCAGTCAGGCCTACATAGATCGGAGCAAGGCGGCTCTTTGAAAGAAAGTAGCTGCCTATCCCGACAGCACTGAACACGAACAGGCCTACCGCACCGAGAATGGCGAGACGGCGTGCACCAAGTCGCAACAAATTGTCCTTGAGCGCGACGAGCAATGCCGCCAAGTCCATACGTCTCTCCCAGCCTTGTGACGAGAGAGAAACTTCACGTGTTTGCCTTGCGTGAGAATGACGGAAGGCCGCCAAACGGCGGTTGCGCCAACGGCGGACCCGGTGGGGAGATTTCCGGGTCCGCCGCCCTCCAAAGCGCGTTGGACTGGTTGCGGGCCGATGAGGTGCGGTCCGCAAGCTTGGTGGAGGTAGCCACCAGTCACCACGCTTGAACTTCGCGTTTAACGGAAGAGCGAAAGGATATTCTGCGACGAACCGTTGGCGATGCTCATTGCCTGCACGCCAAGCTGCTGCTGGACCTGAAGGGCCTGAAGCTTCGTCGATTCCTCGTTCATGTCGGCATCGACGAGCGTGCTGACGCCACGATCGATAGCCTGCATGAGCGCTCCGACAAAGTCCTTCTGCATGCCAATGCGCTGCTTCACCGAGCCGAGGTTGGTGGCGGCAGTGGTCATTTCCTTGATCGCGGAGTCGACGCCTTTGACGTAGTTTTCGAGCGTCGTCAGGTCAGCCGCGCTGTCGGTGAGTGCCGAGATGTCCAACGATGCTACCGAGGCACCCGAGGCCCCGATGGCGCCGGTGCTGCCGCGTAGACCATCGAGGATGCCAACAGCCGATGCCGACGAGTCATAGAGCTTGATCGTTGCCGTATCCACGGAGATGGTATTGATGGAAATGCCGCCCGATGAATCGCGCGTGAACGACGCAACGATCGACTTGGAGGCGTTGTAGTTCGACGCCGCGGAATCGACCGACAACCAGTTCTGACCCGAGAAGACGGCCGAGTCGCCGACGCTCTTCAGCTGGTTCTGGAGTTCCTTGATCTCGCCCTGGACCTTGGCCCGATCGATACCAGGCTCTCGCGCAGCCACAAGCTTGGATTTAATCTCGCTCGTCACGTCGATCGCGCTGTTGATGGCGGTGTAGGCGACATCGACCGTCGCACTGCCGAGACCCAGCGCATCCTTGACCGTAGAAAGCGCTTTGCTGTCGGACCTCATGGTCGTCGCGATAGACCAGTAGGACGCATTGTCCTCTGCTGTTGCAACGCGGAAGCCAGTCGAGATGCGGCTCTGCGTCTTCAGCATTTCCTTGTTTGTCGAGTTCAGTGACTGCAACGCAGTCATAGCGGCAAAATTCGTCTTGATACTGTTCATGGAATTGTCCCAGACCACTAAGGGGTTTCACTGACGGGGACATTCCGGATCGGCCGGGACGGCGAGGCGGCTTGATGCCTTTGGGTTCGCCCCAACTCTCCGTGCGCCAATATCTAGCGGAAGAGTGTTGTAAAACGTTTAAAAAAATTGGAGATGAGATCGACGGGATGGTCTCGATCCGCCGAAGCACCGCCACGTCGCGCCGTGTGGCGCCGACGGTTTGCGGTCCGAAAGGTCGATCCCTTTTTGCCTGGAACGGCGGAAAAGCTATTGCTGAAACAAGGCGAGGATATTCTGACTCGAGCTGTTGGCGATGCTGAGAGCCTGCACGCCGAGCTGCTGCTGAACCTGAAGCGCCTGTAGCTTGGTGGATTCTTCGTTCATGTCGGCATCGACGAGCGTGCTGATGCCTCGATCGATCGAATCGAGAAGCATCTTAACGAATTCCTGCTGCAGTCCGATCCTCTGCTTCACCGAACCGAGCGACGTGGCGGCACCGGTCATTTCCGTGATCGCCTTGTCGACGCCCATGATGTAGCTCTCGAGTGTCGACAGGTCCCCAGCGCTATCGGACAATGCGCCTATGGACAAGCTTGCCACCGAGAACCCCGAGGCCGCTATGGCGCCCGTGGAATCGCGAAGTCCATCAAGGATGCCGACGGCCGAAGCAGACGCATCATACAACTTTGTATTGGTGACATTGACGCTGATCGTGCCGATCTCGATCGTCCCATCTGCTTTGCGGGAGAACGACGAGACGACTGACGCGGTCGCGTTATAGTTTGCACTCGCAGAGTCGACTGAAAGCCAGTTCTGACCGGAAAAGCTCGATGAGCCTGCGATATTTGCAAGCTGGCTCTGCAACTCGGTCAGCTCGCTCTGGATGGCACCACGATTGATCCCCGGCTCCCGAGCTGCGACGAGTTTTGCCTTGATCTCGCTGGCGACGTCGATCGCGCTCTCAATCGAGGTGTAGGCCACATCGACGGTCGCGCTGCCCAGGCCGAGCGCATCACGCACGGTCGAAAGCGACTTGCTGTCGGACCGCATGGTCGTAGCAATCGACCAATAGGCCGCGTTGTCCTCTGCCGATCCGACCCTGAAGCCCGTCGAAATCCGCTGCTGCGTCATCAACAGTTCTTTGTTGGTCATCTGGAGCGACTGCAGCGCAGTCATCGCGGCAGAGTTCGTCTTGATGCTGTTCACGTTGGTGCCCCCACCGACTCGAGTCCCAAAAGGCCCGTCATTGCCACCCGCGGACTGATCGACCGCGCTACGCCACTTGCGACGAACCGTCTTGACTGAGCCCCTATCTGCGAATCACCAAACAATAACACCGACTAAATGACGAGACTCGCCCGATAAGTGCCAATTCGTGATCTGCAATCGTTGTCGCAAGCTTCACTCAAGCAAAGGACCGGACGAGCCCCGAAACCAGGATGCTCCATCCGTCGACGAGAACAAAGAATAGTACTTTGAGCGGCAGCGAGAACACCACGGGCGAGAGCATCATCATGCCCATCGACATGACGATGGTCGCCACGATCATGTCGATGACCAGAAATGGCAGCGCGATGAGAAATCCGATCTCGAAGCCGCGTCTGAGCTCAGACAACATGAATGCGGGCACAAGCACCGACAGATCGGATTCGGAACCACCCTGTGGCAGTAGGCTGCGTTCCTCTGCCAGTATCTGCATTTGACGCAGATCTGCTTCCCGCACATTGCCTTTCATGAACTCGCGGAACGGCTCGACGATACGTGGCATGGCCGCCTCGGTGGTGATTTCGTTCGCAACCAGCGGCTTGAGACCCTGCTGCCAGGCCCGGTCGAAGGTCGGCGCCATCACGAACCACGTCATAAACAGCGCCAGATTGATGAGGATCAGGTTGCTGGGCGTCGTCTGCAGCCCGAGCGCGGCGCGCAGAAATGAGAATGCGATGATGAACCGGGTGAAACAGGTCACCATCATCAGGATGCCCGGTGCGAGCGACAGCACCGTGAGCGCCAGAATCGACTGAATTATGCGGCCGGCTGTCGTGCCGGATTTGGGATCGAGGATATTGGTCAGATCGATTGTCTGAGCGGAAGCGCTCTCGCTGAAAGCCATGGTACCGGCGGCCAAGAGCAGAACCGGAGCCCATCTCATTCCATCAACATCCCGCGAATGAATAGCTCGTGCGCGGCTCCCTTGCTGCGTATGCGCAAGATCTCCTGCAGGTCGGCTCGCAGAATGTCGAAGTTGGTTGGCCCCGTGACCTGATCGACGGGAAGATTGCTGACGAATGCCAGAACGTCCTGCGCGATCGTCTCGGCGAAGCGATCCAGTTCCGGCGTCCCTTTCGCTACGACAATCGATAGGTTGAGCCTCAACCATGGTGCCTGGCTCCCTGATAGCTTGGTCAATATCGTGGGAAGTTCTTTGACGATGAATTTTGCTTCCGGCGGTTTCGCTGCGTTGGCGTCGTTGGCAACGGCTTGCTTGGCCGCGTTAATCTTGGCATTCACAAGCCAGGCGACGCCAAAGCCGCCGCCAGCCGCCACCAGCGTCAGGACGACCATGGCGACCAGCATCGCGACAAGGCCAGGACCGGATGATGCCGGGGTCGCGTCCCCTTCAACGGCCATTGCTGATCGAACTCCTCAAAGTCCTCAATACGGCGCTACAGTATCGACGATCTGCTGCCCCCACCCCGGCTGCTGCACTTCCGTGATCCGCCCGCGTCCACCATAGGAAATCCGGGCCTCGGCAATCTTGTCGTAAGAGATTTGGTTTTCCGAGCCCACATCCTGCGGCCTCACGATCCCTGCGACGTTGAGCACCCTGACCTCGAAGTTGACGCGAACTTCCTGGGAACCGCTGATCACGAGATTGCCGTTTGGCAGAACATCCATCACCACTGCTGCCAGCATCAGATCGATGCTTTCAGAACGGGATATCGCACCCTTGCCTTGCGTCGAGGTGGCGCCTTTGACGTCGACATTCAGATCGCCGTCGCCCTGGCCAGCCAGTCCGAACGCCGCAAGCGCGTATTTAAGCGTGCCACTAAGGCCGCTCGAGCTGTCACGCGAGCGGTTGGAGGTATTGTCGAGCGAGGCCTTGTCCTTCATTGCGATTTTGACGGTGATGACATCGCCGACACGGCCAGCACGAGCGTCTCGGAAGAAGTCGGCGCTGCTGTCGCGCCAGGTCGAATTCAAGGCATGCGGATGCCGCGACGGTCGGACTTCCTGCAGCGTATCGATACGATCGGCTATCATGCCGGAACCGAGCGGCGTCAAATGCGGCTCGCGTGCGAAATCACGCGGCGTCGTACTGCACGCCCCGATCGCGACCGCGGCCAAGGCCGGCAGCAGGCGAACTGTCACGGTCGCGCCCCCTTTTCCGGTTTCGCGTCGTCGCCGCGGATGGCTGCCGCCCCGGCCAGGTTTGCTGTAAGGCGGGCCGCCTTGTCCGGCGGCATTTCACTTAGGACCGCACTTGCGGCCTTTGGCGCCAGCATCGAGAGGATAGCCGCTGCGATGGTCTCGTCCGTCGCCCCAAGCCGCAATGCCGCCGCTTCCGCCGCCATCGCCGCGTAGACCTTGACCAAGCCGTCTTGAGCCTTTTTTTGGAAATCCTGCCGTCGCTTCAACCACTGTTCATGCTCTGCGATTGCCGCCTTGAGCTTGGCAAGTCGATCGTCGATTTCCTTCTTCAAGGCCTCCGTCGCTTCGCTTTCGGATGTCAGACGCTCGCGTGTCGCGCGGTCGAGGACCACACGACAGTATTGCCGGGCGGTCTCGCCGTCGGGTTCGTCTGCGTCCGACTGTGGCAGGCTGACAGATGGCGCGGGTTGGAGCGCTTTGTCGGCGTGACTCTTGGCTTGCGACGGCGTGGGCGTGGGCACCAATCCTGCGCTCGATCGCGCAGCTGACGGAGGCTTTGCAGCCGTTGCTGGCGCAGGCGCGGGCAAAGACGCCGGTACGTTTGCAGGTACGGATGGAGGGGAAGCAACGGGCAAAGCAGCCTTCTGAGGCTCGCCAGGCGACAACTCCTTGGGTTCTGCGGCAGCCGTTCTGACCTTGTCTGCACCTGGCGCGACGGTCGTGACCCAGTTGTCGTTGGCAAACACCGTGATGCTTAGCGGACCAGATACAAGTATCGCCACGAGGCACGGTACGGCGATTCCCAATTGAAATGTTCTCACGGACCGTCGTCCAGAAACCCGCCTGCGATAGCTGTCGCGACCCATCATTGCACGATCAGCTCCGCCTGTAGTGCTCCCGCAGATTTAATCGCCTGCAGCACCGCGATAATGCCGGTCGGCTTCAGTCCCATACGATTGAGCCCTGTGACGAGATCCTGGAGACTCGAGCCGCGCATGACGCCGATTGCACCTCCAGCTTCGTTTACGTCGATCTGCGTATCGGACGTGACGACTGTTTGCCCCTCGGAGAACGGCTGCGGCTGGCTGACCCGCGGTGTTTCAGTGACACGGATGTTGAGACTGCCGTGCGAGACGGCGACGGTGGCGATCTGGACATCCTTGCCGATGATGATGGTGCCCGTCCGCTCGTCGATAACCACGCGCGCGGGCGTATCGGTCTTGACGATCAATTCACCGACCTCCGCCATGAACCGGGCAGTGCTGATGTTGCTCGGGGTATCGAGTTGAACAAGCCGCAAGTCCTGTTCGCGCGCGACTTTCCGTCCAAAGCGGCTCTTCGCGTAGACATTGATGACGTCAACGATATGCACGGCCGTCCGGAAATCCGGGTTGCGCAGCTCGAGTGCGATAGGCCCCCTCGACTCGAACGTCCCCGGTGCGCCGCGTTCGACGAGAGCGCCATTGGCAATTCGACCGCTCGTCGGCACCCCTTGCGTCACCGCCTCAGCGCGCCCTCCCGCCTGGAAACCGGAAACTGTGACCGCGCCTTGCGCCACTGCGTAAATCACTTCGTCGCCGCCGCGCAGTGGCGTCATCAAGAGGGTGCCTCCTGAAAGCGACGTAGCATCGCCCATTGATGAAACCGTGATGTCGATCCGGCTGCCGCTGGTCGAAAATGGCGGCAGCTCTGCTGTAACCATGACCGCAGCGACGTTGCGGGACCGCAGCTGGGTATTGCGAATGTTGACTCCCAGCCGCTCCATCATTGACTGCAGTGATTGCTGCGTGAAGGGCGAGTTGCGCAGTCCATCACCCGTGCCGTTCAGTCCGATCACCAGCCCATAGCCGACGAGGTGGTTGGGCCGCACACCAACCACCGACGTCACGTCCTTGATCCGTGTCTGGTTCGGATTGGCCATGGCCGCGGCTGTGTAGATTGCGATTTGCGCAGCAGCCAGAAACGCCGCGGCCAGCATTGCGGCGCGCATCACTTGTTCTCCACCAGCACCGTTTGATCGGCTTGAACAAGTCCGTGGACTGTGCGCCCCGAATCCGAGTTACGCACCGCCAGCCGCTCGCCATCGCCGGCCGGCTGCAGCGCAAGTCCGCTGGCCGTTATGGTGAGTGCGCCGAGTTTGTAGACGAGCGTCACTGATTGGCCACGCGTCACGAGATGGACCGCACGAACGGCCCCGATGGGAATCGGGCTGCCGGCCGGTAGCGTACGCCGGGCGACCTTGCCGACGGCATCATCCTGCGCCGCAATCATAGTGCTGATCCATGCGTTCTGTGCCGGGAAGGCGCGTGGGACGAGCGAGGCCTCGGTAATATTGTCACCGGGGTAGATGGTTACCGCCGGCACCGGAAGCATGCGTGTGCTCTCGCATATGCCTGCGGTGGGAAGAACCGCCGTTGCGCAGACGATCGCCAAGCGCATCGTCAATCCGCATGCCTTTGAAACCCTGGACAACAACAAGCGCATGGCTATCTCAGGCCCTTGCTGACCGTGCCATACATGTCGTCGGCGGCCTGGATGACTTTCGAGTTCATCTCATAGGCGCGCTGCGATGCAATCAGCTCGGTGATTTCCTTCACCGGATCGACATTGGACCCTTCCAGATAACCCTGCTTCAGCGTTCCGATGCTCGGATCTCCGGGCACCCCGACCGTGGGCGTTCCTGAAGCTGGAGTTTCGCGAAACATGTTCTGGCCCATCGGCGCAAGGCCAGCGTTGTTCGGGAAGTAGGCAAGCGTTAGCTGTCCAACCGGCGTCAACTCCGTCGCGTTCCCGACGCGTACCGAGACCTGACCGGTGTCACTCACCATCACCTCGGTCGCACCTTGCGGGACGGTGATGGCAGGCTGCAACGCAAGCCCATCGAGGGTGACGAGCTGGCCGTTGGCATCAGGGCTGAAGGCACCGGAGCGAGAATAGAACGTCTCGCCGTCGCTACCGGCAACCTGGAACCAGCCCTGCCCGTTGATCGCGATATCGAAACGGTTTGCGGTCTTGATCAAAGACCCTTGCATGTGCAGGCTGCGGACAGCGACCGTACGTACGCCCAACCCCACGGACGTGCCCTCCGGCACCACCGAATTGCCGCCGCGGGTCGGAACGCCAGCAACCCGATCCGTCTGATACAGCAGATCCGTGAATTCAGCGCGCGAACGCTTGAACCCCGTCGTATTCACGTTCGCAATGTTGTTGGCGATCACGTCGACCTGGGTCTGCTGCGCAGACATGCCAGTCGCCGCTACGGAAAGAGCGCGCACGGTTTTACCTCAGATCTGCATACGGGAAACTTCGAGATACGCCGCGACAATCTTGTCGCGAACACTCACGGCGAGTTGCAACTTCTGCTCAGCGCCCATCACCGTGCTGACGACCTCCTGGACGGGCATCGCTCCGGTCAAACCCGAAATCGCCGCGCTTTCGGCCGCATTCACCGAACGGGTCGTATCGCGGAGACCAGCGGCGATGAGATCGCCGAAGCTCGAATCGTTCGAAGTTTCGGCCGTACTCCGCCGCGGAGCGGATGGTGCGATGGCCCCGAGCGACGCCAATCCGGCCGTGCGTATATCGATCATGAGCTGCTCCTCAATAGATCAATCGCCATCGAGATGGACTCCCGCGCGTTTTTGATCATTTGAATGTTGGCCTGGTATGATCGCATCGCTTCGCGCATGTCCGCGAGTTCGACGACTGGATCGACATTCGGAAGCTTCACAAAGCCGCGCTCGTCGGCGGCGGGATGACCGGGATCGTGCTGCGTGCGAAACGGCGCGTTGTGGCGGCCGATCTCCGAAACCGCGACAATATCTGCTCCCGCGGCCTCATCGACTTGCGACTCGAACGAGATTGTCTTGCGGGTGTAGGGGTCCGAGCCTGCGCTTGCGCCCGTCACGTTGGCGTTGGCGAGATTTTCCGCAACCACGCGCATGCGCGTTGATTGCGCGGCCATCCCCTTCTGCGAGACCCGTATTGCAGCGAGCAAAGGATCCATGTGCTCATGCCCTCGTGCTGGCCAACAAGAGACGGTGGAAAGCACGGACGACGCCGGCGTTGAGTGCCGACTGGCCTGCGATCTGACCAGCCTTCAGCATTTCGTCATCGAGATTGACGTTGTTTCCGGAGTGGTGACCTTCACGCGAGACGCCCTCCGCACCCTCTAGGGCAGACGCAACATTGACGGCGACCAGCTGATGAAGCGGATGAGTTGCGGACATGCCGATGGACGCTTCGGCTGCCGCCAGGTCGAGCGAAAACCCCGCGACGTCGCGCACCTGGTAGCCGGGCGTATTGGCGTTCGCCACATTGCTCGCGATAGCCGTACGGCGGTGCGCGAGCCATTCGGAATGCGCAGCGGCGACTTGAAAAATGTTATTCGTCAACATCGTAGCCTCATGGTGACACGTCTTCAGTGTCAACCCTGAGTCTTGCGTCGGCCTTACCGTCGAACCCAAAAGCAGCGTGGCTCGCGGCAGCTGACTTGGCCGGTTCATCCCTGCCGTCAATGCGACCATTCAAAGGTGGACGAGCCTAGCCTGCGGGGGCTACGGTCCATCACTGTTCGACATGCACAACTTGGATCGATGATGGAACAAATGCTGATGTTCTGAATTCGATCGGAACATTGTTCAACACGTAGGCGACGCGCCGTGAATTGAGCACCATGCATTCGCCCGTCCGCCCCAGCAGATTAGCCAAACCGTCGCCTGCAGGGTCAGCACTCCAACTCTCTTCCGTCCTGACGACGATCAGGCCGTAATCAGCGAGCAACGGATACAAGTGCTGGCCGTAACGCAATTGCTCTTCGAGGCGCGGCACCAGTGAAGCCGGCACGAAGGAGTGGATCACGCCGACGGCTTCCTTTTCGTGATAGAGGAGCTTCGTCACGGCGAAGACGTCCTCTTTCGGACCAAGCCCCAGAACCGTGGCGGTTTCAATGGACGGCGCTTCCCGCTTTACCGACACCAATTCGAAGTTCGGCACGAAGCTGTTTCCATCGCGGAGCCGCAGGGGCTCGAACTTCTGAATAAGCGCTTGGGAGCCCTGGCCCGCGACATACGTGCCACGCCCCTGAACCCGCTTGACGATGCCATGCTGCTCAAGTGCGGCGACCGCACGCCGCACTGTGCCGATACTCACGTTGTATTGCGACGCGAGTTTGAATTCGTTGGGCAGAGCCTCACCCGCGGACCACTCCGCCTGCACAATCCGCCTCAGTAATCTGTCGCGCACCTGGCCGTAAAGCGGCTGCAGCGTCGGCTGTTCGCCCCCATTTTCTACAATTTTCATAAAAATAGTCCCCGAAAACAACCACCCCTGAGAAAAATGCGGCGAATCGCATGCCTTGGCACCCTTGCCGCAGTCGAAACTGCCACAAAACTGCCCAATCCCAAGACCTCAAAGGCAGAAAAATCGTAAAAATATGTTGATTACTTCCTCGGCTCACAGAGCAAGTGACCATTTTCTGATGGTTGCAGCCGCGACCTCCGCAAGGCTCTCCGAGGGAGACTGGGGCACAAGCCAATCGTCAAAAAATGACTGTTCTTCAAGGGGCCAAGCGCGTCAGTGCGAGCAGGACCTTGAGCAGCGAGCGGCTGTCCCAAGACGTACGATCGATCAGTCGTTTTCAAGTTCTCGCAGAGACCCGCGATAGGTCCTGTAACTGGCGGCAAATTGATCCACCGACCGACTTATTCGCTCCCAAACCTCTGCGTCGGCACCAGAAACCTTCAAATCTTCCACGATCAGCGAAATGGTGCCGAACGGATCGCTCTTCAGTTTCAGATAAATGGAGGCGGCGATTGCGAGGCTGCTCACCCGTTCGTTGTGGGTCGAGAGATTGCCGGCCGGCAACTTCGCCGCTACTTCCGCGACGGCCCACGCCGACATGCTGCACTCTAGGTATAGATTGCACATCGGTCTGGGCTGAGCTTGGCAGTTCTGACTGTCAAGCCGCAACTCGCCCACCGTGGCGCAAGCTTGCCGCGGACCCTCCAGCACCACGCAGTCGCCGGACGTCGCCGGCACCACCAAAGACGATGGCGTACTTTGCGATTTTCCCCTGTACGGGAGCAAATCGTAGATCGAGGCGTCCAGCGTCACGCAGATGAGCTTGAGAAGTTGCAAGCTGGGCACGTTCAGACCACGCTCGTACCGCGAGTATGTATTCTCGTTGACGCCGAGCTTTGTCGCGATATGCCGCGCTTTTGTGAAGCCACGCGCGATTCGCAACCTGCGCAATCGCTGGCCGAAGTCCTTGGCCTCCATTTCACCCGAATCTTTCAGCGTCATGTCAGCTTCGTTAGATCTATCAGATGCGGATACTGTAATTTTGATCCGGACCACATTTTGGCGCATTTGATGCCACTGGAAATGCGGTCTTTGTATATCCAAGAACTTGCCCTTGGGCATCACAATGCCGAGAGGTCATGGGGCTCAACCAGTACGTGCATGCAGGCGATCCCATTGGCCTGCGACCGAATATGCATCTGCATTTGCGATGCCATCAGACGTTGGGTGTACGCACCTCTGTGGTGGCCTTGCTCGCCGGGTTCGGAAGTATTGCGGCCAACGCCGCATAGCAATCAAAACAATCTGCAGTAGCAACAGATTGGGCTGTCAAATTATAGATATGTGGCGCAAGCGCCACAGCCTGATCGAGGTATGGATCCTGGCCCGCTTGATAACCGCCGATCAATCGCAGATCCCTCGTTTCCTCGAAGCGTGCAACAAGCGCGCGCGCCTGCTGGACGAGCTCGCGCTGCTCGTTTGTCCACGCCTTCGTGGCCAAGCGCGATATCGAACCCAGCAGATCAATAGCTGGCCATCGGCCCTGGGCGGCAATACGCCGGTCCAGAATGATATGTCCATCGAGTATGCCTCGTGCCGCGTCGGCGACCGGATCATTGTGGTCGTCGCCATCCACCAACACCGAGGTGATCAGTGTTATCGCGCCCTGTCCAGCCGTTCCGGGACCTCCTCGCTCCAGCAGTTTGGCCATCGATTGAAACACACTTGGCGGATAACCGCGCGCGACGGGTGCCTCGCCCGAGGCCAAGGCAAATTCACGCTGCGCATGCGCAAAGCGCGTGAGCGAGTCGACGATCACCAGCACGTGTTGGCCACCGTCCCTGAAGTGCTCCGCGATTGCCATCGCCGTCAGCGGTGCGAGGCGCCGCAGCATAGGGCTGTCATTGCCTGTCGCCACGACGGCGACGACGCGATCCCGGACGGCGCCGAGTGTGTCTTCGAGGAATTCACGCACTTCTCGGCCGCGCTCGCCAACCAGCGCCATGACCACCGTATCGACCTCTGGCAAAGCTGCCAGCATCGACAGCAGCGTCGACTTGCCGACGCCGGACCCCGCGAAGATCCCAAGCCGCTGGCCTGCACATATCGGCGTGAAGAGGTCAATTGCCTTGACCCCGGTCCGGATCGGGCGCTCCACCCTATGCCGGTCAAGCGCAGCCGGCGGCTCGCGATCAAGTCCAACTTCTTTCGAGCCATCGGGCAACGCACCTCTGCCGTCTAGCGGCGCTCCAAGCGGATCGAGGGTGCGACCCCGCCAGGCGCTATGTGGCCGCAAGCTCAAGCGTCCACCCAAGCGGCCCTCGGCGCCGATCGCGATCGAGCCGCCCTGCTGGTGCGGTACCACCACGGTGCGATCTCCGCCAACGCGAAGGACCTCGGCCACAACAGGTCCATTCGCCGCCTCTATCGCGACGAGATCGCCCAAACTCGCCCACTTGGAAAGACCGCGGATCGTGATCGCATGCGGTAGAATTTCAGCCACTGTTCCAGAAACATCGGCAGAACGGTCCCGGCCGTTGAACCGGCGATTCAGTTCGGCGAGCGCGAGAAGCCGGCGCATGTTTCAAACCAATCCGATATCGAGAATGAAACTAGTTTAGCTTTTGCATCTGACGTTTGGCTTCGAGTCCAGCACCGAGTGGGGACCAAACATCAGATGCGCTAAACTAGCCCGCGAGGCTTCTAATCGCTTCGTTCATCGAAGACTCGACCTCGGACACCGTATTGGTGATCGAATCGAAAGCACGCTGGATCCCGATAAGCCGAGTCATTTCGAGTACGGGATCGACGTTTGATCGCTCGATAAAGCCCTGTGCCACCGCGACCCGGTTGAAGTCGAGCTGCGGTACGGCTGGTTGATCCGATACAACGCTTCCGTTTGCCGCGCGCCGCAGGTTGGCACTCTCCGGTATCTGGAAGAGTCCGACGGCTCCTATGGTGCGGCCGTCCTGGGTTACGGAACCATCGCGCGCAACAACGATCTGGCCGCCAGCGGGATTGAGCTGAAGCCCAGCACCGCCGCTATCCAGCACGCGATCGCCTGTGACAGTCACGAGATCGCCGTTGGCGCTCATCTGAAAACGACCGTCCCGCGTGTACGAAAAGCCTTGCGCGGTCTCGATTGCGAACCATGCATCCCCCGCGATTGCCAGATCTAGCGGACTGTCGGTCCGGGTCAGTGCGCCCGAGCGGGTTGAGAGATAGTCCTTGCCCTGCATCGCGAAACTGACTGGATCCGACGTGCGGTCGGAAACAAGCGTCGAGAAGGCGATCTCCTCGGAGCGATACCCCGGCGTAGAAGCGTTGGCGACATTGTTGGCGATGCTGTCGAGCCGCTTGAGCAGCGTTTTTTGAGCGGACAGCGCGACGTAAACACTTGACTGCATGTCATCGTCCCCGATTCAGTCGGAGTGCTTGGATCGAGGCGAGGGTACCAGAGGATATTCCGAATTGACCCGATGTAAGCGGCGCGATCCCCACGACTCCACTTGTGCTTGCGCTGCCGCCATTCTCGATATCCCACAAGCTGGCGAAGCGGCTGATAAATCTGGCAAGTTCTTTAGGGTCCTTGAGGTCGGCAATATCCAGCCTCTGGCTGATCAGGGCGACCTGCTTTTCAATGCCGGCGCTCGGCAGGTTGGTGGGCAAATCCAGCGCCGTCTCAATAACCTTGTATATCGCCCGATCGGCGAGTAGCGAATAGACGCTGTTGATGGTGGGTGCTTTGCGCTCGAAGTAAAGCGCCAGCCGCACACCTTCGTTGCTACGGCCTGCGTTCGTCTCCAGCGCTTGTCTCAAGAAGCGGTCGACGGTGCCTTGCTGCGTCCGCCCGAAAGATGTCGTCGTCGCCCCATAGCGCTTGAAATTGAAGGCCTCCGCGAATTCGCGAAATCGCGGATCAGCCAGGGTGTTGGCCAGACTGCGCCGATCGTCGATGCCGCCCTCGAGCACCTTGCGGATCAGCGCTTTCGAGTTGAGCATATCCTCTAGGCCAAAAGCGCGCATGGCGAAACTCAACACGCGCTGGTTCGACATGAAGTCATCAATCGAGTCGATCTTGCTGATTTCGGCCAGATAGTAGGTTTTGTCCCGTTGCGTCATGCGATCCGACGTCGCGAGCGCCAACGATCTACCGATGTCTCGTGTGATCGCTTGATATGATATCAGTGTGCTGACCATGTTCATCCCGCGCCGCTGAAGTCTGAGAAATCTAACTGCCAAGGCTTGACCGTGGCTTGCCTCGAAAGGCCCGCGCAAGCGGCTTCGGAGCAATGTGGCATCAAGATTCGATTCAGGGATTCTTCCATGACCATCATCGTCGGCCTGGTCGTAACGCTCGTGTGCATGCTCGGTGGGTTCATGGCCATGGGCGGCAAGGTCTATGTGATCTGGCAGCCTTGGGAGTACGTGATCATTCTCGGCACGTCCTTCGGCACGTTCATCGTCGCCAATCCGGTAAAAACGATAAAGGACGCCGGAGCAGCACTCGGCGAGGCCTTCAAGAACGCTGTGCCGACCGACCTGCACTACATCGAAACCCTCTCACTGATGTTCGCCTTGATGCGGATCGTGCGGAGCAAGTCGCGATCCGAAGTGGAGGCGATCATCGATGCGCCGGCCGAATCGGAGATCTTCAAGATGGCGCCAACCGTGCTCGCCAACGAGACGCTGACAGAGTTCATCTGCGACTATGTCCGCCTCATTGTTATGGGCAACGCGCGAACTCACGAGATCGAAGCGCTGATGGAGGAGGAAATTGAAACCGTGAAGCACGACCGCATGAAGGCCTATCATGCACTTGTCACCATGAGTGACGGCCTGCCCGCGATCGGAATCGTCGCGGCGGTTCTGGGCGTGGTCAAAGCCATGGGCGCGATCGACCAATCACCGGAAATTCTGGGTGGCCTTATCGCCGCGGCGCTGGTCGGTACCTTTGCGGGCATCTTCTTCTCGTATTCGGTGGTGGGTCCGATAGCCACGAAGGTGAAGATGGTGAGAGAGAAGCACCTTCGTCTCTATGTCATTGTCAAACAGACGCTACTGGCGTTCATGAACGGAGCGATCCCTCAAGTCGCCATCGAGCATGGCCGTAAGATGATCCCGAGCTATGAGCGGCCTGCCATTGACGCCGTCGAGAACGCGACCATGGGCGCTTCAGCAGCGCCTGCCTCCAAAGCTGCTTGACGGAGCTGGGCCAGGAGAGGGCAATGGGGAAGCCCAAAGACAGTCCGCCAGCTTCGATCTTTGCCGATCGAACAACTCGCAGCGACCTCGACGTATCGCCAGAGATCACCAAGGCGGCAGCCTCGTTTTGCGACCTCCTCGGCAAGCGCATCACCGAAATCTCTCCTGGCGCGATCGTCACGATGGGCAACATCACCGCGGCTCCACTGTCGTCGGTGCTCGGCGACCGAATGGCATTCGGCGTCATGCTGGTTGCGAAAATGGCGAACCCTGTCGGCAACATCTTGTTCCAATTGGACGGCCGAGCGGTCGACAAATGGGTCGATCGCTTGCTGGGTGGCGACGGCGGGGTGGGGCAACCTCGGAATCTGTCGGCGGTCGACGCGCGACTGTGCCGGTTGCTGCTCGATCAGGCGCTCGGAACTTTCGCGCAGGCACTCTATCACACGGGTCACAATCCTGGGCTCGAAGTCGAGGCGGTGGCATCGGATCCGGCCAAGATTCCGGCACTGCGCCAGCTCCAGAATGTGGTCATGATCGAGGCTCTGGTCGGATCGGCGACGTCTGCGGTCACACTTCGTGTCCTCATTCCCGAAGCGCTTTGTGCCAGTCTTCGCGACAAGATCGCAACGGAGCAAGCGGCCGGCACCGATTCTCCGGTTGACCGCAATTGGGTGTCACTGATCGAACAGCAGGTGGCCAACACCTCGGTGGAGGTGTGCTCGGTGCTGACGGTAGCGAACGTCGACCTCGGCGAGGTCCTCCGGTGGAAGGTCGGTCAGGTCCTGCCTTTGGATGCGAGAAAGGGGGCACTCGTGTCCCTCGAGAGCGCGAACATGCCTCTCGCGATGTGCGAACTGGGGCGGCACGCCGAACGACTTGTGCTTCGGATCTGGAGCTCCGCCGAAGAGGATCTCCCGGGTCAGGAGGTCGACCAGAGCAAGGCAGTCAGCCCTGGGCAAGCCCGCACCCACATTCTGAATTCGCTTCAGTGAACCGCCACTCAATGAACCGACTAGCTGGGAATCGCCGTGGGTCAAATCATCGATAATGAACCCGGCGCGGCAATCGCCGAGTTCGCCGACGAGCTCGCTCAGATTGCCGACGAGACCGGATCAGATCGGCTGGCCGATCCACGAATACAAGCCGAGCGCCCAGTCGCCACCGGCGTGATAAATCTCGATCTTGTCATGCAAATTCCGGTCGTCATGAAGGTTGTGCTCGGCAGCGCCACGATGCCGGTTTCCACGCTCTCGCGCATGAAGCGCGGCGAGATCGTTACGCTCGACCGGCGTTCTGGCGATGCCGCGGATATCGTCGTCAACGGCCGCACCCTTGCCCGTGGCAAGATCGTCGTCGTCGACGAAGCAACGGGTCAGCTCGGAATTTCCATTACTGAGATCGTCCCTCAGCGGCCCGCCGCGAACTGACCCCGATCAGCGAACCCAGATGCGCACCAACCGCACGGCCATCGACGTGTCTCCCGAACCGGCCTACAGCGGCGCGGCGAAAGCGGCCCTGGTGCTGTTGGCGATGGATCGCAGCCAGGCGCTGGAACTGCTGAAATCGCTCGCGACTGAGGACGTCCGCGCCATCATGCGTCGCGCGGCTGAGCTGAAGCTGGTCGAAGGCCCACTGCTCGACACGATTATTTCGGAGTTCGAATCGTCGTTCAACGAGGGCGTGAAATTCATCGGTTCGGCCGACGAGGTCCGGCTTCTGGTTGAGGAAGCACTGGGAAACGACGGCGCGAACCTGGCGTTGACCGCGCCGTCCGCGGTCGAGGCACCTCTGGACCCTCCATGGGCCGAGGTCGGTCAGCTTGCGGACGATGTTCTCGTTGCGTACGTTACGGCCCAACATCCCCAGGCTGCTGCATTCCTGCTCTCGAACCTCGAACAAGACAAGAGCGCCGAGCTGCTGCGATCCATGGAGCCCGGCGTAGCGAACGATCTCCTGGCTCGTCTGCTTACGGTCAAGGAACTGCCGAAGAGTATACAGCGCGCATTCGAAGAGGCTGTACGAGAAGATCTGATCTCGAAATCGAAATCGGGCAGCGGGGCGCATCAGCTCGTCGCTGGCGTGCTCAACGAATTCAACCAAGAGCGCTCGGAAGGTGCCCTCGATTATATCTCCCGGCAACGCCCGGAGGACGCACGCATCGTGCGCAAGATGCTGTTCAAGTTCGAGGACCTTCCGCGCCTGTCGGCTCGATCGCTCGGCGTTGTCGTGGAGCGCTTGCCGGTCGAACGCATCGTCATCGCTCTGCGTGACGCTCCGCCAGCCCTGCAGGAGACCGTACTGGGTGCAATGGCACCACGGGCGCGGCGCATGGCGGAGTCGGAACTCAAGAACGATTCTCCTATTCAGCCCAAGGCAGTGACCGAAGCCAAGCGGATGATCGCACAAGCCGTCCTTAACCTCGCCTCGACTGGCGCCATAGAGCTGCCGAACACGGTGGAGAACGAACCGTGAGCGAAGAAAAGGACAAGGAAAGCAAGTCCGAGCTGCCGACAGAAAAAAAGCAGCAGGACGCGCTTGAGAAGGGCAATGCGCCGATCTCGCGCGAGGTTGCGCATTTCGTGTTTTTCTCGACACTCAT
Organism: Hyphomicrobium sp.; assembly: GCA_002928955.1. GTDB lineage: Bacteria > Pseudomonadota > Alphaproteobacteria > Rhizobiales > Hyphomicrobiaceae > JAKAML01. The sequence goes on along the minus strand of PERT01000008.1, from coordinate 22,334 downwards.
CATCGTCCTGGGGTTCAGCCCTGGACTGTTCGCAGCCATGTCCGGGGTCCTGCAATCCTTTATTGAACGGCCGCATGAATTCCGACTTGCAAATGCCAGCGACGTCGCGCTGCTGATCCAAGTCCTCTCAGTTGCGATGGCGCCTATGCTTGCAGCTGCGACGCTGGCATTTTTGGTGACCGGAATTGCGGCGACGGGGCTGCAGTCTCCACCGCGCATTGCGATCGACCGGATCAAGCCGCAAATGTCGCGCTTGTCTCTGAAGTCGGGATGGAAGCGCATCACCGGGGCTCATGGAATAGCCGAGCTGCTAAAGGGTATTGTCAAGCTCGGCGTCGTCGGTGCCATCGGAGCAGCGTTCGTTTTGACCGAGGGATCGCCGATCATCGCTTCGATGGACGTACCGCTCGAAGGCATCGCTCAGCTATCGCTCAAGGCTGTCACTTCCGTCATGTGGTACGTGGCCGGCGCCGCGGCGGCGATTGCGATCGCCGACGTGCTGTGGACCCGGCAGCACTGGACCACCGAACTCAAGATGACCAAGCAAGAGGTGCGGGACGAGCACAAGCAGCAGGAGGGAGACCCTGCCTTGGACTCGCGCCGCCGCGCCACGGCACGGGCACGCAGTCGCAAGCGCATGATGGCGAATGTCGGAAAGGCGACCCTTGTGGTTGCCAATCCGACACACTACGCCGTCGCCATGCGTTACGTCCGAACCGAGGGCGGCGCCCCGATGGTCGTTGCCAAGGGCACAGATCTCATAGCGTTGCAGATCCGCCGGCTCGCCGAGGAGAGCGGCATTCCCGTCGTCGAAAACAAGGCTCTTGCACGAACTCTATTCAATGCGGTCGAGGTCGACCAGGCGATACCGGCGGCTTTCTACAGAGCCATCGCGGAAATCCTGATCATGCTTCAGCGCCGCAGCAATCCGATGACAGCCAAGACATTGCGAGCGTGACCATGATGAAGCCTGATTGGGAAGACCTCACGAACTGCGAGCGCATCCTTGCCAAAGCCATGGTGCCGCTGGCCGACGATTTGCGGCTGCTTGACCTAGAGCATCTCGTCGCCGTGGGTAGCCAAAGAAAAAGCGGCAACGTGGAAAGCCTGATCAGTTCGTCGATCGAATTTGCATTCCAGCCGGGCACGATTCAATTCGTCCGTATCAGTGGGGTTGATCTGGCATGGGATCGGCGACCACGGCTGTCCATCGACCTCGAACTCAGACACAGCGAGATAAATGTCTATTTCCGACTGCATCTTGAATCGCTGACGGCTGCCGTCGAGATCGACTATCTGCGCTTCAGCAATCCATCTCCTGTCGCCTTGGTGAATACCGCAAAGCTCGCGAACTGCCTGGCTGCCGTAAGGAAAACGCATCTCAGCACATATGAACTGAACCACTCGGAGATTGCCGGAGGCGCCAACACCTGAAAGACTCGCGGCGTAGCCAATCATTCCATCGCTGACGTTGCAAACAAAAATCGCGTGCGCGCGCCGACCGGTTGCTCCTCGGCCACCAGTTCGGAAGCCGGTCTCGGTTGGCGGCGATCGTGCCGATCGCGGCCACGATTGGTTGCATCTCGCAAACGCCTCCCCGTGCCCCACATCGGACGTTTGCCCTCGCTCCCCTTCCAACCGGTCTCGAAACCAAATGTCAAGTGTGGCGTCGCGCCTAAATTGACCTGTGCGAGCGGCAAGCTGGTCGTCAATTAAGGCGCGATGAACGCCCCACTAAACCATTGTTTTTGCTAGTGGCCTTCATGTCTCGCCTAAATCGTCAGCGGTTGCCGCCAGTACAGCGATTTAGGCGAGACAGGCCACTAGTGCAGCGCATCTGACGATTGGTCCCCACTCGGGGCTGGACTCAAAACCAAACGCCAGATGCAAAAGCTACACTAGAATCATAGGTTTGCTCGTGTTCCTTACGGCGCAGACATTTGATCTAGAGCGCGTTGCAAGGGGAAACACTTGTCGGCGCCGGACCACTAGGGTCCTAGATCTCAACACGGCGCCACTGATACAAAATTCGCTGTCAAATTACTATCAACTGCGCTGATACTCTCCAGCATCGGCCAAGTTCCGGGGTTCGGAGTTCTAGGCAGACAGCGTTCAAGCATAACCATGGGTACACACCATGTCACGCGCCAAACCAGACGAGTTTGCCCTGGAGGCATTTCGGTTCTGCGAAGAGGTCAATGCTTTAAAGAACAAGTCGAGCATCGGAGCGCTAACCTACCAGGCGATGACATGCTTCGGCTTCAGCCACGTGACCTGCGCAGTGGTACCGCCACCTGGTCAATCGCCACTCGAGTCCATTCTTCTGAACAATAGACCCGTAGAATACCTCCAACGATACGCCGAGAAAAACTACGCGTGCCGAGATCCCGTTGTTGTTGAACTAAAAAAGACACTCAGTACGTTCAGCTGGAGTGATGTGAAGGCGCGGCGGCGGCTGTCGCGAGAACAATACGCAATCATGGGTGAGGCGGCGGACTTCGGAGCAACGGATGGTCTTATCGTCCCGATCGTGAGCACAGCCGGAAGCATCTCGATTTTTGCCCCTTGCGGTAACAACCCACTTCTCACCGCCCGTGCCCGATCGGCGGTTGAAATCATTGGAATCGCGGCTCATCAGGCGCTTCGGCGCGCAAGCGTCCCACTAGAAGTCTCTCGATCCAATCTTCTGTCAGGGCGGGAAAGAGAAGTCCTGCAGTGGCTCGCCGTTGGTAAGTCGGTCGACGAGATCGGTGACATCCTGACGATTGGTGTCACAACGGTGCGGACCCACGTCGACAATGCGAAGAAAAAGCTCAACGCCACCAAGGGTACTCTGGCAGTTGTCGAGGCCCTCCGACGCGGCGAGATATCTCTCTGACCCGATTTCTTGCCTCCTGTTTTTTGAGGATGGCGGCTGCCGTGGCCGATCATCACACTCGGGCGATCCGAGGCCAAAAAACGAGAGCGCTCTTCATGATTATCACCCTCCAAGGTCACCAGAGGAACGCCTGCAGCAACATCTTCCATCAGCTTTTTCGTTTGCGCTACGACACGTTTGTGAGAGACCGGCAATGGACACTGCCGACAAGGAACGGCACGGAAATCGATCAGTACGATCGTGATGACAGCATCTACTTCTACGGACTCGACGAAGAAAACTTCCTCCGGAGCCACGTCCGCCTCACGCCTTCGGTCACCAGTTCGCTCCTGGCCGATTGCTTCCCACACTTGGTCGAGACGGACGTTGATATCCGCTCAGCTACGATTTTCGAAGGCACGCGGCTGATTGTTAACCCACGCAAAGGTTCAAAGATCAGCAACAAGGCCGCAAAGGCGGAGTTGTTGGTAGCCATGTTCGAGTGGTCGAAGTCCGTGGGAGCCACCCACATTCAAGTCATCGTCGAAAGCCGCATGCTTGCCAGCTATGTTGAGATGACGCCTGACGTCCGCCCTCTCGGCCTCGCTCATCCGTACGGCGGCGGGCCTCGTGTCCAGGGCGGAGGCGAAGCCATAGCCATCCGCTGCCCCGTGACGGACAAAGTCATCGACGATCTGCGCGCCTTTGGCGGTCTCGTGAACGGGATCGATCTCCGTCGGAACAGCCCAGTCCTGCCGCGCGCCGCTTAGTATACGACCTCACGCCGATCATTACCGATGAAGCTCAACACGAAAGGAAATTTCCGTGAAAAGACTCTCGCGTCCCATCACACTCGACGAGGTGGCCGCCTATCACACCGCTGGCGTGGTTCACCTCCGAGGCGTATTCGATCTGGCGACAGTGAACATGCTGCGCCGCTCAATCGACGAGGCGGCCAATACGATCGCGGCGAGCAAACAAGGTTATGACTTCAGTCGTTTGACACGAGCCATGGAGCGGCGTGAGGACGACGTGCTCCGCGGGGCTGACGGTGGTCAACATGAGGTCAGCGCGATCGTCGAGCACATTCGGGCTAGTGAACAACCGCTGCTGTTTGACGCCGATCCGTCAGACCGCGACGGCCGTTTCCTCGTGGACACCGCCGTGACCACCCGCGTGCCCCCATTGCGTCGATTCGCAGTCGACGGTGCAGCCGGGGATATCGCAGGCGCATTACTCGGCTCCGAGGTCGTTCGGTACTTTGGTGACCAGATGTTCGTCAAGGAACCAGGAACGCGTGAGCGCACGGCCTTCCATCAAGATGCGACCTACTTTGAGATCGACGGCGATCAATGTTGTGTGTTGTGGATCCCGGTAGATCCGGTTTCGAAGGAAAATGGCGGCATGGTGTACGTTCGCGGTTCCCACCGGGACGGCAAGCTCTACAAACCCAATGTGTTCGTATCGCAAACAGCTCTCCCCGGAGCGCAAGGCGCGGATCTTCCCGACATCGAGGGACGGCCCGATGATTTCGATCTTGTTCAGTTCGACGTGGAGCCTGGTGACGTTCTGGTGCACCACTATCGGACGCTGCATGGCGCTGGTGGAAACCTTTCGCGCTATCAAGTGCGGCGCGCGCTATCGATCCGCTACTGCGGAGACGACATTCGTGTGACGCGGCGACCATGGGCGCCAAAGCAGCTTCACCTGACGACCGAAATGCTTGAAGGCGAGCCGCTTAATGGTCCGGATTTTCCCATTGCTTGGCGCCGCCAGGTGCAGCGCGCTGTGGCTTGACGGGCACGTTTCATGGTCACCGACAACGGCGAGTGGGAGCAACTGCAGGTACCTGGGGACGGGCATTCCGACCCCAGCCCCGCTTTTCGAGATGCAATGAGAAGTCTTCGGAAGCACCAGGTCTTGATGCAATCCCTGAACCTCCAGATAGTTTTCTTGGAGAGGGACGACGGGTTGCGATACCAGCAGCTTGAGGAGTTGGTTGGTCAGGAACTGGACCACATCTTCGACGTTGCACGCCGCCTTAGCCGGTTGCGTGCTCGAACGACCGGGGACCTGAGGGTGAAAGGCAGAATTCTGCAGGAACTGATCGCCAACGAGGACGACGCTACGATCAGCGCCGTCCTCGTGCGTTCGCTCTGCCGTGATCTGGTCGACGACACCTTCGACAAGACAGGCGCTCTGGTGCAATCCGACGAAACCTAAATCTTCTGGCCAGCAAGCCAAGGCCGAGAGGATCCATTGTATGGCAATGCGCCGCGGACACCACGGATCGGCTTGTTGGATCTCGTTCGCGCCCAAAGGTCCGAATACCGATGCCCTTTAGTCAATCGACTTGGGAGCACCATCGCGGTTGTGCCTGCCTGTGAACAAGCGGGGCAGTGCTGACCGAATCCCCGATTTCTGTCGCACCTCTGCCGCGAATCAACCGGCCACCGGAAGGTTCGGGGAACACGGCAGTATTGCCAAAGGCGTCACCAACCAAAATAGCTCGAGAGCAACGATCCGGCACCCGGCGCATCGGGCCGATGGCGGGAGACGCGTGCGCGTTCCCGACCGGCGCGGCGCTCGTCATCCGATCCGACGCGGCTCCGGGCGACGACCGACCCGCCACAGGAACTGGCGATGCGACGCGACAGCTCAGCGGGGGGCGGCCTCGGCGGCTCCCAGCCCTTGCAGAGCGATCCGATCCGGCCAGGCTCGCGATCGGCGCCAGGCATACAATGCAGTCCACTTCCATCCGGCATTGGCACAAACCGAACGCCGCTCGCCAGGGCGTCGGGCGCATCGAGATCGGCAGCAAGATGATTCAACACCTCGACCCGGTGACGGCCGGCCTCGCCCTTGAGCGGCCTCGTCAAGATATGCATATCGGTCAGCGGCACCACCTCGACGGCACGGATAGCAAGACGGCGATGCTCGCGCACAGCATGCACACGGATCAGGAGTCCGTAGTCCCGGCAGATGCCGAAGCCGGCCATATCCTGCATTCCGGGATGCAGTAGGTTGCCGAGCCCATAAAGGATCAGTTTGCCGTCGACGATCTGGACGCCCGCTGGCACATGCGCATGATGCCCAACGACGATGTCGATGCCGGCCCTTCTGAGCGCTTCGTCACGAAGCTTCGACACGTCGGTACGGGCCGCGCGAACCTGCAACTCCGTGCCGTAGTGCACCGAAAGGATGCGCAGATCACCTTCTGCGTCGGCGAGGCGATCAATTGTCTCGTAGTAGTCCCCGGTTCGATTGTAATTCAGCATGCCGGCGCGTTGCTGATCGCCGTCGGCCTTCTGCACTGCCAAACCATGGCCGCCAATGCCGATCGCCGAGATGCGCACGCGCGCGCCTTTCACTGTCACGTCAGCAGGCCGGGCCGCTTGCTCGCGCCCGACGCCGAGACCGGGCCACGCCTTCAGTCCATAGTCGGCAAGCGACTCGAGGTGGCGCACTGTCTCGCGCGCACCGGACTCGCCGTAGTCGAGCGCATGATTGTTGGCGAGGGAGAAGACGTTGAAGCCCCGATCGATGAGGTGCCGCACGCCGGCTGGATGGCTCTTGAAGTTGAAAGCCTTGGGATTGGCCCGAAGGTCGTTGCGCTCGGTGACGACGGTTTCAAGATTGGCGAAGTTGATATCGCCGTCGACGAGCGGCGCGATGCCGGAAGTCAAATCGGACCAGACATGTCGCTTGCCGTGCCGTAGAGCTCCACTCGAAAGGACGGGCTGATTGCTGCCACCGAGGCCAAGGTCACCGCCGAAGACGATCGTAACGATGCGGTCTTCGGGATTGGTCGGATCAGAAGGGTGCGCTGCCGGGGTAGGACCAGGTGTCCCGACCGCTTCGATCGTGGCTGCCCCCGCGGTCGACGCATTCGCGACTTCGACGGCCGCAGTCGCCGGAGGCTCGACCGCTATGGCCGGCGCAATGCCCGATAGGACCAAAGCAGCTACCAAGAACGCCTTCAACGCACGACGCATGCTGCAACTCCACCTTCACGCCACTATGACTAGCTGTTCGACGAAGGCCTGACGACGCTCCCGATCGGGTCCGGCAAAAGTCACAAAACACTGTCGCCGCGGCGCAACAGTACCTCCGAAGAAAACTCCCTCTGTTCAGCCGTCGACCTGTCTCAATAAGCCTGACGACGGAGAGTTCCCGCATCAAACGTGGATCGACTTGCGGGTGGCGTCGCATTCGAACAGCTCTTGAACCTCATCGAAGCCTTCACGCGACGCCTGCCCAAACTCGCGACGATCGTCGATCCGGCCATGATGACGGGTCGTCGCTCGGCGCCCGGCTTTTGACTCTAGTGTTCCGGCGCCGACATTTGATTCCCGTTGCAACGCGCTCCAGATCAAATGTCGGCGCCTAAGGAACACGAGCAAACCTATGATTCTATTGTAGCTTTTGCATCTGGCGTTTGGTTTCGAGGCAGCCCAGAGTGGGGACCAAACGTCAGATGCGCTACACTAGCCCGACCTTCTCACAGGCTCGCGCTCATGCGATGACCAGCCGCGACCCAGTGAAATGGTCGGGTTAGGCCCTGTTCGCGTTGTGGCACCTAGACACCGTCTATCGGACAAAATCGGGCATCCATACGGCCTGAAACCGGAGCCGAACAAGCGATTTGCCGTCACGCCGATCTTGCAACAGAGCCCGCTCGACGGTGGTTCACGACGACGCTTGGTGGTCCGGCCACTGACGCCGAGCCTCCCTATCGCCTCGATGCGCAGGCCAAGATAACCTGACGGAGGAAATCAGACTGCTTTCGTGAGCTGAAGATCTCATAGGCTGACGATTCGAGTGCCAGCCTCGCAGCATCGTCTCGAACCAGGGTCATGCACGCCGTTGCCAGGTGCTCATATGGTACGGCTCTCATCGCTGGCCGCAGGTCGTCGTCGATTTCGGTGCTCGCATTGCATTCGCACACGACGGCCTTTCTGTTGGCGAGCAGAAGCGACGTCCGGACGATTTCATGGATGCTGTCCGGGTAGAAGTGCATGTTGAGCACGACCTTGGCTTGACGGATCGCCTCGTCGCGCGCCTCGCCGTAGACGTTAAAGAGATGTCGCACGCGGAGGCCGGCCGAGGTGAGTTGGTTCAGAATGGCAATGCGGCGATCGTTGAGGCTGCCGTAGAACAGCACATCCGTCGCATGGTGCGACGACCGGCCAATTCGTTCCAGGCTCGCTGAGTATCCAACCCGGGCGAGGTGGATATTGCTGTTCCCCATTAGCTCGCGGATGCGCGCTATATTGCGGGAACTGTAGTCCCACACTGGCAACTTCGCCAGCAGCGTGTGGTACACCGGATATCTCTGCAATCCGATGCCGTCGATCTGTTCTAGGTTGAACAGGACCGTTTCAGGCGAAATGCCGCGGGCCATTTCCAGAGTCGGAATGAGATGCGCGCCGAATACGATGTTCTGCGCATCGCTCTGGATTTCGTTGAGTGTGACGGTGCTGTCGGCGCCGAGTTCGGCCAGGGCGTAGGCAAATCCGGTGGCAATGTCGGAAAAAGCCTGCCAATGGCCATTGCCGGGTGGTGCAATGATGCAAAGATTGACATTGCGCCACTGTGGCGGGAGCTCATCGGTTGCTACAGTCACCGTGGCTTGCGCCGGCTTCGGTGCCGGCTCGGAAGCAGCGAGCAACGTGAGCATGGCCTGGCTCATGCCGCACGACGGATTCCGGGAAAGCGCATCCCGATAGCCCACTATCGCCGCCGACGTATCGCCAATCTCATAGAGCAAGTTTGCCAACTCGAGTGGATGTTCCGGAAGGGCGCAACCCAGGGTAATGGCAGTGCTTAGAGAATTTGCTGCGGGACGCAGCTGGCCCATCGCTTTTTGCAGTTTGTAAAGCTGAATATGGGCGGTGCCACAACCGGGTTCGAGCAGGATCGCTTCTGTTAAGAAATTTGCGGCCTTTTGTTCAGCCCCAGCCAATTCCGCGAGCTCTGCCAAGTGCAGGTAAGGCGCGTGATTGGCCGGCTCGCGCATCAAGAGTTCACCGCAGAGGCGGGCCGCTTCGACATTGCGGCCAGATGCGCGACACGCTTCAATCTGCGCCAGCATGGTCGCTGCGCACTCTATGGCAACGGTTTTGGAATCGGAGATCGGGGCTTCGCCGTCGGACAACGCGCCATCATCAGAGACAGCGCAATCAGCGTCGCTGACGGCGAAGCTCTGCGGCGGCAGACCGCCCCGGATGCGATGTGAGATATGCGAGAGGGCACCTTCGAACTCGCGCGCATAGGCTGCGGTATCGAACAGGGGCATAGTTGAGCGACGGTCCGTCAGCTGTGCCTTGAGGTCGGCAATCTCGCGCGGGCTCCGTGCCAGCCGCAGCGCGATTGCGCGATAATCTTCCAGCGATGACGCGATCAATTGCGGCAAGCCGCACGATGTCAGCACGCTCGCCGCGACGCGCCCCGCGAAGTTCTCACCCAGGCATGTCAGGAGCGGCAACCCGGCAAACACCGCTTCGCTGGCAGTCGTGTGCGCACTACAGGGAAGTGAGTCGAGGAAGAGGTCGGCGAGCGCGTGCCGGGACAAATGCTGGTCGTTGGGAACATTTTGCGCGAACACGATCCGGCTGTGATCGATCCCGTGAGATACCGCCGCGCCGCGAAGATGGGCGGCGACCTCCGGCGATTTCTGCAACAGCCAAAGCACACTCCCCGGAACCTGGTGAAGCAGGTCCATCCAGACCCGGAAGAACGTCGCGTTGAGTTTGAAGTTATTGTTGAAGGAGCAAAACACAAACCCATGCTCGGGAAGGCCGACATCGGTGCGGGTCCAGTGCGTAGGCTTGACCTTGCGCTTACTGTCGTTGGGTTGATAGCAGGTCCGGAGTTGAACGATTTTCTCTGAATAGTCTTGGTGGTGTTCCAACGGCGCGACGACCGGATCGGCGATCAAGTAGTCGATGTAATCGGCACCTGTCGTCGCGGGATAGCCAAGGTAGGTCACTTGCACCGGGGAGGGACGAAGGGCCAGGATTGCCGGCCGCATGCCCCGTGTATATCCATTTAGATCAATGAGGATCTCGACGCCGTCACTACGAATCTTGTCAGCGGTCGCGCGATTGCTGAGTTGGCCGACGCAGTTGAAATGCTCGAACGCATTTTGCACTCGCTGGCGCAGCGCGCTTCCGTCATCCGGGCTGTGGCAATAGGCAAACGTTTCGAAGCGTCTGCGATCATGCCGTTCGAGCAGCTCCACGATCAACATCGACGTCGCGTGGTGGCTGAAGTCCGACGACAAGTAGCCGATGCGGATCCTGCCGCCGGGCTTCGCCAACGGCGCAGCACTCGTCGCGGAAGCCTTGATGCCAGCCAGTTCTTTCAGTCGATTGGCATAGCGCTCGCCAACCACACGCATGTCGGAATTGGACACGGGCGCACCTAGTAGTTGGAAGGGTGCGACAGGCTGTGTACTGGCTCGCAGGTCGTGGACGAGTTGCCGCTCGAGTTCGTCCAGCCCGTCCCAGTCACACAAATAACGGCGAATGCTGCAGTAGGCCGTGCGCGCCGCCAAGTTGGTCGGATCGAGATCACACGTCGATTTCAGTGCCTGCAGTGCCTCGGTGTTATGGCCTATCGCGTGCAGAACCGTGCCCAGTGTCGTCAAGACGTCGGGTGAGTTCGGGTTCAGTTCGGAAGCGCGGCGCAATGCCGTCACGGCACCGTCAAGTGCGCCAAGGCTGAATAGCACTTGGCCCATGTTATGGTAGCCCACGGGATCGGAACCGTCGAGATCGAGACCGGCCTTAAGTGCTGCCAAGGCGGCATCAGGCTCGCCGATCTCCCTCAAGATCCTACCCTGGGCGATGCAGATCCTCGCGGACAAGGGATGACGCCGGCGAGCTTGGTCCAGCCCGGTGAGAGCTTCGGCGCTGTGGCCGTCGGCGTGGCGCGTCATGGCGATCTCGAGCGCGAGATCAATGCGTTCCGCTTCGCTAGCGCACGAGGCCTCGATGGCATCGGAGGTCTTGCCGACGTCAATACCGCCTGCGAGAATGAGAGCGTGAGCCAAGATCTTCCGGGCAGCGGCATTGTCCGGAGCGCGCGCGAGGAGCGCGCGGCAGGCCTTCACGCAGTCCTCCAATTCGCGCGCCTCAAGTGCGCATTGTGCAATCTTCTCTGCCGTCCTGGTGTCGTCCGGCGAAAGCACGAGCGCGCGGCGATAGGCTTGAACAGCGTCGCTTGTCTGCCCCAGTTGCTTCAGGCAGTTTCCAAGCTCGACCAGGGCCGTGGCATTGCGCGTGTCGGATTCAACGACCATTCGGCAGTGCTTGGCGGCGAGTTCCGCGCGGCCGCTGGCTTTGAGGACGACGGCCAAGTGAAGGCGTGCATCGTGACAATCCGGCTCGATATCGAGCGCGCTTTGGAGCAATTGAATAGATTTGTCGGTCTCGCCCAGCTTGAACGCGATCAACCCGAGGTGGTGCACGGTTGGCCCATGTCTCGGGTTCTTCGTTCGAACCTTGGCATGGGCGGCTTCTGATTCGGCCCAGCGTTGCTCGCGCATCAACCGCACGGCGGTTCGGAAGTCGGCCAGCGAGGTAGAATGGAGCTGCCTCGATGCCGGAACTTGCGAGGCCGGTGCGGCAGCGGCCTTCTTCGTAGCGCGTCGTGCATGACGGTTCATGGTCAGACCACTCCTGGCAGCCGATCAGCGTTTCTCCGGCGCCAAGCTTGCGTCAGGCTGAAGGTCGAAAGAGTCCAAGGGCAACTCTTGCAACCGGCGAGCTTGCCGACGAGCGAAAGGCTCCCGCAAGCCTGCGCAGCTAGCCTGCTGCTCCGCGCTTCAAATGAGAATCAATGCTCCATGAATGTGCTTCTGATCGGCTTCGGCTACATCGGCTCGTATCTCTACCCTCGTCTAACGGCGGCGGGTCATGATGTCGTCGTCTGCGACCGCCGTCTCGAGAGCCTCGCGGGCGTTAGCACGGCATTGCCCTGCGCCTATCAAGAACTGACGGTCAAGGATTTCCGCGAGTTCGATGTGATCTTATGGTTCGCTGGGCATTCCAGTGTCCCGATGTCGATCAAGGATCCTGATGGCGCGGTAGCCAACAACTGCTTCGATCTCCTCTCGCTGGCCCGTCGGAAATTGCCGCGAACGCGATTGATCTATGCCAGCACAGGCAGCGTCTATTCCACCGAGCTGTCGGACGCGCTCAGCATGCCCCCGCCAGAGCTTGCCGAGAACGAGACCAAGCTCAGTCCTGTCAATCCTTACGATTGTTCCAAGATCTCCTTTGACGCACTGGCGCGATGCTTCGCGTCGAACGTCGTGGGTCTTCGCCTTGGAACCGTATGCGGGTATGGTCCGAAGTTGCGCGCAGAACTGATATTCAACGCGATGAACCGATCGGCCCTCGAGCGGCGGTTCGTGCCCGTAGCCAACGTTCACGCTTGGCGAAGCATTCTGTTCCTCGACGATCTGGCACACTATGTGCTGGCCCTGATGGAGGTACGAGACGAGCTTCCGCAGATCATAAATGCGGGCACACAAAACCTGACCATCGGTGAACTTGCCCTCGCGATTGCCGACTTCCATGGCGTGCCCACGGTCCGTCAGCCGGACGCCAAGACGTACTCATTCCGCATGAACTGTGACCAGATGCGCGCACTTTGCGGTCCGCCCCGGTCCGTCTCGATTGCGCAAAGATGCCAGGAGTTCAGCGCCTCCTACCCGGCATGCCATGTCGAGCTTGCTTCGTGAGCAGCTCCGCAACCAGGCTCTTGCCTTGTGTCGTGTGCGGCGCTGACACGCTCGTTTGCCTGAACCTCGCTAAGCAGCCTCTTGCGAATGCGTTGCTCGGATCGTCAACCGAGGCGTACGAAAGGTATCCACTGGGCTTGGCATCCTGTCCCGAGTGCTCACACGGCCAACTCACACACTTCGTGCCGCCTGAGAGACTTTTTGCCAACTACCTCTATGCGAGCGGCACTGGCGAGGCGCTGAAGCCGTATTTTGAATGGTTCGCAGCGTCGCTGGCCGCTTCGTTGCGTCCGGGCGCGCGCGTACTGGAGATTGCCTGCAACGACGGCTCCCTCCTCGACTGCCTGCGCGCGGCGGGACTGGACGCTTGCGGCGTCGATCCAGCCGCCAATCTCACGAGTTTGGCCCGCTCCAGAGGTCACCACGTCCTGACGGGATTTTTTCCAGAGACGCGCCCGGACGGCGCATTCGACGCGATCATAGCGATGAACGTGCTGGCCCACACACCAGATCCCGCAGCATTGATGCGCGGAATTCGCTCGCTCCTGAAACCGGACGGTATTGCGATCGTTCAGACCAGCCAGGCGTTCATGCTGATCAATGGAGAATTCGATACGATATATCACGAGCACTACTCGTTCTTTACGCCGCATTCCATGTACCGGCTTGCCGCCAATGCCGATTTGACACTCGGGTCGCGTCATATTGTTTCCGTGCACGGCAGCAGCCTGATATCTACCTTCTATTGCGCCGGAGCCCCGCCGGGCACCGCATCTTTTGTAGGCGGCGGTGCATTCGATCTGCCTTGGCCAAATCCCGAACCGGGTATCCTGGCCATCGATCCGCCGCAGGGCAGCGCAGAACAATACTATCGTCGATTTTCCGAACGCGCTCAGACCGTGATCAAGCAGTCGGTGGATTTGATCGCTCGGTCGCGCCGCGATGGCAGTCCAATTGCACTTATCGGTGTAGCCGCAAAAGCCATGACATTCATTGTCGCAGCCGGAATCACACCCGACTATTTCCTAGACGAGTCTGCACTGAAATGCGGACGCTTCGTGCCAGGCTCGTCGAAGGCCATCCAGCCGTTGAGAAACGCTGCCGAACTGGACGAAAATACCGTGTTCATCATCGGCGCATGGAATTTCACAGAGCAACTAGCGGGAAAAGTGCGCGCGCTGCGTCCAACAAGAAATAACCGGTTCGTTGTCTTCTTCCCAGAGATCAAAGAATTCAGTTGAGGACGTATGCGCAGGATAGTTTTTTCCCACTTCTTCAATGAGTCGTATTTGCTTCCGTGGTGGCTCAAGCATCACCGCGAGATATTCGAGCATGGCGTGTTGATCGACTACGCCTCGACCGACGAATCCGCCGCGATCTGTCGAGAGCTCGTTCCATCGTGGGAGATCATCGCGTCGGAAAATCCCAATTTCGCGGCTGTTATGGCCGATTTCGAAGTCATGAAGCACGAGCAGCGCTTTCCGGACTGCTGGAAAATAGCACTAAATACAACCGAGTTCCTCATCGCGTCAAACCTGGCGCAGGCCGAGCAGTTGATCCTTGCCAACAATTTGACAGGCATGCGGTTGCCGGGCGCGATCATGATCGATCCCGACCCCACCGCCGAGCCGGACTACAAGCGTCCGTTGGTCTCCCAAAAGGCGTCGGGCGTTTTCGAAAGCGCTTTCGACTTCAACGCCATGCGCATTCCCGGGCTGTCATTTCCCACTCGCAACCGCTTGTATCACCGCTATGCCATAGGCGCCTACACACCAGGACGTCATGGCACGCACCTGCCCGGTATCGTGGACGGCACGTCGGATTTCGGAGCGGTCTGGTGGTACGCTTTCAGCCCGTGGACAGCCGCTTTCCGGGCGCGGAAGCTGAGTATTGCTCCCCGACGCGACCCGTTCGACAAGCGCTATGGATTTGGCGTGCAACACGAGGTCAATGGCGCGGAGCTCAATCTCCGATGGGCGAAGCTGGTAGCGCAGAGCAAACCCCTGACGGTCGCTTGATCACCGAAGCCGGCCACCGCTAGCACGGCTTCGGTCAAGACGAGCTTCAGATCGCGGGAGGAGCGGGGCACGTCGTCCTCGACTGGATCGAGGTGATCTGCTCCCTCATAACGCACGGCAGAGCAATCCCATCCCGAGGATCGACCATGAACAGCCGGGTGATTATCGCTTCCTTGAAGTTGGCGCCCCCAGCGTGCGGACACTGGATCGTCGTCGCGACGGAACCGTGCGCTTGCGCTCGCACGACGTGGTCGACGCGATAATCTCTCACAAATTTGTCGGGGCTCCGAGATGGAGGGTCGCAATGGAAAGTATTTCGACGCCTGCAACCCTGCAGCGGGAGTTCAAGTACTCTTCAGGTACGACACTCACTACGGGCGTGCGTTCATCGAGCGATGCGAAAGCCGATGCTGTGTCCGCGGAAGTTCGGATCGAGACCCGTGCGATAGGCGGCGCGGAGCGTCCTGGGGTGGCGGTTGAACGCTCCACCGCGCAACACACGGCGGTCGCAACCAGCATCCAACCGCGGCGTCGAGCCGGAAGCGCGAACGGCCTCGGGTTTCCCGGCATGCGAGTCGCTGTAGCAGTCCGCCATCCACTCCCAGACCCCGCCGTGAACACCATAGAGGCCCCATGAATTGGCTGCGAAGGAGCGGGCAGGGACGGTTCGGCCAAGATAGGGCGCGCGAACTCCATTGCCCGCGTATATCTCGCGCGTGTCGTAGTTGGCGTCCTTCGGTGAAATCGTCTGCCCCCACCAGAATGGCGTCGTGGTGCCGGCGCGCGTCGCATACTCGCGTTCGGCCTCGGTCGGAAGCTGAAAGAGTTTCGAGCCTGGCGCGACCATCGAATTCCGCCATGCAATGTATGCTGATGCATCATGCCAAGACAGACATACGGCCGGGTGGTCATCGGACTGGGTGTAGCCGGGCGCCTGCCATGACGCGGCAGCATCGAGCCGCCATTCGCTTCCATCGAACATATGGCATCCCCCGTCGGTCGCGTGACCCGTGGCCAGGACGAATTGACGGAACTCCCGAACGGTCACGGCAGCGACGGCCATCTCGAAATGATGTGGAAATGAAACGGAGTGCGCCGGGCTCTCGGTGCCGACCTGCCAGCTTTCGCGCTCAGGTTCATCCTCGGGCGAGCCCATGATGAACGAACCTGCCGGAATGAGCACGAGTTCGGGGCAATCGTTGCAGTCGCTGGCGACGACCGCGTTCAACGCGAGAATCACAAAAGATTGAATGAGGAGAGCGTGTAGCTTCGAATACACGGCGGTGGTTACCTCGGTTTCGGTTCAAATCGATCGTTATCGTGGCACCTATATCTGCGCATGCGGACGATTATCAAGCTGTCGAAACTCTCGGCTGCTGACAGGGACGGGCAAATATGATTCTGTGACGTCGCCGGGAGCACGGGGGCCTCGATGCGCGGGTCGGACAACTCCTCTGCTTCTCCTCTGCATCGCTGTTTTCCTACGTCGACCTGGAAGAGCGCGTGCCGGCCAAGCATCCGCTTCGCACGCTCGGGGCCGACAAGGGCTTCGACACAGCCGCGTTCGTCACGCGATTGCGCGCGATGAACCAGACTCCGCATGTGGCGACCCTGAAAATCTACCAAAACCAGGAGGCATCAGCAGAAAATCGGCACAGGCTGGTTGCGGTGCAGCATCGTCCATTGGCGACGGCGGCACGGTCGGGCTGTCGAAAACATCACCCTCGTGTCGCGCAAATGACGGTTTGGCCCCGCCCGCGACTGATTTCTGTGCCAACGCTAGACGCTGAAAATAAAATCAAAACATAACGTTGCTCGTGTTTTTTAGGGTCCGGCACGAACTCTGGAGCGCTTGGCGAGAGAAGCCAATGTCGCAGCTGGCACGCGAGCGCTATGCGCGATTGTGCAAGGCAAGGCACCAGAAGACCTGATGCACCGTCGGGCCCGATCTCAACCTGCGAAGCCAGTTTGCAGCAAAATTGCGACGCTCAGGTTCGGTCCGACCCTGGAAAACAGATGACAACCGCGCCAGCAGCTGCCGTCTCCGGTTGACTTCCGGGCTTTCGATCTAGGATTATCCGACGCGATCTCCGCTCCCGGTGCGGCTTAATTTCGGCCCAATCCCAAGGTCAGAGGTGCAGTCGGAAGAATGGGGAAGGGGCTCTCGTTCGTGCTCGATCGCAGTCCAACCGCGCCACACCCCAGCCGCATGAAGGCTCCTGCCGGCACGCGGGGTGATGGATTGTCGCGCGTCTATCGCGGACGGTCACGCAAGCGGTGGCGCGACCTCTATGACAGCGATCACGCAGAAGCCCGCGAGGGCGGTCGCTTCCGGTGGCTCGTCAGCACATGCCTCGCCGGCGCTGTCGGTGCCCTGGCTATTTTCGTGGTCATTTATGGATCGAGCGATCAACAAGACAGCAGCGGCGGGATCGTGCCGACGCTGAAGCGGATGCGCGAGAAAGCGAGCGCGCCGGAGGTCACGCCGGAGCCACGTCGTGACGGCGGCCTCAAGTGGTCGGTTCCGAGGACCGATCGGCTGCAACCGGCGACGGGCGCGAGTTCAACCCGGTTCATCATCCACGAGACCATCAAGCAGCGGCGCAACGGCCGCGAGTATCTCCACGCCAAACCCTATGCCCGCGTCGTAGCCCGCCTAGCGCCGGTCCCGCAGAACTCCGCCTTCAGCGACGTCATTCCAGCGTTCAACCCGTTCCGTCTCTACGCCAACAGCCGTCCGGTCAGTTCTGGCGAGGATGACGATGCCGATGGCAGTGCGGGCAATGCCAAGGGCGACGTCGCGATCAAGGTGGTCGAGCTGCTCGGCGGTATTTTGCCTGGTGAAGACGGACAAGAGCTTGACACCCAGGAGGTCTCCGATCTCGTCGAGCAGTCAAGCAATGGCGAAAAACCAGGGGAACTCGCAGCGCTGGCGGCTGCGGGCGAGGTCGCTGGCGGCCAGCGCGAGAAAGCCGAAGTCGAACCGCTTCCACCCAACACTACTCAGCTGACCAAGAACACGTCCGACAGCGACGACGCGAGCGACGACCTCGAGCGACGCGAAGTGCGTGTCGTAAAGGCCGCGCGCGGCGACACCTTAGTCAAGATCTTGACCAAAGCCGGCAGCGACATTTGGCAAGCCCGCGCCATGACCGAGGTGGCCAAAAGCATCTTCGCCGAGCCAGCGCTGTCAGCTGGCCAGGAGGTGCACATCACGCTCGTGCCGTCTTTAACCCAGACCAACCGCATGGATCCATCGCGGTTCAGTGTGTTCGACGATGGCCATGTTCACCGCGTCACGGTGGCGAGAAACGCGGCCGGAGAGTTCGTCGCGAGCGGCACTCCGATCGACGACAAGGCCGTTGCCCGCGCGGCGCTTTCGGAAAGCGATCAGCCGCAGTCATCGAGCGTCTATTCGAGCCTCTATCACGCTAGTCTGACGCAGAGCGTGCCGCCGGAATCGATTTTGCAGATCCTGCGAATTCACGCCTACGACACGGATTTCCGTCGCCGTATCCGTGCCGGCGACATGGTCGAGTTCTTTTTCGACATGAAGGACGAGGCGGCGACCAACGGCCCGCCCGGCGAACTGCTCTACACTTCAATCACGGTCGGGGGAGACACCTCACGGTTCTGGCGCTTCCGGACCGGTGACGGCATCGTCGACTACTATGACGAGCAAGGTAACAATTCGAGAAAGTTCTTGATGCGCCGACCGGTGCGTGGGGACGACGTGCGCCTGACGTCCGGCTTTGGCGTGCGTTTCCACCCATTGCTCAACGAGCGGAAAATGCACACCGGAGTCGACTGGTCCTCGCCGACCGGTACACCAATCCTGGC
This sequence comes from Hyphomicrobium sp., assembly GCA_002928955.1. Lineage (GTDB taxonomy): Bacteria > Pseudomonadota > Alphaproteobacteria > Rhizobiales > Hyphomicrobiaceae > JAKAML01. The sequence continues at coordinate 3,868 of PERT01000008.1, read as the reverse complement.
GGCCGGAACCGGCGTCATCGAGGAGGCCGGCCGCAAGGGCTACAACGGCAACTACATCCGCATCCGCCACGCCAACGGCTATCAGACGACGTATAGCCATCTTTCGCGCATCGCTCCCGGCGTCCAGGATGGCGCGAAAGTCCGCCAAGGGCAGATCATCGGCTACGTCGGCTCGACCGGCCTCTCGTCAGGCCCGCACCTGCACTACGAGGTGTTGGTCAACAGCAGGTTCGTCGATCCGTTGTCGATCCAAGTCCCGCGTGAGCGCCAACTCGCTGGCAAACAGCTCGCTGACTATCAAAAGGAACGCGCACGCGTCGACGAACTGATGCGGCGCGCGCCGGTCATGCAGGAAAGCCGGTAACGGTTTTGGCTGGGCTCGGTCGGGAGCACAGCCCACGCGGTCAGGCGGCAGCCTTCACTGGCCAGCCATTGATGATGAGAACGCCGTCGCGGACCGACACCTGGACGGTATCGCCTTCCTTGACCCCGCCTGCCAGGATCTGCTCGGCCAGCGGGTCTTGGATGTGCTTCTGCATCACGCGTTTCAAGGGGCGGGCACCATAGGCCGGGTCGTAGCCGCGGTTGGCGAGCCAGGTCCGCGCCGCGTCGTCAAGCACGACTTGGATCTTTCGATCCGTCAGCAGCTTCGCCAACCGCCGCATCTGAATATCGACGATCTCGACCATTTCGCTCCGCTGCAAGCGATGGAACAGAATGATCTCGTCGAGCCGGTTGAGGAATTCCGGCCGGAAGCGCCCACGAACCTCGGCCATGACCTCGTCGCGCACCAGGTCCGTATCCTCGCCTTCCTTCTGGGCAACGAGGTATTCGGCGCCGACATTGGACGTGAGAACGATAATGGTGTTCTTGAAATCCACCGTGCGGCCTTGCCCATCGGTCAATCGCCCATCGTCCAGCACCTGCAACAACACGTTGAACACGTCCGGATGCGCCTTCTCAATCTCGTCGAACAGGATCACCTGATAGGGGCGGCGGCGGACGGCCTCGGTCAGCGCGCCCCCCTCCTCGTAGCCGACATAGCCAGGAGGCGCGCCGATCAGCCGTGAAACCGAGTGCTTTTCCATGTACTCGCTCATGTCCATGCGGACCATGGCGTTGTCGTCGTCGAACAAGAACGCGGCCAGCGCCTTCGTCAGTTCCGTTTTGCCGACGCCGGTGGGCCCGAGAAACATGAATGAGCCGATCGGACGGTTGGGGTCCTGCAATCCCGCACGCGCCCGGCGCACCGCTGTCGACACGGCAATCACCGCCTCCTGCTGGCCGATCACGCGCTTGGCGAGCGCGGCCTCCATCTTGAGCAGCTTGTCGCGCTCGCCTTCGAGCATTTTCTCGACCTGAATACCGGTCCACCGCGACACGACATAGGCGATGTGGTCTGGTGTCACCGCCTCTTCGACCATGGGCGTCGGCTGCCCATCGGCCGACTCGAGCACCTTCAGGCGCTTTTCAAGCTCGGGTATGACGCTATGCGCGAGCTCACCGGCGCGCACGTATTCACCGCGCCGCTTGACCTGCTCGAGCTCGTTGCGCCTGGCTTCCAGTTCTTCCTTGAGCTTCTGCGCCGAACCGAGCTTCTTCTTTTCACCCTGCCAGCGCGAGGTCATGGCGTTCGACTTTTCCTCGAGATCGGCGATTTCTCTTTCAAGGCGCCCGAGCCGGTCGCGCGACGCCGGATCGCTTTCTTTTTTCAGGGCTTCCCGCTCGATCTTCAATTGCACCGATCGCCGGTCGATCTCGTCCAACTCCTCGGGCTTGCTGTCGACCTGCATCCGGAGCCGGGACGCGCTTTCATCCATGAGGTCGATGGCCTTGTCCGGTAGGAAGCGGTCGGTGATATAGCGGTTCGATAACGTGGCCGCCGCCACCAGCGCACTGTCGGCAATGCGAACGCCGTGATGCAGTTCGTACTTTTCCTTGAGGCCACGCAGGATCGATATCGTATCCTCGACGGTCGGCTCGCCGACGAACACCGGCTGGAAGCGACGAGCGAGTGCCGCATCCTTCTCGATGTGCTTGCGATACTCGTCGAGCGTGGTGGCGCCCACGCAGTGCAACTCGCCACGGGCAAGCGCGGGCTTCAAAAGATTACCCGCATCCATCGATCCTTCGGACTTGCCGGCACCCACGATGGTGTGAAGTTCGTCGATGAATAGAATGATGCCGCCAGCCGCGGCTTGCGTTTCGCTGAGCACCGCCTTCAACCGTTCCTCGAACTCGCCGCGGTATTTGGCGCCTGCAATAAGCGCACCCATGTCGAGCGCGAGCAATCTCTTGTCACGCAAACTCTCAGGCACGTCACCCTTGATGATGCGAAGCGCGAGACCTTCGGCAATCGCGGTCTTGCCGACGCCCGGTTCGCCGATCAGCACCGGATTGTTCTTGGTTCGCCGCGACAGCACTTGAATGGTCCGCCGGATTTCCTCATCGCGCCCGATAACCGGATCGAGTTTGCCGGCCGCAGCCGCCTCGGTCAGGTCGCGGGCATAGCGCTTCAGCGCATCGTAGCTTTGCTCGGCGGACGCGGTATCGGCAGTGCGACCTTTGCGGATGGCGTTGATCGCCTCGTTGATCTTTTCGGCCGAGACGCCAGCCTCAATCAATATGCGCCCAGCTTCCGTGGACTTGTCGACAGCCAACGCAAGCAGTAGCCGCTCAACAGTCACGAAACGATCGCCGGCGCTGTCGGCCAACTTTTCAGTTGCTTCGAACACACGCGCCAACTCAGGCGCAAGATAGACTTGTCCGGCGCCTGCTCCACTCACTTTCGGCCGGCGCTGCATGGCGCGCTCGACCGCCGCCAAGGCATCACGGTGGCGGCCACCGGCGCGGTCGATGAGGCCGGCTGCTAGCCCCTCCGGATCGTCGATGAGGACTTTGAGCAGATGCTCGGTAGCAAACTGCTGATGCCCCTCCCTCGTGGCAAGGCTCTGGGCCGACTGAATAAAACCTTTAGCTCTATCGGTATATCGCTCGAAGTTCATGTGCAGATCTCCTTAGCGTGCCGCGACCGCCCCGACCAAGCTACGCGAGGGCACGGACCAGCACCATGATCGACGTCGGATCGGCAACAAGCCATCTCTCGAACCCGGACGCGGCATTCGTGGCTTGGGGCCGGCTCGTATTCCGGTTCCGACATTTGCTTCTAGTCGCAGCGCTGTTTGGAGCAGATGCTGGAACCAAAAGGAACACGAGCAAGGCTATGATTCGAGTGTAGCTTACACATCTGACATTTGGTTCTTGGACCTGCCGCGATTGGAGACCAAACGTCTGTCCGCTACATGTGGGATATAAGTACGAGCGTAACCGGTGAAAAGGGGCGGGCAAGGGCCGTCGAAGGCGTGGATCTGGTGACCTGGCCATTTGTCGACCCAGCCTCTGGCGATGGCAGCTTCAGTTGACAAACGCGATGCGGACCACGCCTCATGGCCCCTTGGTATCCCGTCGATACGATGACCAAGATTCCGAGAGATGACCATGGCCGATATTCCTCATGTTCAGGTGCAGACATTTGCGTCCCCTCGTGGAGCTCCGGAGCGAATATCGGAACCGTCAGGAACACGGGCAAGGCGATGCTGCGAGTGTAGCTTTTGCATCGAACATTTGGTTTTTGGACGAGTGTCGCATCGCGCCATAGTTGACTGCTGGTGCGGCCAGGCTCATGTCAGCCTTGGCGCGATAAACGCGACACTAAGCCAATGATGTTGCTCGTGACCCTCATGTCGCGGCGAAACCGAACCGGGTCGCGGCCATGATGCGATCTGGGCGCAATGGGCCACCCGTGTCCCGGCCGCGACGTTCGTGACATCCTGCGGCGGGCGTTGAGCGAACGTCGCCGCCAAAAGGA
>PERT01000007.1 GCA_002928955.1 Hyphomicrobium sp. | reverse complement strand
CTAGTGTTCCGGCGCCGACATTTGTTTCCCACAGCAACGCACTCCAGATCAAATGCCGGCGCCGTGTGGAACACGAGCAACCATATGATTCTCGTGTAGCTTTTGTATCTGACGTTTGGTTTTGAGTCCGGCCCCGAGTAGGGACCAAACGTCAGATGCGCTACACCAGTGTCGAGACCGGTTGGCGCCTGACCTTTGGGTTCAAGCCGCGCGTGGGGATGAAACAAAAGTTCCGCTATACTGGCACACGGCGGCTGTCCGGCTTGGGCGACTTCGAGGCGCTTTGCAGCCGGGGCACCAGGGACAGGGTCAACCCATCGACTGGTGTTGCCGCGGATCATAGGGCGTTAAGGCAATTGCAATGGCCGTAAAGAAAAGTCTCGACGCGAACATGCCGGCGGATCTGGCCGAAGAGACATTGGCCACCGGATCAGGGGCGCCTCGGGTCATCGCCAAGAGCCTCGAACAGGCGATCGGAGCGCGCGTCCGCGACAGCCGCAAATCGGCCGGACTGACCTTGTCGGAACTGGCGCAAGCCGCCGAGATATCCACCGCAATGCTGTCGCGGATCGAGACCGGTCAGATCTCGCCCTCCTTGCGCACGCTTCAACTGCTGTCCGGCGCGATCAACATGCCGCTTTCGACGCTACTGGCATCATTTGAGGAAAGCCGCGGCTGCACTCACGTGACGGCTGGGCACGGCATTGCGATCAGCCGCCGCGGGACCAAGGTTGGCCACCAGTACATGATGCTGGGCCAGCCGCTGACCGGACCAATTGCGGTCGAACCGTATCTGATCGTCCTCGATCAATCTGCTGAACCCTATACCAAATTCCGCCATGAGGGCATCGAGTACCTCCATATGCTGAGCGGGCAGGTCGTCTATCGGCACGGCGATCGCAGCTACCCGCTTGCACCTGGCGACAGCCTGATGTTCGACAGTGCCGAATTCCACGGACCCGAGCTTCTGCAAAAGCTGCCGGCGACCTACCTGTCCATCATCATCTACCCCCGATCATGACGCCGCCGTTGACATTCAGCCTGTCATCATTGTAAAACTTTTTGCGTGACACGAAAAATGGGCCGGTCGCGCATGTGCGGAATTGTTGGTCTATACCTGAAGGATGCCAAGCTTGAGCCGCAACTCGGCGCTCTCACGGCGTCCATGTTGGCGACGATGTGCGAGCGGGGTCCAGATTCAGCGGGTTTCGCGGTTTACAGCACCGCCGTCGAAGGTGAACTCAAGTTCACGCTTCAGTCGGCAAACCCCAGCACCGACTTTCCCGCGCTTGCCACTTTGCTTGAGGCGGAACTGGGCGGCCCGGTTCGCATCGATGCGCGCTCAACGCACGCCGTCGTTCACGTCAAGGCAGACGCCTTGGACCGTCTCAAAGCCCTCGTTTTGAAACAGTTCCCGTCCGTCAGGATCATGGGGATCGGGGAGGCCATCGAGATCTATAAAGAGGTCGGGTTGCCAACCGCCGTTTCCTCATTGTTCGCCCTATCGGAGATGTCAGGCTCCCACGCGATAGGCCACACGCGAATGGCGACAGAGTCGGCGGTAACAACCAGTGGTGCCCATCCCTTTTCGACGGGCCTTGACCAGTGCCTGGTCCACAATGGCTCGCTGTCCAACCACAACAACCTTCGGCGCGCGCTTCGCCAGCAAGGATACAACTTCCAGACGGACAACGATTCCGAAGTGGCGGCCGGGTATCTCTCTTGGCGGATGCGTGAAGGACGGAACCTGAAACAGGCCCTCGAGAAAAGCCTTGATGATCTCGATGGATTTTTCACTTTCGTCGTCGGCACCAAAACCGGTTTCGCTGTTCTCCGCGATCCGATCGCCTGCAAGCCGGCAGTTTTGGCCGAAACTGCCAGTTACGTGGCCTTCGGTTCCGAGTATCGCGCTTTGGCAGGATTACCTGGCATCGACACGGCCAAGATCTGGGAGCCAGAGCCAGCGACCGCATACTTTTGGGGGCGATGACGATGCCTACGATTGACTTGGCAACGTCATCGCTGCGCGAATTGAACCGGACGCTCCACGCCTGCAAGGACGGGAGTTCCGAAACTGCGTTCGAGGTGTTGAACCCGCGCGGCCAACATGCCGTGGCGGTCGGCATCGACGCGCCTCTCTCGATCGATGTGCACGGCAGCGTCGGCTACTATTGCGGGGGCATGAATAAAAGGGCGCACATCACGGTGCGCGGCTCGGCAGGTCCGGGTGTTGCGGAGAACATGATGTCAGGAACCGTGAGCGTCAGGGGTGATGCAAGCCAATATGCCGGCGCTACGGGACGTGGCGGACTGCTGGTCATTGATGGAAATGCCGCGTCGCGCTGCGGCATTTCCATGAAAGGCATCAATATCGTGGTGCGTGGCAACATCGGCCACATGTCGGCGTTCATGGCACAATCGGGCAACCTCGTTGTGCTCGGCGACGCCGGCGAGGCGTTGGGCGACAGCATCTATGAAGCTCGGCTGTTCGTGCGAGGCGGCGTTGCAAGTCTCGGAGCGGATTGCATCGAAAAGGACATGCGCCCCGAGCATCACGAGACACTCGCGCGCCTGCTCGTCGAGGCAGGCGTGACCGGTGTCGCCACGAGGGAGTTCCGCCGCTACGGCTCGGCCCGTCGACTCTACACCTTCAATATCGACAATGCGGATGCCTACTGATGAGCTATCGCAATCCGCCGACAACCCCTCGCAAATCCGCAACCTTCGACGACTACACGTTGTCAGAAATCCGCCGCGCTGCCGCCACCGGGATCTATGATATTCGCGGCGGCGGTGCCAAGCGGCCCTTGCCCCACTTTGACGACCTGCTGTTTCTAGGCGCGTCCATGTCGCGATACCCTCTCGAGGGATACCGGGAAAAGTGCGCCACGAATGTCGTGCTCGGGACCCGGCACGCAAAGACGCCGATCGAGTTGAAAATTCCAATTACGATTGCCGGCATGAGCTTCGGCTCGCTGTCGGCCAACGCGAAAGAGGCCCTCGGGCGCGGGGCAACACTGTCCGGCACCTCGACGACGACGGGCGATGGCGGCATGACCAACGAAGAGCGCCATCACTCGCAGTTGCTGGTCTACCAGTACCTTCCATCACGCTACGGAATGAACCCAGACGATCTGCGCCGCGCCGATGCCATTGAGGTCGTGGTCGGCCAGGGCGCCAAGCCTGGAGGCGGCGGCATGCTGCTCGGCCAGAAGATCTCCGACCGCGTGGCTGAAATGCGCACGCTGCCGAAAGGCATAGATCAGCGCTCAGCCTGCCGCCATCCCGACTGGACCGGCCCGGATGATCTTGAGATCAAAATTCTGGAGTTGCGCGAGATCACCGATTGGGACAAGCCGATCTACGTCAAGATTGGCAGTTCGCGCCCTTACTATGACGTGGCACTCGCCGTGAAGGCTGGCGCCGACGTCGTGGTCGTCGACGGCATGCAGGGCGGTACGGCGGCGACCCAGGAAGTGTTCATTGAGCATGTCGGCATCCCAACACTCGGCTGCATCCGTCCGGCCGTGAAGGCCTTGCAAGACTTGGGTATGCACCGCAAGGTTCAACTTATCGTCTCGGGCGGGATTCGCAGTGGCGCGGACGTTGCCAAAGCCTTGGCACTCGGCGTTGACGCGGTTTCGATAGGAAGCGCGGCACTGGTCGCCATCGGCGATAACGATCCCCAATATGAGTCTGAATACCAGCAACTTGGCTCCACTGCTGGCGCCTATGACGATTGGCATGAAGGTCGCGATCCCGCTGGCATCACAACCCAAGATCCGGAGTTGGCGAAGCGCCTCGATCCTGCTCGTGCTGGCCGTCGCCTCGCCAACTATCTCAAGGTGATGACACTCGAAGCGCAGACGATTGCGCGTGCGTGCGGCCACAACCACGTCCACAATCTTGAGCCGGAAGATCTGTGCGCACTGACCATAGAGGCTGCCGCCATGGCTCAGGTTCCGCTGGCCGGCACGGCATGGATACCAGGCAAGGATGGCCTTTGAATGCCAGACTGGTGGACGCGTTTCCAGTTGCGCCGCGAGAGGGAAAGAACCAGCCCAATGAACCTAGATCTGTCTGCCATCGCCAAGCAACGCGGCATCCGATACTTCCTGATTTCCTACACCGATCTGATGGGCGGTCAGCGCGCCAAGCTCGTTCCCGCCGCCGCCATTGCAGACATGCAGAAGGACGGGGCGGGTTTCGCAGGCTTTGCCACCTGGCTCGATATGTCGCCCGCCGATCCCGACTTGCTGGCCATGCCCGATGGTGCGGGCATGATCCAGCTGCCGTGGAAAAAGGAGGTTGCCTGGCTCCCAGCCGATCTGACCATGGGCAATGCTCCGGTTGGGCAAGCCCCTCGCGTCGTCCTGAAGCGCGCTGTTCAGTCATTCGCCGCGCAGGGCCTCAGTCTCAAGTCTGGCGTCGAATGCGAGTTCTTCCTCGTCAATGCCGACGGCACAGCGGTTTCCGACGACAAGGATAACGCGGCAAAACCCTGCTACGATCAACAGGCGCTCATGCGCCGCTACGACGTGATCGCCGAGATCTGCGACTACATGCTGGAGTTGGGCTGGGGCGCCTACCAGAACGACCACGAAGACGCCAACGGCCAGTTCGAGATGAACTGGCATTTTGCTGACTGCCTCGTCACGGCTGACCGTCACTCATTCTTCAAGTTCATGGTGAAGTCGGTCGCCGAGAAGCACAATCTCAGGGCGACCTTCATGCCGAAACCGTTCGCAAATCTCACCGGTAACGGCTGCCACGTTCATGTTTCGGTGTGGGACCCAACCGGTGATCGCAATCTGTTTCAGGATGACAGCGACGAGTTGGGGCTTTCAGGTTCGGCCTATGCTTTCCTGGGTGGGATCATGCGCCATGCCGTAGGACTCGCAGGGATCACCAACCCGACTGTGAACTCTTACAAACGGATCAATGCGCCGCGCACCAATTCGGGCGCCACCTGGTCGCCCAACACGGTCACCTGGACGGGAAACAACCGAACCCACATGGTTCGTGTGCCAGCTCCCGGCCGATTTGAAATCCGCCTGCCCGACGGTGCCGCGAACCCGTATCTGCTTCAAGCCGCTCTGCTTGCAGCTGGAAGTGCTGGCATGTCCGTTCAGGCTGACCCTGGCCCGCGCTACGATATCGACATGTACGAGCAGGGTCATACCGTGACGAATGCGCCAAAGCTTCCGCTCAACCTCCTCGACGCAATTCGTGGATTTGAGCGTGACGAGACACTGACAGGTGCACTCGGCATGGAATTCTCGAAATCATACGTCAAGATGAAGACGATCGAGTGGAATGCCTACAGTGCGCATCTTTCGGAGTGGGAGCGGCAGAATACGCTCGATGTTTGACCAATCCGATCGGTATTCATTGTTCACCCTGTTGAGGGAGGCCATGCGCGGCCACACCGGTTGGCGGCCGGCGTGGCGCGACGTCGCCCCGCAATCGGCCTACGACATCATCATCGTCGGCGGTGGCGGCCATGGACTGGCCACCGCGTACTATCTCGCCAAGACCTACCAACAAGCAAAAATTGCCGTGCTCGAAAAGGGCTGGATCGGTGGCGGTAACGTCGGCCGCAACACCACGATCATTCGCTCGAATTACCTTCTGCCCGGCAACATCCCATTTTACGAGATGTCGCTGAAGTTGTGGGAACGCCTCGAACAGGACATCAATTACAACGCGATGATCAGCCAGCGCGGCGTCGTGAACCTTTACCACTCCGACGCACAGCGCGACGCTTATGTCAGGCGCGGCAACGCCATCCTGATGCACGGCGCCGACGCTGAGCTTCTCGACGAAGCCGGTGTTCGCCGGCTGCTGCCGTTCCTCGACTTTGACGGCGCGCGTTTTCCGATCAAGGGCGCTCTGCTTCAGCGGCGCGGTGGCACCGTGCGCCACGATGCGGTCGCCTGGGGTTACGCGCGCGCAGCCGATCGCCTCGGGGTAGATATCATTCAGAATTGCGAGGTTTCGGGGTTTCGCATCGAGAACGGCAAAGTCACGGGCCTCGACACCACGCGCGGCCATATTGCCGCAGCTAAGGTTGGCTTGGCGTGCGCCGGAAGGACATCGCAGGTGGCCGCCGCGGCTGGGCTTCGGCTGCCAATCGAAAGCCACGCGCTACAAGCCTTCGTCAGCGAGGCAATCAAGCCGTTCATCGATACGGTCGTCACGTTCGGGGCCGGCCATTTCTATATCAGCCAATCCGACAAAGGCGGCCTTGTGTTCGGTGGCGACATAGAAGGCTACAACAGCTACGCAGCACGCGGGAACCTGCCAGTCATCGAGGACGTGTGCGAATGCGGCATGGCATTGATACCAAGCCTCGGACGGCTGCGGATCGTGCGGCATTGGGGCGGCATCATGGATATGACGATGGATGGCAGCCCGATCATCGACCGCACTGCCATCGATGGCCTCTATCTCAACGGTGGTTGGTGCTACGGCGGCTTCAAGGCTACTCCGGCATCGGGCCTTTGCTTTGCCCACCTGATCGCAACCGGCGAGCCACATCCAGTCGCCACCGCCTACCGGCTCAATCGTTTCGAAACCGGTCATCTCATCGACGAGAAGGGAATGGGGCCACATCCGCAGCTCCATTAGATACCCACCATGCGCATTCCATGCCCCTACTGCGGCGACCGACCAGTCGATGAGTTGACCTATTTCGGCGATGCGAGCTTGAGCCGACCTGATCCGAATGCTGCCGATGCGCTGCCAGCGTTTGTTGCTTACGTGTATGAGCGCACAAACCCAACCGGACAGCACCGTGAACTCTGGTACCATGGCCTCGGCTGTCGCCAATGGCTCGTGGTTACGCGAAACCTCACCACCCATCGGATAATAGGCGCCGAGCCAGCCCGTGAAGTCTCTAGCCGCTTAGCCGAGAGCGCTGAGACCGGGGAGGCTTCGACTTCATGATCAACTGTAGAAAACCAAGCGGCGGGGTCATCGATCGCAGCACAGCATTGCGCTTTATGTTCGACGGCATTTCTTACACGGGGCATCCTGGCGACACCTTGGCATCGGCCTTGCTGGCCAACGGCGTGCATCTCGTCGGCCGCTCTTTCAAATATCACCGCCCGCGCGGCATCCTGACAGCCGGTTCGGAGGAACCCAACGGCCTCGTCGAACTCCGTCGCGGTGCGGCCCGCGAACCGAATACGCGCGCGACCGTGGCGGAACTTTACGACGGGCTCGAGGCGCGCAGTCAAAATCGCTGGCCCTCTCTGAAGTACGATGCACTCGCGGTCAACTCACTTGCGGCGCCGATGCTTGTCGCCGGGTTCTACTATAAGACCTTCATGTGGCCGGCCCCATTCTGGGAGCGCATGTACGAGCCGCTGATTCGCCGCGCCGCAGGCCTTGGGCGAGCTGCTCTCGAGCCCGATCCGGACAACTACGAGAAAATCACCGCTCACTGCGACGTGCTTGTTGTCGGGGGCGGACCAGCGGGATTAAGCGCCGCTCTCGTCGCAGCACGATCCTGTGCACGCGTCATCCTCGCCGACGAGGGCTTCCAATTGGGCGGTCAATCGGTAGCTGCGTCGGAGCCCATCGACGATCGCCCCGTGAGTGACTGGATAACTGCCGCCGAAGCCGAGCTACATTCCTTCGCGAACGTCCGCATCTTGAGGCGAACCACCGTGTTTGGCGTCTACGACAGCGGGACCTACGGCGCCGTCGAGCGCGTCAGTGATCACCTGCCGGCACCGCCACAAGGTGTTCCACGGCAACGGCTGTGGCGGATTGTAGCTCGACAGGCGATACTGGCCTCCGGAGCAACCGAGCGTCCGATCGCTTTCGGCAACAATGACCTGCCGGGCATCATGCTGGCCGGCGCAGTACGAACCTACCTCGACCGATATGCCGTGCGGCCGGGTCGCACCGCAGTTGTCTTCACAAACAACAGCAGTGCAGCTTCGACCATAGCGGCAATGCATCGCGGTGACGTTCGGGTGGCAGCGGTGGTCGATGCCCGCCCGCAATCCGACGCCAGCATCACGGTAGCCGCCCGGGCGGCGGGCGCCCCCCTGCTGGCGGGTGCCGAGATCATCGATGCGAGTGGCGGTCGCAAACTTGCCGCGCTCAGCGTGCGCCTGAGCGATGGTCGAGTCCAAAAACTCACCTGCGATCTACTCGCCGTGTCGGGTGGCTGGAACCCGAACTTGCAACTGACGACCCACCTTGGCGGGCGACCTGTATGGAGCGATCGCACGGCGGCGTTTGTCCCCGACCAGTTGCCACCTGGGATGTTGACTGCTGGCGGCGTCGCTGGCCGGCACGGCCTCGCAGACGCGATTGCCGATGGTGCCAGTTCCGCAGTCCGCGCTGCGAAGCATTGCGGATTTTCAGTCGCGCCGGCAGCGCCCTCGTCCGGTCGCCCTGAAGACTATCAAATCGCTCCTGTGTGGCGCGTCGTCAGTGGCAAAGGCAAAGGCAAAGCCTTCGTCGATTTCCAGAACGACGTCACCGCCCAAGATATCGAAATCGCAAACCGCGAGGGATTCGGTGCCATCGAGCATCTGAAGCGTTACACCACGCTCGGAATGGCGACCGATCAGGGCAAAACGTCAGGTGTGGTCGGCATGGGCGTCCTGGCCGAGCAGACCGGCCGCACGTTGGCAGAGACCGGCGTCACCGTGATGCGTCCGCCCTATACGCCTGTGGCCATTGGCGTTCTCGCAGGCCATCACCGCGGCCCCGACTTCAAGCCGAAGCGTTTGCCGCCATCCTATGAATGGGCTCGCGAACAGGGCGCGGTATTCGTTGAAACCGGATTGTGGATGCGTCCGCAATATTTCCCGAAACCGGGGGATAAAGACTGGCTGGACGCCGCCGTCCGCGAGGTCAACGGGGTGCGCACTGCTGTCGGGGTTTGCGATGTGTCAACCTTGGGCAAGATCGATATCCAGGGTGCCGATGCGGCCGCATTTCTCGATCGTGTCTATGCGAACACGTTTTCGACGCTGCCTATCAGCCGTGCCCGCTACGGGATCATGCTGCGCGAGGATGGGTTTGTGCTCGATGACGGCACGACCGCGCGATTCGGACCACATCATTTCGTGATGACAACGACAACGGCCAACGCGGCCCGCGTGATGATGCACCTTGAATACTGCCATCAGTGGCTCTGGCCGCAGCTTGACGTCCGAATGGTGGCGGTCACCGACCAGTGGGCGCAGTACGCCGTGGCCGGCCCGCGTTCGAGGGAGCTGCTGGAGCGAATCGCTGATGCCGGTAGAGATCTGTCGAATACGGCCTTCCCCTACATGTCCGCCGCCGCAATCACAGTCTGCAACGGCATAGATGCACGCCTGTTCCGGCTGTCGTTCAGTGGTGAGCTCGCCTATGAACTTGCCGTCCCGGCCCGGTATGGCGACGACCTGATCCGCCGACTCATGGCCGCTGGCGCGCCACTTGGCGTTGTTGCTTACGGGTCCGAGGCTCTGGGAATCATGCGAATTGAAAAAGGGCATGCTGCGGGGGCGGAACTCAATGGAACAACAACGGCCTCAGATCTCGGTCTCGGCGGGCTTTTATCGACCAAGAAAGACTGCATCGGGCGTGTGCTGTCGGGCCGCCCGGCTCTGACGGCGGCTGATCGCCCGGTTTTAGTTGGCATCAAGCCGCATGACATCTCCCAGCAGCTCCGCAGCGGCGCTCACATGGTGCCCGAGGGCGCAGCGGCGACAGCGGAAAACGATGAGGGATACGTCACGTCGGTCGCCTATTCGCCGACCCTTGGACATTGGATCGGACTGGCGCTGCTGAAGCGTGGCCGCGAGCGCCATGGCGAACGGGTGATAGCCGCCAGCCCTATCCATAGCGAGAGCGTCCTGGTTGAGATCGTCTCGCCGGTCTTCGTCGATCAGGAGGGAGCACGCTTGCGTGGATAAAGGCACCCTTTTTGCGCGCCCCGCCGTGGCGATTGCTCCCCCGACGGCAGATTTTGCGATTTCATCGCCGGACTGCGCGATCGTTCACATCGTCAGCGCGCCACGACGGGTCGCTGACCTGCGGGGCCTCGCATCTTCGAAGTTGGGATGTGAACTCCCACATAAGCCCGGCCTAACTGCCGGCGATGGATTCGAATTCGTCTGGACCGGTCCCGACCGTTGGCTGGCGATCGGGAGCAGATTGCCCGAAGCCTCGATGGGGAAGCTCGCTTCGGTGTTTGCGGAGACGGCCTCCCTCGTCGACGTCTCCGACGCGTATGCATTGCTCCGTTTGGGCAGCCCCAAAGCAAATGAGGCCCTGATGAAGCTGCTCCCGATCGACCTCCATCCATCGGCGTTTCCCTCTGGTGCTGTCGCCCTGACCCATATCGGACACGTCGGAGTCATCGTCGTTCAGCGCGGCCCTGGCCCAATCTTCGACGTTCTGGTTCCCCGCTCGTTCGCGGCCAGCATAGTCGGTCGGATCGAACACGCCTGACGCGCCAGGCTGATGCGTCGCTGATATGTGGTTTTGAACTTTCAAGCCCATGGCAGAGACGGGTCCAGCCCACCCACTCCCTTCCGCCGGCAACAGCCGTCTCCCCCCTATGTCCGCCCAACGGCGGTCAGAACACTTGGTGCAAGGCGAGACGATCGCTGCGATCAGGAAACGCGTTCGCGGCAGAGTGTATTCGAAGAACGTTTCGCGGTTACTCTGTCATCGCCCGGGCGGCGCCCCGAGGGGAGCGCGACGTGTCTCCAATAAGACACGAGAGGCACCACCGCAAGGCCGCGCCCCGCCGCCCCGTCACTCGCGCCGGAGCACTGTGTCGACGATACGGTTCGCCCAGCCCTTGGATTGGAACGAACGCTTGAGTTCGTTGGCGTCGTAGACGGTCTCCACCCAGTCGAAGAACGGCATCGGCGACTTGGCGTTGTCCTCGAGATAGCGCTCGAAGAAATAGTCGAGCACGCCCGTGTCCGCCTGCCGGAAGTGGCCATACCGCAACGATAGCTCGTCCTTTGCCGCGGAAATCGGCACGCCCTCCTTGATGTGCCGGTACAGCACGCTCATCAGTCCGACGCGGTCAGCTCCAGACTTGCAGTGCATCAGCATCGGGTATTCAATCTGGTCGAACAACTCGCGCGCGCCACGCAGCTCCTCGCGCGTCGGCGCTGCCCGCGACCGCACCTGGAAATTGACGAGTTTTATCCCGGCCCTTTCGCACGCCGCCCGCTCCAACCAGTAGCTGCCGCACACCCGGTCGCCGCGCAGATTGACGATGGTCTTGATGCCGTTCCGCGCCGCCCGCCGGATCTGGAACGGAGCCGGCTGGGCCGAACGCCAGGCACGCTCAGAGATCTTGTGCTCGTTGACGTAGAAAACACGGAAAATCCCGTGATCCACGAATAACATATCGAGATATTTTGCGGGCGCGCCAAAGCTCCGCCGCAGCCACGGAGGCGAGTGCTCTGCGAGCCCCTGCCGCCAGGCGTTCGTGGTGCGGCGCAGGGCCCGCTTGGTGTCTCGCCCCCAGATCGGCATCAACAGTCTGAGCACTCCTCGAATTGTCAAAGAATTTGGCCGGATGCTGCTGTCTGCCGGCACCGGCCGCCTCAAAGTCCCCAGTGATTTGCCATCGCTAGGTATTAGCTATAGGAACCACCTGCAAGGAAACTCGGCATCACTTTTTTTGTGTCTGCCGTGACGTAAGCGACAGGATGGCGCCGTTGCCGACCAGGACGTCGACCGGAACGAGACTGGCGGGCCGTTCCATTGCCCGCCTTATCCAGCTTGTCACCAGAACCTCCTCCACTGTGAGCGAACCGGCAAACCTTATGGCGCAGCTGGCTTCTGCACATCCTTGCATCGTCGCCTGCTGGCACGGTCAGTTCATGATGCTGCCTGAGTTGCGTCCGGAGGGTATCCGGGTTTCAGCCATGGTCGCCCGCCATGGCGACGCCGAGTTGATTGGGCAGGCGATGAGTGCTCTTGATGTCACACTCATCCGTGGCGCTGGCGCTGGCGGCCGCAAACGTGATCGCGGTGGCGTCCAGGCCTTGCGCGGCGCTTTGAACGCACTCGAGGACGGCCAATCCCTGGTGATGACCGCGGACGTGCCGCCCGGCCCCGCCCGCGTCGCGGGCCTCGGCATCATCACCATCGCCAAGCACTCCGGCCGGCCGATCGTCCCCGCCGCCGTTGTCACCTCGCGATTCCATTCCCTCCGCACCTGGAGCCGGATGACCATCAACCTGCCTTTCTCGCGGTTGGCTCGCGTCGGAGGCGACCCGATTTTCGTCCCCGCCGACGCCGATCCCGAGACCATGGAGCGGCTGCGGCTCGAACTCGAGGCCGCGCTGAACCAAGTCACACGCCGCGCCTTTGAGCTGGCCGGCGCCGACGTCGCGCGCATCGCCCCGCCACGAGCGCCGGTCGCAGGCGATGCCGCCGTCGAGCCAGGCTTCCGGCTCAAGGCCTACGTCCACGCCATGAGCCTCATCAGGCCCTTCGCACCTCTGGTGCTGAGCCATCGCGAGCGTCAGGGCAAGGAAGATCAGACCCGCCGTCCGGAGCGGTTCGGCATCTCCGCCGTGAAGCGCCCCGAGGGCACGCTCGTCTGGTTCCATGCCGCCAGTGTTGGCGAAACCAACGCGGTTCTCCCCGTCATCAACGCCATGGTCGAACAGCACCGCGGACTTTCGGTCCTGCTCACCACCGGCACCGTTACGTCCGCCGGACTGGCCGCCCGCAGGCTGCCGGCTGGGGCAATCCACCAGTACGTGCCGCTCGACGCACCCGAATACGCTCGCGCGTTTCTCTCCCACTGGAAGCCCGATCTCGCGGTCTTCACGGAAAGCGAGATCTGGCCCAACCTGATCCTTGAAACGTCGCGTGCCGGAATAAAATTGACCCTGGTCAACGCCCGCATGTCGCAAAGCAGCTTCCGGCGCTGGAAGAGCAGCCCCGGCGTTTCGCTGCCGCTATTCACCCGTTTCGATCTGGTGTTGGCGCAGAACGAGCGGCTCGCGCGCCGTTTTACAGAGCTTGGCGTTCGTTTCGTTCGCCATATCGGCAACCTAAAGATCGACGCGCCGCCACCACCCATCGATCCGGTCGAACTCGACCGGCTGCGGGTTGCAACGGCCGGCCGGCCGATCATTGTGGCCGCCAGCACCCACGAGGGGGAGGAGCTTATTCTGGCGGAAGCCCACCGGCAGCTGGCCCGGGACATTGACGGCCTCATGATGCTGGTGGCCCCCCGTCATCCGGAGCGCGGCACCGGGCTCGCCGAGGCGCTGAAGGCGCGTGGCTACTCTGTCGCCCAGCGCTCAGCGGGCGTTTTGCCCGATGCCCGCACCGACATTTACATTGCCGACACCATCGGCGAACTCGGCACGTTCTATGCGCTATCCCGTTTGGCCTTCGTCGGCGGCTCGCTGGTCGAGCACGGCGGCCAGAACCCGATCGAAGCTTTGCGCCATGGCGCTGCCGTGCTCACCGGGCCGCACTGGCAGAACTTCGCCGACGAATACACCGCGCTTCTCAAGCGCGGCGGCGCGATCGAGGTCAACTCGGCCGCCGAGATCGTGCGTGTCGTGCTGCGCATCGCCCGCGACGACGCCGAACTTGCCCGGATTCGCGCCGGCGGCGTCGCGGCGTTGGCCTCTCTGTCCGGCGCGCTCGCCGAGACCGTTACCGCACTGACCGCGCTATTGCCGCAGCCACCGCCGGCCGACGAGGGTTTCAGGCGTGCATCGTGAACCCGCTTGGTGGTATGCGCCCGCTGGCGACCGTCGCGCGAGGCTTCTGTCCCCACTCGCCGCCATTTATGGCTGGGTGGCAGAGCGTCGATACCGTGGCACGGACAGCTACCGATCGCGATTGCCCGTCATCTGCGTCGGAAATTTCACTGCCGGCGGCACCGGCAAAACACCGCTCGCGCTGCTGATCGCCACAGAGGCCCGGGCGCGCGGCGCAACCGCTGTGTTCCTCACCCGCGGGTATGGCGGCCGCGCACATGGGCCGCTGCTGGTCGAGCCAAACACCCGCCACACCGCGGCCGATGTCGGCGACGAGCCGCTCCTGCTTGCCCGCTCAGCACCCACCATCGTCGCCCGCGACCGCGCGGCCGGCGTCCGTTTTATCGAGCAATACTGCGGCGGTGCCGAGCTGATCATCATGGACGACGGCTTGCAGAACGCGGCCCTCGCCAAGGATCTGACCATCGCCGTTGTCGACGGCGCGCGCGGGGTCGGCAATGGCGAGGTAATTCCGGCCGGCCCGCTGCGCGCGTCGTTGTCCTTCCAGCTCGATCTGGCCGACGCGATTGTCGTCAACGGTGCAGAAGCCGGCGCACAGCTCGCAACAATGGCAACGCCCCATCCCTCGAGTTCCGTGCTCACGTCTCTGCGCCAGCAGTTCCAGGGACCCGTACTGGCCGCTCAGGTCCGGCCCGTTGGCGGCCTCGGCTGGCTCGCCGAGCGGTCCATCGTCGCCTTTGCGGGCATTGGCAATCCGCAGCGCTTCTTCGATACCTTGCGCGATGCCGGTCACCCCGCCGTCGCCGAGCAGTCGTTCCCCGATCACCACGCCTTCACCGCAACTGATGCCGAACGGCTGCTGTCCCTCGCGACGCTGCACAAGGCCCAACTCGTCACGACGGAAAAAGATCTGGCGCGGCTCTCCGGCGCATCCGGCCCGATTGGAGCGCCTGGATCGAACGCCCCCCTCACCCGGCTCGCGAGCACGTCCCGCGCTCTTCCCATCCGGCTCGCCTTCGACAACCGCGACCTCGGCCGCCTTCATGCCCTCATCGATAGCGTGCTCGTCAAGCGGTCCTCAAAACGTTTGGGCGACGGCACCTGACCGGCTGAAAAAAGGTATCTGGCCGTCTGGACTGGCACCAAGAAGTTCATTGGTCCACGGCGTCGACCTAAGAGGGCTGGCAACAGGCTATGCCGCCGCCTTACCGGCTGGGCCGGCAGTCTTCCCTCGCGCCGACGCAGGCACAGGTATGACGGTACGCCGCGATCGGAGTGATATGCGGCCGCGATCCAGGCTGGCCGTTCAAGCCAACGGCATGGTTACCGGAGCAATTCCGACCTGGGTGAAAAGAGCGCGGCCATTCAAAATAAGCCTCTATCGCCCGCGCTTCTGCCGCTCCTGATAGCGCTTCAGCGACACATCCGCCGACGCATAGGCTTCCTGCAGCTCCACGCTCCAATAGCGCAATTCGGCCAGCGCGATCGGATCGCCGGTCACCGCACAGCGCACGAAATCACCTGACGAGATCACCTGGAACTCTCCGTCGAGGAACTTGACCTTGGCCTCACCCTTGAGACCGAAAAAGCGTTCGAAGCGATTCATGCGTTCCCCTGGCGTGCCCTTGTCGGAATGGCGCGACGACACCGCATCGCGAAAAACAGGCGTCGTCGCAGTGGCAAGCCTATCACAACACTTTCGCCGCGAAAGCCGTCAAGGCTGTTGCCGTTAAGCCCGGTCGTGGGTGGATCAAAACAACGATCCCTGCCCCGACCCGCGCGCCCCCCTTGGCCGCGACGGCCTCACTTCGCGGGTATCGTTCTTCGCCGCCTTGTCCGCGAGATTTTCCTTAGCCGCCTTGTCCGCGGGATTTCTCTTAGCCGCCGAGTCCGCGAGATTTCTCTTAGCCGCCGAGTCCGCGGCGGTTGGTGTCGGACCATCCTCACCATCGGCGCCGCCGCCACCTGAGGCCACCGCCGCCACGCGCCCGTCCCTGAATTCGATGTCGAGCATGGCGCCCGACGCCACCGCGCCCGCCAGCCGCACCGCGCGGCCCTCCCCGTCCCGAACCAGCGCGAACCCGCGCGCGAGCACGCTCTGATAGCTCAGGGAAGAAAGCATTTGGCCGAGCCCCGCCACCCGCTCGCTGCCGCGGTCGAGTCGGTTGCGCAACACCGAGGGCGCTAGACGCCCGGCCACGCGCTCGAGCCGCGTCCGCCGATGGCCGGCAGCGCGTCCGAGCGCCGTCTTCGCCCGCTGGCCGAGTTTGTCCACCCGTTCGCCCGCCCGCTCAATGCGCACTGCCAGCAATCGCGTTGCGAGCCGGGCGGAAATTCTCGTGTGCCGCATGGCATGAACGCGCGTGTTCGCAAGTAGCGCCCGTCCCAACCGCCTCTCCACGGCGTCGAACCGTTGTCTGGGCAACGCCAGCAAATCCTCGCGTCGCGGCAGGCCTCGCGCTGCTGCCTTCAGGTGCGTACGCGCGGCCTCGATCGCCCGCCGTGCGGCGGTGGCGAGCCTCAGCTCGAGCTTGTCGCCCTCCATGACCAGATCGGCGTACTTCGGAACCGCCCATTCCGCGGCCTTGGTCGGCGTCGGCGCGCGCGCGGCCGCCACGAGATCGATCAGCGTCCAATCGGTCTCATGACCGACCGCTGAGATCAGCGGGATGCTGCTTTCGGCGGCGGCCCGCACCACGATCTCCTCGTTGAAGCCCCACAAGTCCTCGAGACTGCCGCCGCCCCGCGCCACAATCAGCACCTCCGGCCGCGGCACCCGCCCACCCGGTGCCAGCGCGTTGAACCCGCGAATGGCGGCGGCCACCTCTGCCGCGCTGCTCTCCCCCTGCACGCGGACCGGCCACACCACCACGTGCGTGGGGAAACGTTCCTCGAAACCCGCCAGCATGTCGCGGATCACCGCGCCTGTGGGCGACGTGATGATGCCGACCACGCGGGGCAGAAACGGACGCGGCTTCTTCCGCCCCTCATCGAACAACCCTTCTGCGGCAAGCCGGCGCTTTCGCTCTTCGAGCAAAGCCATCAGCGCGCCGACGCCCGCCGGCTCCAGCGCCTCGATCACGATCTGGTACTTCGACGAACCTGGGAACGTGGTCACCTTGCCATGGGCGATCACCTCCATGCCTTCTTCCGGCTTGAACCGGAGCTTCCCGAACACGCCGCGCCAGATCACCGCCTCGATCTTGGCTTTATCGTCCTTCAGCGCGAAGTAGCAGTGACCCGATGAATGCGGGCCGCGATACCCCGAGATCTCGCCGCGCAGCCGCACATAGCCGAAACCGTTCTCCAGCGCGCGTTTGATGGCGCTTGAAAGCTCGGCGACGGTCATCTCCGGCGCGTTGGCGCCGGCTCGTGGCGACGTGGCGAGAGTTGTATCCTGGGGTTCGGTCACGCGTTGGTCCTCCGATCCCCGACCTTACCCCCGATTCCCCCGGCTCGCGATGTCCGGCTTTGCCACGTCCACGCCTCGTGCTGGCCTCCCGCACGGCAAGCCGTTATGATCGCGCCAACGTCAATGTCGCGGGGGCAAGGAGAAACTATGGCAGCGAACTTCGAAACACTCGAGTTCGTCCGCACCTTGACCGCATCCGGCGTGCCGCCGGCGCAGGCCGAGGCGATGGCGCGCGCCTACGCCAAATCTCTCAAATCTGGAATCGAGGCCAATGCCGCCGCGAAGGCGGACGTACAGGCGCTCTCGGGTGACATTCAGCAGCTGGGCGGCGAACTCAAGTCCGAGCTCAAGGCCCTGCGCCACGACATTCAGAGCGAGTTGCAGAGCGAAGTCCGCGGCCTGCTCACCTGGCTGCTGTTCGGAATTGCCTTTATCGCTCTCATCATCATTTTGGTGCGTGTGATCGGGTGAGGCACAACAGCGCCGACCAGCAACCGTAAAGCGCAACAGCGCTGACCTTCAACTATCAGGTGCAACAGCGCCAGAAAAGGGCATCCGGCGGAATGAATGTTCTCCTCATTGGCTCTGGCGGCCGCGAGCACGCCCTGGCCTGGGCCATCTCGGCGAGTCCGCTGCTCGACAAGCTTTACTGCGGCCCTGGCAATGCCGGCATTGCAGACTTGGCTGAACTCGTGGCCCTGACTGGCGCCGACCATAAGGCCGTAGTCGAATTCGCCCGCCGCCACGACATCGGCTTCGTGATCATCGGCCCCGAAGCGCCACTCGTCTCTGGCCTCGGCGATACGCTGACGGCGGCCGGAATCAAGCACTTCGGACCGTCCAAGGCGGCGAGTCAGCTCGAAGGCTCAAAAGGCTTCACCAAAGACCTTTGCCGCGATCTAGGCATCCCGACCGGTGCCTATGGCCGCTTTAGTCAAGCCAGTGCCGCACGGGCCTACCTCGCCCGTCAACCACTTCCCATTGTTGTCAAAGCCGATGGACTCGCGGCTGGCAAGGGCGTGGTCATCGCCCAAACCATGGCCGAGGCCGAAGCCGCCCTCGACGCCTGCTTCTCGGGTGCCTTTGGTCAAGCCGGCTCAGAAGTGGTCATCGAGGAATTCCTCGACGGCGAGGAGGCGAGTTTCTTCGCCCTCTCCGACGGCAACCACGTGCTTGCCCTCGCCACCGCCCAGGATCACAAGCGCGTCGGCAACGGCGACACCGGCCCTAACACAGGCGGCATGGGCGCCTATTCGCCAGCCCCGGTCATGACGCCTCGGATGATCGAGCGCACCATGACCGAGATCATCCAGCCGACCATCGCCGGCATGGCGGCTCGCGGCATGCCGTTCAAAGGCGTACTTTTTGCCGGGCTGATGATCACTGCAAAGGGTCCTCAGCTGATCGAATACAATGTCCGCTTCGGTGACCCCGAAACGCAAGTCCTTATGATGCGGCTGAAATCCGACCTCCTGACCGCGCTGTTGGCGACGGCCGACGGCGCGCTCGCGACCTTCGATCTCCGCTGGCTCGACGATTGCGCCCTTACCGTGGTCATGGCCGGGCGCGGCTATCCTGGCACACCGGAAAAGGGCACCGAGATCCGTGGCCTCGAAGCAGCCGGTGCGGTCGATGGCGTCGAGATCTTCCACGCAGGCACCCGCCGCGACGGAGCCCGCATCCTTGCGGATGGCGGCCGCGTTTTGAACGTCACTGCCCGCGGCAAGACCGTAATGGAAGCCCAGGCTCGCGCCTACGCGGCGATCGCCAAGATCGACTGGCCGGGCGGCTTCTGCCGTTCCGACATCGGCTGGCGGGCCATCGCGCGTGACGCCTCCCGCGCATCCGTTTGATGCCCATGACGCGCGCCCAGCATAACGCCGTCACGCTCCGTGGACCGACTATCGCACTCGCCCTCGGCGGCGGCGGCGCGCGTGGGCTCGCCCACATACTCATGCTGGAGGCATTCGACGAACTGGGCATCCGGCCGAAGATCATCGCTGGCACCTCCATCGGCGCGGTGTTCGGCGCGGCTTATGCCTCAGGCATGACCGCGCGTGAAATCCGCGCCCACACCGAGGAGGTGCTCGGCCAGCGCTTCGATCTGATTCGCGAGTTGTTCTCGGCCCGCGCTCCACCGATCAACCGCGTGCTCGGCATCTTCGGCACCCGCACCGCGTTCCTCAACCCCCTTGCCGTGCTCGATCTACTATTGCCGCGCCGTTTCCCCGCAGATTTCGCGAGCCTGCACATTCCGCTGAAAATCGTCGCGACCGACTTCTACGCCCAGGACGCCTGCGTGATCCAATCCGGGCCGTTGAAGCCGGCCATCGCCGCCAGCATGGCCTTGCCCGTCATCTTCCAGCCCATCGCGGTTGAGGGTCGCGCGATGATCGACGGCGGCCTTGTCAATCCACTGCCGTTCGACATCCTGTCGGGCCACGCCGACGTCACCGTCGCCATCGACGTGACTGGCGCTCCACTGCCGTCCGCCGACCGCGCGCTGCCGACCGCTTCGGAAGCGTTGTTCGGCACGGCGTTCCTGTTCGAGCGCTCGCTGATCCGCGAAAAGCTCAAATCGCAACAACCCGACATTCTCATCGATGCCGGCATGAGCCGCTTCCAGGTGCTGGATTTTTTGAAGGCCAAGGAGATCCTGGCCGCCGCTGTTCCCGCCAAGGACGTTCTCAAGCGACAACTCTCGCGTCTCATTGAGGCCGAGACCCTCGACGCACTGCCCCCGCCCGCGGCCGGGCCGACGCCCGATCCCAAGAAGCCCCGCCGTCGCCTCTTCAAACGCGGTCCGAAGACGTCCCGCGAAGACTAACCCCGCCGCCGCGCAACACCGTCATCTCGGCGCTCGACTGCCCCAGCGCAGGTCGGGGTCGGGGATCCGTCACACCACACGCAGAACGCCAGCGGCTCGCCGGAGCCCGGCAATAACTGACGGGGTGACCCGGGTGGATTGGCGCGATGGCTCGGCCGCTACCCAGGGTCGTGTCTCGAAACAAGCGTCCGGCGGCTCGCGTGATCACTCGAAGTCCGCTCCGGTCTCGTGGCTTCCGCGAGAGCGAGCTTCGAAACTTCAATGACATCGGGATCGTAAGGTTGGTCGTGTTCCTTATGGTTCCCACATGTGCTCTAAAGCGCACCTCCAGGGGAGCACGTGCGCGAACCGGAACACAAGTGCTCTTTCGACCCCGGAATTCGCGACGGTCCCCTGTGCAGAATGAAGCGTAATCCGCCGTCGCACACGAATGGAACGGAACTTACGCCCTCAGTTGGGCATGTTCATCGGCTGGCCGACGACGGTCACGATCAGGCTTTCGGGTCTGAGCAGACGTTTCGCCACCCGCTTCAGGTCGTCAAGGGTCACCGCCTCGACCAGCGCATTGCGCTTGTCGACGTAGTCGATGCCAAGGTCCTCTTGCAGAATGCCGAGCAGTTGGCTTGCGATCTTTGCATTCGTATCGAAGCGCAGCGGATACGACCCGATCAAATACTTCTTCGCATTGTCGAGATCGGTCGCGTTCGGCCCCTGGTCGGCCATGCGCTTCAACTCGCCGCGGATCACGTCCATCGACTGCGAGATCGACTCGTTCTTGGTCGCCACGCCGCCAGCGAAAATCGCTGAATGCCGGAACGGCTGCAGATAGCTGTAGACCGAGTATGCGAGCCCCCGCTTCTCTCGCACCTCTTCCATCAGCTTCGACGCGAACCCGCCTCCGCCGAGAATGTGGTTCAAGATGAACGCTGCCATGAAGTCGGGGTCCTTGCGCGCTATCGCGCCCGTTCCGAACACGGCGACCGACTGCGGCACCTGCATCTCGATCACCTTCTGCTGTCCCTTGTCGGCGAGTGTGAACTTGGCAACCGGCGTCAACTCGGCCTTGGCTGGCAGCGCGCCGAAGACGTCGTCGAGCAATTTTTCTACCGCCGCCTTGTCGATGTCACCGACCACGACCACCTTGAGGTTCGATTTGGCGAACACCCGCTTGCGATAGGCTTCGAGATCCTCGCGATTGATCGCCGCGATCGTGTCCTTCGTCCCGCTCGCCGGCCGAGCGTAGGTGTGGCCCGCGAAGGCGAGGGCAAACCACTCCTTGGACGCGACCTTGTCGGGATCGCGCGCGGCATAGACCAGTCCCGCCTGAAGCTGCGCCTTGATCCGATCGATGGCCTCATCGTCGAACCGCGGCTTGGTCAGCGCGAGCTTCAACATCTCGACCGACTTTTCGCGGTTGACGTTCAGCATTTCCATGTTGCCGTAAAACTCGTCCTTGGCGTCGTCGAAGCTCATGCGCATGGCGATCTCCTCCATGCGCTCCTGGAAGGCATTCGACCTGAGATCGCCCGCGCCCTCGTCGAGCATCGCCGACAGGAAGTTCGCAACGCCCTCCTTTCCGGCCGGATCCTGCGCGCTGCCGCCATCGAACGCGAACCTGAGCGCCACCAGCGGCACACTCCTGTCGGACACAAGCCAGGCTTCGATGCCGCCTGGACTTTTCACGGATTCGATTTTCATGGCATGGGCCGGATAAATGAGTGTGAGAAGTGCGAGCGTGGCGAGCATTGCGAACGACACCGCAATGCCGCGGCGGATGATGTGACGCGGATCGGCCGCGACTACGCGTGAGCAAAGCATGGATCAGGCCTCATGGGGGTGAAGCAAAAATTGCATTCCTGTGCGTTCACGTCCGCGGCTTCGGGGCAGGCGGTGCTGTTCCGGCCGCGGCCGTTTCTGGCGCCTCCGGCAGCAGCCGTCCAGTCACCGATCTGCGGATGTCGAGATGTTTGGCGGCGGCCATCTTCACGTCGTCGAGCGTGACCTTCGAAATCGCCTCGGGCCAACCCTCGACATCCGAGAGTTTGCGCCCGATGGTGAGGGCCCAGCCGTAACGGCGCGCCAGCGTATTCTGGCTGTCGCTCTCGTAGATGTAGTCGGCGAGGTACAAATTCTTGGCGCGGTCGAGTTCAGCCTGCGTGATGCCGTCCTTACGCACGTCCGCGAGCACCCTGTCGATCGCGGCTTCAGCCTTGTCGAGACCGGCGTTCCCGGGCTCAGCGGCGATCGCGTGGAAGGCGATCTTGCCGTAGTCAAGAGCGCCGCCAGAATAGTACCCGCTCGACGAGGAAGCGACCTTGTCCTCGACCACGAGCTTCTTGTAGAGACGGCTCGTGGAACCGCCGCCAACCACCTTCAGGAGCAGATCGAGCGCCTCGGCCTCGCCGGGAGCGGCGGTATTGTAGGCCGGCGCAATATAGGTCCGGTGCACCGATGCCTTGCCGGCCCGCGTATCCTTGAGTTCCAGGCGGCGGGCCGCTCGGTGTGGCGGATCCTTCTGGCGAACGCGCGGCGCGCCGACCGCGGGGTTCGCCTTGTGCTTGCCGTAAGTCGCTGTCGCCAGCGTCTTGACTTCGTCGGGCGTCACGTCGCCCGATACCACCAGGATGGCGTTATTCGGTGCGTAGTGCTTCTTGTAGAAATCCAACGCATCTTTTTGCGTCAGCCGCGCAATCTCGTGCTCCCAGCCTATGACCGGATTCTGGTAGGGATGGGAATAATAGAGCGCCGCGTCCATCTGCTCGTCGAGGATCGATGCGGGGCTGTTCTCGACCCGCGAGCGTCGCTCCTCGAGGATCACGTCGCGCTCCGTCAGCACTTCCTTCTCGGTCAATTGCAGGTTGATCATGCGGTCGGCTTCCATCTCCATGACTTTCGGCAATTGCGCCTTGGCCACGCGCTGGAAGTAGGCCGTCACGTCCTGGCTGGTGAATGCGTTGTCCTGGCCACCGAGGCGCGCCACAATTTTCGAGAACTCGCCCATCGGGATCTTCTCGGTAGACTTGAACATCAGGTGCTCAAGGAAGTGAGCGATCCCTGACACGCCCGCCGGCTCGTCGGCCGCGCCGACACGATACCACACCATGTGCGTCACGACCGGCGCACGTGTATCGGGGATCACCACGACGTGCATCCCGTTGTCGAGTTTGAACTCGGTGGCCCGCGGGGCGGCGCTGAGTTCGAGAGCTTGTTGAGTGATTGCGAACATGGAGAGCGCCACCGTCATCGAAAGGGACAGGACGAGCGAGAACGTGGATCGTCGAATCGTCCTCGTCCGGCATCGGGTCGAAGTGGTTCGGATCGAGACAGTCCCGATCATGGAGTGATATGGCACGAAAGGGCGTCCTTGTGCTGATGGGCAATCTGGAACCGTCGGGCGGTGAGGTCGGAGGTCGGGCCCCGCGGGTTGATCCGGCAGCTACCGGTTCCGTGGTCACCATGAACCAGGATGCAGCCGTCGTCGGATGCGTTCGTGAGGTTCATGATCATTCTCTGTATCAAGCCCGGCCTCCGTTACATGCCCGTCCGCGCGAGGTGATCAAGCCCGATCATGACCGTCGATCCGTGTTCCCGAGCGCCGCGATCGCAACTCATCCCCTTTTCGAATCCGATGTCAGACCTTCGAAGTCAAATGACAAGCCGTTCATGTGCCGGTGGATGATGTCGCGATCACAAGGGGTAGCGCCAGGATGAAGCGTCGCGTCCACGGCCCGAGCACGGCGGAGCAGCGCCCTTGCGCAGCACAACTCCTGATCCGCGACGTCATGTCGCTGATGTGCACACCAAATGCCAATAAAATTGGATGGCGGAGCTACGATCCGTCGCCACTGCGCAATCGGCGCCGGACCACTCGGCAGGCAGGTGGCGGAACGGAGACAAGCCGCTGTCGGCGATCGCCTTACTCCGCTACGTTCCATTTCTGGATAGCGGTGAAAATCGATGGCCGGCAAGCGCCGAGTGGACCCACGACGCCCTCCGCGGTTTGGTCGCCGCGCGCTTTGGCCAGTTCGTAATTCACCCTGCAAAACTCGGCATGCTGCTTTTCGAGCGTAGCCTTGTCGACGTTCTTTTTGCGGTCCGGATCGTCGATGCCGGCGATGGCATCGGCCGTCGTCGATCCCGTTTCACCAGGCGCTGGCAGGCTCGTCAGACTGGGCGGCACCACCAGCGGCGCGCGGTCCGCAAGCTTGACGACCCGGCCACCACCTTGCTGGGTTCCGGAGAGGCCAACAGCGTCGAAAATCTTGCCTTCAAGCGCGATGTCGCCCGGCGCACAGCCGGCAAGAGCGGTCGCGGACAGACACGCAAAACACAATCTTTTCAGCATGTTAACTGGTGTCGCGGCCATTTCGAAATCCCTGTCTGTCGGTCCCGAACACTGAGCCATATACTGAGCCGTATGTCGTTGAACTACATAGGCTTTGAGGCGTCATTGCGACTCAAGACGAAGGATTCATACAGCAGTCCGGCCACCCCGGCAACAATCGCCACGTCGGCCACGTTGAACACATACCAGTAGAACCCGAAGGCGTGCAGCGAGAAGAAGTCCGCGACCCCACCGATCAGAATGCGGTCAATGGCGTTGCCGATGGCGCCGCCGATTATAAGACCGATGCTCCACGCCATCAGCCGGTTCGTCGCCCCGCGGCACAGCCAGATCCAAAGCGCCACCGACGCGAACACCGCGAATGCTGCTAGCATGACTTGACCCATGAAGCTGCTTTGGGTGAACAGCGAATAACTGATGCCCTTGTTGATCACGTAGACGATATCGAGGAACGGCAGCAGCTTGAAGCGTTGGCCCTCCATGATACCAACGCCCAACAGCATCCACCATTTGTGTGCCTGATCGAGCACCAGCGTGGCCAGTGCCACCGTCCCGCCGAGCCGCGCAAACTGTCCCCAGAACCAGGGGTCGGATCGCGCGCTTCCGGGACCGCCGACGCTACCCGATGTCATGCCGCCCGCCCTTCGATCTCGCGCACGGCTGCGGCGTCGCGCTTCGAGAGATCCGGGTACGCCGGATCAGAACCCACATCTTCGGTGATGCGCCAGGACCGCGCACACTTGCGGCCGGGTGCGGCGCGGAACACCACGCCGACGCCCGGCACATCGGGCAGCGTGAAGGCGTCGGCAGGTGGTGGCGTCGTCGCGATCGTGATGCCCGAGGTGATGCACACTTCGGCGAGATCGACGCCATCGAGCGCGCCGCGCAGCGCGGCATCGGTGATGTGGACGATCGGTGCGGCTTCGAGGCTCGACCCGATCCGCTTTGCTGCGCGGTCGATTTCGAGCGCGCCGGTGACCACGGAGCGGACCGCGCGAATTCTTTCCCACTTCTGCTCAAGATCGACGTCGATCCACGCGTCACGGAGAGCTGGAAACGTTTCCAGGTGCACCGACACAGCATCGGTATTGCGCTGCAACCAGGCCTCCTCTGCCGTGAACGACAGGATAGGGGCGAGCCACGTCGCCGTGCAGCGGAAGATGTGATCGACGACGGTAAGTGCGGCTCTCCGCTTCGCGCTCGACGGCGCTTCGCAGTAGAGTGCGTCCTTGCGGATGTCGAAATAGAACGCCGAAAGCTCTGTGTTCATGAACTGCGACAGCAGGGAAACGACCTTGCGATACTCGTAGGCTTCGTAGGCCTTGCGCACCTCTGCGTCGAGGCTCGCGAGTGCGTGCAGCATCAGCCGCTCCAGCTCCGGCAAATCCTCGGCCGCGACCGTGTCGGCCTTGGTGTCGTAATGCGCGAGCGCGCCGAGCATCCAGCGCAGCGTGTTCCTGAGCTTGCGATAGGTCTCGCTGAACGTTTTCAAGATCTCCGGCCCGATGCGGAGATCGTCGGAATAGTCGGACGCGGCCACCCACAGCCGCAGGATGTCCGCGCCGGACTTGGCCATCACGTCCTGCGGCGCGACGACGTTGCCCAGCGACTTCGACATCTTCTGCCCCTTCTCGTCGAGCACGAAGCCGTGGGTGAGGACCACGTCGTAGGGCGCGCGCCCGCGTGTGCCGCAGCTTTCGAGCAACGACGAGTGGAACCAGCCGCGATGCTGGTCCGAGCCTTCGAGATACATGACGCGGTCAAATTTCTGGCCCGCCTCCGGCAGGATTCCTTGCTTGCCCGCCTCCGGCAGGACCCCACCATCACTTTTGCGCCTGATGCCCGCGAGCCCTGGAAACGCCTTGGGGTCCTCCAGTGTGAAGGCGTGCGTGGAGCCGGAATCGAACCACACGTCGAGCACGTCGCGGACCTGCTCCCACTTGGCCATGTCGGCGTCGGGCACGAGGCCCTTGAGGTAGCGCGACTTGGCATCGGCCTCGAACCATACGTCCGCGCCCCTTTCCGCAAACGATGTCTCGATGCGGCGGACCAGCTCGGTGTTGTGCACGAACCCGGGACCGGGAATGACCTGATCGGTCTCGGTGTTGCGGAACACGGCGATCGGCACGCCCCACGCCCTTTGCCGAGAAACCACCCAGTCGGGGCGGCTCAAGATCATTCCTAGAATGCGATTTCGACCCGATTCAGGAACCCACTCAACGCGCATGATTTCGCGTTCGGCACGATCTCTCAGCGAATGATCTTCAAGAATATTCTCAATGGCATTCTCTGATGATCCCGGCGCGGGACCCAGCGCCTTGTCCATCGAGATGAACCACTGCGGCGTGTTGCGGAAAATGACCGGCTTCTTCGAGCGCCACGAGTGCGGGTACTGATGCTTCAAACGGCCGCGCGCGATGATCATGCCGGCCTCTTGCAGCGCCTTGATCACCGCGTCGTTGGCGTCGCCCTTGTCGCCATTCTCCTTAAGCACGCGCTTGCCCTCGAAGCCGGGCGCGGCCTTGGTCAGCACGCCGTCGGCGTCGACGGTGAACGGGATCGTGGTCTCGATGCCGCGGTCGCGCAGCGCCTTCTGGCTGGCGGTCCAGATGATGTAGTCGTCGGCGCCATGGCCCGGCGCGGTATGCACGAAGCCCGTGCCGGTATCGTCGGTGACGTGATCGCCATCGAGGAGCGGGACCATGAAACCGTAGCCAGGCTGTGCCCCTCCCCCTTGCGGGGAGGGGCTAGGTGTGGGGGTACGAGCATCAGCGCGCGGGCTTGAGGCCCCCTCACCCTGACCCTCTCCCCCGAGGGGAGAGGGAAAGAGAGCGGCGAGCGGGTGGGCGCAAAAACAGGCCGCAAGGTCTTTCGCTGAGACTGTGCTGAGCTTCTTGAACGCCTCCACCTTCGCCGCCTTCATGACGTCGCCGACAAGTTTGTCGGCGACGATGTATTTGTCTCCAACCTTGGCCCAGTTGTTCTCGGGCGCGGCCGTCACCTCGTAGAGACCGTAGCTGATCTTGGACGAGAAACTGATCGCGCGGTTTCCGGGCAAGGTCCACGGCGTGGTGGTCCAAATCAGTATGGAAGCGCTTGTGAGTAGAAATGGATCTTGAACCGTCCCAGGATTGCGAGAACTCGCGCTCGCCTGGACGATCGGAAACTTCACCCAGACCATATCGCTCTGATAATCCTGGTACTCGACCTCGGCCTCGGCCAGCGCGGTCTTCTCGACCACGGACCACATCACCGGCTTCGAGCCGCGATAGAGCTGCCCCGTCTCGGCGAATTTCATGATCTCGCGCGCAATCGTGGCTTCCGCCGGGAAGGCCATGGTCGAATAGGGGTGATCCCAATCGCCCACCACGCCGAGCCGCTTGAATTCCTCGCGCTGGATGTCGAGCCACTTGCCGGCGTAGGCTCGGCACTCCTGCCGGAACGCGATGATCGCATCCGGATCGGTGAAGTCGGGCTTGGGCTTGTTCTTGGAGCGGTAGACCTCTTCCTCGATCTTCCACTCGATCGGCAGGCCGTGGCAGTCCCAGCCGGGCACGTAGTTGCTATCGTGGCCCAGCATCTGCTGCGACTTGACCACCAGATCCTTGAGGATCTTGTTCAGCGCGTGCCCGATGTGGATATTGCCGTTCGCATACGGCGGGCCATCGTGGAGCACGAACTTCGGCCAGCTCTTCGATTGCGCGCGCAGCCTGTCGTAGAGCCCGATTTCAGCCCAGCGGGCGAGCATTCGCGGCTCGAGTTCAGGCAACCCCGCGCGCATGGGAAAATCGGTCTTGGGCAAGAAGAGCGTTGCGCTCCAGTCTCTCTCTTTGGTTGCCCCTTCCGACTCCCCTGCGGGGAGCCGGCCGGAAGGGGCGTTTGATGTTGCGCCGTCCGTGGTACCGAAAGGGCTCGCCATCTTCGCCTTGGTGCCAACAGCTGCTGGCGCATCCGGCGCGTTGTCCGTCGCGGGACCCTTGGGCTTCGCCGACTTGTCCTTGGCCATCGTCCGACTTTCTCGATTCTTGATAGGAGCCGCGTTCTAGCAACCACACCCGGCCGTGTCACGTTCGGCGCGGCCCGACAGCCAACTCCAAGCTCCGTCATCCCGGCGCAGGCCGGGACCCACGACAACGGGCGTCGTTACTGATGCCAGCGCGTCGAGAATTCGGCGCCGCGACCGGTCTCAGGGTTGGTGTGTGCTCCCGCTTCTGACATGCGGCAAATGGTGACTCACGTGGGCCCCGGCCTTCATGGCGGAGCCATGCTCCGCATGGACGCCGGGATGACGCCGTTCAAACACGGCACCGTTTGGCGGCGCGGGTGGCGAGTGCTACGGTTCGGTCCCACGACCAAAGAGCCCCGCAGAGCACGCCGCCGATGACCGACTCCTTCCTTCCCCTGAACCCACCAACGCCCGAGTTGATCCGCCGTCTGGCCGAGATCACCGGGCCAGCGCACGCGCTGACCAACCCCGACTTGCAACGGCCCTATCTGATCGAATGGCGCGACAAATACGTCGGACGTTCTCCCCTCATTCTGCGACCCGGCAAGGTGGACGAGGTGTCGAAGATCCTCGCGCTGTGCCATTCGGCGCGGGTCGGGGTGGTGCCCCAGGCCGGCAATACCGGCCTCGTCGGCGGCCAGATCCCGTTCGAGCACGGCCACGAGATCGTAATATCGGTGGAACGATTGACGCGCATCCGCCGCACTGACGCGGCCGGCGGATCGATGGTCGCGGAAGCCGGTGTGACGCTCGCAGACGTGCATACGGAGGCCGAGGGCATAGGCCGGCTGTTCCCGCTCAGCATGGGCTCGGAAGGCAGCTGCCGCATCGGCGGGAACCTCGCGACAAATGCCGGCGGCACAGCAGTACTCGCTTATGGAAACGCCCGCCAACTCGTCTATGGCCTCGAAGTCGTACTGGCCGACGGTCGCGTGTGGGACGGGCTCAGGACGCTCAAGAAGGACAATACGGGCTACGACTTGAAGCAACTGTTCATCGGCTCGGAGGGCACCCTCGGCATCATCACGGCGGCGGCCCTGAAGCTCGCCCCGCGACCGGCCGAAACCGCGACCGCGCTCTCAGCCGTGCCGACCATCGAAGCGGTGGGCGAGCTGTTCCGGCTGGCCGAAGCCCGCGCCCGCCAGAGCCTGACGGCGTTCGAGTTCCTGTCCGAAACCGCACTCGCTTTCGTAAAGCGTCACGGCCAGGGCGTGAAGGTGCCGCCAATCGCTGTAACGCCGTGGACGGTCCTGATCGAGATTTCCGGCGGCGCAGAGGACGGGCGCGCGGCGTCCATGCTTGAAGCCATCCTGGCTGAAGCGATGACGGCCGGAGCCGTGATCGACACAGCATTGGCCGCGTCACCCGGCCAGTCGCGGGACCTATGGAAAATCCGCGAGTGCGTGCCCGGGGTACAGAAATCAGAAGGCGGCTCGATCAAGCACGACGTTTCCGTTCCCATCGCGTCGATCGCCGAGTTCATTGGCCGGGCCGACGTCATCGTCGATAAAGTCTGCCCTGGTGCGCGGCCGGTGCCGTTCGGCCACTTCGGCGACGGCAACGTGCATTACAACGTTTCGCAGCCGGTGGACGGCGACAAGGCGCTGTTCCTCGCGCGGTGGGACGAGGTCCAGGAGGCCATTCACGCGCTGGTGCACGAGTTGGGCGGTTCGATCTCGGCCGAGCACGGTATCGGACGCATGAAACGCGAGGAAATGGCGCGGCGGAAATCGCCGGTGGAGATCGACCTGATGCGCCAGTTGAAGCGCACGTTCGATCCGCATGGCATCCTCAATCCTGGCAAGGTTGTGTGAGGATTACCACACGCCGCGCGTGAGCCCGATGGCCACGTACTCCCAGATCGTCGGCGGGAACCACTGGCGCGACGGGAGGTCGACAGCGCGCGGATTGAGGCGTCCAGCCAGCGCGTCCTCGATAGCCCGCGCGAACAGCGGCAGTCCGTAGGCGGCTTGGAGGTATTGGTACGTCGCGATGCTGTCATCAGGTGTGAACGTCACCGGCGCCTGATAAAGTACGTGGCCGGTATCGACGCCCGCATCGACCAGATGGATCGTCACGCCCGCATGGGCCGCGTCGCCCGAAGCCAGCGCCCAGTAACCCGGATGCTGGCCGCGATACTTCGGGTTGATGCCTGCGTGATAATTGATGAACGGCACCGGCACAGCGGACAGAGTCTCTGCCTTGATGATGCGGGTGCCGTAGACGGCCACCACCGTCGGCGCGAGGGATTTGAGCAGGTCGCGACAGGCATCCGAGTTGACCGAGTTGACGCGGTGGACCGGCACTGCGAAACCAGCCCCGGTATCCAGCCGATGCTGCTTGACGATTGCGTCGAGCCGCGCTTTGCGCTGCCCGCTGAGTGCCCGTTGCAGCACCCCGCACGCCGCCTGGCCGAGAGCCGCGGTCCAGCCCAGGAGTTTCGCGCGGCGGCGGATAATCGCAGTCTTGGTCTCTGGATGCTCCTCGATCACGGTCAGCGTGCGGCCCGAGCCCGCCAGGGAATTGACCAAGCCGTTGACGACGATCGGGGCAAGCGGGCCACCGGCGGTCAAAACCACGATCGAAGCCGGCCGGAGTTGGGTCACGTTCGGTGCCGTGCGGCGATCAGGCGGGCACGTTGGGCTCGCGATGGTCATGGCGGCTTTACTTTCGCGCGGTCGGATTGCATGGGCACAACCGGAAGGACGGACCTTCCAGCACTTGCGATGACGGAGCAAGTTCCGGGCCGCGTTAACGAAGTCCGCGCGATGTGATCAGCGGCGGACGGGTTTCACGAGGTTGCGCTCAGATTCGAGCTTGGACAATTGTGACGGCCAGCTGGCGGCCACCCAGTCGTCCGTGCCGAGTAGCCAGTACCAGAACCGGTTGCGCCGATGGTAGCGAGCCACCGTAATCTTGTGCATCGCGTCCATGCTGGTCGACATCTGCTCAAGCATCTGCACCGGCTTTTGGGTTTCCCGAGCCAACATGTCGAGCCGGCCGCCGATGACCGAAAGCTCACTGGTGCCGTGCGTGCGCCACTGGTCGATGGTGCCCGCCAGCGTGTGTTGGTTGGTGTTGAGCTTGACGAGCGCTTTGTGCACTTCGCCGAGTTCCTGCTCGTAGGCCTTGTGCAGCTCGTTGGATTGCTGAACGCTGGCGGTGAGGGCCCGCTCTGCCGAGGCGAGCCGGTCGGACATTTGGGCGAGCGAGGCGGCACTTTCCGATTGCAGGGCTCCGACTCGCTGCAGAACGGGTCCTGCGATGGCAGCCACCGTCTCGCCGCGGCCCTGATCCAGCAGGCCCGCGAACTTCTGCATCCGTTCGGCCTCACCCGGCTGCCTCATGATAAGTCCCGAGATGGCAGCGATGTCGGACTTCAATACTTCGGTCTCGGCGATGATCTCGGCACGCTGCGACTGCACAAGCCTTTCAATGCCCGACAGACGGTTGGCTACGTCGCGGCTGGCATCACCCTCCTGCGAAAGCAGTGCCTCCTCGATGACGTCAAGCCGGTCGCTGATCGGGCTGAAATCGAGCTCAGGCTGAACCCGGGAGGCCACACTTTGCTCAAGCGACTTGAGTTTGTCGACGGTCGTCGCCGCGCTCGACGACAAAGTCCGCTCGATCGTGGCCATCTTGTCGGTCAGCGGCGCCAGATCGACATGGCTCGATGCACGCGACGCATGCATGGCCTGCTCCAAGGACTGCAAACGGTCGGACAGCATCGACCAGGTTCGCGACAGATCCCCAAGCCGCTTGTCCAGGCCGACTTCGATAGCTTGAAGACGATCGAACATTTGCATTCTGGCCCCGCCATCTCCACCGTGCGCAGTCACCAATTGTTCGAGCGACTGCAACCGGTCGTAAAGCCCGCCACCGAGCCGGCTGGCGTCGTCGCGCTGCGCCAGAAAATCGCGCTGCATATTCTCGAGCATTCCAGAGAAGGACTTGCGCTCGCTGATGAGATCATGGGACAGCGCGCGCACCATCTGCTCCAGCGCCTCGATGCGGGTATTCTGAACAGTGTCGGCAGTGGTGGCAGCCAACTCCGAGCGGATCGCCACGCGCTGAGGCTCGTTCACGTAGAAACTGCCGGCCGGCATCCGCACCCGCTCGCGCGGCGGTTCGGCGGGACTGACGGTAAAACGCGGATCATAGCCCGCCGCGTGGCCGAGCGGCAGCAGAGGCTCAGGCATGTCGCGCTGAGACCGCACGATATTGCGCGACAGCAGTCCGAGGCCCGGCAGGTCTGGCCGGACATCGAGGAACACATGCACGAGATCGCCGGTTGTCGCTGGTGCATTGCGGCGCATGGCCTCCGCCGCGGCCAGCCGCAGCGCATCCTCCAAGGCTTCCGACCGGCGCGGCTCGCCGATACCGTTCGGCAGACCAACCGGAATGTCGCTGGCGATGTAGGTCGCGCTCTCTCGCCTCAAGGTCGACACGCGCACACCCTGTTTTTCGAGAATCTCGGCCGCGGCTTCGACACGGGTCAAGGCGTAGAGCAGATGCTCGATGCGAACTTCACCGGCACGATGGGCGAGCGCGACCTCGAAAGCGTGATTGCAGGCAGCCAGCACAGTATCGTCAACCCAGATCGGACCACGGCCGCCAAAATGGACACCACGGCCGCGGGAGCCGCCTTCCCCCGCCCATCCGGCGATTTCACCGGACGACGCGGACCAGTTTTGCGGTGTCCTGAGATCGAGATCATCGCCGCGATAGCCCATCATCGAACTCCTTACTCGAAACGCCGTCCGGACGAACGGACCATCCGGCTCAACAAATCAACATTCCGGCACGCAAGAGCTGTGCCCGCCCTGAACGGGTGCTGCACCGCAATTCAAACGACCGCTCGCTCACGTTAGCGCTAGAAAGAGGCGCACTCTTGTCTGAGCCGGACCGGCGACCAAGGCCGGCCGAATTTCCGATGCAAGATAACCAATTACTGTTTTCTCCGCGAGGGGGGAGAAGTCGCCAGACGCAATCTTGGTCAACGGTAAGAATGTCTAAAGATCATGGGCTTGTTAACTGGTCCGCGAGCATACCGACAATCCGCCGGGTTGCGCCGTCGCCCGGCTCTCAGCATCGAAGCGAAATGCCGCCGACGCCATTAACCCTGTCGAACCGCCAACGATGACGCCGACCGGCGGGTCCGTCAAAGCAGGGATTTCGGTGCCATCTCTTGAACCGCCGGGCCCTCGTTGCGCACGTTGTTGAGCTTGGCTGAGACCTCGACGATCTCGAGCAGGTCATCGGCGGCCGGTACCATGAGCGGGGCGGCATCGACCGACGTGCCAGGGCGGCAGTCGAGCCAAAGATCGAAATCCTGGGGTGCAAGAATGACCGGCATCCGGTCGTGCACGGAGGACACCGTGCGATTGGCCTGCACCGTCAGTATTGCCATGGTCTCCACCTCGCTGCCGTCTGCCGACATCCAGTGCTCGGCAATGCCCGCCAGCGCCATTGGTCCGCCAGCGCGCGGACGCAACAAATGCGGCCGCTTGGCGCCCGGTTTACCAGTCCACTCATAGAAGCCGTCGACCGGAACCAAGCAGCGCCGATGTCTCAGCGCCGCGCGGAACGAGGGCTTCTCGGCCGCGGTCTCCGACCGCGCATTGATGAGGGTGGTGAACTCGTCCGGATTCTTGACCCATGACGGAATGAGACCCCAGCGCACCAGCGCCAACTCGCGCTCGGCCTTGTGGCCGAGCCGGACAATGAGCACCGGCTGCGTGGGGGCAATGTTGTAGCGCGGAGGAAACTCGGGTTTGTTACGCGCACGGAAATAGGAGCGGACGGCTTCCGGCGGCGATGTCAGGCTATAGCGCGAGCACATGAGTAATCGGTCCTCGGGAGCAGGTGTGGCAAGGAGAAGTTTGGCATCGGGCGTCCGCCTTTGTCATGGTGTTGCGGAGGGAAGTTAGTGGCTCGATCGCCTGATGACCATCGTCCGACACGAGAACATGCAACAGCCG
This sequence comes from Hyphomicrobium sp., assembly GCA_002928955.1. Classification (GTDB taxonomy): domain Bacteria; phylum Pseudomonadota; class Alphaproteobacteria; order Rhizobiales; family Hyphomicrobiaceae; genus JAKAML01. Next base: position 46,993 of record PERT01000007.1, on the reverse strand, counting down.
GGCCTATGTGCGCTGGTGCCCAAGCGATGACAGTAATGGAAGCGGCCAGCGCCGTGCTTTTCCGCGATCGATGCGTGCTGCTGGTGGAACGTGGCAAAGGTCTTTTGGCCGGCCGCTGGAGTCTGCCGGGCGGGCACGTCGAGCGGGACGAGACGCCGGTGGCTGCGGCCCGGCGCGAGACCCGCGAGGAAACAGGGCTCGACGCCATTGATCTCTCGTGGCTGGCCGAGCACTCGGTCGAGGTACCGAAACTCGACGACCGGCCAGCGGCGTACTATCGCATTCACGTTTACTTCGGCCTGTGCGCCGAAGGGACCCCACGGGCCGCCAGTGATGCGCGATCGGCGTGCTTCGTACCCCTCAGCAGGCTGGGGCAACTTCCGTTGACCGCCGGCGCAGAGGAGCTTATCCGTCGCGCATGGAGAGAAGTCTCGGGCGAAGTGTGACACTTTCAATCCCATCGCGCGTGCTTGCCCGACCAAGGTCATCACTATCGTATCTCGATTAGCGCACTCGTTGCGCGACGGAGCCTCATGCGACAGCCGGCAAAGATACCCGAAAAGGTCGAACGCCAGTCCATCCGCGCGCGTCAGAGACTAGCCGTGGCCGTCAGTGTCATGCTGGCACTGAGCAGTGGCGCAGGTGGGGCCGCTGCGGCGGCTCCCGACAATAAACCGTATGACGACCGACTGCTCCGCCTCTCCGAGATTCTCGGCGCGGTACACTACCTGCGCGAGTTGTGCGGATCGAACGACGGCCAGTTCTGGCGAGAGCGGATGACGGAGCTGATGGACGCCGAGGGATCATCGGCGCTGCGCCGGGCGCGGCTCTCGCGCAGCTTCAACCAGGGCTACCGAAGTTATAGCCGCACCTATATTGCGTGCACGCCCTCCGCTCAGACCGCCATCAACAAATTTCTCGCCGAAGGCGTCCAGATCTCCGAAACGCTTATGAAAGCGATCCCGTAGGTCGCCACCGTGTCTTCCTCTCGGCCACCCGCCTGCGTCGTGCAGCCCGCCGGTTTACAATGAATTGTAGATGCTGCCTGGGCTCGGTTGCGACCGTGCTAGGTGAGAATGACGACATCGATCCGGACCGAGGGGCCGCAGACGACCATGACCACGGAGGGGAAGTTCGTGACGGCTTTGGGGTATGAGTTCGGCGACCGCGACGACCAGAGTTTTACAGCACTCAATCTGATTCTGGCGGCTTGGGACGAAGGTTCGGAAATGGGCGTCACGCCGCAGATGATGGCCTATGCCGCTCTGTTCACGGCGCTGACGGACCTCGTGTCGATTTACGGTGAGGATGCGGTGGTGGCGCTGGCGAGAGGTCTCGAGGGCCGGCTCGAGAAAGGCGAATTCTCACTCGGGCGCCGGGTTCAGTAGGCGTTTTTCTGTAGAGTGACTACCGCCAGAATTTCCAGGCCATCTCTCCGATCAGAACAGCACCGAAGACCATCAGCAGGAAACCTGATCCAAGGTTGATCTGCCTGAGGCGATCGGGATTGAGCCGATGCCGGATGCGACCAATCAAGCTCGACAGAAGCACCCACCAAATCAGGCTGCCGGCCATGATCGCAGCGACCATGGTCAGCGCATCAATGTAGCCATCGACCTCGACGAACGTGCTGATGCCGCCGAATATCGCGAACAAGCCGAGCACAGCGCCCGGATTGGTGATCGTGAGGATGAACGTCTGAGGAATGTCCCACACGAAGTCCTTGAGGCGGGCTGGGTTGTCGGCCTCCCGATCGCGGGCGACCATCCGAGGCGCGGTGAAGTAGAGCTTCAAGCCGAACAGCGCCAGGGCTAAGCCGCCGACGATCTGGATGGTGGTCCGATACTGAACGATCGCGCCAGAGATAGCGCCGACGCCGAGGCCGGCAAAGAGCGCGATCAGCCCATCGCCGAGAACCGCGCCAAGGCCGGCCGCGATCCCGCCCCACATGCCGCGCTCGACGGCGCGCTGTATGCACAGCACGTTGACCGGACCGACGGGAGCCGCCACAAGAATGCCGATCACCAACCCGACCGGGATGATCAGCGGGTTGGGGATCAGATCCATCACTGGTGCGGCCCTCCGCGCGGATCGAACCGGGCTGCGGGCGAAAAGATGACCGATGTCGGTGTCGCCGTCATCCCGCTGCTGGGGTCAGTTTTTCGGGTGGGTCTCCGGACGATGAACCAATGGAGGGAGATATCTTGGCCGCTCCGAGAAACGCACGCCGAGGCATCGGGAATTGGCTTTGCCGATGCGCCGGACGCAAGGCAGGGCATGGCGGCTTCGCGCAACGTTCAATCCCCCTTGACTGCCGCCTCGTCGCAGAGCGATTGGCGCTCCGCGCGCTAGTGGTACTTGTGCTCGCAGCGATTGTCCATGCGGCGGTACCCTTTCGGGTCTATGCCGAAAGTTCGCTCAGGATGCGGTCGGGGGCCCGGGCTGGGTTCGCGGTGACGACCGTTGCGCCGCTCGCAGCCGAAATGCGCGACCGGATCGCTGCTGCGGTCTCGACCGGCCGGATCGAAGATCTGCAGGAGCCGCTCGATCTCAACGAGCTGCCAGTTGTTTATGCCGATACTGCCGACGGCGACCCCATCTCCCACTGGAAATCGCTATCGGTAGATGGGCAAGGTCATGATGTGCTGGAACAGCTGGGACGCATCCTGGCGCTGCCGCCGGCAAAACTGGCACTCGGGCGTGACGTGGAAAACAACGCCGTGTTCGTCTGGCCCTATCTCGCCGAGAAGCAGCTTGATCAGTTGAGCGCCACGGAGTTGGCCGATTTCGCCACACTCATGGCGCCTGAAGCTCTGGCGGCTATGCGTGTCAAGAAAAAATGGACTTGGTGGCGGCTGGTGATTGGCGCGGATGGAACTTGGCACGCATTGAGGAAACACGACTGACGTGACGAGATCACGGTGACGGACCAGCGAAACTTAACCATGTTGACACCGCGGTATGGTCAAGCGTTGTATGGATCCCTATGTCCCGCGCTCACACTTAACGAGGGCGAGTAAACATGATCAAATCGACGGCTATTCTGGTTGCGGCCGTGGCAGTTGCGGCATCCAGTGCGTGGGACCAAGCCCTGGCATTCCATCCGTTCGACCAGCCTTCGGGCTATCAGATGCCGAAGTGGATCGAGCAGCGCGGCAAGCCGCCGTCACGCGCTGCGCAGACAGCAACTGCAGCCAAACAAAAGGCCAACGCTCAAAATCCGGCTCTACTGGGCGCGGAGGACGACGAGCCTGCGCCACAGAACCAGAAGCCGCAGGCTGTCAAATTCCCGAAGCAATTGGACGGTGGCCCACAGCCAGCCATTTCTCCCTCGTCACCGCCGACTGTGAGATTCTCGAATAGCTATGGTGCGGGCACCGTGGTCATCGATACCGCAGGCAAGTCGCTATTTTACGTATTGTCCTCGACGACGGCCTACAAGTATCCGATCTCGGTCGGCCGCGTCGGCTTCACGTGGACCGGCACCGAAAAAATCAGCCGCGTGGCGTCTTGGCCGGATTGGCGTCCGCCGGCTGAGATGCGGGAACGCCAGCCTGGATTGCCGGAAGTCATGACCGGCGGTATCCGCAATCCGCTCGGCGCCAAGGCACTCTATCTCGGCAATTCGCTCTATCGCATCCACGGCACGAACGACGTCAAGACCATCGGCCAGGCGGCGTCGTCGGGTTGCTTCCGCATGTTGAACGGGCATGTTGTACACTTGGCCGGGCTCGCCGGCGTCGGCACTACCGTGAAGGTGCTGAACAAGCTGCCGTCGAATGTGGTCAGCGCATCCGGTAAGGGCGTGAACGGCTGATCCCGGATCAGTCGTTCAAGATCGAAAGAATTAACTTGAACAGGGCTCGGCGGCGCACCACCGAGCCCTTGTTTTTGTCGATGAGCCGTCACCGGATCAGCAGATAAAGCCCATGCAACGGCGACGGACCGGGCAACACGTTGATGCCAAGCTTGGACTTGACGACGTAGGCCGCCACGACAGCGACCGATAGCAATGCGAACGCGAGCAGGACCCACGCGGCGAACGCCAGCCAATCCTCGAGAATTTCGCGGGGTTGACCCGCCGCTTGGGGACCGGTCATCGAGATGGAAAGGCGCATGTTCTCGTCCAGGGCAAGGTTTGAGCAAAGGCTGAGTGGCAAGTTTTCGGACCTTGGCCGTGCCGGACGAGCAAAACCGATGCCAACACCGCCTAAGAGCCCGTCCAGACGGGTTCGAGGACGGGCGTATTGGTCGACGTTAGTCCGCGCCTAGCGTGGCCTCACGAACGCTTGGTCCCCGGTTGCTGCGAGGTGGCCGGCCGAGTGCTGGTGATGAAAGCAACTCTGGGATGACAGAGTTGCTCGTGCTCCTCATGTCTCCGGCGCTTCTCTCCGGCGCATCTGCGCGGCCGTTCGCAGGATTGCACCAGAATTGTGGCACCAGAACCACGGCAAACGAAAAAGGCTGGCCCATCGGGACCAGCCTTTCAATTTTCTCGCCGGAGCAGAGTTCGCACGCCCTGCCGGCAGGAATTGATTTAGGTGCTACTTGGAGGACGCTTGGGTTTGAGGCGCCAGAGGAGAACGATCCAATCCGGATCAGAACGCCTCCCCGACGCTGGCCGTGCGCCGGCAGATGAGTGATGCGTTCGCGTGAGACAAGCGACGGCCGGAACCGGGACCAGACTTGGAAGACGGCGCTTCAGCATGGGCCACTCCATCGAGTGTTTGCCGCTTCTGACCGGCCTTGCGGCCAGCCGCCCGTCTCCGGCACGGCGTCGCGCGCTCGCTCTGCACCGAGGCTGGTGCAGTGGCAAACATCGGTCGTGGCGGTGATCGGGCGATGAAGTCGGCGGTCTTGGACTGGGACTGCGATCGAGCTGCACAAAGACCGGAAAAGCGCGCCCTCAGGTGGCCCCATCCATTGCCACCACACGCTGTCCCGGCACGTTGGCCAGGTTCCACTTCTATCTGGCTCAGAGGCGTCAAGGGCATTTGCCCCTCTGCTCCGACACATGCACACGTCTGACCTGGGCGTCAGGCAAAGCCTAGACCCAGTCTCAGTGAACGATTGCTCTCTCACTGAGAGAACATTACGTGATTCGCCCTCTAATTTTGTGTCACACCCCGAGGCAATTTGGCGTTGCAGCAGAACCGGCCATAACCCGCCGCATCAATGGGTAAGCCCGCAGCAACCCAAGACCCGGTCGGGAGCCATGCCTGTCCCTTCAGGCGACGCATTCATCGATCGCGCAAAGGATCAAAGGGCAGGCGAAGACTCGGTCGCCTTCGCTGCTCGTTGAACAGCCTTCTGCACCTTTTCAAATGCGCGCACTTCGATCTGCCGGATACGCTCTCGACTGACGCCGAACTCGGCCGATAGGTCTTCGAGCGTTGCCGGGTCCTCCGCCAGGCGACGCGCCTCGAAGATCCGCCGCTCGCGATCGCTCAAGTCCGACAGCGCAGACTTGAGATAGTTCCTGCGGTGACCGAGTTCCTCGGTTTCCACGAAGCGCTCTTCCTGGTCGGGCGTGTCGTCCACCAGCCAATCCTGCCACTCGCCCGATTCCTGGTCCGCCCGCACCGGCGCATTCAACGAGGCGTCGCCCCCGAGCCGCCGGTTCATCGAGATGACGTCTTGCTCACCCACGCCGAGCTTCTTGGCGATGGCCGAGACGTGATCCGGCTTGAGGTCGCCCTCTTCCAGTGCCTGCATCTGGCTCTTGGTGCGCCTCAGATTGAAGAACAGCTTTTTCTGAGCGGCGGTCGTGCCCATTTTCACAAGGCTCCACGAGCGCAGAATGTACTCCTGGATGGACGCGCGGATCCACCACATGGCATACGTTGCCAGCCGGAAGCCCTTGTCAGGCTCGAACTTCTTGACCGCCTGCATCAAGCCAACGTTACCCTCTGAGATCACCTCGCCAATGGGCAGGCCATAGCCGCGGTAGCCCATGGCGATGCGGGCGACAAGCCGCAGATGCGATGTGACCAGTTTTTCAGCCGCGACCTTGTCACCATGCTCCTGCCAGCGCTTGGCGAGCATGAATTCCTCGCCCGGCTCGAGCATCGGGAAGCGGCGGATCTCCTGCAGATAGCGCGAGAGGCCCGCCGAGCCGCCGGCGATTGTGGGCAGTGATTTGATAGCCATTTGGTTTTATCCAGCGCGCCCTGACCAAACAACCAGGATCGCCGCTGCCTCGTTAAACCTGATGCCTAACCACAGACCGAACTCGTGGTTCCGTCCGCTCCGTCGATGACCGCGCGATCCGAGATGATAGAGGCATCAGAGATTCCGCACCCACCACGATTCTGTCATCCCAACCTGAAGTGGCGTTACATGGTCGTCCTCATTCCCACCCTGGTCATGCAGGTCATTGCGTGCCGAGATCTACGGATATGGGGTCGCGGCGGATGCCACGCAACCAGGGGAACACTCAAAAGTTCATAAATCCCGGACAACAGATATATGCACGAAAAACGCGAACGGTATTAAACTAAAGTCTTATCATAAATAGTGGACGTCCCGAGCATCAAAACCCAAATGAACCTCGCAGTTTGCGCGAGCCCGATTTGTTGAGGCTCAAACCCCTGGTTTGCGACCATAGGCCGGAAACAGGGCGACTAAGAGAATTCCGTTCGACGTCCGCTTAGCTCGGCGTCCGGCTACGGTTGCGTTCAACGGCCTCAACATCGATCCGATCGGCCCAGCTGCCGCCATCGAGCGCGCGGTCGACGCGATCGGTGCGGCCGGAGTTCGGGATCACCGAGACGAGCGCGAACCCCAGGAACACGGCAAGCCCGGCGAACACGTTCAATATGTCGTCGAACGGCCTGTTACTGTTGTCGGTGGCCATAAGCATGAGCAGCACGAAAATCGCAGTCATCAGCTTGAAGCGCAGCGGCATCGGGATCCCCAGGGTTCGTTCCGATTTTTCGGCCCAACTCGCGGGCTGAGTAGAGCAGGGAGTGTGCCGGAGATGTGGTTAAGGCGAGGTCATCGAACCCAATGGCTCGCTCAGATGGGTAAAGGCGCGATTTCACCGCTTGTTCGACTTGGATTTGATTGGTTCGGTCGCAATCGGGCTCCCGCTTTGCCCTGCCAGGGCCGCCACCAGCCTTGCCATATCGGCCGGCAGCGCCGAGATAAAGTGCAAGGACTTGCCGGTCGCGGGGTGTTCGAAGCCGAGTTCCATCGCGTGCAACGCCTGACGTCCAAGCTCTTCCAAGGCCGATTGAGCGCCCGCATTCAGACGCCGCGCGCTCGCCTTGAATCCCTGGCCGTAGACCGGATCGCCCAGCAAGGGGTGTCCGATATGGGCCAAATGCACGCGGATCTGGTGGGTGCGTCCGGTCTCAAGCTCGAGCCGCAGCTGGCTCACAAGTGGTGCAATCCCTGCTGCCCCGCCGTAGGTCGTCAACACCGAAACGTGCGTGACGGCATGGCGGCCGGCCTCACCCTTCACGACTGCCATACGCGTGCGGTTCGAGGGGCTGCGCCCGATGCGCGCCTCGATCCGGGCCTGTGACTTCTCGGGCACCCCCCAGGCCAGCGCCAGATAGGCCCGCCGCAGTCTGCCATCGAGCCCATGCGCGGCGAATTGGTCGGCGAGCGCCCGGTGGGCGATGTCGGTCTTGGCGACCACCAGAAGTCCCGATGTCTCCTTGTCCAGCCGATGAACGATGCCGGGACGTTTCACGCCACCTATTCCCGAAAGGCTTTCTCCGCAATGCGCGATGAGCGCGTTGACCAACGTACCACCGGAATGGCCAGCCGCAGGATGCACGACGAGCCCCGCCGGCTTGTCGATGACGATCAGATGGGCGTCCTCGAAGACGATCGCGAGGTCCATGGCCTCGCCTTCGGGTTCCGCCGCAACAGGTTCAGGCACCAGGATCGCAATCCGGTCCCCTGGTTTGACCGGCTGGCCGGGGTCACCTAATGTCCGTCCATCCTGGCTGACATGTCCGCTCAGGATCAGCACTTTGATGCGTGACCGGCTGAACCCGGGCAAGCGGACGGCCAGCACGCGATCCAGCCGCTGACCGCCCTCGTCGGCGGTGATCATCACGAGGGCGGGTTCTGCAATCGCGGGGGAAGCAATGTCGCTCGTCATGACAGCACCTTAGACCGCCGCGTCATAAACATCTCGCTCGAAACGTCGCGAAGTCCCGCGCCGGAAAAATCTCACCCCACGCGTCAACCCGGCGCTCCGAAGGCTACTGATGCCCGAGACCAATGCCACGACTGCCACGGCGACCGGCGCCGCCGCGCGCCCCCCCAGCGCGACAAACGCCAGCAACGGCGACATCTTCAACGATCCGGTGTTTCTCAGAAACATGAAAATCGCGGTCGTGGTGATGGCCGTGATCCTTATCCTGGGCTTCATCGGTATCATCGCGCGCATTTTCTACCTGTCGTCGCGGCTGCCACCGCCGCAATCGGCGCAACAGCCGCCGCTGTCAGCGGGCGCTGCACAAATCGCTGCCTCGGCAAAGCTGGAGCTGCCGACGGGGGCCAACATGCGTTCGGTCTCACTGGCGGGCACGCGGCTTGCGGTGCACTATGAGGGACCATCGGGCAGCGGCATCGCCATCGTCGACCTCGAAACCGGCCGCACCATCTCGCGGGTCGAGGTCGCCCCTTTCGCATCGAAGTGACCATTGCCACTTTGTTTCATGCCCCAAGGATTTGGACGGCCGTGGGCCTCAAGGGTGACCTCTGCCGCTCGACAGGTGTGCGCTCGACCGGACGCATGCTGTGCGACCGGACGGCCGCGAAATCGGGCTTGATCGAGACCGCCACCTCACCTATACGATCGAATCTCGTTCTGCCCCGTTCGTCTAGAGGCCTAGGACGCTCGCCTCTCACGTGAGCAACAGGGGTTCGAATCCCCTACGGGGCGCCATTCCGGTACTTGTACAATCCGGAGTCATCGGTAACATCTCGTTCTGGAGGCCGATGTCCTTGTGCGTGCGCACGTTGTCCATGAAGACGATGTTGCCCTTCCTCAGGATCGGTACGAGCACCTGCTCGACGTAGGAGAGGAACGCCTGGCCATCCATCGCCCCGTCGATCACGTAACGCGCTGAGATCCCATCGATGCGCAGGGCCGCGACAAGCGTCAGCGTTTTCAATTGGCCGTGCGGAACCTTCGCACCGAGACGCTCACCAACTGGTGCGCGCCCGTAAAGACGCGTGATCTTCGTGGTGACAGAGGTTTCGTCGATGAAAACGAGCCGCTGCACCGCGAGCTTCGACTGCTCGGCCTTCAAGCCGGCGCGGGCCGCAGCGAGATCAGGCCGATCCTGCTCGGCCGCGTGCAGGGCTTTCTTTGAACGTGATGCCGTGGCGATCGTAGAACCGCCGGATCGAGCCTATACTCGCGCTCGCCGGTCCCGACGTCTACGGTCGCCCATGACGTTGCAGCCCCGGGCCCGGGCGATGCTGTTTCTTCGGAGCCGGGACCCTCGCGGATGGCCTTCCCTCCGGGCCGCCTTAGCGGGGCCTTCCGCGAGGGGGGCGGCGACCGGCAGCGCCCCCTGGTGCTGTTTCTTTGGTGATGTGCCTGAGCGGTGACCAGCCCAACGTCTACTCCGGTGCGACGATTGCGGAGTTACTCGTCTTGGTGCAACTATACGCCCAAACAGTTGGCGTACGGTGGGTTGGAATGGGGGGAAGCGGTTTTTCGGGGGGCGCGCTCGGCGCACCTCAACTTCTTGCCGCGCCTAATCGAGGCGAGGATGTGGAAGTATTTCTCGTGCTTGAGGGGGGAGGCGCCAAGGGTCTTGCCCACATCGGTGCCTATCGGGTCATTTCCGACACTCTTGAGACGTCTTCTGGAGCGACTTGGCCTCGGCTCAAAATTCGAGGCGTTGCCGGCTCATCGGTCGGCGCGCTGGTCGGATCCTTGATCACTGTTGGCTATAAGCCCGATGAAATCGTAGATCGACAGGGCCGCCTGAAAATTGCCAAGCAGCTTAAGATTCGTGATATTGATGATTTATTCCGCGAGGGAGCCCAGCACAAGCTGAACGCAGCTAGGCGCTTCATTTTTGAGCCGTATGGCTTCATAAAGACCATGGCAGCATTCCTCTTCAGCTCGATCCTGTCGGCCACCAGCATCACGCTTTGTTTTTTGGCGCTCCATGTGGTCATCAATTTGATTTATCTAGCGATCTCGGGTTCTATTCCGCTTCGATGGTTCGAATTCACGTTTTTAAGGGTTCATTATTACAACATTGCAGACTTCTTAGGATCCGCGGCTTCTATTGCCTACTCTCAACCTCATGCGTACACGGCTATTTTTGTCGCGAGCCTTTTGGGTGTTGGTCTTTTTCATATCAGGCGCGTCTTGAAGGGGTTGCTCCCAACCCATGACTTCGCCGAAAGTCTCAATAAGGCGCTACTTGCAAAATTCGATGAAGTCCTCAGCGAGCAGGCTGTCAGAACCCCGTCGATAGAGCCTCAAGTAAAAGATGCAATAGCCGAGGCAACGCTAAATGGGCTAAAGTTCAAACACTTGTCGTGGCTCGATGTGCGCCTCCGGATTGTTGCGACAGACATCAAGTCTCGCAAGTTGGCGCTCTTTTCTAGGCGCGAGACGCCAGATGTTCGGGTCGCCGACGCCGTGGCGGCCTCAATTGCGATCCCGGTGATATTTAAGAAGGTGCATATTGGTGATGCGTTCTATCAGGATGGGGGACTCATCAGTAACATTCCGGCTTGGACGTTTCATGATCGACGAAGCTTGAATCCGGATTCGTGGGTTGTTGCTGTCTCGCTAGATCATAATGACGCGAATCAGCAGGTGCTGTCGTTTGAAGCGGATAGGCAACGCCTAAGGAAGCTCAGTTTTCGTCGACTGAAGCAACCCTTTGAAGAACTTTTCTCTGGCACGTTATATACGGCTATATTCGGGGGGTCGACGCTCGAAACGCGCCCACATGATCGACTTGCGCTTTTTTCAATCCGGACGGATATCGGAACGCTGGACTTCGACAAACTTTATGACGAGGAAAAGGTGGCGGAAGCCACGTCCATCGCGGAGCTGACGACACGCGTTCGCCTCGGCAATTTCTTCTGCACTCAACCACATCACTATCAGCGCTTTTGTGATGACATCAGCAGCCTTGCTTTTGATCTGCGGGCCAAAGCGCTGGAACGGCTGGTCAAGCCAGGTGCGGATTGCCTCCTGAGAGTCGTGTTATGCCGACCGTCCAGCGAAGATGACTTTCATCGCATCGTCACGGGGCGGCAGTACCGCAAGGGTGCTGGGTCGGCTATCCCGGAGCCTATGCCGGACGATCGGCTGTTGCTTCCCCATGACGCGACGCTCGTTGGTCGGGCATTCTTGTCTGGCAAACCCGAGTTTGCTGTGAAGGGCAGGGCGGATTGGCCCAATTTCAACCCTGTCAGGGATAGGTATCGGGCCGCCATCAAGCTGGCTGTCAAGCCACAGGACCGGGCGAAGTGGCGGTGGGCAATACCGGTTCACATACATGGATCGCGAGATGAAGACCCTAGTAGGGGCGAACCAAAGAAATCGCGCTACGTCATTTGCATTGAGGCAAACGTTCCCGAAGAACAATTTGGTGTACATGAAGCAGAATTACGGGCTGCTCTGGAGCCGACAATTGCGGAATCGGTAATTAATACTATTCACGATCAGTTCGAAAGCAACACGAATATTATATTAACCTACGTAAATCACGTGTCGAAGCCAGACCGGCAGAAGTAGTGCGTCGGAAAGACGGTAAGTATACTTGTCTCGCGCGTAGTAACGTGCTAGTAATCAATTCGTGAGACCTTGGTCCGCTTGCAGGTGTGTCGCCATGTGGCTATATGATTTGGCCATCCGCAGGCGCGAACAGCCATCAGGGTCCTGCCTCATGTCGTCCTCTAACCATCCTCCGAACGTTGACCTCAAGCCGTCGGGGCCGGGTGGCGCAGCAGATGCGTGCTCGAACCCGTATGTTGAGAGAATGAGCGAACTCAAGCGAGCTGAAGCTAAGGAGCTGGCATCCGTTGCCCAGGGGCGGATTGAGCTTGCTAAAAAGGTTGGCGCGAAAACCGCGGAGGATATATCCAAAGCGCTGCAGACCTTTGTCCAGCGCTCGTACAGAGGAATTCGGGAACTCGAAGCGGTGAAGTGGAACAATGCGCAGGTGATCGCGAAGATCGACGATGCGCAGATGCGAGACAGCGCGACCGAGTACTGGATCCGCGACTGATCGAATTCGGACCTGGATGAGCCGACACGAGAGTTCTTAAAAGGCCAACGGGCAAGTCCCTTGGCAATTCCCTGGGCATGAGCGTTGCAGATCAGCTCATGAGTGAGCAAGATGGTCCCACGGTGCAGCTGGGAAGCGATGACCGTCGACGTGAGGGCTCCCTTCTGGGGCGCTTTCCTGTTTAGTGCCGCTCCAGCGTGGCCCGCCGCCCACTGGACGGCATGAAGTGTGGGTGTGTCAGAGCGGTTTTTGAGGTCCCGCATAAGGCGGAAAGGAGACCTCATGAAACATCTCCTACGCAGCGCTTGCTGCGCCCACTTACCCCTTGCCGCTGGCTGCTCGGCTCACACGGCAAGCACGCCTCCCGACACACGCGTTGGAACCGAAGCCAGCAGGCTCAAGGTGCAAGAATACAAGCGCATTGAAACATGCCATCGACTGATAAGACCGGAGACGTAGCCACGCTCCTTAAGAAGCCTTCGTAAGTAAGGTCACGAGCAAGTCGTCATCCGACAGACGGATCGTGCGCTCGCGGATGATCTCCTAGTGTTCCGGCGCCGACATTTGTTTCCTACTGCAGCGCGCACAATATCAAATGTCGGCGCCTAAGGAACACGAGCAGACCTATGATTCTAATGTAGCTTTTTCATCTGACGTTTGGTTTTGAATCCAGCCCCGAGTGGGGACCAAACGTCAGATGCGCTACACTGATGCAGCCTCCAAACCGATGGCACGGCTACCGGATCCGGGTTGCCCCCGTGTCACGACCGTCTGGTGCGAAACTGTTATTCACCCTGAGAGTGTCGTCCCGTGTCGACGAGCAGACTATGCGGGCACGGGAACAGGGTATAGTGAAAAAGGCCACATTGACGCGTCGGATTGTGATTGATAGCTATACGGCCTATCAACGATCAGATTGATCACCCTGCGGACGCTCGAGCATTCTGCGGTTCAGAGAAGAGCGAGCAATGTTCAAATTGCGGATAGACCGGGCCGACTTTATTCGCGCGGCCGTTGTGCTTCACGATCTACTGGCTGCGGCAACTGCTTTTGTCCTCAGCGTTTACGTGCCGCTTGGAACCTTCAGTCCTGATCATCTAAATGGCCTCGTTGGCTATGTCACACTGTTCGGCGTCACCGCCGCCTTTGTAGGCCTGAACCGCGGCATCTGGCGTTATGCGTCGCTGGCCGACCTGCAAGCCATCTTGATCACCACGACAGCTACGGCTGCCGCGTTCGCCGTGACAGTTTTCCTGCTCAACAGGCTGAACGCGATGCCGCGAAGCTCACTCGTGCTCTGTTGGCTGCTCACCATCATCCTTCTGTCGGGCTCGCGTATCGCGTATCGGAGCTATCGGACCTTGCGAAGATCGGGGGCCACGCAGTCTGCCAAGGCGCGCAACGTCCTGCTTATCGGAGCAACGGAAAGCGCCGAGCAGTTCATCAAGGGGGTGAATAGCCGGAACGGCTCGCCTTACTCCATCGTCGGCATTGTCGACGACCGCAACAGGCGCGTCGGCCAGACAATCCGTGGAGTTCGGGTTGTAGGCAACCTCGATCAGCTGTCGGCGGTTCTCGTCAGAATGGCGAACAGCGACCTCAACGTGGACGCGATCGTATTGACGACAGATCGCGTCTGCCATGGCAAGGCGACGTTCGAGCACATCTCAAGCGTAGCGAACGCGCATGAGATCGAACTTCTGCGTCTTCCGGATGCGGCTCTAACGCTGCAATCGGACGCAGGCGCGAACACGATTCCCGAGCCGAAGCCGATCAAGCTGGGAGATCTGCTTCCACGCAGGCCGGTCTCGCATGACGCCACACCCGTCAAAAACCTGATCGACGGCTCCCGCATAATCGTCACGGGTGCTGGCGGATCAATCGGTGCTGAACTTTGCCGCCAGCTCATCAGCTTCAAACCGCAGCAGCTGGTTCTGCTCGATGCCAGCGAGCATCTTCTCTACAGCATTCAAGACGAACTGTCGCGCAGCGAGACCGGCGACACGCAGCTGATGGCGCGCCTGTGCAATATCCGCGATCGCGCTCAGATCATGGCGCTGTTCAAGAAGCTCAAACCCGATTTGGTGTTCCACGCGGCAGCACTTAAACACGTACCCCTCGTCGAAGCTCAACCACTTGAGGGGCTGCTGACCAACGCTGTCGGAACACGCAACGTCGCCGACGCATCTGTGGAAGCGGGCGCACGCGCCATGGTCATGATCTCGACCGACAAGGCGGTCAATCCGACGAACGTGATGGGCGCCAGTAAGCGATTGGCCGAGACCTACTGCCAGTCGCTCGACTGCGACAGCAGAAAAACACGATTCATCTCCGTTCGGTTCGGCAATGTGATGGGCTCCGCCGGTTCCGTGGTTCCGCTGTTCAAGAAGCAGATCGCCGCTGGCGGGCCGGTCACCGTGACCCATCCGGAGATCGAGCGATATTTCATGACGATCCCGGAAGCCACCGAGCTCATCCTCCAGGCTGCGGCGCGCAATCTGTCAACCGGGCAGGTCGAGGTAGGAAAGATTTTCGTCCTGGACATGGGGGCTCCGGTCAAAATCCTCGACATCGCCCGCAAGATGATCCGGCTGTCGGGCCGAGAGCCGGACGCAGACATTGAAATCAAATTCATTGGGCTGCGGCCAGGCGAAAAGATGTTCGAGGAACTGTTCCTCGCGGAAGAAAATCTGGTTGCAACTGAAGTCCAGGGGCTGCTGACGGCGTCGCCCGCCCAGAACTTGCCACACGCCGAGATATGCAAGGTCATCGACGACATCGAACGCTGCTTCAAACTCAACTTGACGGCGCAAGCGATCGAAAGCCTGCGACGTGTCGTACCAGGATACTCGATGGACGAGCGCCTGAAGTTGCAGATTCTGGCTATGGAGTCGCAAACTCAGCCATCGCTCACTGTGGTCAATAGCCTGGGCTGAAGCCCTCTCGCGACGTGGTCCGATGCATCGGGGTGTGTCCGGCTGGTCGACGTTCGGATTAAAGTCGAGGCGCAGGCATTTGCGAATGGCATCCCTCAAACTTTACGAATACGGAACCACACACAAGATCGAGTCGTGAAGAATTCGACATGAATCATGGCTGGGATTACCCTTGACCGACCGCGCATCGACGAGTCGTTTTCAAATCTCGGAAGCTCGCCTGGCTGGTTGGTCTTATTCGGTCCTTCTGCTGCTGGGTTTCATGAGTGCACGCGCGTTCATGTTCGTATTGGTTGTGACCGTATCCGCACTGCTTGCATCGGCTGCGTATGATGGCATGAGGGGACAGCGTCCCTTCATCGCCAAAGCGATGCCAATCAAGGGAATCGCGCTGCCGTTCGCGCTTTTTGCAGCGTTTTGTGCTTGGGGCGCATCGAGCACGGTCTGGGCCACAATACCCGCGAACAGCGTTTCTAAGTCCGCGTCCCTCACACTCGTGGCGGGGCTCGTCGCTCTCGGGCTCGGTATTTTGCCTAGCAGGAAACCCGCCGTTGTAAGCAGCCTGACGCAATCCCTTGCCGTTGCTTACGTCGTCGGCGCAGCCATTCTCATTGTCGATTATGCCACGTTGGGCGCGGTGAAGGGTTGGAACTCCGAGTTGTCCGTCCGCCTCAGCGCTGTAGAATTCACCCGTGGGGCCACTGTTCTGCCGCTTCTGATGGCTCCTGCCATCGCATGCGCGCGACAGATCGGCCATATCGGGATCCAGAGAGGTCTGATCACGGCCATCGTGGTGCTCGGGACGGTAGCTGCGTTCATGTCTCCGCACGAAACTGCTCAGCTCGCTATTGTCGCCGCGG
This sequence comes from Hyphomicrobium sp., assembly GCA_002928955.1. Taxonomy (GTDB): domain Bacteria; phylum Pseudomonadota; class Alphaproteobacteria; order Rhizobiales; family Hyphomicrobiaceae; genus JAKAML01. Next base: position 30,964 of record PERT01000007.1, on the reverse strand, counting down.
CGATTGCTTTGGGACTTTCGTATGTGTCGTTGGCGGGAATTCGCCGGCTCATTGCAGCCGGATGGGTTGCATCCTGCTTGATGATGCTTCCCGCCTCAATTTTCGCAAGTCAGCCAGCCTTCACAAACGCTTCTTGGCTGCCAATTTCGGTGACCGACCGGTTCGTCATCTGGGGTGGGTTCGCCGACCTGGCAACAGAACGCCCTATCCAGGGTCATGGGGCGAACTACGCCAACACGGCCAAGCCAAGTTTTCGGCTGATCGACGAACGACTTCGCGAGCGAACCAACCCGACCGGATCCGTGCGGCCGTTGCCAATATCACACCCGCACAACATCTATCTGCAGGTGTGGGTGGAACTTGGTGCAGTGGGCGCTTTGCTGCTCGCTGGATTCGGGTTGAGCATGATTTCAGCGATCTCGAAACTCACCGCAGAACTGCAACCGCTCGGGTTCGCCACGATGGCTGCGGTCGCCACGCAGATGCTCTCCAGCTACAGCATCTGGCAGTATTGGTTCATCTCCATCTTCGGGCTGGCCATCCTGAACCTCGCGATGGCTCATTACTCGATCCTACGGCGGTCCTGAATGGAACGCTTGTGACTACCAGACCTTCCAGGGTGCATTGCCTCGCGACCAGAGGTCCTCGAGTTCGCGCTTGTCACGCAGCGTGTCCATCGGTTGCCAGAACCCTTCGTGGCGAAAGGCGACGAGTTCGCCATCGGCCGCGAGCTGTTCGAGCGGTCGCCGTTCCCAGGTCGTCGAATCGTCGCCAATGTAGTCGATCACCGACGGCTCGAGCACAAAATAGCCGCCGTTGATCAAACCCATCTCGTTCGACGGCTTTTCATGAAAACGTGCCACCCGCCCTTTCGCTTCCAGATCCAGAATGCCGAAACGGCCGGGAGAAGGAACCGCGGTTACCGTCGCGCGCTTGCCATGCCCTTTGTGGAAAGCAACCAGCTTGGTGATATCGACATTGGAGACGCCGTCTCCGTAGGTCATGCAGAAGGTCTCGTCACCAACATGATCAGCGACACGCTTGAGCCGTCCACCCGTCATCGTCTCGAGCCCAGTATCGACTAACGTCACCCGCCACTTCTCGTTCGCGGTCTTCAAGTACTCGATCGAATTCGTCTGAAGATCCACCGTGATATCCGCGGTCTTGAGGTAATAGCTCGCGAAGAACTCCTTGATCATCGACGATTTGTAGCCGCAGCAGATCACGAAGTCGTTCAGGCCGTGAGCGCCATAGGTCTTCATGATGTGCCAGAGGATCGGTCGCCCGCCGATCTCAACGAGCGGCTTCGGCCGCACGTCGGTCTCCTCGGACAGTCGGGTCCCAAATCCACCGGCGAGAATAACGACCTTCAAAGTGGAACCTCCTCAGTTTGCATGACAGCGCAGCGAAGCCACAGACGGTCAATCCCGACTACGTTTTCAGGCCCTGGAGCGCCTGCATGATTCCCGTCGTGACATCGCGCTTGGGCCGCCAGCCGGTCAAGTCGCCGAGACGTCGCGTGTCCGCAACCAGATGCATGACATCGTCTGGCCTGAATCGAATATCCCCGAAGCCCAGCAGGCTGGGTGACGTTCGGGTGGCTGCGGAAACGGCCAGTGCGAAGTCGCGCACCGACGTCGCCACCCCCGTGCCGAGGTTGACGATATGCTGACCGCCAATGGCCATGCCCGCGCAGGCGAGTGAAAGCAGTCCATCGGCGGCATCATCGACATGGAGAAAGTCACGAACCTGCGTTCCCGGAGACAATGGCACCCGTTCCCCGGCGGATAGTCGCCGTGCCAGCGTCGGCATCAGCCGATGGCCGGACTCGCCGGAACCGTAGACGTGAAACAGCCTTGCGGCGACGAACGCAAGCTCCTCCGCCGCAGCGGTCGCACACGCGACCAATGTTCCCGCCGCCTTGCTCGATCCGTAAAGGCTGCGGGCCTGGAGCAGATGCTCCTCGGCAATGGCGGACGTCGCCGATGTTGCATCGTATTCGGAGCACGATCCGACGTGAACGTACATGCGCGCGCCGCAGGCCTTGGCCGCACACACGAGGGCAGAGGCGACATCGACGTTGATTTGTATCATCTGTCGGATATCGCGGGCGACCGGCGCGACGCCATACGCTGCGAGGTTGAACACCGCGTCGTACCGGTGCGGCGACAATGCCCAGACAAGAGCTTGCGGTTGCCAGTCGTCGACAACGAGTGTCCGCCGTGCGCAGCTCTCCAAAGGATGGCTGCGGGCCAGGACGGTTACGAGTGCGCCCCGTTCTTCGAGCTTCCGTACAAGAACCTGTCCGATAAAACCCGTACCCCCGGCAACGAGGACATTCTGGTTCGCCAGTGATCGATGTTCTAGGACTGGCGGCATTCTGAGAAATCCATTCGCGAAGTCCGACAGAGCCCGAGGCGGCCCGGAGTTTATCTACCTGAAGTGAATCGCAAGTGCCACAGGGGGATTCCGGTAGCAGCGCAAATCAGAATGGGGGCTCTCCAGGGCAACCAGAAATGAACATTGATGGCGAAAATTTACGCAAGGATCAGCGCGCGCGTGTGGTCGCACTCATCGAGAAGGGGGATAGCGCACCGGCAGCGTGTTCGATCCGGTTCCCATAGTGCGCAATCCGACGCCGAGTGAGCTTCGCGCGCGTCTGCTGCGTGAGCAGCGGATCGGCGGCGCCACCGGCTCGGCAGGGTGGCTCTACGACCGGCAGGAGATCACAATCAAAAATGCTTTGCACGCCAAGTGTCGGAGTTGCGTCTTCGACACGACGCAGGATCAGCCTTGCGTTGCGCAGTACGTAAGACTTTGAGCTCCGAACAAAAGAGGAATATCCGAAGTTCGGGGCCAAATGTCTCGTCTTTGTCGACGAATTCAACGACCACACCGCCGTGACCACCAATATGGATCGCCTCAATGGCTGCGCGCCCATCGGGGGCGACTGGTTGCGAAAGTCGCAGATGGCCATGGAACGACACTGCCCCTGGTCGCGGCCTACCCCGTCGACCGCGTGCACCCCACTGCTAATCTGAATAACCGGGGATATCCCTGACACTTTGAACCGGCAGCTTCCTTGATATTTTTCGTGGCCCGTTCGAGCCGGTTCAGGCGCGGAGCGAAGCCGCGCACCCGGCGGAGCGAAGGGGTGGAAACGGCCTGCGCCGTTGATGCGCTTTCCGCGCCCGCCGGCCGCAGCATCAATGCGATTGCACAATTCGAATGCGCTGGCTATTTCACGCACGCCGCTTACAAAGCCTGTGCCGCACCAAAGGAACCATGTTATAGCCTACCTTTTTCAATCGCACACCGAAGCAATGCGGCAAGGCCACAATCGCAACGTGTGCATTTGCTCACGTCAAATGTCCAAAAGCTTTTGAGCTACCAGTTCGCCGCTTTCTACAAACATCCAATGCATTACTTCGAAACGGGCGTGAGCAAGCAGTCACTCTGAAGCCTGGGACGCAGGGTTCGTTTTGAGGATGCTCTTGCGGCGTCATTGCCTTGACATTAGTTTCCGCCTCGATCAACGGAGCAACGAGCCGAACGCCATGCCCACCACCGCGGTAGAAATTTGTCGTTTTCTGAATGGCACTCTCGTCGGCGCCGACCTCCAGGTTTCGCACGTCGCCAGCCTGGGCAAGCCGGCCACTGGCGCCGTCATCTTCGCAAAAGCGTTCACGCCCGAAGTGGCAGGCAGGTTGCAGGAGTTCAAGGAACTGACCGTGCTCGTCGGCCGCGGCTCGACGACGGGTCCGATGCCTGGGCTTGCGCTGATCGAGGTCGACCAGCCGCGCATGGACTTCGCGAAGGTTTGCTGGCGCTTTTTCGTGGAACGGGCACCCGCCCGTATCGCCCCGACTGCCATCATCGGCCGCAGCGCCAAGATCGGGCTGAATGTCACGATCGGTGAATATTGCGTGGTCGCCGACGACGTCGAGATCGGTGACGACACGGAACTGCGGCACCATGTCGTCGTCGGCAACAAGGTGCGCATCGGAAAGCGCTGCCTCGTCAAATCGCACGCCGTCGTCGGTGAGGAGGGGTTCGGCGTCGGCTATGACGAGAACGGCCACACGTTGCGCATGCCGCACTTTGGCGGCGTCCTTATCGAGGACGACGTCGAGATCGGCTGCAACGTCACCGTCTGCCTCGGCACTCTCGATCCGACAATCGTGCGCCATCGCGCCAAGATCGACGATCACGTTCATCTCGGCCACAACTGCGATATCGGCGAGGATGCGATCATCACTGCATGTGTATGCATCGGCGGCAGCTCGAAGGTCGGACGTCAGGGATACCTCGGCAACAACGCCAACCTGATGAACCAGAAGACGATGGGAGATCGCGCCTATGCGGGGCTCGGCGCCAATATCGTCCGTTCTGTCGAGAGTGAAACCGTGGTCGCCGGCAACCCAGCCAAGCCTTTGCGAAAGCGCGACGGATTGAACTAGGACCTCTTCAACATGATTGAGTTCACCTCGCGCGGCTACACCGACCTGCTAAGTCGCTTCCTGGCGGCGGGCTATGCGTTCGCGCCGGCCACCCAAGCCATGGCGGCACCCGCACCGGCTCTGTTTCTTAGCCACGATGTCGATTTCTCGCTCATTCGCGCGGTGGCGATGGCGGAAGCCGAGCACGCGCTCGGCGTTACATCGACCTACTACATCATGCTGGCGAACGAGCACTACAACGCCGTCAGCGTTACTGGACGCGCCCTGATCCGACGGCTGGTCGAACTCGGTCACGAGGTTGGCCTGCATTGGGACAGCGAGACCTATCCGGGTACACGGGAGGCGGCCGTAAGCCAGTTCAAAGCAGAGCTGGGCGTGCTTGGGTCGGTCGTCGGTGCACCTGTGCGGACGGCATCCCAGCATCGCCCAGCAAGCTCTGATTATCTCAATTTCGACGACCAGATCGAGGTTGAAGCCTACTCAACGACCATTCGCGAACGCTTCGCATACGTTTCGGACAGCGCCATGCGGTGGCGGGAAAGGACTCCGCTCGACTATCTTGCCGCGCGACGCGATGTGCAGTTTACCGCCCATCCGGTCTGGTGGTTCACCAATGCAGCGAGCGCAGACGACAAGCTCCGCGAAGTCGTGGTCGAACAGCACGGGTTGCGCGACGAGCTTTGCGAAGCCGCGATCAGCCGAATGAACCGCGTACTAGCCACGCGGGAAACGACCGATGCCGCCTTTCGCGCCAAACGCGGCTGGTCGAAGGATTGAGCCTTCGGCTGACGCGACTGAGGCGGATCATCGCACCTGAGCTCGTGCGCAGCGCGGGTGGCACACTGCTGGACGCTCGAGTGTCGCAGACTGGCGAAGCCAGCCGAGTTGTGTAATTGAAGGCGCCAGAATCCGAGAGTTTCACCGTCGCCAGTGACGGGGAGCAGACTTCATCGCCGGGGTACTCATGAATATCGACGGCTCAACAATTGCGGTCATCGGGCTCGGCTATGTCGGGCTGCCACTGGCAGTAGGCTTTGGACAGCACCGCCCCGTCATCGGGTTCGACATCAACAAGGCACGCGTCGCCGAATTGCGCACCGGGTCCGACAGCACGCTCGAGATCGACCAGGCGCAGCTCGCTCGAACCAAGCACCTGACCTTTTCAGACGACGTGAACGACCTGTCGCGCGCTAAGATTTTCATCGTCACCGTACCAACGCCGATCGACGAGGCCAACCGACCGGACCTCCGGCCGCTCGTCAGCGCCTCGGAAATGATCGGCCGACTGATGCCGCAAGGCGCCATAGTGATCTACGAGTCGACCGTGTTTCCCGGCGCCACCGAAGAGGTTTGCGTTCCGGCGCTCGAGCGCGCCTCCGGCAAGCGTTACAACACCGACTTCTTCTGCGGCTACAGCCCTGAGCGCATCGTTCCTGCCGACAAGGTGCATACGCTGACAACGATCGTTAAAGTGACGAGCGGCTCGACACCAGCCGTGGCGGAGGCCGTCGATAGGTTGTATGCCTCCATCATCGCGGCCGGTACACACCGCGCGAGCAGCATAAAAGTTGCCGAAGCATGCAAGGTCATCGAGAACACGCAGCGCGATCTCAACATCGCCCTGATGAACGAGCTTTCGCTGATCTTTGATCGTGTCGGCATCGACACCACTGAAGTACTGGCTGCTGCCTGCACCAAGTGGAACTTCCTCAATTTCCGACCGGGGCTCGTCGGCGGCCACTGCATCGGAGTTGATCCCTACTACCTGACCCACAAGGCGGAGCAACTCGGCTACATTCCGCAGGTCGTGCTGGCCGGCCGTCGCATCAACGACAACATGGGGCGCTATGTCGCCCGAAATACGATCAAGCGCATGCTCCGCAACGGCATGGACGTGCCGCGCTGTCGCATCGGCGTGCTCGGCATCACCTTCAAGGAGAATTGCCCGGACATCCGCAATTCCAAGGTCGCCGACCTCGTTCGCGAATTGAAGGACAACGGTACCGAGGTCGTCGTCGCCGATCCCTACGCCAACCCGTCGGAGGTCGAGCACGAATACGGGATTGCGCTCGGACAGGTGACGCCCGACCTTCCGGTCGACGCACTCGTCGTGGCCGTTGGCCATGCCCCTTATCGTGCTATGAGCCCAATCGAGCTGCGGGCGCTCACGCGTGGCGCCAGACCGGTACTGTCGGACGTGAAAGGATTATTCGACCGCCATGCCTGCGCCGACGCGGGATTCACAGTGTTCCGTCTCTAACGGATCGCGGTGCTGAGCCAACGCGGGTTGTGGCTGACGACCTGGTCGGATAGGCTCCGCTGCGGTTTTCGACACGGGACCGTGTGCGCCACGCGCTTTCGAACCACCCGCCTCCCACCAGTGAACCAGACAGGAATCGTTTGAGATGTCCGAAGCACGACCGTTCACGATCACCGACTGGGTAACGGCGATCATCGGGCGATCCTGGCTCATCCTCGGCAGTGTCGTCTTGTTCGCCGGAGCATGGGCCCTTGTCGAGTCGAGGAGCCCTCCCGTTTACATCAATACGACTGTGCTTGCTCTCAGCGCTGAACAGGCTGCAGAGGCCGAAAGCCTCATGCGTGCGCCTGTTGTCCTCGATTCGATCGCCGCCAAATTCCCTGCTCTGCGAAACGAAACGCCGGAAGCTACCCGCAGGCGGATGAACCGGCAAATCGAGTGGAGCATCGTACTCGCCCAGCGCAAGCTAAAGCCGACATTGTTCCAATTCGACGTGAAGGATCAAGATCCAGGCCGCGCGCAGCAGATTGCCAACAACCTCATAGATCAATGGCTCGAATTGACGAAACCAAAGCCGATCACGCAGGCACGTGTCGAGGTCGAGATCTCGCGGCTCGAGAAGCAGTTGAAGGAAACTTCCGCGCTGGTCGAGAAGTTCCAGGGCGAAGCGAAGACCCTCTTGGTACCGAATTCGCTGCAAGGCGAGCTTGCCGGACCGCTGTTCAGGCTGCTCACCGAGCGGGAGCAGATTGTCTCCCGCTTGACGGAACGGCGGGGGGCGCTTTCCGGCGTAAGCCGCGAGATCGTCTTGAGCCCGCCGACGCTTCCGGTCGAAAACGCAGCCGCGCTGACTTATACCAGAAGCTTATTTGTCGCCGGAGCTATTGGTGCCGCGATTGGTGTACTCCTCGCGCTGATGCTCGAGTGGTTGGGGAGATCTCGGGCGGCATTCGCACCCGCTTCCGGCGGGCTTGGCGCTCGGAGCGGGCTCTAGCCCAAGGACCAAGGACGATGCTCGATCGGTCCCGCGTTGCATCACTCGCGCTCTCGCTGACAGTGGTTGGCTATCCGCTGGCGGCGGTCCTCGCGGAGGTCACGGTCGGTGCCGAGAGCGGCCGCGTCGTCACTGTGCCGTACCGCGCGCTCGTGCTGCTGGTCAGCCTGTTGCTTTTCGTCATGACCCCGTATGCATTCGAGCGGTTCCGCCACCCTGTCTTCTGGACGTTGTGGTGGACATTCTGGTGCCTCTATCTTTTTCGGTTGCTCATGGACACGCTGATCTCGCCGGTGGAACTGCCGCAAGCCGTCAGCGAGTATCTGCTCTACGGCATCGGCACAACCTTCCTTCCCGCCATCGGCCTCGCGGTTGGCGCTCGCCATCTCGATCAGATACGCGCGCCCCGGTTCATGCTTCTGCTTGCGAGCATCGGTATTGTCGCCGGCCTTGCCCACATCTTGAATATGCGCGGCGTTAGCGACATCGATGTGCTGGCCGCGAGCCGGCTCGAATCCGCCATGCTCAATCCGATCTCGCTCGGCCACCTCGGCGCGACGGCCATCATCCTGAGCGGTTGGTGGCTGCTGTGGGGGGGGCGCAGCACGCTGTCCACGAAGGTCTATTTGCTCGCCGCAATATCGTTCGGCCTCGCCGCACTGGTCACCGGCGGTTCGCGCGGGCCTGTGCTGGCGCTGATCGTGGCCTGCGGACTGATAGCGCTCGCCCAGCGCCTGGTTCTGATGCCGACGCTTGCCCTTGCGGGAATTGCTGCATTGATCGCATTGTTCGGCTTGGCATCGGAAACGCCGCTGCTGATCGTCGAACGCTTGACCACAAGCGCATTCGAGGACAGTTCACGCGAAAGCCTGCTCGCACTGGCGTGGCGGGCCTTCCTTCTCGATCCGCTGATCGGCGCCGGAATAGATCCAATCGAATCCTACCCGCACAATCTCGTTGTCGAGGCGTTCCTGGTCAACGGCGTCGTTTCCGGCGTCCTGTTCAGCGGGCTTCTGATATCATCGCTTTGGATTGCTTTCAGAACGGCCGCAGCGTCGCGCGAGCGGGCTTGGCTACCGGCACTTTATGCTCAGTATGCAACCTCCATACTTTTCAGCGGCAACATCTACGGATCCAACATATTCTGGTGCCTGATGGCCGCCGTGGTGGCATGGAGTTTCGTGCCATCACCCTGCCCCGCCAGTCCGATACGCAGGCTTGAAGGAGCCGCCGCTTGAAAGTCGTGATGATCAGCGACTTCTTCGACGAGAACTTGGAGTACCAGGAGAATCTCGTATCGGAGACGTGCATCAAGCAGGGCCATGATGTGACGTTCGTCACGTCGACCTTCCGGTCTGTATTCGACTATCTGACCGACAGGCATGACGCCACAGCCGCTCCGAGCACTTATGTCGCGAAGGGCATCAAGGTCGTTCGGCTCCGATACCGCTGGAACGTGATGAACAAGATTCGACGCTTCACACCAATCGACGGGATACTCGACAGCGAGAAGCCCGACCTGATCTACGCGCACGACATCACGTTGAACTTCCCCGAGGCGGTTCGCCATCTAAGGCGCAATCCCTCCTGCCGGATGATTATGGACTATCACGCGGATCGCACAAATTCCGGCAAGAATTGGCTTTCGCGCACCATCCTTCACGGCGTCATTCGCCGACATTACCTAAGCCAAGCGCGTCGATATCTGTCGAAGATATTCCCTGTTGTTCCTGGCGGCATGGATTTTCTTCGCGAGCACTACGGTGTTCGCGACTCCGAGATGGAATTGCTCCCGCTCGCCATCGACATGACGAGCGCACGCCGGATTCGCGAAGAGAAGCAGGGTTGCAACCTGCGCGCGAAGCTCGGCATCAGCGAGGGCGATATCGTCGTTTTCACCGGCGGCAAGTTCACGCCGCTGAAGCGGACGGAACTCGCGATCACGGCGATCTCGAAGCTCGCGCACCTTCCCATACACCTGATCGTAATCGGTGAAGGCGAAAAGAGCTATCCCGACTACAGCGCCAAGGTTTTTGCCACGGGCCAGGGCTTGCCCAACGTACACTATGTCGGATGGCAGGACCGCGAGGGCGTGTTCAAGTGCCTCGATGCCGCGGATTTCGCCGTATTCCCGGCGAGCCAATCAGTGCTGTGGCAACAAGCGATCGGCATGGGACTGCCGCTCGTCGTCGGCGACCTGGGCGGCCAGGATCCCTCCTACCTCAACGCACACGACAACATGGTCATCCTGTCACCCGACGAGATCACGGCCGAGCGCATTTCAGAGGAGATTTCGCGCCTTGCCGTTGACGCCAGCCTGCGTGAGCGCATGAGCCGTGGCGCTGATCTTGTCGCTGACGAATACCTCGACTGGGACAAGGTCATCCAAAAGGTGCTGCGTTTCGTGGAAATCCCGGCGGCAAGCCCTGGCGGCGTCCTGACGCCGTCGGCATCAAAAGCCAACTGAGGTCACGACTGCGGTCCAGCACGGCGTTTGAATGCGGCGACGGACTAGGATAATGACCTGAACCTGCGAACTGGACCATCGTCGAATGGATTTCTGGGTGGGGGAAACGGTCGATGTTCTCGGGACGAATACTGGCAATTTCTGGCGGAACGGGGTCGTTTGGCAACGCTCTCGTGCGCCAGGCAATCAACTCGGATCTGGCAGAGATTCGCATCTTCAGCCGCGACGAGAAAAAGCAGGACGACATGCGAAAAAGGTACGCGAGCGCCAAGCTGCGCTTCTACCTTGGCGACGTCCGCGAGGCCCGAAGCGTGGAAGGAATGCTGCGTGGCGTCGATTATCTTTTTCACGCCGCAGCACTCAAGCAAGTGCCATCGTGCGAATTCCACCCTATGGAGGCCGTGCGCACGAATATCCTCGGCACAGAAAATGTTCTCTCCGCCGCCATCGACCAGGGCGTCAAGCGTATCGTCTGCCTTTCGACCGATAAAGCAGTCTATCCTATCAACGCCATGGGTGTTTCGAAGGCGATGATGGAAAAGGTTATGGTTGCCATGTCGCGCAACCTCGAGGGCACGGGAACCGTGATCACTGGCACGCGCTATGGCAACGTCATGGGCTCTCGCGGCTCGGTCATTCCATTGTTCGTCGCGCAGGTCCTTCGCGGCGCGCCGATCACCGTGACCGACCCGGCGATGACGCGCTTCATGATGACGCTCGATGATGCCGTGTCGCTCGTTCTCTACGCCTTCAACCACGGCGTCAACGGCGACATCTTCGTGCAGAAGGCACCCGCCACGTCGATCGGCACACTGGCGCGGGCGATCGTCGAATTGATGGGGCGCCCGACCCATCCGATCGAGGAAATCGGAACGCGACATGGAGAAAAACTCTACGAGGCCCTGCTGAGCCGCGAGGAAATGTCGTGCGCGGAAGACCGGGGCCAATACTATCGCGTGCCGCCGGATGCGCGCGATCTCAACTACACGGTGTACGTAGACCGGGGCGAACAGCGCATCAACCGCGCTGAGGACTATAACTCGCACAACACCCTGCGGCTCGACCTCGAAGGTACAAAGAATATCCTGTTGAAGATTGAGCCGATGCGGCGTTTGATTCGCGGCGAGCATGCCGACTTCGATTTCGAGGCGTGAGAGACATGCGCATCCTGATCACAGGCAGCGATGGTTTCATCGGCACGAACCTGCGCGTGCGGCTTGCCGAAAATGGCATCACCGATGTCGCACGCCTGACGCGCACCGCCACGACAGCCGATCTCGACGCTGAGTGTCGGGATGCCGACTTCGTGTTTCATCTCGCCGGCGTCAACCGCCCGAAGACCGACGACGAGTTCGACACTGGTAATGCAGGATTGACGCAGGCTATCTGCGAACGGCTCGTTGCCGCCGGCCGCAAGGCGCCTATCGTCTACACGTCATCGACACAAGCCTCGAAAGACAATCCGTACGGCCGCTCCAAGCGCGCCGCAGAGGCAGCGGTCGAATCCTATGCCAGCCGCAGCGGTGCACCGGCGCACATCTTCAGGCTTACCAACGTTTTCGGAAAATGGTCGCGGCCGAACTACAATTCTGCGGTTGCGACATTTTGTTCTCAGATCGCAGCCGGCGAGACGCCGACAATCCACGATCCGGCGGCGCCGTTGCGGCTTATCTACGTCGACGATGTCGTCTCGACGTTTATTGACTTGCTGGAATCGCCAGCAAAGGACGCGGGCCTGCGCGCGGTGGAGCCGGTCTACGACACGAGCGTTGGCGAGGTCGTCGACATCATCCGCTCGATCGCCGCGAGCCGCACCACATTGCTCATGCCGCGCGCCGGCTCGGGCCTGGTGCGGGCGCTCAATGCGACCTACCTGAGTTTTCTCAAGCCGCAGCAGTTCGTCTACGACGTGCCGCGCCATTCCGATCAGCGCGGCGAGTTCGTCGAAATGCTGAAGACCAGCGACAGCGGACAGTTCTCTTACTTTACAGCGCATCCGGGCGTGACACGTGGCGAGCACTATCATCACTCGAAGACCGAGAAGTTCCTCGTTCTGCAAGGCACGGCGCGCTTCGGATTTCGCCATATCGTCACTGGCGAGTGCCATCAGATCGTCACCCGCGGGGGCGAGGGCCGCATCGTTGAGACGGTGCCCGGCTGGGTGCATTCCGTCACCAATGCCGGCACGGATGAATTGATCGTCATGCTGTGGGCCAATGAAATTTTCAACCGCGACTTACCCGACACGATAGCGCAAAAGGTGGACGCGTGAAGCTGCTTAAGGTCGCAACGGTGGTCGGTACGCGGCCCGAAATCATCCGCCTTTCCCGTGTCCTTGCACGGCTCGATGAGCACTGCCAGCACACGCTGATCCACACCGGCCAGAACTATGACTACGAACTCAACGAGGTGTTTTTCGACGACCTCGGCGTGCACAAGCCTGACTTCTTCCTCGACAGCGCGGCCGCCAACGCCGCAACCACCATCGCCAACGTGATCGCCCGAGTTGACGGCGTTCTTGCCGATATCCAACCGGAGGCGCTGCTGATACTGGGCGACACCAACAGTTGCCTTTCCGTGCTGCCCGCGAAACGCCGCCAGATTCCCGTGTTTCACATGGAAGCTGGCAATCGCTGTTTCGACCAACGCGTACCCGAGGAGATCAACCGACGCATCGTAGATCACACTGCCGACGTCAATCTGACCTACAGCGATATCGCGCGCGAGTACCTGCTGCGCGAAGGCTTGTCTCCGGAACTGGTCATCAAGACCGGCAGCCCGATGTTCGAGGTGTTGACGCACTATCGCCCGGGTATCGAGAAATCCGATGTTCTGGTTCGCCTTGGCCTCGAGAGCGAGGGCTATTTCCTCGTCAGCGCGCACCGCGAAGAGAACATCGAGCCGGAGCGCAACTTCCGGCGCCTTGTCGCGATACTCAACGGCGTTGCAGCCGATCATGGCTTGCCGGTCGTCGTCTCCACACATCCGCGGACGCAAAAGCGGATCTCTGCCGCGGGCATCGCCTTCGACCCCCTGGTGCGGCTGATGAAACCGCTCGGCTTTTTTGATTACGTCCACCTCCAGACCGCCGCCCGCTGTGTCCTCTCCGACAGCGGGACGATCAGCGAGGAAGCGTCGATCCTGAACTTTCCAGCACTCAATATTCGTGAGGCGCATGAGCGGCCGGAAGCCATGGAAGAAGCCGCTGTCATGATGGTCGGCCTGTCTCTCGATCGCGTAAGGCAGGGACTTGCTATCCTGGCCAGGCAACCTCGCGGCGCCGATCGAGGGATGCGGCTCGTCGGCGACTACGGGATGCCCAACGTCTCGGACAAGATCCTGCGAATCATGGTCAGCTACACAGATTACGTGCAGCGGGTCGTGTGGCGACGTTACGATTGAAAACCCGCGAGGGAGACGCCCGCGCACCAGCCCCCGCGGATTCCCTTGTCCAGCAGCGTTCTGCGCCTGTACTCGGTGACGGAACGCCGCTAGGTCATTGAGACAACGGCATCAAGTTGTGAGTATCGATGCCAGGACCTGGTTTCGGCAGGCTCGATGGCACCCGGCAGCACTAACGAGGGTTCTGGCCACCCCATGATAACGATCATCGATTACGGCCTCGGTAACGTCCTGGCTTTCGTCAACCTCTGCAGGCGGATCGGCATCAAGATCAAGATTGCCCATGCTGCGGCCGATCTCGATGGTGCGGAGCGGATCATCCTGCCTGGCGTCGGTGCCTTCGATCATGCGATGGATCTTCTCGACGCGTCCGGAATGCGTCCGCGGATCGAGGAATTGGTCACAGTTCGGAAGGTACCCGTGCTGGGCGTTTGCGTCGGCATGCAGATTCTCGCCAACGGCAGCGACGAAGGCGTTCGAGAAGGACTCGGATGGATCCCCGGCCGGGTACGAGCGCTGCGGGATGTGTTGCCGCACAATGCGAAGCTGCCGCTACCGCACATGGGTTGGAACGACGTCAGACCCAAGAATGGACCGTCCCTTCTCAAAGGGTTCGAGAACGATGCGCGGTTCTATTTTCTCCACTCGTTCTACTTCGAGTGCGCCAACGCCGAGCATGTGGCAGGAACCGCCGACTACGGCATCTCGTTCGCCTGCATCGTCCGCTCCGGGAACATCTACGGTGTCCAGTTCCATCCCGAGAAGAGCCACCGCTTCGGCGCTGGCCTGCTCAAGACATTCTCTGAGGTCTGACCACAATGCTGCGGCCTCGAATCATCCCCTGTCTGCTCATCCACAACAACGGCCTAGTGAAATCCCTGCGTTTCACGGATTACAAGTACGTTGGCGATCCGATCAACGCGGTGAAGATCTTCAACGAGAAGGAAGCCGACGAGCTGATCGTCCTCGACATCGACGCGACCGCAGAGGGTCGCGAACCCAACTACAAGATGATCGCCCACCTCGCGAACGAGTGCCGCATGCCGCTTTGCTATGGAGGCGGCGTCAAGACGGCTGCGCAAGCCAAGCAACTGGTACGGCTCGGAGTCGAGAAAGTCGCCGTCAGTTCTGCCGCAATCGAGCAGCCGGATCTCATCCCGCGCATCGCCGATGAGGTCGGCCGCCAGAGTTGCGTCGTGGTGCTCGACGTCCGGCAGACCGCCGGTGGTGCCTACGAAGTCTTCACGCACAACGGCAGGAAGGCCACTGGCCGCGAGCCCGTCGCGTTCGCGCGTGAACTCGCCAAAGTCGGTGCCGGCGAGATCGTCGTCAACTCGATCGACCGCGACGGCGTCATGAAGGGCTATGATGTGCCCCTCGCCCGCCGTTTGAAGGACAGTATCGATGTGCCCATCAGCGTGCTCGGCGGGGCCGGTACGCTCGATCATGTCCGCGAGTTGATTTCCGCCTGCGGCGTCATCGGTGCCGCGGCGGGCAGCATGTTCGTGTTCAAGGGTTCGTTGAGGGCGGTGCTGATCAACTACCCCCCCGAGAGCCGCAAGAACGAGGTGTTCGCCGCTGCCGGATAGTACAATGCGGGATCGCGGCGGTCCGCTTATCGAAGGCTTGCCGAACCGCGTGAGCGACGTCACAATTTCCAGTACCGTGTCCGTCTGCGTTTAGCGTCGCCGTCGCGCAAGCCAGCCGCAACCGAAGGTCCTGCCATCCATGTCTGTCGAACTCGATCACCTGCCGCTCTCCGAGGTCTGCGACCGTACCGGCGCCATATTCGTCGGCGGCCATTCCATGGCGGGTGGTGGGCGGCTGTCCGGGAGGCGGCACGGTCCGGCAAGGCAGATTCGCAGGCATTGCCATGTCTGAGCGCGGGGTCACGGCCGACATGCCAACACGACTCTCACCGTGGAAGCGGACGTTCGACGTGCTGACCGTCACTGCCAGCCTGCCGGTCGTGCTTCCTGTGGCCGCGCTCATAGCTCTCTTGGTGCGCATCAATCTCGGCGCGCCGATTTTGTTCACGCAGGTCCGCCCCGGCCTTGCCGGCCGTCCCTTCCGCATGATCAAGTTCCGCAGCATGCTCGAACCCCGGCCAGGCGAGCCGCGGCTGCCTGACGCGCAACGTTTGACCAGGTTCGGCCGGTTTCTGCGATCGAGCAGCCTGGACGAATTGCCTGAACTGTGGAACGTGCTGCGAGGCGAGATGAGCCTCGTCGGGCCGCGTCCGCTGCTGATGGACTACCTGCCGCTCTACGACGCGCACCAGATGCGGCGCCACGAGGTGCCGCCCGGCATCACGGGGTGGGCTCAGGTCAACGGCCGCAACGCACTCAGCTGGGGGCAGAAGTTCGATTACGACGTCTGGTATGTGGACAACCAAAGCATGATGCTCGACCTGAAGATCCTGATCATGACCGTGTTCAAGGTGGTCATGCGCGACGGCATCAGCGCCGCCGGCGACGCCACAATGCCGCCGTTCACCGGCAACTCCGAAGGACGTTGAACAATGGAGAGCGCGCTTTACGGAGTGTATGGTGCCGCGGGGTTTGGCCGAGAGATCATGCCGGTCCTCCGCACCGGATTGTACATGAAGGGCGCAGACGCTGGCCGGATCGTTTTCATCGACGACGGCGATGTCGGTCGTGAGATCAACACGCATCGGGTTGTCAAACTCGGCGAATTCTGTGATATGGCGGCCAGCTCTCGCCATGTGGCGATCGCCATTTCCGACAGCCGGATACGCGAAAAGCTCTGGCATACATGCCGCGTGCGCAGCATTCAACCCTTATCGATCCGTGCCGAAAACGCCGTAGTAATGGACGGTGTGGTGATTGGACCGGGTGCGATCTTGGCACCCTTCACCACACTCACCTCCAATATCAGGATCGGGCAGGGCTTTCACGCGAACATCTACTCCTACGTGGCACATGATTGTGTGGTCGGCGACTTCGTAACCCTCGCACCCAAGGTATGCTGCAATGGAAACGTCCTCATCGAGGATCACGCCTATATTGGGACTGGCGCAATCATCAAGCAAGGCTCACCCGGAAATCCGCTCGTCATAGGCCGAGGCGCCGTCGTCGGCATGGGTGCGGTGGTGACAAGAAGCGTACCGCCCGGCGTCACCGTCGTCGGCAATCCGGCTCGGCCCTTGCACAAGACCTGATCGAACATGCTCAACACACCCTTCTCGCCCTGGCCGTCCTTTACCGACGAGGAAGCGGAGGCTGTCGCGCGCGTCGTACGATCGAACCGCGTCAACTACTGGACCGGCGAGGAGGGACGCGCGTTCGAGCGCGAGTTCGCCGAATGGACCGGCGTGCCGCACGCCATCGCATTGGCCAACGGCACAGTGGCGCTCGATCTCGCCCTGCACGGCCTCGGCATCGGCGCGGTCAACGGTGGCTCAGCGACCGATGAGGTGGTCGTCACGCCGCGCTCGTTCATCGCGTCGATCTCGTGCGTAGTCACTGCGGGTGCCGTCCCGGTGTTCGCCGACGTCGATCCGGCGAGCGGCAACATCTCGGCCGAGACGATCGCCGCGGTAGTCGGCCCGCACGCGAAAGCCGTGATCCCCGTGCACCTCGGCGGCTGGCCGTGTGACATGGACCCGATCATGCGCCTCGCTGACCGGTGCGGCCTCAAGGTGATCGAGGACTGCGCGCAGGCCCACGGCGCGCGCTACAAGGGCCGCTCGGTCGGCTCCATCGGCCACGTTGGCGCATGGTCGTTTTGCCAGGACAAGATCATGTCGACCGGCGGCGAGGGTGGCATGGTTACGACCAGCGATCCCGGGTTATGGTCGCGGATGTGGTCTTTCAAGGATCACGGCAAGAGCTTCGATGCCGTCTACAAGCGCCAGCATCCGCCGGGGTTTCGCTGGCTGCACGAAAGCTTCGGCACCAACTGGCGCATGCTCGAGGTGCAGGCGGCCATCGGGCGTATCCAGTTGCGTCGGATGGACCACTGGTCGCGCCGCCGCCGCGCCAACTGCGAGCGCATTTGGCAAGCCGCGCGACGGTTCCGGCTGTTCTCGGTCCCCGAGTTGCCGGCTGACGGCCAACATGCTGCCTATCGCAGCTACATCTACGTCCGACCCGAACGCCTGGCACCCGGCTGGACGCGCGACCGCATCGTGGCCGAAATCAATGCGCGCGGCGTGCCCTGCTACACCGGATCCTGTTCCGAGGTCTATCGCGAGAAGGCATTCGACGCCACACCCTGGCGCCCCGCGGCTCCTCTCGCGACGAGTGTACGCCTGGGCGAGACCAGCATCATGTTCCTGGTACATCCGACGCTGACGGAGGCGGAGATCGACCGCACCTGCGACGTGCTGGCGGACGTCGCGGCCGGCGCCGAGACACGCTGACCCTTGCTTCCAGCCCGGTAGAGAGCACGTCCGGTTCAGGTGCGCGTGGACAGAGTATCGAACAACCGCGCAAATTTGGCTGTCGCCGCCTCGCACGATATCTGATCGAAATAGAAGCGCCGGCCATTGGCGGCCATCACGGCCAGGCGGTCTAGCGGAGTATGGCTCAATGCCACGACCGCTTCCGCGATTGCTTGCGCGTTTTCGGGCTCCACCAGAACGCCGCAATCGGCTTTGACCACGAGGTCGGCCGCATCCCCGGTCACACCCATGATGATCGGCCTGCCGGCGGCCATGTACGCCTGCGTCTTCGACGGAATCGTGATCTCGAACAACGGATCGCGCTTCAGATGCACGAGCAGCGCGTCCGCCGCAGCAAGGCGCGAGCCAATTTCGGACATCGGAACTGGGGGTAAAAATCCGACATTGGACAGCTGCCTGTCATGGGCCACGGCCTTCAGTCGCTCGACGTCCATGCCGCCACCGATGAACAGGAACTGCACGTGGTGTGCGGTATCGCGGATCAGCGCGGCGGCCTCTATCACGCTGTCGAGCGCCTGCGCCGCCCCCATGTTGCCGGCGAACAGAACCTTGAACTTGTCCTTCGCGAACCCTGTCGGGACATCGCCCGCAGGCTTGAGCAACGCCGCCTCGTCAGCCCAATTGTAGATCACCTCGATCTTCCCGTCGGCAATCGCCCGCGCCGTGATTGCCTTCTTGAAGCCCGGCGACAACACCACGATGTGATCGCAGCGCCGGTACATCCAGTCGCAGAACGCACCGATGAGCCCGAGCGCCCGTGCGTTGGAAATCATGCCGGTCGCGCGGAGCGTGTCGGGCCAGAGATCCTGAATATCAATGATCAGCGGCGTGCGCCGCACAAGCTTGATCAGTGCCGCGGCGAGCCCCGTGGTCAGCGGTGGATGATAGGCATAGATGACATCGGCCTGACGCGCGCTGAAAACACCGTAGAGCACGAGCGATGTGAAAAAGCTCAGGTAGTTGCAAGCGCGGCGTAACACCGACCGGTCATGACTCGGATAGAGAAACAACCGCGTAACGGCGATGCCGTCGATTATTTCCTTGTGCCGCCACCGGAGACGGTAGCCCGGATAGAGCTTGCCGCCCGGATAGTTGGGAAATCCGGTGACAACCTCGACCTCGAACCCTTGCTTCGCCAATGCTTTTGCAAAGACGAGCCCCTTGAACGTCGGCTCGGGGTCGAACCATTGTGTCATGAGGAGAATGCGCTTGGCCAACGTTTTCACCTCACGTCAGGACGCGGCGCCAATGCCACCGAGGGATCAGCGGAACAGCCGCTTTTCCAGACCGAACCGGCGCATCACGCTCGATCCGACGCCGATCCAGTAACGCTTGTTCTTGTAATCGTTGAAGGTCTTGTTGGGTCCATCGAAGAGCGCGCGGAGTTCGTCGACGGAAATCGACAATTTATTGGCGACATACTCGAACTCGCGCTCGAGGAAATGCTCGTCCATTTCCGGCTTGGAAATGCGTTCGAGCGCCTGATCACGAGTCATTTGGCCGGTCATGATGAGGCTCGAAAAATGCGCGCGGCGTTTCTCGTAGCCGAACTTGCGCGGCATCCAGTAGTCCTCGTAAAATCTCGTAAAGCGCGACTCGTGGTGTTTGTGCTGGAATTTCTGCCAGCCGAACTTTTCCCCCAACAGCGTCTCGGCTTCCGACTTGATGTAAGGCACGAGATTGAGAGGCTTCACGACCTCCATCCCAAGAACGTACTTGTAATAGATTTTGTAAGTGAAGACGTCGACAATCGGGAACGTCTTCCACGGGATAGTGCCGTGTTTCGCATGAATGTCCATGATCAGTGTTCGGTCGATGCCGGGATAGGCCCCCCACTCCTCCGGCTCGCGACAGCACTCGGTCGAATAGTTGGAGCCGGTGATGATGTGCTTGATGTTGTGCTTGCGCGCGAATTTATAGAGCGTCGAGAAGAACGCGGTGTCCTGCGGCAAATCCTGGTCGGCGATCTGGGCCTTGAGGCAAGCAAGCTGGAAGTCGCGCATTTCCTCCCAGTCGATCACCTCGGTGAAGAGATCGAGACCGAGCCCATCTACGAGCCGCTCGATGTTACTGACAGCCTGATCCGTGTTCCAACCGCCGTCGACATGAAACAGCAAAGGTCGCAGTCCCATCTTCTCCTTCGCGATGTAGGTGACGAAGGAGCTATCGAGTCCACCGCTCAAGCCAATGATGCAATCGAAGTCCTTGCCCTCGCCGGCCTTCTTGATTTTCGCCGCAATTTCCAAGAGCTCGCGTTCGCCGCGCTCATCGGTTCGCCAGCTCGGCTTGATAGACTCGTCGAAGTTGTGGCAGTAGTCACAACGTCCCCGCCCGTCGAACGTGATGTTCGGATCAGTCGTATCCATGATGCAGCGTGAGCAGATCTGATAGGCCCGCTTGGTCATCTGTCGTACCTACCATCACCTTCCATACCTGCACCAAATACCGAACACCCTGTACCGAGCCCAGCGGGCGCGTCACGAATCCGCCAACGCCATTTGGTCGTGAACGGAAGCCTCCAGATCAGAACCGGACGATAGGCGTGCCCAATTCACCTTGTTCGTCATATTGACGTGGTCGTCAATCGCTTCCCACCACGTGTCCGCCGCTTCACCTGCCGTGCAGCCGTTTGCGAAAGAATCCACTTTTCCATTTTTTGTGCGGTGCGACTTTGGTGCCTGCCAATGACAGCCGTGTATCAGGCAGTTATCCCCGCCGCTTGTCGTCGCATCTATTCTCGTCGCCTAGTCGAACCAGACAGGAAGCACAGCCGCCATGAGCGAGACGTCACACAACCTGGGGCTGCCGTACATCAGCGCCGCTCAGGCGCAAAAACACGTCACGCACAACGAAGCAATAAGAACCCTCGATTCGATCGTCCAGCTTTCTGTAGCCGATCGCGATTTGGCCGCGCCACCGCTGTCGCCGGCTCCCGGCCAGCGCTTCATTGTCGCAGCCGCCGCCACTGGTTCTTGGGCCGGGCACGAGGGCAAGATCGCTGCCTTCGAGGATGGTGCCTGGGCGATCCATACGCCCCGCGCGGGATGGCTCGCATGGGTCGCCGACGAGAACGCACTCGTCCTATGGAACGGCACGATGTGGGTCGGCGTCGGTGGCGGTGACGGTAGCGGTTCAACATTGCTCAACCCCGCATCCGGCGCTCTCGTCGGCATCAACGCGACGGCGGACGCGACCAACCGGCTGTCGGTCTCGTCGCCCGCCTCGCTGTTCAATCACGACGGCGGTGGCCATCAGCAGAAGATCAACAAGGCTACGGCCGGCGACACGGCGTCGGTGCTGTTCCAAACCGGCTTTTCCGGCCGCGCGGAGTTTGGGCTGACCGGCGACGACGACTACAATGTCAAGGTGTCGCCGGACGGTTCGTCGTGGAAAGAGGCGATGCGGATAGACCGCGCAAGCGGCGTCGTGTCGTTCCCGTTCACGCCGCTCGGAGACAAGCCGAATTTGCTCGTCAACGGCGATTTCGGCATTAATCAGCGCGGCTTCGCGTTCGGCGCGCTGGCAGATGGTGTCTATGGCGTCGATCGCTGGAGGGCTGCGGGCGCGAGCAACATCGGCTGGAACGCGGCAACGCAAACACTGACGCTCAACGCGGGCGCGATCCGGCAAGTTGTCGAGGTCACGGCGTGGGGCTATGCCAGCCTCGCATCGCAACAGGTTACGGTCTCGGTCGAGGGGCTGACCGGCGGCAACTTGATCGTGGCGGTCGGGTCAGCCTCGGGCGCGATCACGCCGGGCAGCGGGCGGCGCTCTCTCACGCTGACGCTCGGCGCGGGCGATACCGGCAACCTCAACGTGACGCTGACGCCCACGAGCTATCCAACGTGGTGGAAGCGCGTGAAGCTCGAAGTCGGGGCTGCGGCGACGGACTGGCAGGCGCGGCCGAGCGCCGTCGAGGTTGATCTCTGCCAGCGGTACTTTTCCAAATCGATGCGCGCGGGTATCGCGCCGGCAGACGGTGTCTCCTACAATAGGGATACCGCTTACGGTATCGGCGGCGGGCTAGCCTCAGATGTCGCCTATGGCCCATTCGTCAATTTCCCAACGCGCATGCGTGACGTGCCGACCATCGCGTTTTATCGCACGAATCTCGGCACAGTCGCGGGGCAATGGGAGTACCTTGCCGGAGGGTGGGTCAGCACAACCTCGATGTCGGTCCCCGGTGTTTCGGAGACCGGATTCGTGCCGCAGATGGGTGGCTCATTTGCAGCGGGTGCGGCAATCGCCGTTGTAGGCGGCTGGACAGCGAGCGCGGAGCTGTAAGGGTTGCCAAGCCGGCGACTGCCTATTCGCCCAGAACCCGCACCTCCGACAGATGCAGGTAGTTTCGCTCCGCGAGTTTTATGCGAACAAATCGCGCAGGGGCCGATTTCGTGTTGATCTTGAGCGGCGGGATCTGCGACGTCTCGCTGCCGAAAGGCTTCTTGTCATGACTATAGACCTTGGTCCAGGTCTTGCCGTCCGTGGAGAGCTGCACGGTCAAGGAATCCGCGCGCTCCATGCAGCAGTCTGATCTGTTGTGGATTTCGAAGCCCGAAACCTGATGCACTGCGCCGAGATCGACCTGCCACCACGGCTGATCCTCAATGCCGGTATGGAAGAAATTCGAACCGCCATTCGCGTTCCCGTCGGTTCCGACCGATGCCTCACTCCCGTTGAGCGAACTCATCGTTGCCGCCTTTTCCAGCGCCAAATTGAGCCGCGTGTCCTCGACCAGTAGAAAGGTGTTGGTAACGAATGCAGAGGTCAGCGCCAGGAGCAGTAGAAGACCGACGAAGGCCAACCGTTTCATGCTCTAGTTCCCAGATTTCCACGATGAGAGGCCTTCAGCAATCCGGTTGTTGCTGGGGCAGTGGTTGTCGAATCTTGTGCTCAGACGCGTTACTCGGGCAGTGTTGCACAACTGCGCTTCATGATCGAGTGGCTAGAATACGACCGTTGGCGCAGAAAATGTCCGCAGGAACGGACCGGTCTGAAAGATTGCTGATAAAGGTACCGAGGGATGCAGAACTTTTTGAAGCAGGGGCTTCGGCGACTGCGATTGGCCGCAAAAAAACGCCTCGGACACGAACCGATCATAGCTCTCGACAAGAGACTCTTGCTCGAAAGACACGGCAGCGAGTACGGCGGATGGAAGATACCTGGCGGCCGCCTCGATCGCAACTCGGCCGTGATCGACATCGGGCTCGGCGAGGATGTCTCATTCTCGCAATCGTTGATCAGCCGCTACGGCTGCACGGTCCATGGCTTCGAACCGACACCGCGCTCCATTGCCTACGTCGAGCGTTTGGCCCCCCCCTCGTTCGTGCTCCACAAGTTTGGCATCAGCGCCCGATCCGGCAAGGCCACCTTCCATCTCCCGAACGACGAGCGCCACGTCAGCGGCTCGCTGGTGTCGGTCGGTCACGTCGGCCAGAGATCTGTCGAAGTCGAACTGCTGTCGTGCGGTGATGTCATTGATCGTGTCTGCGCCGATCGCATCGACCTAATGAAAATGGATGTCGAGGGCGCCGAGTACGACGTGTTTGCTTCGGACTCGTTCCGGCAGAACGCGCACCGGATCGACATGATCTGCGTCGAGTTTCATCACCGCTGGGACGTTTTCGGCCCCGCAGCGACAGAACGCGCGGTGTCCCACCTTCGCAGCCTAGGATTTGCATGTGTCTGGTGCTCGCCGACGACAAACGAGGAGTTCACCTTCGTCAGAGCGTCGGATTGAGGCCCACGCTGGGGCAGACGTGCGGACGATGTTGGACCGCGACCTGGTCGTCCGCCTCTCATGATTGACATCATCGTCGTGCGTGTGGCACGACGCTTGAGATTAAGCCAGCGGCGCTCCCAATGCCCCCGTCCTCAAAGCCGTTGTTGACGATCGCGATCCCGACCTTCAACCGGGCGGGATATCTGCGCGCCAATCTCGATCAGTTACGCACGGAGCTGGATGGCGTGCCCGCGGGTGTCGTCGAACTGATCGTCTCCGACAATTGCTCCCCTGACGAAACGCCGCAGGTGGTCTCGGACGCGGTCGCCGGAGGGATGAGCATACGCTATCTGCGCAACGAAAAAAACCTCGGGTGGGGCCCGAATTTCGCGCAAAGCTACGCTGAGGCCGCCGGCAAGTTCGTGCTGCTGCTCGGAGACGACGATCTGTTCGTCGACGGAAGCCTGAAGCCTCTGCTGACGCGTCTTGCAAGCGCCGACTACGGCGTGGTCGTGGTCGGCGCTTACGGCTACGACGACGATTTTCGCGCTGAATACCCTGGTAACTACGGCGACGAATTCGAGTTCGACGAAAGCAACGCATTCCTGGAAAAAGTCGGGCTTCGAACGACGTTCACCTCGGCGTGCGTCATCAACAAGTCCGTCATCCCTCGCCAGTCGCTCGACCGCTACACAAATGGTGATCTCGCGACGCTGCCGCTGGTGCTACGCGCGGCGATCGCGGCGCAACGCAACCTGCTCATCACGCGCTTCGTGATCGCCGGGAAGCGGCAGAATTCCTTCAACTACGACTACGCCAAGGCATTCGTGAAGGAGCTCTGGTCGACTTACGACGATCATGCCGGACCGGGCCTCAAGCCACAAACCATCCGTGCGATCGAACGGACAATGCTGCGCACGTATTACCCGTTCTATGCCTTCGACTTCCGCCTGGCGCGGCGCAACGGTCTCGACTCGATGAAGCAGCACTTCGGCGAGCGCTACCGCACCTGGCCCACCTACTGGTTCTGGGTCGCGCCGACGTTGTACCTGCCGCGATCACTCGCTATCGTCTGGGGGGCGGGGACCACAGCAGTCGGGCGCGTCATGGGCGGCGAGCTTCGACGCGGCCTAACCTTCGCCGCCGCTAAGCTGAGGAAGCGGCTGACCCGAAGAGCCGCATCCGGCGGCCCGTCCTCGCAACCGAGTTGAAAACGCGCATGACCGTTCCGAGTGTCCGCGCCGTCCGCGCAACCCCCGACACGACCTCACCGACAGGCAGGCACTGATGAAATTCCAGGGAAAGCGGGTGCTCCTGACCGGACACACCGGGTTCAAGGGGGCCTGGCTCGCCGAATGGCTCATTTCGCAGGGCGCGGATGTCACCGGCGTTGCACTCCCGCCCGAATATCCCGCCTCGCTTTTCGAGCAATTGGCGCTCGATCAACGGCTACGCCATGTTCTTTGCGACGTGCGGGACTATGACGGCATCCTCGAAGCCGTCAAAGCGGCGCGCCCGGACTTCGTCTTCCATCTCGCCGCGCAGGCCATCGTACGCCGCGGCTATCGCGAGCCTCGCGAAACCTGGGCGATCAACGTCAACGGCACGCTCAACGTACTCGAAGCGCTGCGCTCTGCGGGTCAGGCCGCGACAGTGGTCGCCGTCACCACCGACAAGGTCTACCAGAACCGCGAATGGGAGTTTCCGTATCGCGAGACCGACGAACTCGGCGGTCACGATCCCTACAGCGCCTCCAAGGCCGGCTGCGAACTGGCGGTGGCATCGTGGCGCGCGTCATTTGCCGAGGAGTGTGGCATCCGGGTCGTGACCGCGCGCGCCGGCAACGTGATCGGCCCGGGTGACATGACCGCCGACCGGATCGTGCCGGATTGTTTCCGCGCATGGTCAAAGGGCGACGCTCTGTTCGTGCGCAATCCCGCTTCGACGCGCCCCTGGCAGCACGTACTCGAGCCGCTCGCCGGCTACATGGCGCTGGCGGCGCACACAGCCTCACAGTCCGAACCGATCAACGCCTGCAATTTCGGTCCAGGCGCTGAGGGCGACCGCAGCGTCGGCGAGCTCGTGCGCGCGCTCGTAGCAATCGATCCGCGGCGACAATGGACCACGACGAACGACCGTGGACCGCACGAAGCGCGCGCCCTCTCGCTGGCGATCGACCGTGCACGAATCGTGCTCGGGTGGACGCCCGCGCTGTCGTTCGAAGAGGCCATTCGCTGGACCGATGAAGGCTATATGGCCGCCCCCGGCCATCTGCCCGCCGTCGTGCACCGGCAAATTGCCGCCTACGCCCAGCTCATCGGCAATCGAAAGATCTGACCCAACCACCTCAGGACGGCGACCTCCGCAGCACGTTCTGACGTATCAACTGCGCCAGACCGGCGACCAACGGAGACGGGGCGATCGCGCGCCGCATCGCGATGGCCAGCGGGATCGACAGCGCATAGATCGGCATCAGCGGGTAGACATAGCGGGTTCCGGCGAACGGCACGAGCGCGTGCAGGTAGATCGTCACCGCTGGCAGACCGATGAGGCACAAACCGAGGACCAGATCGCGACGGACAACCACAATGGCCGCGACAAGAAACGCTATGGTCAGCGCCGACAGGTCGATCCGCCCGAGGCCAAGCGGATCACGCAGCATCCGCGGCGCTTCCTTGAACCAACGCATCCACGCGCGCTCGAATGCCTGCAAGCCGGGAACGGCGGTGTCCCTGAACGACGCCTCGAAGAGCTGTGTCACCAGCTTGCGATCGACCGCGACCCAGGCGAACACCTTCGTCCACGCCCTGTTGACTTCGCAGGCTTGAGCGTTCGTCATTCCACGAGTGAAATCCTCCCCCGCGCCGGCCATGAAGCACGGCACATCAATTCCGGCGGCGACGGTCCCGTGCGCCACCGCCCTGGCTTCCGTCGCGGCGCCGTCGTGGCGTACACGCTTGCCGAGCGCTTCGAAGCGGTCGAGTACCTGCGCGTTCGACATACCCTGGCTGCGCCATCGCCGCGCCGCGTCCTCGAACTGGGCGTATTCCGTCTTACCAGCGAGGATCGTCTCGCTCGTCAAGCCCGAAGGCCAGTCGGCCTCGGCGATCAGGCGCCGCACATCGGCGGAGGGTGCCAGATTGACGCGTGGCGCGAAGTAAAGGCCGCTCAATCCCGGACGCGGCGCGATGAATTCGCCCGTGATCGAGGCTCGCGCAATCGCAAACCAATAGAGTGAGGCCATCGTCACCAGAGCAGCGGCGAACAGCGGCGCGCCGAACAATTTGCGGTGACGCGCGGCCGTGGCCAGTGCGAAGCCGACGAGGAGCAAGACAACGCCGTGCCGGAACAGGCTGGCCGGCGCGGCGCTCGTGCCACTGCTCGCCCACGTCGTGCTGGCGGAGCCCTTGAGCGCACGATATTGGCTTGGAATATGGATCATACTGGCCGGCATCATGTTGACCCAATCGAGCTGACCGGACAAGCGGCAGGCGTGCGGCGCTTCAAGCGCGTCAATCCCCTGACGGGGATCCGCTCATGCTGTCGCCAATCACCTCTGACAGTGCCGCAATGACCGTCGCCTCGATGTCCGGCACGAACGCGCCGCTCATGCCGAACGGTGCTAGGAAACCCTCTGCCTCGTAGCCCCCTTCTGCGATGACGGCCGCCGTCGGCAGATACGTCGGCCGGCCCGCCAGATACCCTGTCAGCCAGACATTTTCGAGTAACCGCTTCGGTATGACATCGAGCCACTCGACGAGCATTTCGCCACTCGTCGCAGCCAAGACCAATTCCGGCCCGAATGCGACGCTGCGCAATTCCAACTCGACCCCCGCGCCGGTACCCGGCCCCACGAAGATCTTCTTGGAGCGGCCGCTCACGATGCGTGGGGGGGCAAGCGCGACGGGCCTTGACGACGTCACGGCTTGTTCGGCGGCGCTCGAAAGTTGGTTGCACCACGCCGAAAAGCTTTGGGTCGTGAAGGCATGCGAGTAGGGCAAAAACGGCAGCATCCAGCGCAACAGGGCACCCACGCCGCGCGGGAAGGCGAAGGGAACGAGCGGAACCGTGCTGCCGGCGAGCCCAGGCACATACAGGACCGCAACATGTGAACCCAGCCGCGCCCGGAGCCGCTCGCGAACCCGCCCAGGGAAGTCCGGCGATACGCTTAAACGGTCCGGCTGGCGTGACGGATGCGCCGCAAAGCCCCATATCACGGCGACAGGGTGGCCGCTCTCGTCGTCGAAGCGTAATGCTCGCAGCAGTCGATCGACCGGACCGTACGGATCCGGCTGCATGACGCATCGACGTCTCAGCCGCAGCGATCCCTTCCTCGCCGCCCTAAGATCCATGAAGTACCCGACGGAGCGGCGATTGATGTTGACTGGTGTCTCAACGGTGCCAAACCGCGTCGCGCACTGGCGCCGCTGGGCATTGACAAGTTGCGAAATCAATTCCCCGATACGAACCTCGACCGCGGCTCTGCGCTCGGGAGCATACTGCGCCGTAGGACACAACTGGTCCGTCAGCATGGGCGCGGAATGGGTGTGGCTCGCAAGCAGAACCATGCGGCCAGGGTCCATACCTGCGTATCTCGCCAGGGACTGGGTCGAATGGGCGTCCACAAACAGCGTGTCGATCTGCACCAGTACGACCGGCTGGCCGTCATGGCCATCGACCAGAATGACGTTGGCCTCCAACGCACCGTCAAGGTGCGTGGCGCGTCGCCCTACGACGCCGACTGCGATGGGCGGCTGCGGCGAGATATCGATGCTGCCCGCAGCCACCCGCTGGGTGCCGTGGGATGGATCAGCCGCTGCCATCTGCCTTGCGCTGCCTATGTTCTGCGGGCCGGTCGACATAGCTCATAGGGTTCTGAGACTCACGCCTTGTCGATCCAGAATCTAGTCCACGTTCGCCAGATACCACCCGTAGGTCTGACGGATGCCTTGCTCAAGTGGAATACGTGGCGACCAACCCATGGCCCGGAGCTTGTCTGCACTCATGAGCTTGCGCGGCGTGCCGTCGGGCTTTGACGGATCAGTGACGATTTCGCCCTTGAACCCGACCACGGATGCGACCTGCCGCGCCAGTTCAAGAATCGTCAGATCCTCGCCGGAACCGACGTTGACGTGCTGATCGCCACTATAATTCTTCATCAGCATGACCAGAGCATCCGCGCAATCGTCGACGTGCAGGAATTCGCGCCGAGGCATGCCGCTGCCCCAGATGACGAGCTCACGCGCTTGCTGCTTCCGCGCGGTGTCTGCCTTGCGGATCAACGCAGGCAATACATGCGACCCGTTGAGATCGAAATTGTCGCCCGGACCATAGAGGTTGGTCGGCATCGCCGAGATGAAGTCGAGCCCGTGCTGGCGGCGGTAGGCCTGGCAGAGCTTTATCCCGGCGATCTTGGCGACGGCATACCACTCGTTGGTTTGCTCAAGCGGTCCGGTCAGCAGCGCGTCCTCCGTGATCGGCTGGGGCGCGAGCCTTGGATAAATGCACGACGAGCCAAGGAACAAGAGTTTACTGACCCCCAGCCTTGCGGCTTCGGCGATGACGTTGGTCTCGATAACGAGGTTTTCGTAGAGAAAGTCTGCTGGATAGGTGTCGTTGGCGAGAATGCCGCCGACCTTCGCCGCCGCCAGGAAGATCGCATCCGGTCGCGCTTCGCGCATGAAACCTTCGACCGCGGATTGCCGCGTCAGGTCGACCGTGGCGCGTGTCGCCGTGATGATCTCCGCGCAACCCTCGCACTCCAGCCGCCGCACGACGGCCGCACCCACCATACCGCGGTGACCAGCGACCCACACTCGTTTGCCGAGGAGATCGAAGACTTTACCCGCCATCGCGGTCGAAGATGAAGCTGTCAGCGTGCAACTCCGATCAATAGGCCGAGCGATCGCGGCGGGAACGTTCTTCGGCGACGGATTTGAGATCCGACTGCATCATTTCGGCCACCAATTCGTCGAAGGTGATAGTGTGCTGCCAGCCGAGGCGCGCGCGCGCCTTCGAGGGGTCGCCGAGCAATTCATCCACTTCGGTCGGCCGGAAGTAGCGCGGATCGATCCGAACCAGAGCTTCGCCGGTCTTTGCATCGGCACCGACCTCGTCCACCCCGTGACCGCGCCATACGATCTTACGGCCAACGTGCGCGAACGCGAGTTCGACGAATTCCCGCACCGAATGCATCTGTCCGGTCGCCAGGACATAGTCATCGGGTATGTCCTGCTGCAGCATCCGCCACATGCCCTCGACGAAATCCCGGGCGTGTCCCCAGTCGCGCTTGGCATCGAGATTGCCTAGGAAGATACACTTTTGCATCCCGTGTTCGATCGCCGATACCGCCCGCGTGATCTTACGAGTCACGAACGTCTCGCCGCGCAACGGACCTTCGTGATTGAACAGAATGCCGTTTGACGCATGCATCCCATAAGCTTCACGGTAGTTCACCGTGATCCAGTAGGCATAAACCTTTGCGGCACCGTAAGGAGAGCGCGGATAGAATGGCGTCGTCTCCCGTTGCGGAACCTCCTGCACCTTGCCGAACATCTCGGACGTTGATGCCTGATAAAAGCGGACGGACTTTTCCATGCGCAGGATGCGTATGGCTTCGAGCAACCGCAACGTGCCGAGCGCGTCGGCGTTGGCAGTGTACTCGGGCGTCTCGAAGCTCACCTGAACATGGCTTTGCGCCGCCAGATTGTAGATCTCGTCAGGCTGGATTTCCTGAATCAACCGAATCAAGTTGGTCGAGTCTGTCAAATCTCCGTAGTGGAGATGGAGACGCGTCTCGCTTTCATGCGGGTCAACGTAGATTTCGTCCAGCCGTTGCGTATTGAACGACGAAGACCGGCGTTTGACGCCATGAACGTCGTAGCCCTTGCCGAGCAACAACTGTGTCAAATGCGCCCCGTCCTGCCCGGTTACCCCAGTGATCAGCGCCTTGCGAGACTGCATGCTGCGACTCCAGTCTCTTTAACTGGCGCCAGCCAGAATTCCAATTGGCGAAAAACGTGACACATCGCTGTTACCGATCAGTCGAAATGATGCCACATCGACAAGGCTAGCGTAACGCAACTGACGCTTGGTCCCCACTCGTGGATGGTTCAAAAACCAAACATCAGATGCAAAAGCTGCACGAAAATCATGACCTCGCGAATGTCCCTTTTGGTTTCGCCAGTGCTCCAAACGGCGCTGCGCCGGGAAGCAAATGTCGGAACCGGAACA
>PERT01000006.1 GCA_002928955.1 Hyphomicrobium sp. | reverse complement strand
CGCCGTTTCGCGGAAGCGCGCATTCCCGTTCTCGCCAACCCGAGCCACATCGTACCGGTGATGATCGGCAATCCGGTCCACTGCAAGGCCGTGTCGGATACAATGCTCGAAAAACATGGAATCTATGTGCAGCCGATCAACTATCCGACGGTACCGCGAGGGACCGAGCGCCTTCGGCTGACGCCGACCCCTGTCCACAGCAATGCTCACATGGATCAACTGGTCGATGCCATGACCAGTCTGTGGAAAGCGTGCCCGGTCGGCAAGGGCGAGTACGTCCGCCTGGCGGCTGAGTAGACCCTGACGGCGACGTTGAAATTGGTTGCGAGAGCGCCTGGATACCGGTGCCCGCTCCGGCTTAAAATCAGTAACAGGATGGCGTAACCGGCGGCGCAGTCAGAGGTCTTAGCCACCGACATGGCTTCTAAAGCCAACTCCTGCTACACGTTCGACCGAGATGAACAGGCCCCCTTGGGTCATCGGAGGAGCGGCTCGTGGCAGCCAATGATGTCATCCTGGTCGGCGGCGGGCTGTCGAATGCGCTCAATGCCTGGCGCCTGAAACAGCAAAGGCCCGACGTTCGTGTGCTGGTGCTCGAAGCCGGAGACAGGCTCGGCGGGAATCATACCTGGTCGTTCCACAGCTCGGATGTTTCGCCCGAAGCGCTCGCATGGCTGAGACCGCTGATCTGCCGGTCGTGGTCCGAGCAAGAGGTTCGCTTCCCGGGGCACTCGCGCATCCTGGCCACGGGTTACCATTCAATTACGTCCGATCGGCTGCATGATGTCATCGCACCCGCACTCGGCGACAGCGTCCGCTACAACGCCCGCGCGATCTCAGTCGCAGCCGGCGGCGTTGTTCTCGACAACCAGGAACGCATCACAGGCCGTTGTGTATTCGACGGCCGTGGCTTTCCACGCGATGCCAAGGTCGCGCTCGGATTCCAGAAATTCCTGGGGCTCGAGGTGCGCACGAAGGCGCCTCATGGCCTCGATCGTCCGATCATCATGGACGCCCGTGTCGAACAGTTCGACGGCTACCGCTTCGTCTATTGCCTGCCGTTCTCGCCGACCGAGATGCTGATCGAGGACACATACTATTCCGACAAGCGCGATCTCGACCTGCCGCTGCTCAGGCGCCGCGTGGCAGACTACGCGACCGCCAACGGTTACGAGATCCTGCATGTCGCGCGCGAGGAAAGCGGTGTACTGCCCATCGTGCTGGCTGGCGATAACACGGCGTTCTGGCCCGTGGGACAAGACGTCGCCGCATCGGGACTTCGCGCCGGTTTGTTCCACCCAACGACCAGCTATTCTCTACCCGACGCCGTCCGTCTCGCTGACATCGTGAGCCGCCTTCCCCACTTCGAGACCGCGACGGTCGCCGCAAATCTCGGCGGCATGGCCCGGGACCATTGGGACAGCCGGGGCTTCTTCCGGTTTCTCAATCGCATGTTCTTCGTCGGCGCCCTGCAGGGGGAGCGGCGCGACATCATGGAGCGATTCTACCTGCTGCCCCAGCAGCTGATTGAGCGCTTCTATGCTGGCCGACTCACGAACGGCGACAAGGCCCACATCATGTGGATCATGTTGAAAAAGCCGCCGCTATCCATTTTGCGTGCAGCGAATGCGTCGGGACCAATGGCTGCCTGGAGTTTCGCCGACCGCAATCGGACGCACGGTCAGGTACCCCGCGCATGAGCAGCGCCGACGAGCCGATCGGCCACCGCAAGGAGCAGCACGTCGATATCGTAATGAACCGCGACGTGCAGGCCCGAAACGTCACCACGGGCTTCGAGGATATTCGTTTCGCCCACGTTGCATTGCCGGAGCTCTCGCTGTCCGACATTGATCTCTCGGCCGTGTTCCTCGGGCGGCCCCTCACCGCACCGCTGCTCGTCAGCTCAATGACTGGCGGCACCGGACGCACGGCCGCGATCAACGACGCCATCTCACGAGCGTGCGGGCGGCTCGGGATCGCTTTCGCCGTCGGCTCGCAGCGGGTCGCGCTCGAAGCGGGTGGCGTCGACGGCTTCAGCCGCGATCTCCGCAAAAATGCCCCCGACGTCCCGATCCTCGCCAATTTCGGCGCGGCGCAGTTGCAGGTCTGGGATGGCGTCGAGATGGCGCGCCGCGCGGTCGACATGATCGCGGCCGATGGCCTGATCATCCATCTCAACCCTTTGCAAGAGGCCGTTCAGGAAGGCGGCGATACGAACTGGTCGGGCCTGCTTGCGCAGATCGAGCGCGTCGCCCGTGCCATGCCGTTCCCGATCATCGTCAAGGAAGTCGGCGCCGGGATTTCGGGGTTGATCGCACGTCAACTCGTCGATGCCGGCGTCGCGGCAATCGACGTCGCAGGCGCCGGCGGTACCAGCTGGGCCGCGGTAGAGGCCGAGCGAGCGTCGACCTCGCGCCAGCACCAGATCGCCATGGCCTTTCGCGACTGGGGTTTGCCCACGGCCGATGCCGTCAGGCAAGTCCGCGCGAGTTGCCCAGACACCACGCTCATCGCGTCTGGCGGTATTCGTGACGGCATCGACTGCGCCAAATCAATTCATCTTGGCGCCGACATGAGCGGGTTGGCCGCCGGGCTACTTGGCCCTGCCCTCGACGGCGGCGACAGCCTGACCGAGCGGATATCAATCATCATCGCGCAGCTCCGCATCGCGTGCTTCTGTACCGGCAGCCGGACGCCGACAGAACTCAGATCCGCGCGTCTGGTCGATCGCAATCTCGGATAGTCGGCTGAACCCGTTCCAGAAAAGCGCCTGGCCGCCAGCGGCGGGGCATTCGTCCCATTGTGCAGAACTCTCAAACTTCGGCCGTCTACTTGATCCGTTATGCTTCTGACGCCGGATGCGCCCCCTCAAACGACGACGGCGGGCACCCAGAAGATCAGGGCACCCGCCGCCGGGGAGGATAGGGGGAAGGATTATCCTCGAAGGGTGTCAACGGCCAGAGTTCCCGGCCGTCGCCATAATCATTCATGACCCTGCTTCGGGGCCTCGCAAGGCCTCGCAAGCTCAGTACTTCGCCAGCGAGACCGTATTCAGCTCCAGATAGTCCTTCAGCATTTGCTTGCCATTGAGCGGCTTGGCTTGGCCTTGGTGGCAGGTGGTGCAGAAGGCCTTGGGCGCATCACCCGACGCTCCCAGCCTGTTGGCCGGATAGACTGGCTTTAGCGGGTCGAGATAGTTCTGGTTGAGATCCTGAACCATCCGTATGCCATGCCATGCGGTCAACCGCTGCGGCGTAGACTGCTCCCATTTGAAGAACGAGCGCGTGTTGTGGCAGTACGTGCAGTTGACGCCCAGGCCTTGCGACATGTGGATCATCAGTGCGTACGTCGCCTCTGCATCCTTCACATCTTTCGAATGCGCCGGATTTGCCGGTAAGGCCTTCGTCGGGATCACGCGGATCTCGTTCGGCTTGGCTTCCTTCGCCGCCAGGAACCGCTGGAACGGATCGCCCGGAAGCGACGTCATGCCGATCTGCTTGTGGGCCAGGTTCTGGCCGTCGGCGCGGTAGCCGGCATGCTTGAACGGTGCGTTGATCTGGCTCGCGTCCTTGAACCAGATGTTCTTGGGCACCGGGTTTCCGGCATGGCAGGTGTAGCACGTCACACCCGTTGCACCGACATGCGGCTTCCACGTCTCGTTGATCTGCCGCGTCATCTGGAACATGCGCCGTGCGACAGCATGCGTGTACTTGCTGCCATCCGCCATGTTCTCGACGTTATGGCAGTAGGCACAGCCCTGCTCAGGAGAAACCCACTCGGTGATGGCACCCATCACGCGGTTGAACTGCTCCTCCGACAAGTCGCCAAGAACTTTGACGTTCTTGTAGACGGTGCCAGCCTTCGGCCCTCCGGCATTTGCCTTCGGCAACGCGTCGGGGATGTTCATCGCGGCCAGTACGGCCTTCTCGGTGCGCGGGTTCTTCACCTGCTCCATGCCGAGACCGCGATAGCCCTTCTGTTCCGCCTTGACCGGCGGCCGTTCGCAACCCGCAACCAGTACCGCCAGTCCAGCCGCGAGCGCGACGAGACCTAATCTATCGAGACGGATCATTTTGCACCCCCGATCAGCGGAGCCGGATCCATCATCGGCGGATGGATGGCCGGGTAGGACGGAGCGACGCCGTGTTTGACAGCCCATAGGTACCAATTGTCGACAACGGTTCCGGTCAACAGGATGCCGATGCCGCCGGTGAGTGTAGTCAGCACAGCAAACCACCAAGCCCAGCGATGGACCGATTCCATCGTCGCATTGAAGCCCATGGTCCAGCGCCAGAACAGCGCCGCGCGTTCGGATGCCGTACCGCGATCGACAATCTGCTCGATCTCGCGCTCACCACCGTACTTGCTGACGGCCAGGATCGTTGCGCCATGCATGGCGAACAACAGGGCCGAGCCGTACAGGAAGGCGATCGAGAGCATATGGAACGGATTGTAGAAGAGGTTGCCGTACCGGATCGAGAATGCCGCTGTCCAGTCGAGGTGCGGGAAAATGCCGAACGGAACGCCCTCGCTCCAGCTGCCCATGGCGACCGGCCTTATGAAGCCGAGTACGAGATAGAGCCAGATGGCCGACGCGAAGGCCCACGGCACATGCGTGCCCATGCCCAGGCGCTTGGCATTCTGGTAGACCTTCAGCCACCACAAGAGGATCGACGTGGTCAACAGGAAGCCGGCGCACAACCACCAGCCGCCTTCGGCGAGCGGTGGGATGCGCAGGCCGTACTTGGCCGGCGGCGGCTCGAGAGCGAGCCAAGGCAGTTGCCGGATGAACTGGATCGGATTCCAATTCACCGAAGCCAACATGTTGAGCCCCATGATGAACACCGCCATCATGCCAAACAAGAGCGCCCATAGACCGAGCGAGCCGATATAGATTGGGCCAACCTGGGCATCGCCAAATTTGCCGAGCCAATAGTTGTGCGTGCCCTTGCCGACGCGCTGCCAAATGCGATGCTCGACAGGCACGCCGGGCTCAGGCTCGGCGAGGACCTGGATGCGCGTGAAGATATTCTGATATTCAGCCATTGGACTCTCTCCCCTCGCTCAGCTCCAGATCGGCAGGTTCAACCACCAGCCCCACCATTCCGGCCAGCCTTTGGTCCAGAACGGTCCGCTGATGACGATGCAGATCGCACTCCAGAAGACCGCGTTGAGTGCCAGCAGCAGGCCGAGCCTATGAATGCCCAACGTGCCAATCGAGTAGCCGATGGTGTCGCGGAAGAATGTGTTCTCGTGGTCTGGTGTCTTGACGACTTCGCCGTCCGCCGGATTGACCGACGACAGCACGAGGCCACCGTGCAGCGAAAGTGCGAGCGCCGTGGTGAAGAAGAACGTGATGGCGATCATGTGCGCCGGATTGTAGTGGAAGTGCAGGTACTGGTAGCCGACGTTCGACACCCAATCGAGATGCGAGAGAATGCCGTACGGGAAGCCATGTCCCCAGGCGCCCATCAACACCGGACGGATAACCACAAGCGTGACGTAGGCGAAGATCGCGAAACCGAAGGCAATCGGCACATGATAGCCCATGCCAAGCTTGTTGCAGATCTCGACTTCACGAAGCGCCCACGAGACGAACGCTCCGATGGCGCAGATCGTGATGATCTGCCAAAGCCCGCCCTCCTTGAGCGGGGCGAATGCCAAACCGTACTTCAAGTCCGGCGGCGCGATGTTGATCTGCCATATATTCCAGGTCGGGCCGATCGCTGCGCCGTAGATGATCAAAGCGGTGCCGAGTATGGCGCAGAACGCCGTCGTGACACCGAAGAATCCGACGTAGAAGGGTCCGACCCAGAAGTCGAACAGGTCGCCGCCGAGCAGGGTTCCACCCCGAACCCGATATTTCTTCTCAAAACTTAGCATTGCCATTTCTGGGTCCTCCTCTCGGACACGACATGCCGGCTGAAAGCACAACCACTGGACGCTTGGGCGGCGAACCACCCCGAAAGCGGCCCGCTCAGGCAGCGGGCGGGACGGCGCACGCCGCCATCGCCCGCTGGCCCTTGCGTGAGGCTGCTAGCCGAGCATCGTGCGCACTGGCTGCATAGGAGAGTGGATCTCTGCCTTCTTCTTGGCGCCAGGTGCCGCCGAGTCGAGAAGCCAGTTGTAGCGATCCGTGCTCAGCAAGATGAAGTGGATCATGAATGCGAGGATGCCCAGGAACGCGTAAAGCGCGACCAGGAACCTCACGGGATGAACGAGAAGCCATGCTTTGTACATGTCTCTGCTCCGGTTTAGATTCAGGGCTTTTGGGAAGCTGCTCTTTGGAACCGGTTCATCGACCAGACCGCAGAACAACCGATACGTCAGTAGCGTTCCAGACCGGCCTCAGCCGCCGATCCAGGGGCGCCACATCCACATCAGAAGATGCGCAATCACGGCGATGCCGATGAAGACGATCATGAGCTGCATGAAGTAGCCATGCACCTCCCTCGCCTCTTGATCGGTCAACCCCGAGAGGTTGGTATTCTTGTCATTGGCAGCCATCTGATTACCTCCGGCTGTTTGGCTTGCGCCCGTTACCGCGCTGATCCTGCGCGGCTAGGTTGCTGGCCATGGCAGAGCCAAGGCCCGTCTCCACCCGATCGCTCGGATGAATTTCCGTCCCCTAGCCCATGAAGGCGTAGGAGGTTGTGGTATCAGCGGCCGACCAGGCCTGCTTGAGAATGGATTGGCTGCGTTCTCCGGCTTGCTCGGCCCCCATGCCGCTGAGCCGCATCAACGACGACAGCGCAGCCGCAACGAGAAAGAACATGAAGCTCGCAGCAAAGATCATGTAGTACTCGAGCTTCTCGCGCTTTGACTTGAGACGCGGTGCACCACGCTTCGGTGTTCCTATCGTCATGCGGCTCTCCTGCTTTTCTCGGTTCGACAATCGTTGAGTTGCTGCTTGTTCAATCTGCCGGCCAGTTCCGTTTCGAACGGAACAATTCCATTGGCGCGACCCGCGGTTGCCATGTCCATCATGCCACCCGTCCTCCCGTAAGGACACGCTTTGCCTTGTCCAGAAGATCAGCCGTCACACGTTCGGCTCCAGCCCGCCGCGTCTCCCGCTCGGCCGCATCACGAAGGCGCCGCGCCGCCGAAATCCGCACGAGAACGGGCTCCGCCTCGAGCAGTCCGTCGAGGGCCACCTTGGCATCGTCTTCCCACTCAACATCTTCGAATTGCCGGGCAGGCGTCGCCTCGACCTTGTCGAGCTCGGTGCCGAGCGGCAGGATGTGGAACAGTGCATCGAACAGCGCGTTGCAGACTTCCTGGACAAGATAGGTCGCGCCCGCGTAGCCCATGAACGGTGTGCCGGTATGCCGGCGGATTACGGCGCCAGGGAACGAGGCGGGGATGTAGATCCCCCGGCTGCCGGTCTCGGCCATGTACATGCGTTCGTTGTAACTGCCGAACAAGATCAGCGGCGGCGTCGTTCGGATGGCATTTCTCACCGCGTCATTGTCAGGCTTCACACCGGCCGAGCGCGAAAATGAGAAGGTGCAGGGCAGCCCCATTTCGGTTTCAAGGAAATTGCGCACGCCACGCGCATAGGTTTCATTGGCCACGATCGCGAAACTCGCGGTGCCGAAGAAGTCCTGCGTCACGCTCCGCCACAGGTCCCACAGCGGCTTGATGGTTGTGTGCTTTTCCTTCTCGATGAAAGGTTCGGGATCGACGCGCAACAACCCCCCGAGGGTGCGCAGGAACTTAGTCGTTGAATGCAGCCCGATCGGCGCCTGCAGATAGGGCCGCTCCAGCGCTTCGCACAACATGCGGCCGAACTCGCGGTACATGCAGATGTTCACATCCGCGTTCGCGAGCTTGCCGACGTCGGCGAGGTGGCTGCCCAGCGGGAACACCATGTTGATCTCGGCTCCGATGCCCTCGACGAGGCGGCGGATCTCGGCAAGGTCGGACGGCGTATTGAACGTGCCGTAAATCGGGCCGATGATGTTGACGCGCGGCTTCTCGCCTTCCGCCCGCGGCTTGCGCGGAGCAACGACGCCGCGTTTCGGCCCATACTCTTTCCACAGCCAGAACATGGCGCGGTTGGCGCTCTGCCACTGGTCTTCGTCAATTGTTCGGGGCAGGAAGCGTTGAATGTTCGTGCCTTCGGGCGTCACGCCGCCACCGATCATCTCGGCGATGGATCCCGTCACGACGACCGCAGGCAATGTCGGATCGAGTGTTTTGTGCGCCCGCTTCATAGCGCCTTCGGTGCCCTTCTGGCCAAGCTCCTCCTCGGCCAGCCCCGTGACCACGATCGGCAGTTCGTGCGGCGGCAAGCCGTCGGTGTAGTGGAGCACCGAAGTGACCGGCAAATTCTCGCAGCCCACGGGGCCGTCGATGATGACCTGCAGGCCCTTGATCGCCGTGAAGACGTAAACCGAACCCCAGTATCCACCCGCGCGGTCGTGATCGAGGATGAGCATCAGACCATCTCCTCGGACTTGCGCGCCTTGGCCTGCTTGGCTATTTGGCGCTTGTAGGTCTCGCGGAAATCCGGTCGGTCGACAGGCTGCTCCTGCCAGACGCCGGCGGTGTGGCCGGTGCCGACGCCCTCGAAGAATGCCGACATCTCGTCGAAGCGCGCTTTGTTGCCGAGCGCGGCATTGACCACCTGAGCCAAAGATCCGGCGCCGGCAACACCGAACAGGGGACGTGCCGAAATGAGGTTGGTGAAGTAGAGCGCGGGCACGCTCTTCTCCTTGGCCTTCTGCACGACCGGCGTTGTACCGATGGTGAGATCAGGCTTGAATTCCTCGAACGCCGCCAGATCCTGCTCAAGCGAAGCACGATAGGTGACGTGGACACCCTTGGCTTCGAGCCAGTCGCGGTCGGGGTCCGACCAGAGCGTACGCGGGCAGGCCGTACCGACGTAGCGCACGTCGGCGCCGCTTTCGATCAGAAGGCGAGCAACCAACAGCTCCGAGCCCTCGTAACCCGACAGCGTGATGCGGCCCTTGATCGGCGTCTTGGCGAGCGCGGCCCTGATCATCGGCAGCATCCGCGCCTTGGCGGCATCGACCCGCGAGGCCGGTACGTTGCAGGCTGCTCCGATGGTGTCGAGCCAGGCGGCCGTGCCGTCATGCCCGACCGGCGCGGAGCCGACGATGGTGCGGCCAGCCGCCTCGAACTCGCGGAATGAGGCTGTGTAGAACGGGTGGATCGCGGCGACAGCCGCGCAATCGAGCGCCGAATAGAGCTCACGCCATTCCCGCGTCGGCACCACGGGACCAGCAGCGAGCCCCAGCGGCTCGAGCATCATGCCGATGCCGACCGGATCGGCCGGGAACATTTCACCGACCAGCGTGACGGTGGGCTTGGCGCTGCGGCCGCCGCGCGGCGCGCTGACGGGGCCATGCTCGGCCTCGGTACGCGCGTACTTGAGCATGGCGCCGGCCAGAACATCCTTGGCTTCCGCATGCGTCGGGATGCCAAAGCCCGGCACGTCGATGCCGATGATACGGACGCCGTTGATCTCTTTCGGCAGCAGCCGCAACGGCACGCCGGACGCAGTCGGCACGCAAAGGTTGGTCACGACGATGGTGTCGTAGTTCGCGGGATCGGCGAGCTTGAACACCGCCTCGCGGATGTCCTCGAACAGCTTGCCGGTGACCAGAGTCTCCGAATTGAACGGCACATAGCCAACGGTGCGACGCGCGCCGTAGAAGTGCGACGTGAACGTGAGGCCATAGACGCAGCAAGCCGAGCCCGAAAGCACGGTCGCCGTGCGCCGCATCCGGAGGCCGACGCGGAGCGAACCGAACGCCGGACACATACTCTGCGGCTGATCATGGGGGCCGAGCGGATAGTCGGCGGCGTATCGCGCAAGCGCTTCGCCCTTGCCGGCACGCTCTGCCGCCTTGCGCATTTCGTCCTTGCCGGCGTGACAGCCGAGACCATCGGACCTGGTTGCAGCGACGTTGATTATTGGAGCGGCGACGCCTGCGACGTTTGCGGACACTTCGATCGACGGCGCCACATCGTTTGCCATCGGAGCCGACGCCGTCGCATCGTAGACGACTTCGCCGATCGACGTTGCCGGTTGGCCTGAAGAAGCGATTTTTGTATCGTTCGCGCTCATGCGCGGCGCTCCAGTTCTGCAAACAACGCAGGCTTCCGATACGGTCGTCAAACCGCGTCGTAGACCACTTCCAGCGTCGGCTTCTCCTTGTAGGTCGTGCCGCACATGTCCTCGAACGACGCCGGTTCCAGCACCACGCCTCGTCCGACGGCTTCGGCGGCGAACAGCGCCAGCAGTTGATCCTGATTGAGGGGCTTCGGGCGCACCGGCGGCGCGGTCGCCACGTTGGCGGCGAGCTCCTCGAACAGCGGCGCCCACTGACCACCCGGCGTGCCGATGATCTGGTAATTCGCGCTCTTCTTTCGAATGTCTTCATTGGCCGGAATCGCGGCCAGCACGGGAATGCCGGCTGCGTCCGCAAAAGCCGCCGCCTCGCCCGAGCCATCGTCCTTGTTGATGATCATGCCGGCCACGCCGACATTGCCGCCAAGCTTGCGGAAGTACTCGACTGCAGAGCAGACGTTATTTGCCACGTACAGCGACTGCAGGTCGTTCGATCCGACGACGATCACCTTCTGGCACATGTCACGCGCGATCGGCAGGCCGAAGCCGCCGCAAACCACATCGCCAAGGAAGTCGAGCAGAACGTAGTCGAAACCCCACTCATGGAAGCCGAGCTTTTCCAGCAGCTCGAAGCCGTGAATGATCCCGCGCCCACCACAGCCTCGGCCGACTTCTGGCCCACCCAGCTCCATGGCGAACACGCCGTCGCGCTTGAAGCAGACGTCGCCGATCTTCACGTCTTCGCCGGCCAGCTTTTTCTTGGCACTCGTCTCGATGATGGTCGGGCAGGCGCGGCCGCCGAACAAAAGCGACGTCGTATCGCTCTTAGGGTCACAGCCGATCAGCAGTACGCGCTTGCCCTGCTGCGCCATCATGTATGAGAGATTTGCGAGTGCGAAGCTCTTGCCCGAGCCGCCCTTGCCGTAGATGGCGATGATCTGAGTTTCTTTGGTCGCCTTGGTCGGCACCGGATCGGGCTCGATCCGCGCTTCGTCGCGGAGAAAGTCCGTGATCGTGCGCGCCGCGCTACCGCCGCAGGCCATGCCGCCATCTGCCATGCTCATGCGCAACTCCTCCAGTCGAGAACCATCTTGAGGCAAGCAGGATCTTCGAAGGCCGTTCGATAGGCGCCCTCGGCAGCGTAGGCATCGGCCCGGTGCGTCACGAGACCATTGAGCGAAAGGCTGCCCGCATTGATCAACGCATTGACGGCTGCAAGATCGGCCCGCTTCCACTCTGCGGCGACGCGCATCCGTGCTTCGCGCATGAAGGCCGGCGGGAAAGAAAAGCTGAGCGGCTTTTCGTAGAACCCGGCGAGCACTATCTCTCCCCCGGGTGCAAGTCGCGCGATCAGCCGATCGAGGATCGTGCTGTCACCGCTGACATCGACGATGCAGCGATAGTCGCGACGCTGGTCCTGGTCGGGGTGAACGACGTCGTATCCGACGGCAGGCTCGGCCCGACCGGCATTGGTCTCCCACACCACTGGCGGAGCTTCGCCGTCGACGAGAGCCAAGCGCGCGACGAGCCGTCCGAGCACCCCGTGCCCGACGATCAGATCCGGCCGACTTGCGCCGGGCGTCCGGATCGCGTGATAGGCGGTGGCCGCGAGCGCCAACAGCACGCCGCGCTCGCCAAGCGCTTCGTCAACGGCAACGATCTTTTCGCTTGAGACCACCAGCGTCGAAGCCGCGCCGCCAAACAACCCGCGCACATCTCTGAAACCATTTGAGCCTGGAACAAACACATGCGCGCCGACAGGATGGGCAGAGCTGGCACCGGCCTCGACCACGCGGCCGATCGACTCGTAACCCGGCACCAGCGGATAACCCATGCCTGGGAATGCTGGCATCCGCCCAGACCAGAGCAGCCGCTCCGTTCCCGTGCTGATGCCGCTATAGGACACGTCGACAACGACATCCGTTTCCCGGGGCGCGTTGAGCGCCACCCGGCTGAGTGCCAGACGTTCTGGGTCCGATAAGACGACTGCAACGGTATCCATCCAGCCCTCCTGGCCAGACCCGTCCAGGGAATCCTGAACATGGTCAACTATGGGTGTAAGTCTAGTGAGACAATTTGACGTGTCAAGATTTAGTTACACTTTTGACCGGACAGTTTTCTCGCCGCGAGATGGGCGCCCCACCACCTGCGGGTTCTCGATTGAAGCTATCTGCGCGGAGAAGCCTTCAAGAGCCTCATGAACATCGGCCGGCAGGTTGGCACGACTTGCGGCACACCAAATCCTGCGGCATCCAGCAGGCGCGCCATATCTTCCGGCGTGCGCGTGCGGCCACGCCCCATCGCGAGCAGATAGAAGCCGAAATAGGCGTCGCTTATGGGTTCGGCGCCGCGCGTTCCAGACATCGGCTCGGCTAGAAGCAAGACGCCATTTGGCGGCAGAGCGCGGCGCACCGCCGTCAGAATCCGCAGCGCTGTCGCATCGTCATGGTCGAAGATCACACGCACCAGCGAGATTACGTCCGCGCCCGTGGGCAAGGGATCAGCCAGAAAGTCTCCGCCATGAACCTCGACGCGCGAACCGTGGCCATTCGCTTCGAGCCGCACCCGTGCCTCGGCAGCGACCGGCGGCAGATCGAACAGCTTAAGGGCGAGATGCGGCGCGCGCTCGAGAACCAAACTCAGGAACGTTCCGTCGCCGCCACCGACATCGAGCAGACAGCGATGCGCTTTGAAGCTGTACGCATCAAGAATATCCGCGGAGATCAGCGGCTGCGACTGCGCCATCAAGCGCGTGTAGGTCTGGACCCGCTCGGGATCCCGAGACTCCGCACCAGCACCACCCGCATAGGGCCAATACGTTCCGAGTTCGGTTTTCTTCACGTCACCCTTGAGCAGCGCGATAGGGTCACGGAGATCAGCATAGAGCAGGGCATGATGCTCGATCATCGCTGCGATCGAAGGGTTGCCGTTCAGCACCGCACCCAGAGATCCAAGCCCGAAACGATCATCGCGGCGCCGGTCGAGCAACTTGAGTGACGCCGCAGCGTTGAGTAGCCGACGCGCCGCCCGCTCTTCGAGCCCAAGCCGGCGCGAAAGGTCCGCCACTGTCAATGGGCCATCGGCCAACATCGAGAAGAGGTCAAGCTTTATGCACGCCAGAAGAACCTGCGAATAGACAAAGCCAGCGCAGACATCAAACAGCGCCCGCGCGTTGCGCTCTGCGATCGGCTTGGTCAGCGGAAACGCTGCGGCCCATCGCTGAAACGACGGCTTGGCAAGGATGCGGTTGCGCCAGGTCAGGGCCCTATCGAGCCAAGATTGCAGCGCGACGGTCTCCGCCTTTGGATCCGCCTCGGCGGCGATCGCGATCGGTTTGCCTGCGGATTGGGATGCGGACGTCACTTTTGCACTCCGATCTTCGACTTTGATCATGAACTATGCCGCGACCAAAGTCAGTTCACGCGGTACGACCCGGCGCGCCTGCTCCAATACCAGCGCGCGCAACTCGGCCGCGCCCGCGCACGGCGGAATCGACTGGATCGCCCCATCGATCAGATGCCGCACACGCGCCACCGCGCCATCCACACCCAATTCGCACACCGCCGTCGGGCGTCCGAGATCCGCATCGCGACCGGCAGGCTTACCCATCTCAGATTCTTTGCCGAGCACATCCCTGAGATCGTCGGCGATCTGATAAGCCTCGCCCAACCGATCGCCGAGCAGCCGCCACACTTTTGGATTTTCCCCCGCTGCCGCCGCACCCGCGGCTGTCGCCGCTGCAAAAAGTTCACCCGTCTTGAGCCGGTGGTAGGCGCTGACATCCACACGCGGCTCACACTCCCAAGCCTGACCGGCCGTGATGCCGCGCGCGCCACCGGATGCTGCGGC
This sequence comes from Hyphomicrobium sp., assembly GCA_002928955.1. Taxonomy (GTDB): domain Bacteria; phylum Pseudomonadota; class Alphaproteobacteria; order Rhizobiales; family Hyphomicrobiaceae; genus JAKAML01. Next base: position 71,672 of record PERT01000006.1, on the reverse strand, counting down.
GATGATCTGGATTAGCGCGGCCATACGGTCAGGCGCGGGCGCTGCACCTGTCGCCACACACTCGAAAGCCATAATGATCAAGGCGTCGCCGGCGAGGACGGCCAGCCGCTCTCCATAGGCCGCATGCACAGAGGGCCGGCCGCGCCGAACGGCAGCATCGTCGAAGCACGGCAGGTCGTCGTGAACCAGCGACGCGCAGTGGATAAGCTCGATGGCCGCTGCCGCTGCGTCGGCCGCCTCTGGACAGGGGTCGCCGCAGGCCAGCGCAACGGCAAGGCTGAGCTTCGGTCGCACGCGTGAACCGGCTGGCATCACCGCATGCCACATCGCCTCTCTCAGTCCTTTCGGGCAGGTCGACACATCGCATCGTTGAAGTTGCGATGAGAGGCTGAGCTCGATCCGCCTGGCTGCGTCCATCGTCACACCCCACTGCCACTGACTGTAAAACTTGCTTGTCTATTTGCAATGTCAGGTTAAATTGACACTGAGCCGGAAGCGCGTCAACCGGCTTTGGCTGGGCCTTCGTCGATATGCAGTCGAACGGTTCCTTGCTTAAAGGCAATCGACGGCGGCCCCAGTCGCGTTCAGTGGCGCGATCGAAACGAGCGGCTGAGAAGGCATCAAGGCGTGCACGCCAAAAGGATCATCGTGGTCGGTGCAGGAGTAGCCGGTTTGGTTGCGGCCCTGGAGCTTGCGGCCAATGGCCTTCACGTCACGCTCTTGGAGGCCGCCGCAACACCCGGCGGAAAAATGCGCGAGGTGCCCATCGGCGCGCAAGGGCACGTCCGCATAGACGCCGGCCCCACCGTCTTCACCATGCGGTGGGTTTTTGACGAGCTGTTCGCCGATGTCGGCGCCTCGCTCGATGACCACCTCGAACTCGAACCGCTTAAAATCCTGGCCCGCCATGCCTGGAGCACGGAGGAGCAGCTCGATCTCCATGCCTCGCTCGACGACAGCATCGAGGCGATCGCCGCCTTCGCAGGGCGCAGGGAAGCTGACGGCTACCGCCAATTCGCCGCCGACGCGCAACGCATGTACGACCTCCTTGAACGCCCGTTCATGACTGCCAGTCGTCCGAGCATACCAAGTCTCATTGTGCGCATGGGTCTTCCCGGCCTGATGAGCCTTCGTCATATCCAGCCGCATATTACGATGTGGAACGAACTCGCCCGCTACTTCCGCGATCCCCGCCTCCAGCAATTGTTCGCGCGCTACGCTACCTATTGCGGGTCCTCGCCCTTCGCCGCGCCGGCCACGCTCATGCTCATCGCCCACGTCGAGCAGCAGGGCGTGTGGTCGATCAGGGGCGGGATGCACAAACTCGCCGCCACACTGGCCGCGCTGGCAACCCAGCATGGCGCCACGATCCGCTATGGTGCGAAGGCATCACAAATTCTCTCGAACAAGGGCCGCGTCACGGGCGTCCGCTTGGCTTCCGGCGAAGATATCGCGGCCGAGGCGGTGATCTGCAATGCCGACGCCGCGGCTTTGGCCTGCGGACTGCTCGGCGACGGCATGCAGGCGGCAGTGCCCGGCGTTGCCCGCAGCCCCCGCTCGCTCTCCGCGGTCACGTTTGCCTTCGAGGCCGAAGCCACCGGCTTCCCGCTGGTCCGGCACAACGTGTTCTTCCCGCCCGGCTACCAGGCCGAATTCTCGGACATCTTCGAGAATGGCCGCACCCCGCGTGACCCGACAGTCTACCTCTGCGCCCAGGATCGCTCCGATGACCTCCGCGGCGGGGGATCGTCGAGCGGCCGGCCCGAGCGCATGCTGTGCCTGATCAACGCGCCCGCGACGGGCGACACCGACCCCTATGACGACAAGGAGATCGCGCGATGCGAGGAAAACCTTATGAGGCGATTGGAGGCATCGGGCCTCAATCTCAAACGGCAGCCCGGGGCAACCACGGTCACGACGCCCCGGGACTTCAACCGGCTTTTTCCGGGGAGGGGTGGGGCTCTTTACGGAGCGGCCACACACGGCTTGATGGCCTCGTTCCGGAGGCCCGCATCGGAGACGCCCATTCGCGGCCTGTTCCTGGCGGGTGGCAGCGTGCATCCGGGGCCCGGCGTGCCGATGGCGGCGATTTCGGGACGGCTCGCAGCCCGTTGCGTCTTGAAGAGCCTTGCTTCGACGCGGACGTCCCGCCCGGTGGCTATGCGTGGTGGTATGTCGACGGCTTGAGCGACGACGGTCGGCACGCCATCACGCTCATCGCATTTCTCGGCAGCGTTTTCTCGCCCTACTACGCTTGGTCCGGCCGCCACGATCCGCTCGATCACTCGGCTCTCAACATTGCGCTCTACGGCGCAGGTGGGCACCGCTGGGCCATGACCGAGCGCGGACGCGAAGCTGTCTCGCGCAACCGCACCCAACTGGCCGTCGGGCCGAGCCAGCTCGACTGGGACGGCAAGACGCTTCGTATCGCGGTCAATGAAATAACGGTGCCGTTTCCATCAAGACTCCGCGGCGAGATTCGCATTCATCCGGAAGGCCTCAACACGAAAGTGTTTGCCCTCGACCACAACAGCCGCCACGATTGGCACCCGATCGCCCCCAGCGCCCGCATCGAAGTGGACCTCAAGCAGCCCTCGCTCTCATGGAATGGTCGCGGGTACTTCGACATCAACCGCGGCAGCGAAAGCCTGGAAGCGGGCTTCGACCGCTGGGATTGGGCGCGCGCATCACTGGATGACGGCAGTGCCGTGCTCTATGATGTCACGCTCCCCGATGGCGCCAAACGTTCCCTCGCGCTGCGGTTCGATCACCAGGGCAATGTCGACGAACACATCGGACCCGAACCTGCCGCTCTACCCAAGACGCTGTGGCGCGTTGAGCGCAAGACCCGTGCCGACATCGGCCACGTACCCCGCGTACTCAAGACGCTCGAGGACACGCCATTCTATTCCCGCTCGATGCTGTCGACCCGCATCTTCGGTGAGGACACTGTCGCAATGCACGAGAGCCTTTCACTGAACCGCTTCCGAATGCCGTTGGTCAAAGCCATGCTCCCGTTCCGCATGCCGCGTCGCGCCGGCCGGTTGTGAAAGCTGCTAACCTTCAGCGGTCGCGCCGTTCGATCGACAACCGGATGAGGTCGGCAGTCCGCTGGAGGCCAAGCTTTGTCTTGAGCGTCGTGCACGAGTTGGCGACGGTTTTGTAGGCAATGCCAAAGGTTGCGGCGATCTGCGCAACGCTCTTGCCTTCGCCGAGCAGCCGCAGGATCTCGACCTCCCGATTGGAGAGACTGTGGTAGGGATCTTCCGGCGGGTTGGGGCCGGATGCTAGGCTATTGGCGAGCGCCCGCGCAATGTAGCGCTCTCCGGCAGCCACCTTGTTCACTGCCTCGATCAGCTCGTCGGCTGGCGAGCTTTTGCTGACATAGCCCATGGCGCCAGCCCGGATCGCACGCGCGACATAGCTTGGTTCCGCGTGCATCGTGAACATGATGATGCGAGCTGATTTGTCGTACACCAGCAGCCGCTGAAGGAACTCGAGGCCACTGCTGCCATCGAGGTTGATGTCAAGAATAACCAAGCTGGGCAGAGATTTTCTGTATACTGTCAGAGCATCTCGAGCATCTTCGACAACTATCACTTCGATATTGGGCAAAGTGGCCAGCAACCGCTGCACGCCTTCGCGCACAACCACGTGGTCGTCGATGACCAGGATCTTCATTGTGCCTGCACCAAGACATCGCCAAATGAACTGTCCACGGGATTTCCATGACGACTGCGTCGATCGTTCGACAACGGCAACCTCGCCGTGACGGCTAGTCCAGGACTTCCACCCCGCGCGCGCATCTCGAACGAGCCTCCCGCGCGTTCGACACGTTCGCGCATCCCGACAATACCAAACCCATATCCTGCCTGCCCATCGCGCAAGCCGCTGCCGTCGTCTATCACGGTTGCGATCGCAAACCCCTCGTGGGTTGAAATCGAAAGCTCGACATACTTCGGCGCGGCATGTTTCAGCGCATTTCCAACGCACTCCCCGGTGACGTATCTCAACACCAGACCGACGGCTGGCGGACACTCGAACACCGCGATGTCGAGGCGAAACTCCACCTCAGGAAATCGCTCCCGCCAGAACGCAATCAGCTCACGAATCGCCGCGCGCCAGTCACGATCCTCTTCCATGGGCGGCCGCAGCTGCTCAAGGATGCCGCGTACGTTGGATTTCATGCTGCCGATGGCGGCCTGAATCAAGTCCGCTTTGTCACGAATCGCGTCGATCCGGCCTTCGACCGCCAGATGCCGGATCGTCGTGGCATCGACATCGACAGAAAACAGCAGCGGACTGACCTCGTCATGGAGGTTTCGCGCGAGTTCGGCGCGCTCCTCTTCCTGAACCCGGCTCAGCTGATCGACAAGCTGATTGTTGCGGCTTTCGCCGGCCGCAAGCCGAGAGGCCATGGCATTGAACCCTTTTGACAACTCCAACAGTTCACTTGGTCCGCGCTCTGGCAGTTGAAAGTCATAGTCGCCCCGGCCGATGCGCCGAAACGCGTCATTCAGATGGCGTAGCGGGGCAAGTGCACGTGCCAGCACGAAAAGTGTCACTCCGAGCGCCGCCACGCTGAACACGGCAAGCAGCTTGAGGTAGATCAGCAAGTCCTCCCACACTTCTGCGATCTCGTTGATTGGGTCTGTTTCGAGAAAAAGTCGTCCGTGATCGTCGAATGCCGATGGCAGCGGAAGTTGTGTTGTCTTGGGCGCCTGCCACAACCAGCGCACGAGCCACGGCGGTGCAGGATTGTCCGTGCGTGCGGGCTTCGATGACAACACGACGGCATCTGACCTATCGCGCACTGTCGCTCTCAAGTGGCGATCGCCATCGAAGTCCGCCATCAGCAACACGAGCCGGCGTTTGGGATTGACGAACTCATGGTCGTCGTCGACCGCGTTACGGGCAATGCGCGCCCCGCTCGCGATCGCCGCCGTCATTTCCGTCTCGATCTTCTCCACAGCATGCCAATGCACCAGTAGCGCGCCCAGCCCCAAAGTTGCGAGCAGCGCGAGCGCAATGGTCGTAATCAGCTGAACGCGCAGCGACATGCGAACCCATCCAAAATAATGATAGAATATAACATTACATTACATTTCACCTCTCGGCGCAAGTGCCGCGTGATCGTAAGCTTGCCATTGTTCGGCAGGAACAAAAAAGGTGCCGGCCGAAGCTGGCACCGTTGGCATTGTGTTGCCGGCCAAACGCGGCAACCATTTCGTATGACTTCAGAATTTGACTTTTACGCCGCCGTAAACCGAAACCGGAGCCCCTGGCACGATCGAGCGCGGCTGGTCCGGATTGAACGAGAAACCCGGCGCCACCGGATCTCCCGGCGCCTCCTCGGCATCGAACAGCGTGCCGAACAGGCCATAATTCTTGTCGAACACGTTCTTGGCGAAGGCAAAAACCTGGATGTTGCTCGTCAGATCGTATGAGGTCGAAAGGTCGACGCGGGTGTAGCCACCGAGCTTGTCGAGCAGATTGGCCTCGTCACCGAAAAAGTGCTGGCCCGAGGCATAGATCACGTCGGCGCCCACCTTCCAGCGCGGTGTCACGCGATAGTCGAACCCGGCCTTCACTCGATGATTGGGAATACCGGGTATGCTGTCGCCGTCCTCGACGTTGATGCAGCTTTCTTCCGGCACCGTCACGCAAGGCGTCGCAAAAGGATTGTTGGGCGAAGAGAACTCGTTCGGCGTCTCGTAGGTCGCCTCGACGTAGCTGTAGCTGGCGTAGGTCGAGAGTGGACCGTACTTATACTTAAGGCTCGCCTCGACGCCCTGACGAAGGGTTTCGCCAGCATTGAAGAAGAAGCCTCGGCCGGTGATCGAGGAAGCAACAAACAAGATGTCGTCTTCGTTCAAGGTGCGGAACAAGCTGAGGCCCCAATCGAGCCGCTGCCAGCCGTCGCTGGATTTCATTTTGCCACGCAGCCCCACCTCGAAGGTCTTGGAGACGACCTGCTCCAGCGGCGGGTCGTCGGTCAGGAAGCTTTCGATCGGGCAAGGATTTTCGGGATTGGCGCAAGCGAGCTCGGCCGGTGTCGGCGCGCGGTTGGCCTCCGAGTAGCCGCCGAACAGCGTGATGCCGGGCACGATCTCATAGGTTGCACCAACCGTCGGATTGAACCTCTGGAAGCTGTGCTGGGACGTGATCTCGGGGAATTCGCCACTCAAGTCCTCAAGGTCGACTTTGGCGTAGTTGAAGCGCCCGCCGAAGGTGATCGTCAGCTGATCCGTGACATCGACCGCGTTCAGCGCGTACACCCCAATGTATTTGGTGTCGACTGCAACGCGCCGCGACGCGAAGTCGTCGGGCTCGGCGATGATGATGCCAGAACCGGCAACCACGAAGCGGTCACCAATCACGCCGAGCTCAGAGCTCGTGCGGTAATCGACCTTGCCCTGGTCGTAGCTTGCGCCGACCACAAAATGATTGCGAAAGCCAAGGATACTTCGCTTGTCGACGGCCTGCAGCCCGAAGCCGAAGCTCTCGGAATCGGTCTTGATCCGGTCGATCGCCCCCAAGGTGACATCATCGAAATCGAGGGCACCGATGCGGGCCGGCGATATCGGATTGCCGAACGCATCTTCAACCTGCTCGATTTCATTTCCTTCGAGCTCTTCAGCGCAGAGGTTATTGCCATCAGTCACACCCGACGCATCCGCTCCCGGATTTTCACCGATCACCTCGTCGCACTTCTCCAGCTCCGCAACGTTGCCGTCGACGACCCTGGAGCGCAACCGGCGATAGTAAGCAAGCCCCGACAACGTGAGTGTTTCGGTTACTTTTACCGAGGCGTTGAACGACGGCATGAAAACTTCGATATCCGTGGTCTGCGGTGAAGTGAACGTGCGTGCGCGATCAATCTCCAGAAGCTCGACCGGGGACGCTGCGACGATGCCAGCCTTGCTGTCGCCGAACGTTAGGTTGAAGTGGGCCTCGACACCCTCTTTCTTGAAGCCGAGGTCGACGAATCCGCGCTTGACTTCGGTCGGTGAGAAATCGCGCCAGCCGTTCTCGTCGATTGCCTCTCCGGCAAAATACAATGCGAACGGCCCGCTCTGCTGGCCGACCTGCACGCCGACTTGCTTGCGCCCGAACGAACCGAACAAGGCTTCGATCTCGACGCCTTGGAATTGAAAACCGTCCTTGGTCACGACGCTGACCGCGCCACCAATGGCATTGAGACCGAAGATTGGGTTGCCAGAGAGCACGGTAATGTCGCTGATGGCGTTTTTCGGCAGAATGTCCCAATTCACGGTGTCGCCGAAAACCTCGTTGATGCGGACGCCGTTTTGGTAGACGGCAAGGCCTTGCGGGAAGCCGTTGAGCGAGCCGGCACCAAAGCCGCGATAGTCGACCTGAGAGCGGAGCTCGTTGCCGCCAGCGTCGCTCAGAATGATACCCGGCACGTTCTTCTGCAGCACGTCTTGCGGTTCGTTGCTGCCAGACTCGGCGATTGTCGCGGCGGACACGGTGCTCACGCTACCCGGCACTTTCTCGATTGCAATCTCGGAATTGCCGAAGGGAGTGGTGCGTACGACATCGCCGGCCGCGCGCTGGACATCGATCGACGGCTGAGCAGCGACGGGAACCGATGGGATCTGCGGATCGGGCTGCGCTGCCGCCTGCGGAGCGGGTGCGGCCTGCTTTTGCTTGGGTGCAGGCGCCGCTTGCTTGGCGACTTTGGCCTTGGGCGCAGACGCGGACTGCTGCTTCGGAGCGGGCGCCGGGGCCTTCTTCTGTATCACGTCCACCGGCGGCAGTTGGCTCTGATCTGCAGGTGTCGCCGGAACTGGCTCAACCTGAACAGGCGTTGCTGCCTGGCCTGGCGCCGCCGGCGTGGCCGGTGCTGCGGCGCCAGCAGCAGGCGCTGCTCCGCCGACGGGCGCCTGTTGCGGTGCCTGGGCCCATGCCTGCGTTGCTGCCAATCCTGCCAACGCCGAAATCGCGCAGATTCTGCTTTTCATCTTCGCCCCATTTTCTCCACACACCCGCCGCGGCACCTGACGTCTTTGCAATCTAATGTGATTTGCGCCCATCGAGATGCATCCCGCCATTGTCTTGTACTCGGCGAACGGGGAACCCTAACCCCGGTCCAAATCGGGAATAATTCCCGATTGGGAAAAATTCCGGATCTTCCTATAAATTCATCATGTTAGCTCGGCTGTTGTAGTTTGGCTGATGCAGCCCGAGCAAGAAACTTCCATTGCGAATTGGCGCACGATTGTTACATTGCTCGTGGAATGTTGCGGTCGCGACACAGTCTGCTGAGGCATTGCATACAAATGCATCCGCACGAACTATGAGATCCGGCGTTTGCGTTAATCGGGGCAGAGAGGTGTCGTGCATTTTTACTTTCTGCTTGCGGCCGGCCTGGAAGCGTGCGCGGCCCCGATCTGCGGCATCCACCGCCAGTCGCTCGAAACATTGACAACGCTCACAGAGACGATTTCATAACATCATGTGGTGCGATGGATCGCGCCTCAGTAACCGAGACCATGCCTGACTGGCGCCGCCATCGCGCGCTATTGCCCAACACGCCCACCAGCACCAACCGCCGAGGCTTCAAGACCCGTCATGGAACCTGCTCGCGACTTCTCGATCATCAGCCTAGTTCTCCACGCCGATCCGGTGGTGCAGGCTGTCATGGGCGGCCTCGTGCTCGCGTCCGTCGCATGCTGGGCGGTGGTGTTCGAAAAGGCCATACGCATTCGAGTATTGAAGCGCGATGTCACGGCGCTCGAAGACGCTGCGGCCAGCGGCAGGTTTCCGGACGGCGAGTCAGCCGGCCTGGTCGGCGCCGTACATCGCGCGGCTGTTATCGAAGCGGCCGAAGGCGCATCCCCGGGCGAGGATCGCGGCGATGTCCGCACACGTCTTGAAAAAGCCATGCGCGGCGCCTTGAAGCGCGAGCTGCAGCGCATCGAAGGTGGTCTGCCGTTCCTGGCGACGGTTGGATCATCCGCGCCGTTCATCGGCCTCTTCGGCACGGTCTGGGGCATCATGAACTCGTTCACCTCCATCGCCCAGCAGAAGGACACCAGCCTCGCGGTGGTTGCTCCCGGCATTGCCGAAGCGCTATTTGCAACGGCGCTCGGCCTGGTTGCCGCAATTCCCGCCGTGATCGCCTACAACCAGTTCGCGGTCGGTCTAGGCCGCGTCAACGACCGTGCCGGCAGCGCCATCGCTTTACTCGCCAAGCGTCTCGCCCGGCGACAGGACCTGGGCCATGACAAGGCCGAGACCGCGGTACCGTTGCGGAGGACGGTCTGATGGGTATGTCGCTCGGCAGCGGATCGTCAGGCGACGACGACGCCACCTATCGGCCCATGGCCGAAATCAACATCACACCATTTGTCGACGTGATGCTCGTGTTGCTCATCATCTTCATGGTCGCCGCGCCGCTCCTGGTCGCGGGAGTGCCCGTCGATCTTCCAAACAGCGCGGCAAAACGGCTGAGCCAGCCCAAGAAACCGATGGTCGTGACCGTCGCTGCAGACGGTGCGCTTTACATTCGCGATGAGCCAGTGACGGCGGCGACATTGGTTCCACGCCTTCAGGCGTTGAAAGCCGCGGAAGGCGACACTGTCGTCTACGTCCGCGCCGACAAGTCGCGGTCTTATGGGGATGTCATGGAGGTGCTGAGCCGGGTTGGCGAAAGCGGATTTCAGCGGCTGTCGCTGTTGACGCAGCCAAAGCCTGGAAAGGATGCCGTGGCTGCAAGCGGCCCGGTCGCGGTCCAACCTCCATCCGCAGACGCGGGCAATCCGATCCGCAGTCCCGCGGGACCTTGAAGGATAGGGCATGTCGTCAGCTTTGAAATTTTCGACCTGGGGCATCTCGGCGCTGTTGCACGCCGGACTGGCGCTGTCGTTCGTGACTATTCAGGCTGGCAGCCGCTCGTTCGAGGCAGGCGACGGCACCGACATCCTCCGCATCGAGCAGGGCATTGCCATCGAGGGGCTGTCGCAGCTTGGCGAGATCGCCGAAGTCGAACAGGCTGCGCAAGAGACGCCCGTCGAAGCCCAGGCCGCGGTGGCACCTCAGATGGCAACCGCGGCGACCGAAGAACCGCAACAGGAAATCAAGCCGACGGAACCGCCGCCGGAGATTGTCGAGAAATCGGAGGTTATTGCGTCGAAGGTTGAACCGGTCGAGGAGCAAGAGATTCTGCGCGAGACGCCGCCACCCGTCGAGCCGGTACGGATGCAGGAGGTCGCGGCGGTCGAGCCGGTGCAACAGGTGGTGGTTGCCGAGGAGAAGACGTCGTCGGCGAACAAAAAAGGCGGTGATGCCAGTCTGCGCGCAGCCTACCTCGGCAAGCTGCGTGGCCAGATTGAGCGCAAAAAGATCAAGCCCAATAGCGATGATACCGGCACTGTCGTGGTCCGGTTCACGGTCGATGCCAAGGGCAACCTCGTCGCCAACGAGATCGCGTCGAGTTCGGGCTCGCGCAAGCTCGACGAGGCGGCCTTGGCAGCCATCCAGCGTTCATCGCCGTTTCCGCCGTTCCCGAACGGTCTGGGCTCGCCGACGATGGTCGTCAGCGTACCATTCCGCTTCATAACGCGTTGAAACGGGCGTTCGGTTGAGGGCGAGCAATCGCTCGCCGCGGGCAACTTCACAGCGCGCAAGCGCGACCCGCGAGCTTCTGAAAACGGCGGGCCCCATCACCTGCGATGGCAATCGTTCCTGCCTCTGATGCGTACTCCATGGCAGATGGCGGGAACGGCGCCAATTTTCGTTTGTTTTGACGATCTCGAATCCGGAGGGATTGCGATCGTAACTCCCAAACCCCAATCGCAAAGCGCCCCATGAAAAATTTCTGGTAGGCCCGCGCGTGATCGACACTCTAAACTTGGTGGGGTACATTGACCAACTGGCGCGGAAGATCGTGTCTGACGGAGGCTCATGGTCGTGCACGACAAGATTGAGCGTCAACTGTTGGAGAACTGGCCGCGTCTGTTTGGCTATGCGGTCACACTCACGCGCGACCGGGACCGTGCGAGTGATCTCCTGCAACAAGCTGCCTTGGCGGCGCTGTCTGCGACGAGCCCTCCGCAGGAGCCAGTGATGTTGCGCGCATGGCTGTTCAAGATCGTTCGTAACAACTTTATCGATGGCCACAGAAGGACCATCGTCGAATCAAAGCACGCGGCCACGTCCATCGAAGAGACTGAGGTCTGGGGGTTCGATGACCGCGTGATTGCAGCGCTGAGTGTCCGGCAAGGCTTGGATCGGCTCGCCCCCGATCATCGCGAAATCATTGAGCTTGTCGACATCCAGGGCTTCAGATACGCGGAGGTTTCGGATATTCTGGGAGTGCCCCTGGGAACGGTCATGAGCCGGCTGAGCCGCGCGCGGCTCGCCCTGCTGGATGTCATCGGCGGAACAGTGCGCTCGCTCGATCGAGCGCGACGGAGATCACGTGGCGATCGGTTGGGATAAACTCAATGCCTACGTTGATGGCGAGCTCGATGCGCAGGGCAATGCCGAGGTTGCTGGCGCGCTGGCGCTAGATCCTGACTTGGCGGCACGCGTCGCCTCGCTTGCGCGATTGAAGGCGTGCGTGGCCGAAGCAGGCAAAAGCGAGATGCCGCCGCCCCTGCGAACTCCCGCCCGATCCGTGCCACCAAGACGGTCGTTTGCCTGGGCCGGCGTCGCAGGCGCTGCGATTGTCGTGCTGGCCGTGGCCCTCATGTCCTTCGCATTGCTGCGGCCGGCGCCCGTACCCCCGGCACCCGCACGGGTACTGGAGCTGAGCGGGCTCAGTGCGGCCGCGGCTATCTATGATCGATGGATCACCGGCAATGACGGCGGCGGCGATCATCAGCGGCCGCTTGACTGGCAGCCGATGGGTCAGCCGCCCGATCTCGGCGAGGCGAGGCTACGGCTTGTTTTTCGCGACGCGACCGAGCCCAGAGACCGGCAGGCGGTCTTCTATGGCTATGTCGGACCGAATGGGTGCCGGCTCGGCTTGTGGATTGGACGGGGCGAGCACGGCGGACGAACATCACCTCCGCAAGCGGTCCACCTGGGCGAGCTGGCTGGTTATGTATGGACGGCCGAGTGGCTGGAGTATGCGGTTGTTGCAAGGGGCATGGACCCGGAGCGCCTGGCCTCGCTGGCTGCCATCATCGAGCGGATCATCGAGCGTGACATGAAGCTCGATCGCGATGTCCGCCTGGCTCTGCAGAACGCCGCTCGGACCGGCGCGGCCTGCAGCTGAATTTTTTGTTGCGCCGTGGAATATTGCACTCCGCTCATTCGTCTCCTCCTATCGCTCAACTTCGCACACCTTTTCGGTCGCAACGTCTGCACCAGGGGTATCGCTCGTTCGAGCCAACAACATCTGGAGGAGACGCCGAGATGACAAAAACAACCGAAAGATCCATCGACGAACTGTTTTCCGGCGACCCCGAGCGGGCCGACGCCGTGGTTTTTGGTCGGCGCACGGACGCCACACGCCGCGGCTTCCTAGGCGGAGCTGGCATTGCGGCCGTCGGTGCCGCTGTGGGTGCCACCATTCCATTTGCCACCAACATGCCGGCCGGTCTGGTGCCGGCGGCCCTTGCGCAGGACAAATCCGCCTCGGCCCCCACGGGTGCGGCGGCCGGTCCGCAGTTCCTCGAATTCCCTGGCAAGGACAAGGGGCTCGTAGTCATTGGCGACAAGCCGCTGGTTGCTGAGACGCCCGAGCATCTGTTGGACGACGATACGACTCCCTACACGAAGCTGTTCATCCGCAACAACGGTATACCTCCCGAGGCGCCAACGAATCCGGACAGCTGGAAGCTGACCATCGATGGCGAGGTGAACAAGACGCTCGAAGTGACGCTTGGCGAGTTGAAGGCTCGTGGCAAGCCGCGCAAGCTGCGCATGGTGCTCGAATGCGGTGGGAACGGACGGTCATTCTATACGCCGGCCGCACGCGGCAACCAATGGACCAACGGCGGCGCCGGTTGTCCGGAGTGGACGGGCTTGCCCCTGCGCGACCTCCTTGAGGCGGCAGGCCTGAAGTCGTCGGCGGTCTATACCGCCCACTACGGCGCCGACGTGCACTTGTCTGGGGACGCCTCGAAGGAGACGCTGTCACGTGGCGTGCGCATACCAAAAGCGTTGGATGAGCATACCCTGCTGGTGTGGGCCATGAACGGGGAGCCTCTGCCGGCGATCCACGGTGGACCGCTGCGTCTGGTGGTGCCTGGCTGGGCCGGGTCGGCGTCCCACAAGTGGCTCAAGCGCATCTGGATTCGCGACAAGGAGCACGACGGCTCGGGCATGGGCGGTACGAGCTATCGCCTTCCGATCAAGCCCATGGTCCCAGGCGCCAAGGCTGATCCAAACAACTTCAAGGTTATGGAGTCCATGCCCGTTCGCTCGGTCATCTCGAGTCCCATGAACGGAGCCAAGTTCGCAGCGGGCACATCCGAGGTCGCGTTGCGCGGCGCCGCGTGGGCTGGTGACCTGCCGATCTCGAAAGTCGATGTCTCGATCGACTTCGGCTCGTCATGGGCCGGCATGAGCCTCGCAAAGACCACCAATCCCTTCGACTGGACGCGGTGGAGCGGCAAGGTCCGTTTGCCGAGCGACGGCTATTACGAGGTGTGGGTCCGGGCGACCGACGGGTCAGGCAAGTTGCAGCCGCATGTCGCCCCCAACTGGAACCCATCCGGTTACGGCGGCAATCCGATGCATCGAATCGCGGTTCTGGTCGGGTGAGACAGACGATGTTCACAGCCACGCTTCAATTGCGCGGGGCCAGGGCGGCAATCGCCCTCCTGGCCATCACCATGGCGCTCGTCGCAGCACCTCCAGGCTGGTGTCAGACAGCCGAAAAGGCCGACGACAAGCCCGAGAATTATCCGGACGGCCCGCATCGGGAGAACACGTTCTACTTTTGCACCGCATGCCACAGCTTCAAATTGGTGTCTCAGCAGCGTCTCAACCGCGACCAGTGGAACGAGACTTTGGACTGGATGCAAGAGAAGCATGCGCTTCCGAAGACCGAGGGAGATGGGCGCAAAGAGCTCCTCGACTATTTGTCGACAGCGTTCCCGGCCAAGGCGAGAGCAGGCTGGCGGAACCCCTTCGAATGAGCAACGCCAGCCCACCGTTGTTTTGAAAAGGGCCGCGGGCGATATCGTTTCGCCCGCAGCTCTGATTGCTCGACCGCAGCCGACCTTTCGCTTCAGAAGCGAGGTGGCGCGCAACGAGATCACGACTGTTTCTGACCAGACACCGAATGACCTTGCGTTCATGCGCCGCGGCGAGCTCGACTTAGCGCTGCCGCGAGCTCGATTTAGCGCTGCCGCGAGCTCGATTTAGCGCTGCCGCGAGCTGGCGCCGGTGCGAGTTGTGTGGCGGCGCGGGCACGGACGACTTTTCCGATTGGAGCTATCAGCTCCTTTTTGGCTTCCACGATGATCACACCGCCGAATCCTGGGCAAACGCTCGCGCCGATTTTCTCCAGCGACGGCGCCCAGCCGAGCAGCAGCCGGCGCCGATCTATGGGCGGTACGTGCAGCGCGTTGCCCCAGCCGATGGGCGTGAAGGTCGCATCGACCAAAAGCTGTTCGAGCTGGCCGCGACTGTAGGGCCGGCCCTGGCCGAACGGTGTACGATCAAAGCGCGCCCAAACGCCGCGCCGGTTGGGAACGATCAGCAGAAGACTGCCCTCGGGTGCGAGCACCCGCCATATTTCGCGAAGCAAGGGTCCGGGACGCCCAGCAGCCTCGAGGCAATGGACGACCAGCAGCATGTCGACGGAATTATCCGGAAGCGGCAGCTGCGCTTCGTCGACCAGAACGCTGCGCGTCGGCCCCGTCGATGGCCACACGAGTGCACCCTGGCTGCCCGGCATCAGCGCGCCGAGCCGCAATGCGCTGTGACGATAGATGCCGATGTAGGGTGAGGCAAACCCAAGGCCAAGCACCACCTGGCCGCTGACATTCTGCCAGCGGGCGCGGATCTGCCGGCCGAGCAGGCGCCGGACCACTTGGCCCAGCGGGGTCGCGTAGAAATCAAGTAGATCTTCAACATCGAGAAGCATGGCGGCTGGGTTATGAACTCAAGGATTTTGGCGCATCTCAATACCATGCACGACTTTTTGGCTGATGGCACGCCGTCCGCGGGCATGACCGCTCACGGCGACCGGCGGACGCCCGGCGCAGCAAGGGCGAGGCCGGCGAGCACCGCCATCACAAGGACGACAGATGGCCCGCCCGGCGCATCGATCGCGGTGGAAAGCGCCAACCCCAGGATCGTGCTCATGACGCCAACCAGCGCTGCGAGCACCACCATGCGCTCCGGTGTTTCGGCGAACGGCCGTGCTGCGACCGCAGGCACGATCAGGAAGGCAATAACCAGAAGAATGCCGACGATCTTCATCCCGATTGCGATGGTCAGAGCAAGCACCAACGTGAAGCCTATGCGAACGCGATGTCGGGAGACACCTTCAGCCGCAGCCAATTCCTCGTGCACGGCGAGACGCAACAGCGAGGACCACAGCCCAGCCATGGCCAGGAGCGCGAGCGCACCGCCACCGTAGACCCAAAAGAGATCCTCCCCCGTGACGGCGAATACATCGCCGAACAGATAGCCCATGAGATCGATCGAGGGTCCGCGCACAAGAGCGGTGGCGATTACGCCAGAGGCGAGCGCACCGAAGTGCATGAGGCCCAGGATGGAGTCCGTGGGCACTGCCGTCTGGCGTCCCGCCAGGATCAGCAGGCCAGCGACGATGAGCGCCACGAACATTACACTCAGCGTGAGATCAAGCTTGAACATCAGCCCGAAAGCGACGCCGAGCAGACTGGCCTGAGCCACTGTCTCGCCGAAATAGGCCATTCGGTTCCAGACGACGAAACAGCCGAGGGGCGCCGCGACGATCGCGAGGCCGATGCCGGCGGCCAGCGCACGAAGAAGAAAAGGCTCAATCACCGGCCCGTCTCCTTTGCGGCTACTGGCACGGCTGCGAAATCGGGTAGACCGGGTGTCGCGGGCATCGGCGCAGGTTCGCCGCCGAGATCATGGCGATGATCGTGGTGGTGTTGGTACACGGCAAAAGCGCGGGCTGCATCGGCGCCGAACAGACGGACGTACTCGGGATGCTGCGCCACCGTCTCCGGCACACCCGAGCAGCAGACATGCCGGTTCAGGCAGAGCACGCGATCGCTCGATGCCATGACGACGTGAAGATCATGACTGACGAGAAGCACGCCGAGACCACGCGTATTCCGAAGCGTGCCGATAAGCGTGTAGAGTTCGGCCTCGCCCGCATAGTCGACGCCACGCACAGGCTCGTCGAGCACCAGAAGGTTAGGTTCGCGCAACAGTGCGCGGGCCAGCACCACGCGCTGCAATTCACCGCCAGAAAGGCTGCGCAACTGTTGGCCGAAAACGTGGGCGGCTCCAACCTCGCCGAGCGTTTCCAGAACGCTGCCCGGCCGGACGCCGAGGCCAAGACCAAGAAAGCGCGCAACCGTCATGGGCAGTGCACCGTCGATGTCGAATCGCTGCGGAGCGTAGCCGATGACCAGATCCGCGTGGCGGTGGACAGAACCGCTATCAGGCACCTCGAGACCCAGGAGCAGGCGGACCAGCGTGGTCTTGCCGGCGCCGTTGGGACCAATGAGTGTGACGATCTCGCGCGGACGGATATCGATATCGACGGCCTCGAGCAGCGGCCGGCCGCCGCGGACAAGACCCAGGCCGCGGCCACATAGCAGGACGGTCGGATCGACGGCCAAGGGCTCCGCGTCGGCGCCATGCGAACAGGACGCGGTGTGGACGTGACCGTCAGCACGAGCGGTTGTATTACTGGGACTTTGCGCGTGGTGGTGGCGGCAGTCAGGGCCATGGACGTGGTGTTCGGCGTGGCCGTGCGTTTGCCGAGGCATGCTTGGCTCCATCTCTAGAAACCGGGATTCTTGAAGCCGAGAAGCCTGTGATCGCGGCTGCGGGAACCCAGCTCGACACCGTAGCTGGGGCGCTCGGGCTCGCTAAGCGCTTCACATCAGGTCCCGGAACCGGCTCAATGATCGTTAGGCTTCGACTTGGACGTAACCGCGCCGGGCTTGTCAGCCGGAGCGGACGACGACGCTTCCTTCTCCGCGCAACGCGGGCAGGTGCCCGTTACCTCGACGAACTTCACACGCGGCTTGAAATCGACCGCACTCGCCACCCGCGCCACGATGTCGAACACGCCCTCGCTGTCGACCTCGGCAACGGCACCGCATTTTTCGCAGCTGAGAAACAGCGGACGTCGGCCCTTGACGAAATCGTCGGTATGAAGCCTGCGGCAAGCAAAGAAGGCGTTCTTGCTCTCCAGCCGGTGAATGACGCCGGCTTCCAGCAGGGCATCAAGCGCTCGGTAGACAGATATCGGCGCAAGCCGCGTGCCCTTGTCGGCGATGCGGCCGAGTATATCGTAAGCACCGATCGAGCCATGAGCGAGCGTGATCTCCTCGAACACCTGTTGCCGCAGCTTGGTGAAGCGCAGGTTCTTTTCTACGAAAATAACCTCCGCACGCTCCAGCGCCTTGGCAAGCCGGGCCACGTTCTGCGGGCCTGGTGCCGGGAACAGTGTTTTCGATGGGGAATCTGACATGCGGTATCCCGATAAGCCGATGCGGGGGGAGCGTCGCGAAGTATAACATACAGAATGTGGCAATCACCAACAGTCGTCAGCAATCGCTTTTCCGCAATGAGGCGGTGGCGCCGACTTCCGGATTTTCAGGGCGGATGCGCCCTTAGTTCAGCACGGCCCGGCCGTTAACGCTTCCCGTTTTCGCCAATATTTCGTGTTCTGACCCATTGTCGACAAGCCGCAGCGGGGCGTCGCCGAAATTTGTTTGACGGCGCCAAGGTCACGCTCACCAAACCTTTTCAGAACAAGCGGAAATCATGCTTCCCGTTAGCGCTTATATTATCGCAGCTCGCCGTTCTGCCTTGGGCCGCATCGGCGGCATGCACAAGTGGCGCCGGGTCGAGGAGCTCTCTGCCCCCGTGATCGCGGCGGCCCTGGCCGACTGCGGGGTCAAGCTGCGCGAGATCGACGAACTCATCGTCGGAAACGCCAGCGAGGGCGGCAACCCTGCGCGGTTGATTGCCCTAACGGCGGGGATGGCGGAGACGTGTGCCGCGACCACAGTGGACCGGCAATGCGGATCCGGACTCGAAGCCATTTTATCCGCCATTCGCCTGATCACATGCGGCGATGCCGAAGTGGTGGTCGCAGGCGGTGCGGAATCGATCTCGAACGCGCCGTGGCGGATCGCCAAGCCAAAAAGCCTCTACCAGATCCCGCATTTCATGCGGCTTGAGCCGGGCACCACAGATTATTCGGACGAGCCACAGCAGTTCGAGGCGTCCGAGCAACTCTCAAGGAGGCTCGGTCTCAGCCGCGGCCAACTCGACGCCTGGGCCATGAAATCTCATATGAAAGCGGCAACGGCCCGGGAAAAGCGGCGGTTCGTCGGCGAGATCGTGCCGATACGGTCGACGCCCGAGGAGGCGCGCGACCAGAGCGCGATCGAGCCCGGCCTCGAAGACCTCGAGAAGCTGTCGCCATTCCTTCCGCCCGACGGCACGCTAACGCCTGGCAACACGAGCGCGATGCACGACGGCGCGGCATTCGCCGTTTTGGTCTCAGAAGCGCATTGGGTGCGGCTCGGCAGACCAACTGCGTTGAAGCTCGTAACCAGCGCCGCACAGGGTGTCCCGCCCGATCGCGAAGGCCGCGCCCCGGCCGAAGCGTTCCGCAAAATGATGTCTCGGATCAATGGCTTGGAAATCGGCCAGATTGGCGTGGTGGAGTTGAGCGAAAGCTCCGCCGCGCAAGCGCTTGCGTTCGGCGCGGAGTTGGGGATCGACCCCGACATCATCAATCCGGACGGGGGTGCCGTGGTGCGCGGCCACCCGTTCGGCGCGGCCGGCGCGGTGCTGGTGACGCGCCTCTTCACCCGCATGACTCGGGGGGCGTCCCACGGCGGGACCGACGGCAACCGCCCGACCCACGGCGTGGCGGCACTGGGGACGATGGGTGGCATGGGCCTGGCGGCGCTTTTTGAAGTAACCACGGCTGAAGCAAGGTGAACTCCTACGTCGCCGCAGCAGACCAGCTTTTGGCCAACAAAAATTGTCCGCGATAGCCTCCGTGCGGGCTCACAGTCGGGTTTCAGTCAGGTTACATTCAGGTCATAGTCAACAATGTCCGGGAATGGGGCAGATCTTCGCCGCATTCCTGTCGTTCGCTCATGGCGGGAATGCACAGGAGCAGAGTCCGGGTTCCGCCCAAATCAGCCGCCTGTGAGCGCTGAGTGGGCCGGGATAGCTCCGCGGGAGTTGAGAGGGCTGTTGCATGGACGTAAAGGCAATCATCGAGTGGCTGATGGCCAACGGTACGTCGCTGGCAGTCGGCGCGCTGGTGTTCGTCGGGCTCGGGCTGCTGCTGACCTCGGGCCCGGCCAAGCGCGTCTATCGCGTCATTGAGGAGACGTTCTTCACGAACTGGCAGCTGGCGCTGCTGGCAACCACCAGCATCATACTCTCGCTGGTCGCCGGCTACACAACCTTTGACGGGCTCAGAAATTTTACGGGCGGCGGGCTTTTGTCGCTCATGGCGACAATCGGCATTCAGGGCGTGATGCTTGTGACGGCGTGGCTGATTGGCGAGAGCTTCGCGACCGGCATGAACCAGAAGAGTGAGCAAGGTACGGGCGGCTGGGATCTGCTGGTCACCGGGCTGTTTGCCGTTCTGGCCATGATCGCTGTGACCGTGTGGGCCGGCCAAGCCACGAATGGGACAGCGGTTGCAACGGCCAATTGGTTTGACAGCCCCACCGCCCGCTCGATTCAGAACTTCGCTCTGTACGGTGCCGTTACGGCGCTGGCGGTTGCGCTCGTCATCGCCATGACCAAGAGCGATATCGGGGGCAATTATATTCAGAGCGTTCGTGTCATCGTTAAGAACGCGGTCCTTTGGGTGATGTTCTTGGCCTGCATGTCGACCAGCGTGTTCTTCTCGTTCGACTCGCATTTCAGCGGCATTTTTCCTCACGAAGAGCGTGTCCGGGCGTCCGAACTCCGCGCGCAGAACCAAGTGGCCGGCATTATTTCCGATATCGGCGGCAACATAACTGAAAAGCGGCTTGTGGAGTCAGAGACGCTTTTCACCAGCGACGGCTGGCGAGCGTTCGATACGGGCCTCACCGATCTGACCAGGGCCGCGCAGGCATCGGGTGCCGAGATCGAGGCCTATTTCAACGCGCTGGTCGAGGATCGCAACCGGGCGATCAAACAGCAGCAGGAGCGGATTACCACTTCGCAGTCGAGCCAGGCCGGACTACAGAGCAAGAAAATCTCGTTGACCGACGAGTTGTCGCGGCTTGAAGCCGACCGCCCGGCGCTGGCCGCCGACTACGCCGAGAAGAAGGGCGCGCTCGACGATCGGGCCAAGGAAGTGGATGCCAAGCGCGTCGAGGCAATGGCAGAGGACAAGGGCGTCGAGGGAACGGGCAAGGTCGGCCGCGGCCCGGTCTACAAGCAGCGCGTGGAAGAGCTGTCGAGACTGCAGGACTACATCAAGATCGGCGAGGAGCGGGTAAAGGATTCGAAAAAGAGGCTGGACGCCGCGGAGACGCGGATTGCGCAGATCAAGCGCGAATTGGCCGGCGTCGACGGCGATCTGGCGAAATACAAGGGCGAGGCGGAAACGGCGGAGCAACGCATCAAGCTGACACAGGAGACCGCCGTCGGCGATCCAAAGTCGAAGCTCGATCCTTCGCGGCTGGTGCCGTTGTTTGAAACAGTGCGGGCTGAATTCCGCCAGGAACCGACAGTCGAGCGGCTGGCCAAGGTGCAACAAATGTGCACCCAGATCTACACCGCCATGGCCACGGCAACACCCGAGACCAAAAAGAAAGTCACAGGCCTCGACTGCGATCCGAAGCAGGCGATTGAGGCAGCGTCGCTCGTGTTCGCACTGAATTCCGGCAGCGAGGTGTTCGGCAAGACCTGCTCGGGCGGCGAACGGCTGGCCCAGTACAAGACCACAGACGAGTTGTTTGGCTTCGCACGGAAGTGCCTCGCTGACAGCGGCCTGCCGTCAAAGGAGACGGACCAGCTTCGCAACAAGATCAATTTCATCGAGCTCAACCGGGACGACAAGGCGCACCGCTTCGTCGTCACCTGGAACGCGTTCGGCGACGGCAATCGCCTCGCCTATCTGGCGCTGGCCATCGCCATAACCATCGACAGCCTGGTATTCATGTCGGGCCTGTTCGGCGCCAACGCCGTGCGATCGCCGCTGTCCGACGTTCCTAGCCACAAGGCGCGCTCGGCCCAGCAGCTCGAAGCGATCATAGAGAATGCCCTGTTGCCCGACACCTTCAGCAACGCCAAGATCGTGCTTGGTGCGATGCACACGATTTCCAATACGGAAGGCTACGTCGCCGAGGTGGACCCGGGCGGCTACGACCCGGAAACTGCGGCGCGGTTAAGGGAGGTGTTGAGCGCGGGGGCCACCATTGGTGCCGTGAAGCGCGAGCAGGGACGCTATCTTGTGCGCTCAGAACTCTACGAGTTCCTGTCGATCGTGGCAAAACGCGCCTACGACAAGAACCGCGGCAGGTTCACCGAGAACATCGAGCAGTCGGTGAAGACCCAGGAACTTGAAAAGATGATCGCGGTCGCGCTGCTGCCGAGCGTCGGTCCCAACGCCGAGCTGGTGCTCTCGCACCTGCATCCGATTTCGGAGGAGAAGGGTTTCCCGGGGTTCACCTCGGAGGTGTTGCTGGCGGAAGTTGGCGAGGATCACAAACGTACCGTGCGCAGCGTGCTCAACGCCGGCGCGACGTTCAAGCTCATCCACCGCTATGACCGCCCGGACAGCCCGCCGCCGCGCTACATTCTGCATTCCGATCTTTACAGGACGTTGGCACGCCTCCGCGCCCGGTCCCTCACGTCGAGCCTTGGTCATAGCGGCTACGGGAACCCGCAGCAGGTGGGCGGGCCTCAAACGGGTGGGGGCTTGCGCGATGGCGGCGCGTTGCATGGCGGCCAGATACCGTCGCCACCGCAGCAGAAGGCGCTGCCGGCCATGGGTTTCATGCAGGCACCCGCGGAGCCGAACCCAGTCCCAAATCCTGCGACGTCCGGCGCCGATGTGCACCGGCTGATCCTCGAATCGATGATCGAGACCATCGGTGTCGACCCCGTCGCTTATGTGTCGCTGGCGCCAGAGGCATTCGGCGCGGCGTTGTCCGCGTGTGAATCGTTCCGCCGCGCGCGACTGATGAATGCCATGCTCGACGATACGCTGGCGCTGCGCGAGGAAGAGGCCCGGGGTTCGCTCGATCGTCAAGTGGAACACCTTTCGAAGAAGCTTCCCTCCGAGAGCCATTGGGCGCTGCAGCAGGCGCACAAGGAAGTCGAAGACAACTGGGACGTGCTGATGCTGCTGCCTGAAGGGCCCTACGATCAGGTTATCGACAACCTGATCCAGAAGCTCGAGCCGGGCGCTGCCGAGGACGAACTGAAATCGCACGAACGAATGCTGCTCAAGGCCGCCAACGTCGTGCGTGCGAGCCTCAAGTCCGGTCCGCGGTCATCGGAGCGCGATTGGCAACGCGTGGAATTCCAGCTCGAAGCCGCGATCCGGCAAGCCGGACTTTCGCCCGCGCCGAACGATCGCCCGGGTTGAACCCAACCGATCCCGACGACGTTCCAGGGATTGAGCAAAGCCCGCGAAACGGATCTTGCGGGCCTCGTTGCATCGTAAGGGTTTGGCTTCGCTCGTTCGTCGCGCGAATGCCCCCTATCACCATCTGCACTTTCCGGGTTCGACTGACAGGCCTTCCGCGGGCGGTCGCGGACCGTTGATTTCAACGGCGGCTGACGGTCGTAAAGCGCGCCCCGCTCGGGCGACCAGTGGCCCAATGAAACAAATGACGGCATCACGAGGATTGCGGCAATCCCAACCGATCCGGGGTTGGATCCCCTCGCTCTTCGGAAGCAGCATTGGGCTGACGGCGGCTGCGCGCGGTGCTACCAGGGGCCGACGCTAGGCTTGAGGATGGGGCCGTGACCGACGCTCGCGAAGTGACCCTGAAGGAGGTTATGGATGACGACTGGGATCGCGTGATCGCCTTGCGGCGGACCGAGGGAGACGACAGGCTGGTTGCAAGCAATGCCTGCTCACTGGCCGAGACGCGGATCAATATCCATGCGACGGCCCTGGCGATCTGTGCCGCAGGCGAGGTTGTTGGCTTCCTCATGTACGAGCGCCTCGCGGAGGAAGGCAGGCCGAACGCCTACTCGATTTTCCGGTTGATGGTTGACGCTCGGCACCGAGGTCGCGGCATCGCGCGCGCCGCGATCAGACACGTCATAGACCGACTGATGAACGATCCAAAGCTGGAGCTGATCTCGATCTGCTACGTGGCGGACAACGCGGCGGCCCGGAACCTCTACGGCAGTCTCGGTTTCAAGGAGATTGGCCTCGACGAGGATGGCGAGATGATCGCTGAGTTCCGGCCTTGAGGCGCCGCCGGGCGCACTGCTGGGCGCCCTCGTTCCGGGCTGTCATTGCGTCAGCCTGAATAGAGGTGCCACGTCGATCACTGGCGGCTCGGCGTCGCCAAACTTGGAGTCTTCGCGCGCGTGCCGTCGAAGATCCTCGATGGTGAAGTCCATCCGGTCGCCGATTGTTCGCACGATTTCGTTTCTGAGCCGCTGCTGAGCGTCATACCAGTCGCTCTTGAGCTTGTCGTCGGGACACGACGCCAGCTCGACGCTTGACGTCGCGCCCCAGCGGCGTTCGACACAGTGGTGCGGATCGAACGACATCTTGAAAAGGCGGCTCTTGATCTCCTTGAAGCCGAGGGTCTGGGATACGCCGTCCGACTTGATGTAGGTGATGTTGCAGTTCGCGGCTTCGGCTTCATACGTCTCCATCAGGTCCTGCCGCAGATCGTTGCCGTCATAACGGATGAACGGACTGGACTTCTGCGACAGGTTGAGGAAGCGCTCGACATCTTCGCGAAGCACACGAAAGGTGTTCTTGAGCTGCGCATCGCGCGATGGGGTGGCGTAGGTTTCCCAATCGCCCTGGGTCACGTAAATGTTGTTCGGGAGGCGAGGCGGCTGGCGGCGCTGGTGCATACCGGCCTTGATCGCGGCATCCACGGCATCCACTCGCTGGGCCAATTCTTGGCAGGTGGCGCGTATCCTGATGCGTGTTTCGTCAACGGGATTGAACTTGAACCCCTTGTTCGCCAGCCGCAGACGCACGAAACCATAGAAATCGATCTCATTGCCGTCGATCGCGAATTTGGCTGAACGCCAGTCCCTGGCGCGACCGTCCTTGGCGGCACTGTCCTTGGCGCGACTGTGATCGGAGTGGCCGTCGCCGGTTCCGTAGTACTGCTCTTCAGACCAGTCGCTCAACTCGCTGTCATTGGCCAGCACGACCCTGCCGCCGTGAAGCCGGCCGTCGCGGCCCTGGGTCGCGCCAACCAGCCGTTGGGGCCGCCAGCGCTTGAAGCCGGACCCCGACTCAGGCCCCCAACGCTCGATCTCACTGCCGAAGATGCCTCGCGTCAGCGTATTGTCGGGATGCCCGTCGATAAAGTGCGCAACGCCGTCTTCGGTCACCTTGTAGACGATAGCGATGTGACCAAGGGGGTCGAAGATGACGGTGCCGGCCCGAACACCGCCGCGATCTATCCGGACAGGGTAGTAGTCGGGCAGAAGCTTGGCCCGGTAGACGGCCGGCGTTCTGAAGTGCGCGGTCGAAACGCGGCTGATCTCTGGCAGAGTAAGCCGGCCATCCGGCCCAGGGGGGACGATATGATAGCGGCCGATGATCTGGAACGATTGGGCACTGCCCTTAGACGTATCGCTCCCCGGATGTCGATCGACGGCCGTGGAAAATGAAAAGGGCAGGCCGTTCATCCATGCAAAGTAGCCACGAAGAACATAGGGAAGATCAGCGCAGTCTGCGAAAAACTGCATACCCGGCGGATTACGTGCGTGATAGATGGGATTGGCGCTCGGCGACGTCAGGCACTCGTGCGTCGTCTTGCAGTCGCTTTCGCCGATACCAACGAGAAAATCCCCATAAGCCGCTTCGTCGGTCTCGGTCCAAGACGTCCGCGTCACCCGCCATTGCCACTTGCCCGCAACGCTCGGCGCAAAGTGGTCGCCAATAAGCACGTCCGGCTTATCCGGCTTTTTATCCGAAGAGGTCGACCCGTCGGTGACGGCAGAGCTGTCTTGCGGATCTCCGTTTGCTTTTCCGCGACGCTTCGATCCCGCCACGCCCGAGACGGATTTCCCGGTCTTGGCCGGGGTGGAGAAGGCATTCGCAAGCCATTCTTCCGAATCCGCACGGGTGGTGGTGGCCGAGCCCATCAACAGAAACATACTCAAACAGACAGCGTTCCAAAAAACGCATGCGCCTCTGAACCCGTTCGATGCCACGATACGCTCACTCAGCTGGACCCCACATTCGACTAAGCTGTTCGGTCACATTTTTTCGGTCGACCGGCAAGCCCAAACATCCCGACGCGGGGCAATCAGGCGCCGCAATCGGCTAGAATTTTGCGTCTTTCCGAGAACGCTCGATTGTCCGCCGTGACGGACGGCGTGCTTGAGAGTTTAGGGGAGGTTCGTGTCGTTTGAGCAACGTTGCGCAGATTCGAAGCAAGTAATACGACGCGGAGTGCCCGCTCGTCCCTCGACTGTGACACAGCCGTTGTGTTAGATCGGAGGTGTTCCGCGTGGTGGACGATGGACTGGACCGCAGCGGTGTCTTGCGCATGTTTGACGGGGGCAGTTTGGAATGCGTGCACCGGCAGAGCGTGATCTGTTTCTCGATGTTGAATCGTCGGTGCGCAGTTATTGCAGAAGCTTTCCTGCAATTTTCGCAACTTCGCAGGGAGCCACGATCGTCGACACGGAAGGACGGCGCTACATCGACTTCCTCGCCGGCGCTGGAACTTTGAACTACGGCCATAACCCGTCGCACATCAAGACCCGGGTGATCGAGTATCTGGCCGCCGACGGCATCACGCACGCCCTCGACTTGCACACCAGTGCCAAGCACGATTTCATAAAAGCGCTTTACGACGTGATCCTCGATCCGCGCGGTCTTGACTACAAGATCGCCTTTCCCGGACCAACCGGGGCCAATGCTGTCGAACTCGCGCTCAAGATCGCCCGTGTTGCCACGGGTCGGCAGAACGTCGTCGCGTTCACGAACGCCTATCATGGCATGTCACAAGGCGCGCTGGCGATTTCGGGTACCAAGAGCAAGCGCGCCGGCGCGGGCATGCCGCTGTCCGGCGCGACTCGATTGCCATACGATGGTTATCTCGGTGGCGGCTGCGACACCGCAGAGCTGCTGGACCGGATGTTACAGGATCCAGGCAGTGGTCTCGACGCGCCGGCCGCCATCATCCTCGAAACCGTTCAGGGCGAGGGCGGGCTGAACGTTGCGTCACCGAGCTGGCTTCAGCGAGTGTCGCGAATTGCCAAGCAGCACGGGATCGTGCTGATCGTCGACGACATTCAGGCCGGGTGCGGGCGAACGGGAACATTCTTCAGTTTCGAAACGACCCCGGTGGTACCGGATATCGTATGTTTGTCGAAGGCCATCGGTGGCATGGGCATGCCGCTGTCCGTCGTGCTTCTCCGCGCCGAGCTGGATGTGCTGGCGCCCGGCCAGCACAACGGGACGTTCCGCGGGAACAATCTGGCGTTTGTCGCTGGAGCAGCCGCGCTCGACCTCTGGCGAGATCCGGCTTTTGAACAACGTATCGCCGAGACGGCCAAAACCGTGCGTGCCCGCCTGGAGGCGATCGTTGAACAGTTCCCCGATCACGGCGCACATGTCCGGGGGCGCGGTCTGCTGATCGGCATCGGCTGGGATGATGACACGATCGCCGGTCGCGTTTCGCTCGAGGCCTATCAGCGTGGCGTCATGATCGAAACGTCGGGTGCGAAGGGTCAGGTGCTCAAGCTCATGCCGCCATTGACGATTTCGGCGGTGGAGCTCAGTTCCGGACTACAGGTCATCGAAGATGCCGTTGCGACCGTGGTTGGCAAGCGGTGCTTCGGTTTGGCGCCGTTGCGGCAGCAGGCCCTGGCCTATGCCGCCGAATGAGGCTCCCGAAAGTGTGATCCATTGGCGGCCTGGCGAACGACTGAGCAACCTCTTCGAGCAGCGTTGCGATTGGCTCGTTGAGCATGGCCGCGCCAGTCAGATCGCCATATCGACTGAAGCGGGCGACGTCACCTTCCTCGATATGGACCGTCGTGCCAACCGGCTCGCACGGCGCTTGTTCGCCTCGGGTTTGATGCCGGGTGATCGCATCGGCCTGTTGCTCGACAAGTCAATCGACGCCTATGTCGGCTTGCTCGCGACGATCAAGCTCGGCACCACATTTGTCCCTCTCGACGCGAGCTTTCCGGCGGATCGCATCGCCTACATCGCAACCGACGCGCAACTCGCAGCCATACTTTGCGCCGATCGCTACGCGAGCCAGCTGGGCGCCGTCGCTTGCCGCGTACTTTCATTGGAATCGGAGGCCCAACAGTCCGCTGCGCATTCTGACGCCCGGATCGAGGCCAGCGCACCCCAGCACCCCGAAGCGTCTTTGGCCTACATTGTTTATACCTCAGGGACAACCGGACAGCCCAAGGGCGTAGCCGTCGAACACGCGAGTATCTGCAATTTCATTCGCGTGGCGGGCGACGTCTACGGCATCGAGAAAGACGACCGGGTCTACCAGGGCATGACGCTCGCATTCGACTTCTCGACCGAGGAACTGTGGGTACCGCTCATCGTTGGCGCCACGGTGGTACCGGCACGATCGGACGTCACGTTGGTCGGTCGGCAGCTCGCAGATTTCCTGATCGCGCGGCGGGTCACGGCGCTCTGTTGTGTCCCGACCTTGCTGGCGACGATCCCCGCCGACCTGCCGCAGTTGCGTTTCCTGTTGGTTTCCGGCGAAGCCTGTCCGCAAGACCTTGTCGCACGCTGGCAGCGACCCGGACGCCGCATGTTGAATGCCTATGGACCAACGGAGGCGACGGTCACGGCGAGCTGGACGGTGCTAGAGACCGGCAAACCGGTCACCATCGGTCGGGCTCTGCCGACATATACGATCGTGATGCTCGACCCTGACACCCAGGCGCAGGTGCCCGATGGCGACATCGGCGAAATCTGCATTGCCGGCCCAGGGCTTGCGAGCGGCTATGTCAACCGGCCGGATCTGACGGCGAAAAGCTTCATCGCCGACCATATTGGGGTGCCACTCAACCCGTCGCGCCGGTTGTACCGCACCGGAGATCTCGGCCGGATCAATTCAGAAGGCGAGATCGAATATCACGGCCGGATCGATACTCAGGTCAAGATCCGCGGCTACCGGATCGAGTTGACCGAGATCGAATCCGTGCTGCTCGAATTCCCGGGTATTGCGCAGGCCGTAGTCCGCACCTACGCCCCAGGGACCGCACCGGCTGAACTTGCAGGCTACTTTACGCGCGTGCCCGGTGCCGCCGAGATCGATCAGCGCGTTATCGCACGACATTTGCGATCGCGGCTGCCCGGCTACATGGTGCCGGCATACCTCGAAGAGCTGGACAGCATCCCGCTGTTGCCAAGCAACAAGGCGGATCGCAAGCAACTGCCAGATCCGCGTCTCGGCCGACTGACGACGGGGGGGGGCGAATTCGTCGCCCCGCGCGATGCCATTGAAGTCGCTATTGCCGGGGCATTGGCCAAGGTGCTGGGGCTCGAGCAGGTATCTGTCGACGATGATTTCTTCCGCGACCTCGGCGGTCACTCTCTGCTGATGACCGAGTTCGTGTTCGAATTGGAAGACGCATTACCTGCCACCCGCGCATCGATCCGCGACGTTTATCTCTATCCCACCGTCGCAAAACTGGCGCGAGTGATCGGCTCTGGCGCCAGCGCCGCACCGTCACGTACGATCGAACCGGTCAAGGCTTCGCGCCTCCAGCACATTGTTTGCGGGACATTGCAGTATGCGTTCTACGCTGGCATGTCGTTCGTCTACCTCGTGATCACCATCGAGGCCTTCAAGTGGCAGGCAGAGGCTGACGGACTGTTGAACGCCTACCAGCGCGCGCTGACGTCGGCAGCGGCAGTGACGGCATTCGCGGCTTTGCTACCCGTGGCAGCAAAGTGGCTGCTGATCGGCCGCTGGCGCGAAGAGATGATCCCAATCTGGTCGCTCAGCTACTTTCGCTTCTGGGTCGTCAAGCAACTGGTTCAGACGAACCCGCTGGTGTTGTTCCGTGGTCAGCCGATCTACAATGCCTATCTGCGTATGCTGGGTGCGCAGATTGGGCGAAATGCGTCGATCAATACGCGCCTCACGCCCGTTTGCACCGATCTCTTGAGGATCGGCGAGGGCGCGGTGTTGGCCAAGGATTCGCTGCTGCAGAATTATCGAGCCGAGTTCGGCGTCATTCGCACAGGCCGTATCAGCATTGGCGCCGATGCCTACGTCGGTGAAGGCTCTGTGATCGAGATCGGCAGCACGATCGGCGACGGCGGTCAGCTGGCGCACGCATCGTCGTTGCAGCGCGGGCAGTTGATACCGCCCGGCGGCCGCTACTGGGGCTCGCCTGCTGAGCCGGCCAGCGGCGCTGCGGAAGGTGGGTTCGTTCCCGTGCCGCCGCGGCCGTGCAGCCAATTGCGGCGCTGGCTCTACTCGATCGTCGTGCTGGCGTCGGTGCTGGGCGGGTTGCTTCCGGCCATCGAGCTTGCGGCGGTCTACACTGCCCGCCTCCCGTCGGCTATGACCCTTGCCGGCACGATCGGCCCGGCGCTTCCGATCGTCGAAGGGCTGCCTTGGTTGCTGCCAGCGATGCTGGGCGTCATCGCCTCGCTGGTGCTCTTTACCGCGGGGCTGATTGGTGGGCTGTTGACCGTCGCCCTGGCTCCACGTCTGCTGTCGCCGCTGGTCGAACCGGGAAAAGTCTATCCGCTCTTCGGGTTTCACTATGCCGTTGTCGCGCTGCAGTCGTGGTTCTGCAATTCCTACGTCTACAACATAATTTTCGGCGACAGCTCCTTCATCGTGCACTACCTGCGGTTCGTCGGCCTCGACTTGGCCGTGGTCAAACAGACCGGATCGAATTTCGGCAGCCACCAGAAACACGACGTCGCGAACCTCTGCCGGATCGAAAGCGGCACGATGGTCTCGGACGGATTGTCAATCATCAATCTCCGGCAGTCGAGTTCGTCGTTCAAGATCGACCAAGCGACGATTGGCGATCACAGCTTCCTCGGCAATCAAGTACTCTACATCGCCGGCGCCCGGCTCGGTGCGGGCAATCTGCTGGCGACCAAAGTCATGGTCCCGCTCGATGGGCCGGTGCTCAGCCATGTCGGGCTGCTCGGCTCACCCGCGTTCCAGATACCGCGCACGACCGTGACGGCACGCGCCTTCGATCCGCTGGCGCCATCGCAACGTGGTGCGTTGCAGGCGAAAAACCGGCACAACGCCGTGACCCTCATGCAATATCTCACGCTCATCTGGGGTTCGACCCTGCTGACGATGGCGATTGGAACGGCAACGCATGCGCTTTATCCAGCCTGGGGCAACGCCGCACTGCTCGCCGCCGCCGCGCTCCTGCCTATCGCCAGTGTCGCCTACTTCGTGACGATGGAACGGAACGGGCCGGGGGGCCTCACTCTGGAGCCCAAGAACTGCACCATCCACGATCTCCATTTCTGGCGCGTGGAACGGTATTGGAAAATGGGTGAAACGCCGCTGAAGGTCGGTTTCAAGGGTACACCGTTCCGCCCCTGGATCCATCGCCTGCTTGGCGTCCGCATGGGCCGCATGGTGTTCGACGACGGCTGCATCATCACGGAGAAAGGGCTGACCGAGATCGGCGATGACTGTTGCCTCAACGAGGCCACTTCGTTGCAATGCCACTCCCTGGAAGATGGACTTTTCAAGTCGGACTATATTCGCCTCGGTGCCGGCTGCACGCTTGCCGTCGGTGCATTCGTGAACTACGGGGTCGAAATGAAGGAGTGCTCGTACCTGCAAGCTGGATCGTTCCTGATGAAGGGCTCGACGGTGCGTGTGCAAGAGGTGTGGGGCGGCAATCCTGCTCGCGCCCTACCACTTGACGGTCACGCCGCGACATTTTGCGAGCCGAAGCGAGCGAGCTCCGACAACGTCTCGGGCAAGGCTTTGGCGAGCGCCGGCGCGTAGGCGTCGAGCACCGAGCGTCCGCCGCGCGCCTCGTTCTCTATGGCATCGCAGAAATCACCCACGCGGATCGCTCCGACGTTTCGACACAGTGATTTGAGTGCATGGGCCGCCGTGGCCAGCGCGTCTGTATCCTCGGGTCTCATGCCGCAATCCAGCAGGCGTTCGAACAACCGCGGGGCGTGCTCCGCATAGAGCGCGATCACGCGTCCAACCAGATCGTCGCCAGGGGCCTGCATCTCCTCGATCGACCGCAGGACCTCGGCGTCGACGAGCTGAGCTGTCCCGCCGCCGGCATCCTGTTCAAGGCCAGCAGATGCCAGTGGCGCGATGTCCGCCAGGACCACCGCCGTCCCACGGACGGCCGAACCCACGTCCACATGCCGTTCGATGCAAGCGGTGATTGCCGCAAGTGTGAACGGCTTTGAGATGAAGTCACTCATGCCGGCATTCCGCCAAACCTCCGGCCGCGCGCCCATCACCTGTGCACTAAGCCCGACCACGGGCAGGGATTCTCGCCCGGTTTCCTGCTCCCACGCACGGATCATGCGGGTGGCCTCGAAGCCGTCCATCACCGGCATGTTGCCGTCCATGAACACAAGGTCGAAATGCTCGGCCTTGACGGCCGCAACCGCCGCCGCGCCATCCTCGACAGACGTCACGGTGGCCCCCAGCCGGCGCAGCGCCTCGATCAGCACTTCGCGGTTGATCGCACTGTCGTCGGCGGCCAGCACGCGGACACCGGCGAACGCTGCGACGCTCTCCACAGGTCGCGCGTTTGCAATCCGCCGCGTTGCCGCGAGCGGTTCGAGACCGCCGAGCGCACGGGCGAATACGTCGCGCGCGTCCTGGCCATCAAGCGGCAGTTCGAGCGCGTCTTGTGCGTGCCCTAGCTTCAACGCCGTATCGGCTAGAGCGTCACCCATGCCCGAGAGAACGACGACGCGGCAACCGAGCCGTTCCGACAGTTGCGGATTAGCGGCCAATGTCGCGGTGTCTGTGACGATGATGCGCGCCCGCGCAACACCGGCCGGCGACGTCGCCATGTCGAGCCCGAACTCGCCCGCGAGACGTTCGAAAACCGTTCGGATGGGCCCCGGCTGAAGCAGCAGAACTGCACACCCCCCGGCATCGAGAACAGGGGGCACTGCATCTGCGGCGGTTACGACCTCGACCGGGATATGGAACGAGAACTCGGAGCCCGCGCCCAATGTGCTCGAAACCTCGATCTTGCCGCCCATTGCTTCCACCAGCTGGCGGCAGATGGTGAGGCCGATCCCGGTGCCGCCGTAGCGCCGGGTCGTCGACTGCTCTGCCTGTGTGAAGGCCTCAAAGACCAATGGCAGTTTGTCGGCGGCAATGCCGATACCACTATCGATCACACTGAAGCGGAGCGTACCGGCATCGACTGCACCAGGGGCGATCCGCACCAGCACGCCGCCCGTCTCCGTGAACTTCAATGCGTTGTTGACGAGGTTCGACAGGATTTGGCTCAACCGCACCGGATCGCCGAGAATAGCTTTTGGAACGCCCGGCGCTGCGTCGTAGGCGAGTTGCAAACCCTGCACTGACCCGCGCTCCGAGAATAGCGCCAGAACGTCGGAGACGACGCCGCAGGGATCGACAGGGACGCTTTCGAGGGTCAGCCGGCCAGCCTCGATCTTGGACAAGTCAAGAATGTCATTGATGATCGACAAAAGCGTCTGGCCGGAACGCAGGATCACTTCGCACTGGCGCTGCGCCCGGGGACTGAGATCGCCTGCCGCCAACAACTCGGCCATCACCAGCATGCCGTTCATGGGCGTGCGGATTTCGTGGCTCATTGTCGCGAGGAATACCGACTTCGCCGCGTTGGCGGATTGCGCGGCCTCGGTTGCCAATGCCAAATCGCGGGTGCGGTCCGCCACTTGGAGCTCGAGGCCGGCACTGTACTGGGCCAGTGCGGTATCGCGGGAGCGGATCTCGCGTAACATGCCATTGAATGCGCTGACGAGCATTCCTGTCTCGTCGGAGCTGGTACGCTCGATGGTGCGCGAAAAGTCCCTGGTCTCGCGGATCTGGTCCATCGCGGCGGTCAACTGACCGACGGGCGTGGTAATCGATCGTTGGATCTTGTAGGCCAGCAAGATGCCCGTCAATGCCGAGAGCAGGCCGGCCGCCGTGGCAAACCAGAGGCTCCGCAGCAAAGCCGCTGTCACGTCGGAGATATACGCGATCAAGGTCAGGCTGCCGATGCGGCGGCCCGCATGGGTGATCACCGCGTTGACAGGATAGGTTTTGATATTGAACAGCATGCCATGGCGCGACGCGCCGGTGACCAGGATGCCATTACCGAACTGGAAGACTGTATTGCCCGCGGCATCGGCGACGCTGACGTGGGTGATGCCACGAATAGCGCCGACCCCCTTCAAGGCATTCGCAACCTGACGTCGCTCAGCCGTTGCCAAAGGCTCGGATACGCTGGCGGCCAACGCGGCGGCAATCCCCTCGAGTTCGGTGTGCTTGGACGCAAGTTGCCACTCGGCCTCCCACCACGATCCGAGCACCGATACGATCAGCACCGACGGCACGACGGCCACCAGGATCACTGTCGCCAGTTTATTCCGGATCGAACGCTGGAACCAATTCTTCACGACTGAACTTTCGCACGCAGAACGCTGGCAGCCGAAATTAACTGATTTTGATTGAGATCGGATTTATGCCGAGCGGCACAGAATTATTCCGATAATATTCCACCGATTTAACAGTTTTTTCAGGTTGCGAAACAAAATTCTGCGAGACCCTCCACCGCCGATTACGGTGTCGCTGAAATTGATCGGGAGATTTGACGGACTACGAGCACCATGACAATTGCCGAAACGGGTTCAATACCAGGCAACGGGATGCGGGTCCTCGTCGTGGATGACGATCCGATCTTCCTCTCGCCTCGGCGATTAACCGCACGCCTCCAGCCCTGCCGGTGCGCCGCCCACCGTTGCCGCCGCGCGTTTGAACTCTGCGATTCGTCTCGTGGCCTGGACCGAAATCAGCATTGGCGCTGCTCATCCCGCACGAAACTTGCATCCCGCAAATACTCAGGCGAGCTTATGACTCGTTTGAAATCAACCTTCTCATCCAGCGATATATTATGACATTCAAATTAACGAATTGTAGATCATAATACTTTTAATTCAAAGACAAATTCTATTTGACATATTATTTGTCTCAATCGACCGAACCGCGACGGAGTATTTCTGTGACATGGCCGTATCTGCGTATCCACGATCCGGATTGAAGCGCTGCAATCGGCTTGCGCAGTTCCGGGCTGACCGCAGCGGCGTGATCGTTGTCAAATTCGCTCTCGCCCTGCCGGTTATGCTGATGATCATCGGCGGCATGCTGGATCACAGTCGATATATCCGCGAGAAGTCAATTCTTCAGGAAGCTGCCGATGCGGCTGCGCTGGCCGCGGCGAAAGAGCTGAGCCTGACGGATACCAAGTACGAGAACCTCGCGGCGGTCGCGCAGGCTGTCGTGGCGAAGGCCGTCTCGACGCAAACAGCGAGATCCAGCCTGGGCGCTCCCACTGTCACGACATCGGTATCCAGAGATCCGATCGAAGTCGACGTCGGTGTCACACGAAACTTCGATGCGATGTTTGCTGGCCTGACAGGGCAAGGGATCAGTAAGGTCGAAGCGAAGGCCGTTGCCCGCGTCGTCGGGAAGCCCAACATTTGCGTGCTCGCACTCAGCCCCGACGAAGGTGGCGCGATATCGTTGGAGAAGAATGCGCGCGTCACCGGCCAGAACTGCGCGGTCTACTCGAACTCGGCACACAACAACGGCCTCAAGTCCAAAGACAGTGCGCATCTGGCGGCCACGTTGATTTGCACGCGCGGCGGCAAGGACGGCGGAGCGGGCAACTTCAATCCAGACCCGATCATGGATTGTCCAAGTTTCGACGATCCGCTGGCCGACCGGCCCGAGCCGACCGTGGGCGCCTGCGACCCGCAGATGCCAACTGTCATCTCGACTGACACCCAGCTCAACCCCGGCACCTATTGCGGGCTCGAGATCCGCGGCGGCGCGCAGGTGACGCTCCGTGACGGCATCTTTGCATTCAAGGACAAGCCGCTGGTCGTTAGGGACGGTGGCAAACTGTTCGGCGAGGCCGCGGGCCTTTATTTCACTGGTGCCTTGGCGAGCTTCACGTTCGATGCCAAATCGACGATTTCGCTCAAGGCGCCTACATCAGGCGGCATGG
The DNA here is from genome assembly GCA_002928955.1 of Hyphomicrobium sp. Taxonomy (GTDB): domain Bacteria; phylum Pseudomonadota; class Alphaproteobacteria; order Rhizobiales; family Hyphomicrobiaceae; genus JAKAML01. The sequence goes on along the minus strand of PERT01000006.1, from coordinate 36,149 downwards.
CGGGTCTCTTGATCTTCGCCGGCCGGAAGCAGCCCCCATCGCTATCCTACCGAATTCTCAGCGACGACGCGCGTATTCTTATCGGCACGATCTACATCCCCAGTGGCGAGTTGCACATCGATGCGACCAGCCCGATTGCCGACCAATCCGCCTACACCGCCATTGTTGCCGAGAAGATGCGGCTCTACGGTGGCCCGCATTTGATACTCAATACAAACTACAGCGACACAAGTGTCCCCGTGCCTGATGGCGTCAAGGGCGTTGGTCAACCCGCAGCTCTGGCGAGATAGTGAACCATGGCCAGCCACGAATCCGATAGAATGTCATCGGCGGATCACGCGACCATCCGGGTTCTCGTCGCCGACGACGACCCGATTTTCGCTGCAACCGCCGCCTCGTGCCTGCGCCGCCAAAAGTACGTCGTGCAACACGCCGCTGATGGCTACGAGGCGTTCGAGGCACTCGGCAGCACCGATTTCGATCTCGCGATGGTTGATTTGTCGATGCCGCGGATCGACGGCTTCCGCCTGATCGCCTTGATCCGCGCGACACCGCGCATGAGAATGCTGCCGATCATCGTCATGTCCTCTCGCGACGACGTGGTGGCGATCGACGAAGCCTATGCCCTTGGCGCCAACGCTTTCCAGACAAAGCCGATCAACTGGGCGCTGTTTCCGTCGCACATGGCCGGCGTGATCCGTACTGCCAAGCTGATCAAGGACTTGTCCGGCGAGGTTGACCGCCTTCGTGCCGCTGCCAAGCCGCGCCCGCGCAAGTCCGCCGCGTGATCGTCGCCGGCTGGCAGTGCTATCCGCTTGTTGTCGGCGCAATTGTGCCGGCTACGCGCCGAACGCCGGGATGCCCGTGATCGAACGGCCGAGGATCAATGCATGAATGTCGTGCGTCCCCTCATAGGTGTTGACCGCTTCGAGGTTGACCATGTGGCGGATCACAGCATACTCGTCTGACACACCGTTGCCGCCCAGCATATCGCGGCAAATACGAGCAATATCAAGCGCCTTACCGCAATTGTTGCGCTTGAGCAACGATGTCAACTCGGTTGGCGCGGTGCCCAGATCCTTCATTCGCCCGAGCCGCACACACCCTTGCAGCCCCAGCGCGAGTTCCGTAACCATGTCTGAAAGTTTCTTCTGAATCAGTTGGTTGGCTGCCAGCGGCCGGCCGAATTGATGCCGGTCCAGCACATAACCCCGCGCGATTCGCACACATTCCTCGGCAGCACCGAGCGCTCCCCAAGAAATTCCATAACGCGCTGAATTTAAACACGTAAACGGACCCTTCAGTCCACTTGCATCCGGCAGCATCGATGTCTGCGGCGCGCGCACACCTTGCAATACGATCTCCCCGGTCGGTGACGCTCTCAGCGACAGCTTGCCGTGGATCGCCGGCGCGGAAAGCCCGGCCATCCCTTTCTCCAGAATGAACCCGCGGATCTCGCCGTCGTCCGTCTTGGCCCAGACAATGAACACGTCCGCAATCGGCGAATTGCTGATCCACGTTTTCGCCCCGTCGATCAGATAGTCGCCCCCCGCCACCGACCGCGCCCGCGTCGTCATCCCCCCCGGATCGGATCCGTGGTCCGGCTCTGTCAGCCCAAAGCAGCCGATCAGTTCCCCCGACGCCAGCCCCGGCAGATAGGTCTGCTTCTGCTGTTGCGAGCCGAATGCGAATATCGGCAGCATCACCAGCGACGACTGCACGCTCATCATCGACCGATAGCCCGAATCCACCCGCTCGATCTCGCGCGCGATCAACCCGTAGGCCACATAGCTGAGCCCCGACCCGCCGTAGACCTCAGGCAGCGTGGCGCCGAGCAACCCCTGCGCACCCATCTCGCGGAACACGCCCGGGTCGACCGTTTCGTGGCGGAATGCGTCGCGCACCCTAGGACGCAGCTTGTCGTCGGCGAAGGCGCGAGCGGCATCGCGGATCATCCGCTCGTCCCCGGTCAACTGACCGTCGAGGTCGAACGGATCATCCCACTGGAAGCGCGGCTTGACGGCTGGCTCGTTCCCCGTCGGAGCCGCCGCGCGGGCCCCGTGCTGGATTACCGCGTCGTTAGGGGAAAGGGACTTATCGAGCATGTGTGAGCCTCGGCGTGGGAAGTTGTACGGCGGTCCTAGTGGGGCGTCGCGCCTTAATTGACTGGTGGGAGGGGCATCGTGCGCGTCAATTAAGGCGCGATGAACGCCCCACTAACCCAATGATATAGCGAGTGGCCTTCATGTCGGGCCTAAATCGTCGACGCGTGGGCTGGCACAGCGATTTAGGCGCGACAGGCCACTAGCAGGCGAAAGCGCAGCCGTTGATCGCCGCGTGCACTACTGTGCGGCCGGCATCGCCTTCTGGCGCGCTACGGCCAATATCATCTCGGCGATCTCGTTCGGCCGCTCCTCATGCGCGAGATGGCCCAATCCCCGCCTGTATTCGACGACTGCACTCGGCACCCGGTCTCGTACCTTGATGGCGGTGTCGGGCGGAATGGCTGCATCTTCGCTGCACGCGACCAATATCAGCGGCACCCTCAAACGAGGCATGTCCCGCGCGAGTTTGGGCAGATCCCAGTTGGCCATCATGCCGAGCGTCGCCGTGAGATGCCGGTCCGAGCCGAACAGCCGCGCATAGATGTCGAGGCTCGAAGCCGGGATGCTGGAACCGGTGCCGCGGATCAGCCGCTCGACAGCAGAACGATCCTGCGCGCGCCAGGCAAAAAAGCGCGTGGCGAACGGGTTCACGAACAACAGCCGCGCCAGTGGTGGAAACATCTGTCCGGCCACTCCCGGAAACGGCAGCAGCGCGCCATTGAGGCTGATCACCACCTTCGGCTCCAGTCGGCTATCGAGGCACATCCGCACGAGGATCGCCGCCCCGGCCGAATGCCCAACCGCGATAACGGGTGCGAACCCCAGCGTTCGTAGCAGGGCGGCCACGGCAACAGACATACCCGTTAGCGACTGCTCCTCGATCGGCGGCAGCGATGTGAATCCATGCCCCGGTAGATCTGGTGCGATCACCGTGAAATGCGCGGACAGCAGCGGCAACAACTCGGCGAACGAATGCGTCGAGGCACCGGTTCCGTGCAGCAGAAGCAGGGGCGGGCCCTGCCCTGCGATCTGCACGTGCCAGGCGAGACCGCCGGCAGCGAGGAACCGGCTCGCGACGCGGTTCGGCCAGTCGCGGCCATCGCGCTCCCAGTCGAGGGTGTCAGCGCCGCTCGTCATTCATTGTTCACCCTGGCTGGCTGAGGTGCGTTTCATCGCTCATCCTGGATCTCTGACCTAACGGCTTCCGAGAGCGTGTGCGAACTGGCAAAGGGCAGCGCGATGTAGCGCGCGCGCATCGCGTCAGCCAGTGTCCGGGCGAATGGCTCCGAACGCGGCGAGGTATCGATCACAAGCGTCCGGGTTCCGGTTAGGCCCAGCGCCCGGGCCGCATCCTTGGCGTCCGCTTCTGCCGCTGGCCGGCCACCCTTGGCCGTGCGCCCGACATTGGCCCGACCATCAGTCAACAGCACGATCACGGGTGTCTGGCCCTTGCGCGCCACGGCTTCTGCGAGAGCCCGCGCGGCGTCGATTCCGGAGGCGAGCGGCGTACCGCCGCCGCCGGGTAGACTGGCGAGGCAGCGCTTCGCCCTTACCAGCGAACGTGACGGTGGCAGCAGCAATTCCGCGACCTTGCCGCGAAAGGCGATCAGTGCCACCTGGTCTCGGCGAACATAGCAATCGGCGAGCAACAGCTCCACCGCACCTTTGGCCTCCGCCAGCCGGTCGAGCGCGGTCGACCCCGATGCATCGACGGCAAAAATCGTCGTACTCTCCGTGCGCTGACGGAAACGCTTGGTTCGGAAATCTTCGCTTCGCACTTCCACCCGCTGTGATCCTGTCGGAACTCCAGAACCCGACGCGGCGGCCGCGCGGGCGTTGCGGCGAACCTGCTGCCAGGGCGCGGCCGCGCGTAATGTCGCCACCAGATCGAGCCGCGCGCCACCACGCGGCGCCCGGCGCGACACTCCGATCGGTCGGCCGCGATTGAGCACTTTGCGTTCGACACCCGATTTCCCGGCAGCATTGCCCTTGGCACGTGACGTGCCTTGGCATTGGAGTTGCGCCAGCAGCGCCGCTGGCAGCGCAGCCCGCACCGCCTCGATCAACATGTCATCGAGTTGGCGCTGGTCCTGGCCGTTCTGCTGTTCTTGGCCGGCTACATCCGGTTCGGACCGGTTTTCGGGATTTTCTGTCCTGTCGTCCGGCTGCTCGTCGTTCTGTTCGTTGATCGGCGGCAACCGCGTTGCCCTGGGCGCAAGCACGAGCCCGACTGCCCGAGCAAGATCATCCTGGGTCACGACGGGCCGCCCGGCCAACGCAGCCGATGCCCGGGCCGCCGCCACAGCCAGCATTGGCGCCCTGAGCGACGCGATGCCGAGAACGGCTGCTGCACCAACCAGAGCCTCGATCACGTCGTCGCTCACCACGATGCTTGCCAGTCGCGCCCGCGCGGTGATCACATCCCGCGACCGCCCCTGGTCCTCGTCCGTGCCGCCCGCCGCATCGCGCATCGACAACGCCCTGAGGTCGCAGTGAATGGCCAGCCGATCCCGCAATGACGCTGGTGTTGCCTCGTCATCGGACATGCGCTCATCGAGCGCAATCACGCCGAACCTCGAAGGGAACGAGAGCCCCAACCCGTCGCGCTCGATCGCCACCCGGCCCTGATCGAGCGCAGCCGTGACACGCGCCGCCAATCCGCCGGTCATGCGCTCTGCCATTGGAACGATCACGACGCCGCCGTCGACCTCGGCAAGCAGTCCGGTCTCGGCCATGGCCCTGCCCGTGGCCAGCGTCGCCGCGAGATCGAGCCCACCCAGCAGCCGCTCGTCGGTGACGTTGAGCGGAACCTTGCGCACCGGGGCGTTGGATGGAAGCAGTCCGCGGGCAATATCGAGCCAGCGGTCACGCACCGGCCCGGCGAGCGCCGTCACCACGATTCCGCCGAGCCTGGCTGGATCGATCGCAAACAGCTCGGCCGCGAGCACGGCCTGCCGCCACGCCGCCCGCGCGACGTCGGCATGTTTGGCGTCGGCTTGATTGTCAGCCGGCTGCCCAGCGTCCGCTGATGTCGCGCCGCCCGCTCTCGTCACGCGCCGAATATCCCTTCGATCACCCGCGCTACGCGCGCACCGGAACCGGCCTCGTCGAGCGGGTCGCGCCGCAAGCGGTGCCGCAAGGCCGACGGTGCAACCCGCCGGATATGATCGTCACTGACCGCATGGGTGCCGTCGAGTGCGGCCACTGCACGGGCCGCGCGGATCAGCGTCAGCTCGCCGCGCAGGCCGTCCGTCCCGATGGCGATGCACAGCTCCGCAGCCCGCTCGAGAGCCGCGTCCGATACCTCGACCCCGCGGATACGCTCCCGAGCCGCCGCGATCGAAGCACTGGCGCGGGCGTCTTCCGGCTGCCACCTTGCAATGAATGCTTCCGGCTCGCGCTCGAAGGCATCACGCCGTCGCACCACCTCGACCCGCGTCTTGACATCTTGGGGCGTGGTGACCTCGACCGACAAACCGAACCGGTCCAATAATTGCGGCCGCAGCTCCCCCTCCTCGGGATTGCCGCTGCCGACGAGCACGAAACGGGCCGGATGCCGGATGCTCAATCCTTCGCGCTCCACGACGTTCTCGCCGCTGCCGGCCACGTCGAGCAGCAGATCGACCAAGTGGTCCTCCAGAAGGTTGACCTCGTCGATATAGAGAAACCCGCGATTGGCGCGCGCCAGCAGACCCGGCTCGAAGGCCTTGTCGCCCCTTGTCAACGCGCGCTCGAGATCCAGCGCGCCGACGACGCGATCCTCGGTCGCACCCAGTGGCAGATCGACCACCGGCACTGGCACGAACGCCGTCCGCGCCAGCGCTTCCCGCGAACGCTCGCCCTGGCCCGTGTTCTGACACAAGGCGCAACCGCTCGTCCGTGTTGCCGGATCGCAATTGAAGCGGCATCCCGCGACCACCGTCATCAGCGGAAGCAGCGAGGCCAGCGCGCGCACCGCGGTCGACTTGCCGGTTCCACGGTCGCCGAAAATCAGCACGCCGCCGATGGTCGGGTCGATCGCCGCCACCATGAGTGCGGTCTTCATTTCGTCTTGTCCGACGATGGCCGAGAACGGGAAGCTGCGGTTCTGGCTGGCTGCGATCGGGGAAATCTGGGAGTGTGAGGACATGCGTTGCTTTCACCGTTCCGGCGCCCGTAGTACTGCGCGAGTGGCGTGGACGAGCCACGTTGGCCTTGGCGACTGCCGCCTCGGCCGTTGACGTCTTGCGATCCAGACCCTATGCGAGCCGCATCGCTGATGCCAGCCGCCGGTTCGTTTTTGACGGCCCTGGAGCGTGCTATCCCTATTGCATGTTCGCAAGCCGCCAAACTTTGCCGTTCGAAGAAAAAATGCAGGCGGGGCGGTGCTTGACACTACTGTCCAAAACATTTGACGTAAACTTTTCTTTACATTTTGTCGCAGCCAGCTTCTAATCCTTTCGAACCGGCATCGCCTTGTCCTTGACGCCATCGCGGCGGCACGTTCGAGCGACACCGGCAACGGCCGAAGGACCCGGCAAACGGGCCCGGCTGCCCGTTTCAATCGAGGGCTGGATGGCCCGAGGTGGAGTCTCTCGTCTTCCGCTTCGACGCCATCTCCGCTGTGAGGGAAGCACCATGGATCCTCGCCGAGATCAGAGGCCCGCAACCGACAGCATGCTGTGCACACCATCGGCAGAGGCAGAAGCGATCCCCGAACCTTCAATCGCCGCATCGATCGACGACCCCGCCGACTTGAGGCGGCTACCGCGCTCCCTGTTGCCGCAGCTTGCGGGCGAGCTCCGTCGCGACCTGGTCGAGGCCATCTCGAAGACCGGTGGCCACCTCGGCTCTGGCCTCGGTGCAGTCGAATTGACCGTCGCCCTTCACCATGCTTTCGACACGCCGCGCGATATTCTGATCTGGGACGTCAGTCACCAGTGCTATCCGCACAAGCTGCTGACCGGTCGGCGGCGTCAGATGGCGCGACTGCGCCAGGCTGGCGGCCCCGCCGGATTCACGACCCGCAAGGAAAGTGTGTACGACCCGTTCGGCGCGGCACACAGCTCGACGTCGATCTCGGCGGCGCTCGGCTTTGCAACCGCCCGTGACCTTGCCGGCGACGACTACAGCGTTGTCGCCGTGATTGGCGATGGCGCGATGTCGGGCGGCATGGCGTTCGAGGGCCTTAACAATGCGGGCGCGCATGGCCGCCGCCTCATCGTCGTATTGAACGACAACAACATGTCGATTGCGCCGCCGGCGGGGGCGCTATCCTCCTATCTCACTGCATTGAGGTCCCGCCTGCCCGACAAAGGGCACCGCGACGCTGTCCTGGCATCCGGCACGTTACCAGACTTTTCCGGCCAGCCCACATTGTTCGGATGCCTGGGTTTGCGTTACGCGGGACCCTTCGACGGCCACGACGTCGCAGAACTCGACCGGGTGTTCGAGCTGGCCAGATCCTACCGCGACGGACCGCTGCTCATCCATATCATCACGGAGAAGGGCCATGGCTATGAGCCGGCAGCCACTTCAGCTGACAAGGGCCACGGCGTCGAGAAGTTCGACATTGCGACGGGAAAACAGTCCAAGTCAGCGCCGAAAGCGCCGACCTATACCAGCGTCTTCGCCCGTGCGCTGATCGACGAGGCCACCCGGGACGACCGTGTCGTCGCCGTCACAGCCGCCATGCCGTCGGGCACCGGGCTCGACAAGTTCGGCGCGGCCTTCCCCGACCGCTGCTTCGATGCCGGTATCGCCGAGCAACATGCCGTGACGTTCGCGGCTGGTCTCGCCTGCAAGGGGTTCAAGCCTTTCGCAGCCATCTATTCCACGTTCCTCCAGCGCGCCTACGACCAGATCATCCATGATGTCGCTATCCAGCAGCTGCCCGTGCGTTTCGCGATCGACCGCGCCGGACTCGTCGGCTCCGACGGCTTCACCCACCACGGCACGTACGATATCGCCTACCTCGGCTGCCTGCCCGGCTTCGTTCTGATGGCGGCCGCTGACGAGGCCGAACTCATGCACATGGTTGCAACCGCCACAGCGATCGACGATCGGCCGTCGGCGTTCCGTTATCCCCGCGGCGAGGGCCAGGGTGTAGCGCTGCCAGACCACGGCACACCGCTCGAAATCGGACGCGGCCGCATGATCCAGGAAGGTGGCAATATCGCCATTCTGTCGTACGGCACAAGGCTCGGTGCGGCCATCGAGGCCGCGCGCCTCCTGGCCCAGCACGATATCTTCGTGACCATCGCCGACGGCCGCTTCGCCAAGCCCTTCGATGATCGGTTGCTGGCCACTCTGGTTCATGAACACAAGCTGGTTCTAACCTTGGAAGAGGGCAGCTCAGGCGGGTTTGCGGCGCTTGCCATGCAAAGCCTTGCGCGACAAGGTCTCGATCACCGTCTCGATCGCCTTCGCCCTCTCTACCTTCCCGATGCCTTCATCGAGCACGATACGCAGTCGGGTCAACTCTCGGTCGCGGGCCTCGATGCCCAAGGTATCGTCAATCACGTGTTCGAATTGACCCGCCGCAGTGGCATGGCGCCCAGGCGCATCACCGCCAATGCTGCCGAGTAACGCAGCCCACAAGCTATTGCCGAGAACGACGCTCGTTCAGCGATCAATTCGAGACATTTTATTTGTTTGGAGCAGATCCGAAATCGAGGTTGCACTTGGCATCCGACCTCTGCTCTATGCCAGAGTTGAAGCGTCGCTAGTGTTCCGGCGCAGACATTTGCTTCCCGTCGCAGCACCGTCGAGAGCAAATGTCGGAACCATGAGTAACACTAGCAAGCTTATGATTCTAGTGTAGCTTTTGCATCTGACGTTTGGCTTCGGGCCACGCCGCGAGTGGGCACCAAACGTCAGATGCGCTACACTAGGTCCTAATCGCGGAAGTATCTCCGGCTGATGGGCCATTTTTTCCTGATCGAGCTGCATGGACGAAATCGTCGAACATAGCCGGCAGTTGATCGAGCGCGGTTCTAAGAGCTTTGCAGGTGCCGCGCGGCTTTTTGACGACGACACCCGCGCATCGGCCTATATGCTTTATGCATGGTGCCGCCATTGCGACGACGAGATCGACGGGCAAGACCTCGGCTTTAACCTCGACACCGCCGCCATGACCATGCCGCCGGCGCAGCGGCTTGAGCGTCTCACCAGCCAGACACTGGCGGCGATCGATGGCCGCGCTGAGCATCCTGTGTTCCAGGCGCTGGCCCGCGTTGTCGCCAAGCACCACATCCCTGCTCGGCATCCGATAGAACTCCTCGAAGGCTTCCGCATGGACGTCGAGGGCCGCCAATATCAGACCGCCGACGACACCCTGAGCTACTGCTACCATGTGGCCGGGGTCGTCGGGGTCATGATGGCCATGATCATGGGCGTGCGCGACACCTCCGCCTTGAACCGCGCCTCCGATCTCGGCATTGCGTTCCAGCTGACCAACATCGCGCGTGATGTCGTCCCCGACGCCAAGGCCGGCCGCGTCTACCTGCCCGCTGATTGGCTCGCCGAAGCCGGACTGAGCGCCGCCGATATCGCCGATCCGAACAAGCGCGATGCCGTGTTCGCGGTCGTCAATCGGTTGCTCGACGAGGCGGATCGCTATTATCTCTCGGCACGCTATGGCCTGCCGTCGCTCCCGATCCGCGCTGCCTGGGCGATCGCCGCGGCGCGCCGCATCTACCGCCAGATCGGCACGGTTGTGCGCAAGCGCGGCCCACGGGCCTGGGACACGCGCGCCGGCGTGAGCCGCCGGGGCAAGATGGCGCAGGCAGCCTTGGGCGGTCTTTCGATCGGACGCGCTCATGCTTCGCGCGCGATCAAGGCGCCCCCTCCGCGCGACGGCCTGTGGACCATGCCCGGCCTCGGCTGAACGGCCTATCGGACACCAAGTTCCGCCTGCGCCTTTTCAACCTGCGCTCTCGGCGCTCTGCGCCCGCTGTGCCGCACGTGCTGTCGGGAGCCGCCACCACGGCACACCCGGAAACAGGTGATGTTCGTGGTGATATCCAAAATGGAAGCACGTCAGCAGCGACAGCCAGACTGGATAGTCGTTGCTGCGTGCGTTGTGCCGGTCGGAGAAGGCCGGGTGAGCCGGCACATGCGGCAGGTAGGTTCCGAACGTGAACAACTGCAGTGACGACAACAGCGCCGGCGCTGCCCAAAACGCCAGCACGTTGACCAGGGGGACACCGAACAGTCCGACATAGACCCATACGGCAAGGGTCACCACGATTGCTTCACGCCCAGAGAAATACTCGGCCATGAATTCGTAGTACCACCGCCAGAAACCGTGCGGCGGCGCGTCCGAGAAATCGGGATCGGCCTCGGTGCCGGAATGCCGGTGGTGCAGGTGGTGTTTCTTGTTCAGTGCGTCAAAATCGAAGCCCGCATAGATCAGCAGGGTCAGCCGTCCGAACGCCCGGTTCGTGCCGGGTCGAAAGGGTGCCAGCGAGCCGTGCATGCTGTCGTGCGCGATGATGAAGAGCCCGACGTAAAGCCAGCACAACACGGCGACCAGCATCGGCGCCGTCAACACCGAATGGGCGCCCCACGAGTAGAAAAACATGGCATGGACGTGCAGCGCCGCCCAGGCTGCGATCACCATAACCGCCAAAGTCAAGCCCACCGCTGCCTGCGTTGCCGGATCAATGCGACCGATATCTCGCCCACTCGCTCCAGCTTCCGTCGACACGGGTCCCTCCTTCACATTAAAATAGTCGCACGCTTGCTGTAGCGGCCCCTGTCCACCGTCATCACGGCGTGGGCGTGAGCCCGAGACCGCGCTGCCTCAATCCGTCGATCAACGCCACGACGTAGCCTTCGAGCAGCATCCTATCCGCCCCGCTGTCCGCCAATCTACCAAGTGCGCTACGCACCAGTTCGTTGGCCCGGATCTCCGCCCGGTCGCATCCGATCAACGAGACCACCGTTGGCTTGCCCTTGTCCTTGCCGACATCCTTGCCGGCATCAGCCGAGGCGGCCCGCGCGTCGATGAGATCATCGAAGCCCTGGAACGCGATGCCGATTTGCATGCCGAAATCGCCCATGGCCTTCAGTCGCGGCCCTGAAATACCGGCGAGCATCGTGCCCATTTCAGCCGCGGCCTCAAACAGCGCGCCGGTTTTGGCCGCGTGGATCTGCTCGACCTCGTGTAGCGACCATTTCTTGGCGCTGGCGTTGGCACCGAGATCGGCGTCCTGGCCGCCGGTCAACCCTCGCGGACCGATGGCGCGGCCCAGGCTGGCACTGAGTTCGACCCGGTAAGCCGCTGCCGCCCCAGACGTGGCTGCGATGATCGCAAAGCCCTCGTTCATCAACCCCACGGCTGACAGGATCGCCGTCGCCTCGCCGTAGACCAGGTGATTCGATCTCTTTCCCCGGCGCAACGCGGCATTGTCCATGGCCGGTAGATCGTCGAGGATGAGTGATGCCGCATGAACCATTTCGAGACTTGCGGCGATGTCGAGCGCATCGGTCCAGTCAAGCCCCCAACTCGCCGCCGTCAGCATGGACAGGATGCCCCGGGCACGCTTCGCCGGCAACAGCAGGCTGTAACCCATCGCATCGGCGAGACGTGGTCCGGGGCCTTGCATCGCCGCGATGGAAGCACCAAGCCGGCGCTCGAGCGCTTCGACCATGGCGCCCAACGGCGGATCGTTCCCCGCCGCGCGGTCTGCTGGTGTCTCAAACGTGGCTTCGAGCTTCATATCCGGTCCTGCTTGCCGTGCTGCGTACGGCGCGAAGTGGCCTGCAACCCTTCAAATCCGAACGAAGTGCCGCACCGTTTACACCCGTGTTCCGACCGAAACCGGTCTGGCCCATTCCTAGTGTAGCGCATCTGACGTTTGGTCCCCACTCGGGGCTAGATTCGAAACCAAACGCCAGATGCAAAAGCTACACTAGAATCATAGGTTTGCTAGTGTTCCTTAGGCGCCGACATTTGATCTGGAGCGCGTTGCAACGGGAATCAAATGTCAGCGCCGGAACACTAGCTACGACGCCAGTGCCGAGAAGTCGCGTCAAGTGGGTATAGCAAATGACGCACCAACAGGGCATCCTGCTCCGCGATAGGTTGCACGAGGAATTTTGATGCACGGTGACGGCAATATGGTGGGGGAGCGGGCTGGCCCCGATTCAGGCGACCAAGGCGCACCCCATGCGGTGATCGTCGGCGCCGGTTTTGGCGGCATCGCAGCCGCCCTCCGGTTACGTGCAAAGGGCTATCGCGTCACCCTGTTCGACCGCGCCCGGCGCCTTGGCGGCCGCGCCCAGGTTTTTGAGCGCAACGGCTATCGCCACGACGCGGGCCCGACCGTCATCACCGCGCCTTTTCTGTTCGACGAGTTGTTCGAACTCTTTGGCAAACGTCGCGAGGACTACGTCGAGTTCCGCAAGCTCTCGCCATGGTACCGCTTTTACTTCCCCGACGGCGACACCTTCGACTACGGCGGTACCGTCGAGGACACGCTCGCCGAAATCCGCCGCTTCGAGCCTGCCGACGCCGACGGCTACCTGCGACTGCTGGAACATTCGCGCAAATTGTTCGACGCTGGCTTCACTGAACTTGCCGACCAGTCGTTTCACCAGCCTTTGGTCATGATCAAGCAGATCCCGACATTGGTCAAACTCGGCGCTTATCGCACCGTCTGGCAGTTGATCGCCAAACACCTGAAGCACCCGAAGCTTCGGCAAGCGTTCTCCATTCAGCCGCTGCTGGTCGGCGGCAGCCCTTTCGACACCACCTCTATCTATGGCTTGATCCACTATCTTGAGCGCAAATGGGGTGTGTTCTTCGCCATGGGCGGCACAGGTGGTCTGGTCGATGCGTTGGGCAAGCTGATGTCTGAAGAAGGCATCGCCGTTCGTTTGGGCGAGACCGTCGCCACCATTGAAATGACCGGCCGCCGCGCTACCGGCATCCGTCTCGAAAGCGGCGAGCGCATCGCCGCCGATATCGTGGTCTCCAATGCCGATCCCAAGCACCTTTACGGTGAAATGGTGCCGGCTTCCGTCCAGCCCCTGTCGACCCGCATCAAGCGCAAATCACGGCTGTCGATGGGGCTCTATGTGCTATACTTCGGCACGCGCCGCACCTACCCAGATGTCGCCCATCACACGATCTGGATGGGACAACGCTACCGCGAACTCTTGAATGAGATTTTCAAAAAGAAGATCCTGGCGGACGATTTCTCGCTCTACGTTCACCGCCCCACGGCGACGGACCAGAGCTTCGCACCGCCCGGGCACGATAGCTTCTACGTGCTATGTCCGGTGCCCAATCTCGATGGCAACATCGACTGGAAATCCGAGGGTCCGCGCCTGCGTGACCGCATCGTGGCCGCGCTCGATAGAACCATGCTGCCGGGACTTCCGGACTGCATGGAAGCTGATTTCTTCATGACGCCCGAAGACTTCAAACACGACTATCTCAGTGTTGCCGGTGCCGGCTTCTCGATTTCGCCGCACTTCACGCAGTCGGCCTGGTTCCGCTTCCACAACAAGGCCGAGGGGCTCGACGGCTTGTATTTGACCGGCGCGGGCACACATCCTGGCGCGGGCATGCCGGGTGTATTGTGCTCGGCCAAGGTCATCGACCGGCTGATCCCGCATGCCCAAGCGCTCGTGAGGGTTTGAGACGAGAGCGTCTGTGGGCAGGCGCGCTTTCCGTCCGTGAGTTTGACCCGCGACGACTTCCAAGGTCCCATGGTGCAAGGCACTAGAAATCTGTCCGGCCTGCTCGATGCCGACAACGTGCTGCCTGCGCTGGTTCGCTGGCGCCGCCGCGGCAAGCGCGCAGTACTCGTCACGCTCGCCGGAATCGAGGGCCCCGGGCCGCGGCCGCTCGGCGCGCAAATGGCCGTCAGCGAGGACGGCAGCTACAACGGCTACCTCTCGGGGGGCTGCCTCGAGGGTGCCATCTCGATCGAAGCCCAGGCCGTCATTCGCGCTGGCCAGAACCGCCTGGTCCGGTTCGGACGCGGATCCAGGTATTTCGATATCGCCTTGCCGTGCGGATCCGGTCTCGATCTCTATTTCGATCAAGCCTTGGCCATGTCCACTCTCGAAGCCATGTCCCGACTAACCGTTGCGCGCCGGCCGTTCACTCTCAACACCCGTCTCGACGATGGAACGAGTGCGATCGGCGCCCCCCCCGCCGCTGACGTCCTTGGCGAACTCAACACCCGCCGCGACGGCGACGTATTCCGTCGCGCCTACCTGCCGACTCCGAAGCTTCTGTTGATCGGTGCAGGTCCCGCTCTTGTCGCAATCGCCCGCCTCGCGTCTATCACTGGCCTCGCCCTCGACATCCTGACACCCGACGACCACGCCCGCCGCAACTTGTCCGACCTCGGTCTCGAAGCCATGGGCCTCGGCACCGCGACCCTATCTCCAGGCACTGCACCCGATCGTTGGACCGCCGCGGTCCTCGCCTTCCACGAGCACGACCGCGAGCCGCCGCTGCTCGCAGAAATTCTCCGCTCGCCCGCCTTCTACATCGGCGCGCTCGGCAACCGCCGCGTCCACGCGGAGCGCCTCGCTCAGCTTTCGGCACGAGGCTTCGTGGCCCACGACCTCGCACGCCTCCGGCCTTCGCTCGGACTCATTCCCGGCGCGAAGTCGCAGGCCACCCTTGCCGCGGGTGTCGTCGCCGACATTCTTGCCGAAGCCAAGTCCCGCGGGTTCGTCGACTGAGCCACTGACCGCGAACGTCATGACGCACGTGATGCGTGCACCCTCGGCAACTGACCCGCCGCCGCGTCAACCCGCACCTTGGACGCGCGTCGAAATCCGTCACTCCCGACAACACGCCACGGCCGTGCTTGACACGGCCATCCAGGGCCACAATTTGATGTCTCAATCCGTCGACTGGATGGCCGGATCAAGTCTCGCCATGGTGTGAGGGGTTGGTTGTCGGCCATCAGTCCTATAATGACTTTTCCCATGCCACCAGACGAACCCTTACCCGAAGTGCCGGACGCGCCTGGGACCGAAGTCGACGGCGTCGCGCCGTCCACCGTCGCGACGGACCCCGTCCGAACCGGACCTGACGTCATCGCGTCCTATCTCAAGTCACTCGGCACCATGCCCGGCGTCTACCGCATGCTGGACGCGTCGGGCGAGGTGATCTACGTCGGCAAAGCGCGCTCGCTGAAAGCCCGCGTCTCCAACTACGCCCGCGTCGGCAATCACACCAACCGCATCGCCCGCATGATCGCTGCGACCGCGTCGATGGAGTTCGTCTCGGTCCGCACCGAGGCCGAGGCGCTACTGCTCGAAGCCAACTTGATCAAACGCTTCCGCCCGCGCTTCAATGTGCTGCTCCGCGATGACAAATCGTTCCCCTACATCGTGATCCGCCGCGACCACGCAAGCCCGCAAATCGTCAAGCACCGCGGTGCGCGCGGCGTCAACGGCGACTATTTCGGACCGTTCGCCTCGGCCGGCGCCGTCGTCCGCACGATCAACATGCTGCAGCGCGCGTTCCTGTTGCGCTCGTGCTCCGACAGTATCTTCGAAAGCCGCACGCGGCCTTGCCTGCTGCATCAGATCAAGCGGTGCGCCGCGCCCTGCACCAACGAGATCGCGCACGACGAATATCTCGCCCTCGTCGACGAAGCCGTCCGCTTCCTGCGCGGTGAGAGCCAGAACGTCCGCGAGATGTATCAACGTCTGATGGAGGATGCCGCCGACAAACTCGAGTTCGAGCGTGCGGCCAAGTTCCGCAACCGGTTGTGGGCACTGGCGCACGTCACCGCCGACCAGTCAATCAACAGTGAAGGCGTCGATGAGGCCGACATTTTCGCCGCGCACCAGGAGGGCGGGCAGACCTGCATCCAGGTCTTCTTCTTCCGCACCGGCCAGAACTGGGGCAACCGCGCCTATTTCCCGAAGGCCGATCGCTCACTGGCGATGGACGAAGTACTCGACAGCTTCATCGCGCAATTCTACGACGACAAGCCGGTACCGAAGCTGATCCTGCTGTCGACCGATATCCCGAACCGCGCGCTGCTCGCCGAAGCGTTGACCAGCAAGGTCGAGCGAAAAATCGAGATCCGTGTGCCCGAGCGCGGTGTGAAATCCGATCTCGTCGAGCACGCGCTCACCAATGCGCGGGAAGCGCTCGGTCGCAAGCTCGCCGAAAGCTCGTCGCAGGCCAGGTTGCTCGAAGCCACCGCCGAGCGGTTCGGCCTAGCCAGCACGCCGCGCCGCATCGAGGTCTACGACAACAGCCACATCGCCGGTACCAACGCCGTCGGCGGCATGATCGTCGCCGGACCGGAGGGCTTTGCAAAGGCGCATTACCGCAAATTCAACATCAAGTCGGACGCCATCACCCCCGGAGACGACTACGGCATGATGCGTGAGGTGTTGACCCGCCGCTTCAAACGACTGGCCGCGACCGACGCAGATATTGCCCCCTCTCCCCATGACCCTACGTCATCAGGAGAGGGCAGGGGCGAGGGGAAGAAGGACTTGGGTGAGGGTCAACCACGCCCTGAACTGCCAGCCGCCCTCTCCCCAGGGGTAGAGGGAGCCGTCGACGCAACCGACGTCCCTGCCCGCCCCGATCTCGTACTGATCGACGGCGGCGCCGGCCAGCTCGCCGTCGCCCGCGAAGTTCTCGCCGCCCTCGGTCTCCATGACATACCCTTGATCGGCGTCGCAAAGGGCCCCGACCGCGATGCCGGCCGCGAGCATTTCCACATCCCTGGCCGCGACCGCCCACTGATGCTCGAACCGCGCGACCCGGTGCTCTATTTCGTGCAGCGCCTGCGCGACGAGGCGCACCGGTTCGCCATCGGCACGCATCGAGCGAAACGATCGAAGGCTATCGGCATCAACCCGCTCGACGAGATCGGCGGCATCGGGCCGACGCGCAAACGCGCGCTCTTGAAGCACTTCGGCTCCGCCAAGTCCGTCAGCCGCGCCGGCATCGAAGATCTTAAATCCGTACCCGGCATTTCTGCCGAAATGGCGGAACGAATCTATAGCTTTTTCCAGGACGCAAAGGGCTAGAGCAGTTCCCACCTGATCTGGGTCACGACCCGTATCCGGCATGGCGAAAGTAGTTCGCGCACTCGGCGGGTGCAAACGTCTTGATGAGGCGGCCGATGAGCTTCATGAGCGCCTTCACGGTTCGAGCCGCGCCCTTGCGCAGCGCCGTCTTCAATTTCGAGAACGCCATCTCGATCGGATTGAGGTCGGGCGAGTAGGCGGGCAGGTAGCGCAGCTTGGCACCGGTGGCCTCGATGGCCTCGCGAACACCGTCGATCTTGTGCGTGCTCAGATTGTCCATGAAGACGGTGTCGCCCTTGCGCAGCGTCGGCGCCAGGACCTGCTCGACATAGGCGATGAACGACGGCCCATTCATCGCGCCGTCGATGACGGTGGGCGCGGTCAGACCATCGATGCGCAGTGCGGCGACGAGCGTCAGTGTCTTCCAGTGGCCGTGCGGCACACTGGCGACGAGACGGTCACCGCGTGGCGAGCGCCCATAGTGGCGAACCATCTTCGTCGTGACCGCGGTCTCGTCGATGAACACGAGACGCGGTGCCTCGAGCTTGGGTTGCTCGGCTCTCAGTTCCGCGCGGGCCGCAGCGACATCAGGACGATCCTGCTCGGCGGCGTGCAGAGTTTTTTTTGAACGTGATGTCGTGACGTTCATAGAACCGTGCGATCGAACTCTTGCTGGACTTCAGCTTCTTCTCCGCGCGTAGCCGCACGCGAACCTCATCGAGCGTCAAGTCGGGCTGCGCTGCCATGAGATCGAGCAGCCACTGGCTGTGTTGCTCGAGCGGCGAACG
Organism: Hyphomicrobium sp.; assembly: GCA_002928955.1. GTDB lineage: Bacteria > Pseudomonadota > Alphaproteobacteria > Rhizobiales > Hyphomicrobiaceae > JAKAML01. Next base: position 18,241 of record PERT01000006.1, on the reverse strand, counting down.
GCAGTGGCCGGTACCAGGCTTGGCATCGACGCTTCCCGTCGTCGTCCAGCGCTTCATCCATCGGATCGCGGTCGAGGCGCCGAGCCCCAGAACACGTGCCGCTTCCCGCGCACTCTCTCCCGCTTCCACGATCGAGACCGCACGAACTCGCAAATCCTTCGAGTAGCCCTTGGCCATCCTGTCCCCCGCCGTTGTCGCCGGTGGAATCCGAATCTGATTTGCGCGCCGGAGGGAACGCCCTGTAACTGATCTGATTCACGTCAAGCGGGAACTGCTCTAGGCAACGAGGCGTTGTGCGAAGCCGTCGACCGGGCCGAACGCGGCCTCGTCGACGCCGATCTCGGTGCCGGCCTGATCAAGCAACGGGTGGGGCGGCCAGGACAGGGCCGACGTGGCGGGTTTCGCACGCTGCTCGCCTATCGGGCTGGCTCGCGGGTGGTGTTTCTGCTCGGCTTCGCCAAGAGCGAACGCGACAATATCGGAGATGACGAATTGACCTTGCTGCGTGCAAGGGCCGCGGCGTTTCTCGAACTCAGTGACACGGCGATCAAGGCGCGTATCGCCCCCGACGACATGACGGAGGTGCATTGTGGCGCAGGCGAAGAACAAGAATGAGCTGAAGGGCCAAGCCAGCAGGGGGCAAGCTCTCAAGGGTGCGACGCTCCAGGGCCGAGCCCTCACGGGCAAGGCGCGGGTGCGCGCTGAAATCGTCGAGATGACCGAAATTCTGCACCGTGCGGGTGCGGTCAGCGCCGCCGAGTTGGAAAAAACGACGCTGCGGATGCTCGGGCGCGCTGCGCTGCCGAAGGTCGAGCCGCTGACTCCAGGAGAAATCGTCCGCGTGCGCGAGGCGGCAGGCGTCAGTCAGGCCGTCATGGCCGGGTTTCTCAATGTCGGCGTGACGACGGTCAGCCTGTGGGAGCGCGGCGAGCGCCGGCCGACCGGCACCGCATTGAAGCTGTTGCACGTCGTCAAAACGAAAGGCCTCGCCGCCTTGCGATGATGGGGGCAGTTGCCAGTGGAGCTGGCGCCAGTGGGGCAGGTGTCTGGGTGCTGGCGCGGGAGGTCCCATCCGCGTGATCCTGCTACCCCATCGCCACCCCGTGGCGTGGCGTCGAAGGGCAAGTAGCTGATCAGATTGGCGTTCTGGACCTGGATCGCTCTCTTCGAGCGAGTGGGCAGAATTCGACCACTACCAAACCCGAAGCCAAAAAAAGCAAAACGGGCCGTGGATTGCTCCGCGGCCCGTTCACTCGAGGTGCCGTCGACCCTCACACGACGGCGCAGGCCCGCGGATAGCTTCAAGACCGATCCAGCTCATCAAGTTCGATCACGACATTGAAGTTCGCGCCGGGAATGATCAAACAAAAGTAGGGGAGGCCTTGACTGCGGCAGTCCTCGAGAATCTTGGCCGGAACGAACGGACCACAATTGCAGCGATCCTGTACGGAATAAATGAGAGTGTCGTCACAGTAGTCGCCGCTCTCGTCGAATTTCGGGGGGAGAGTAATCTTGTTCATCGCATTTAGTCCTGTTCTCGTTATGGGCATCTTGCCGGTTACGGTAGGACTTGAGTTTCAATTCAAGGGCCACGAGGGCGATTGTTCCACCGCGTTCCATAGAGTTCCACGCTCGCTTCGGCATTGCTGAAATGAGACGCCGCAATGGCACCGACTGTCTCGAAACGGTCGAGATTGCGATCGGCGCAAATCAATCATCGCGACACCCACCAAGTGGCGATCAGCCCGAACAGGATCATCAGCGGCAGGGCGAACAGCGGCACCGTCCACGCGTGCGTCCCGCCGCGGTCCCGAACGATGTTCACCGCTTCTCCGCTACCCCATCGCTACCCCGGCGGCTGACGCTACGTCCCAAGGCGTTGATCTTACTAGCTCTAAGGGGCCGGAGCACACCCTCCTGGAGAGCGCGACCCGTGCCGATCATCACCGAACATCCTCGGCTCGGAAGAAGCGGTTCCGCTGCTCGCCCTTGCAGTGAACCCAGTACGTGCCGGGCTTGCTGACGCTCCGGTCGCCATCGTCGATGACGGCGCACGCGCCGGACCGGAGCAACGAGACGGCGAATCGTCGGAGGAGTGTGACGTCGGCCTCCGTCAGTCCGCTGTCGCCGACCTTGGGTAGATATTCGATGCGGGGATCGACGAGGTCGGCGGCTGGAGCTGGCTGCACCAATTCGGCCGGCCGATCGATCGACAGATGCTTGGCCGGCACCCAACGCGCCACGATTTTTCCGGGCAAGCCCTCGACTGCGCCGTCGTATTCGCGGCTGATCCTTGCCCAGCCATCCCGCCGCTCGAACACCTCGACCTGCTGGCTCCGATACAGCCTGTTGGTTGCGGCACATGTGACAGCCGGACAGAGCCGGACATCGATACTGTCCGTAGCGACGAAACGCGTCTCCGTTGCGTGAGCGGCGGCCGGGATGAGCATGGCGAGCGCGGTGAGACATTTGGCGAGGTGTCGCATGATCGGTCTCCGTCAGGTTCTGGTCGCGTCGGCGGTCGCGCCGGCTGACACGACGACGATGCGATGCATTCACTGACGGAGTGCTAGCGGGGGAACTTCGAGGTCGTCTTGAACATCGCTCGTATTTGACGTTGCACCGGCGCGGTGCAAGATGACGGGCGAGGGATGAAGCCGGGGGAAGGCTCTTGTCGACGAAGACCGACACATCGCTGCGTACGGTCTGGGAGGAGCCCAACGCCGTCCAGATCAAGGTGAAGCCCGACGACATCGAGCCGCCGATCTGGCGCCGCCTCGTCGTGCCGCTCACGACCACGCTCTCCGAGCTGCACCACATCCTGCAAGCCGCCATGGGCTGGACCGACTCGCATCTCCACCAGTTCGAGATCGGCGGGCTGCGCTACGGCGACCCCGATATGCTGAACCAGGACCGCTTCGAGGGCGACGCCCAGGCGTTCGACGCCAGTGAGGTTCGCCTTCGAGACTTCCAGTTCCGGTATGGCGATGGCCCATCGTTCGTCTACGTGTACGATTTCGGCGACGATTGGCGGCACACTGTGCGGTTGGAGAAGTTGCTCGCCTTGAGTCCCGCACCCAAGACTGGGACCTGCACCGAGGGCGCACGGTGCTGTCCGCCCGAGGATGTCGGCGGACCGCACGGCTACTTCGAGTTCTTGCGTGTGCTGCTCTCGCCGGAGCCCGACGAGCTCGAGGAGCAGAAGCACCTCAAGCGCTGAAGCGGCGGCAAGTTCGATCCGGAGCTGTTCGTTGTGGCAAAGGCGGACAAGGCGGTGCGTGGGACGCTGCGGAAGCGGCGAGTGAAGTGACCAGCAAACATATACTTTGTCATTGCCGCATCGATTGGTCGGCTTGTTTGATCCCCTGGCGGGAGTGCTCTTGCGGAGCCTTTGTTGTCTGGTACTATTAATAGCCGTCACTGTACGAAGGGCCACCACCTGAGGTTCCCTCGCAAACTGACATAAGTAATTGGAATGCACTCGATACCTTCTGAGTGAACTGTTCTTGGCTCATAGGCGACTGATTGGAGGCAAAAATGGACCTGAACGTACGCAGAGCCGCAACCGGAGATGACGAATTCTGTTGGACTATTTACAAGCCCTTCCTGGAAAGGCATGTCTTCTCAAGCGCGAATATTGCGATGAGTTCAAAACGTGCCTGGGATGAGCGCACAGAAAGAACGAAATTTTCTTCAGACTTCACCCCTGACAGGTTCTTCCTAGTTGAAGTCGACGGCAAAAAAATAGGGTGGGCGTCCATTTCAGAAACCGCGGATAATATCACTGTAGAGAACATATTTATCGCCGATGATTGGCGAGACAAAGGAGTGGCCACCCGAATTTTTGAAAGAAATGATGCCAGAGTGGCGCAAAAAAGGTCTCACGATCACGGTGCCCGTGTTTCAAGGGGGACAACGGACAGCAGGCATCGAAGCTGCCCTGCGATCGCTTGGCTTCGCGCCTAGCGGCGCCGACAATCTCTCAAAATACTACGTAGCAAGATGAGGCAGCCTAGCAATCATCAAGTACATAAAGGGAGTGCCCAATGACTTCAACTTCTGACAAGGCATCCACATTCGTTCTCGCTGACGTCGAGATCGAAACCCTTCGAAGAGCGGCTATCGACAGAGGCTTGCCATTTGATGAAAAGCGCCGAGAATACACGGCCCATGAATTGATGATGTATGGGATGGTCCGAGAGTCGTACAATTCGGAGGAGCTGCGTAGATTCGGCGTCGAGCCGAGCCGAGTGGTTACAAGTTTTGACCCAATTGCCCAAGCTGCATCGAATAATCTCATCGTCGATGCCCCCTTTGCGAAAGGGATCACAAAATGGCAGCTTCCAATAGACAATTGCGAATGGCGCATGCTTATGACGGAGTATCCGCCGAACTCGTTCGTCGAGCCCCATGTTCATCCACAACATACTGAAGCCGATCCCGGTGGCAGCCTCAGAGTCATTCTATCCGGCGAAATCCACTACGCTGGTCGCATTTATCGAGCAGGTGATTGGTTCTATGTCCCAAATGGCCAACCCTATTCTTTTAAGTCCCATCCCACATCAATCACGCGCGTGATGTACTCATACCGCTTCTTTGGGGTGGCGGAGGGCAATCGGTTTTCGCATCCAATAACTGTCGAAGAGCACAGACAGAAGAAGGCTCGAGTCCTTGCTGAATAGAGGAGTTGGACTTTCCTGCCGAATTAAGCTTGGCCGACGACAAGTTTTCGTCGGCCATCATTCTGGACCCTTCTGAGATATTGGAACCGATCGGTGGTGTTTCATTGCCGCCTAAGCATTCCGATCAATCAGATCGTCAATGAGCCGGATTGACTAGATGGGCAGCTAGCGTCTCAGTTATTCTGTAGTCGTTGCACGCGTCCACGTACAACCATTCGCCACAGGTGTTGGCCTCTAGAAAAGTGTAGCGGCCGTTATTCTCGCGAATATCAAATGCTGCATAGTGCAAGTTCATTCGCCTACAATAGGCTACCATCCGTTGCTCGATTTCCAGTGGCACGCATGCGCGGAGTGGCCTTAGATTTGGGATGGCTCTTACGTCGGAGACTTCAAAATCTGCAATTTCAAATGTGCCGCCAGCAATAAATCCCCCGCAATGAATAAGCCGATGCTCCCGATCCGCGCGGACAAATTCCTGAAATATAAGGGGCCCTTCTTGATGACCCTCCAATGATGGTTGAACATCTTGGAGGAACTGCGTCCCATCAATATCAATAAGCGATGAGTGCCCCTTTACTACACATGATTCCACGCATTGAGCGAACAGAATTCCTTCATCGTACTGATCAGTAATGAGCGTTTTTGGCACGTCGAATCCGACGGATTTGGCCACGTTCAGCTGCCACATTTTCCTGTCTGCGGCAAATTGTGAATTCAGATCATTAATCTGCAGGCCAACTGTACCTATGCATGTGACAATGCCGTAAAGAAAACCTAGTGTTGGGTTTGTCGCGGCAGTACGACTTGGCCACCGCGGACTTCGAACCAAGCCAAATGGCCGACGCCACCAAACCGAGCGGACTTTAGATAAACTATATTCGACTGAAGTCTCCACGGAGCTCTGCAGAACACAGATTGGACCCGCCAAGCTCGACCAGAGAAACACAAAATCATGGCCGTAGCGATCCAAATTTAGGACTAGGGTGGTGCAATCTTGAGGAAGAGCTTTTATAATCCGCTCTGTGTGGAAGTCACGGATATCTGAGAATATCAGAACGTCCACGCTAAGCCGTGGTCTCATTTTAGTGTCAAGCCGTGTCTTCGATCCTCTTCGACGCTCCAGAGTCAGCCGCAGCGCTCTTCATGCGATCAAAGGTCGTGTCAAACTCTGCCCATTGAGTGGCTGTCATACCAATCGACAACGGAGCGTTAGGCTTGAGAAATAGCCGGTAAACACTGTATTTGGGGTCCGGACTATTTTGGACTAAGTGGGCGGCTTCCACGTCACCTCGGGTGAAAGACACAACAAAGCCACTCACAGTCGCGACGCGAAGTGACTCCTTGGGACCGGCCTCAAGGTTCTTCTCCAAGAACGAACCTACGATGGGTACCATCGCTGCACTGACCATGGCTACCTCCTCCCTGACTTATGCCTCTGTAGCCACAGCGTACAGAGAGGGTTTTGCTCTGACAAGCGTATGTCGCCGTCTCCGCTCAAATTGCTGGCACCGAGCTCCACCGGTCCCCTGCACGACCTGGACCGGCGTCCGTGTCGGCTTTACATCAATTCATTTGCGCGATACGAATTTATCAATAGAATTAGGGTGTTATCCTATAACCTATACATCATGACCGTGTTCTTCTACTCGATCAAATGAGGGCAGGGTAAGACGACGCACGCCGTCGGTTACGCCAAGCATGCTGGCTGAATCCCGCTCACCAACGATCTCGACAACGGCACCGCCGACATCTACGAGGCGGCACTCCCCGAGGGCCGCATCGTCACACTGGAGCCGGGGCAGTCCGTCAAGGACTGGGCCGACCACTTCGAAGGCCAGCCGCTCGTCGTCGACTTCGGCGGGTTCGTCGAGAGCCGCGTCATCGAAGCGGCGAAACTCGCCGACGTCACCGTCGTGCCGCTCTCCTATCAATCGACCGCCGACCTGATAGTGCCCCATCGCTACCCAGGCTGGCTGTAGTCGTCACCAATCCCTTGATCCGATTGCCTCACCTGTCGCGGAGCACACCCCAGGCAGGAGTAGGCGCCGGTGATCGCGGCTCGCTTCGACAAACCCGACGACCGACATCGTCTATTCCGACGCCGCCATACCGACCTGATCGCCGGCTTTGGGCTGAGGCCGACAGTCACTTCACCTGTTGGTCGGGCATTAGTCTGCAAAAAAGGCCCGCCGCTGTCGCTGATCGAGTCGACGCGGCGCCTTTGTCTGCGCCTGGGCTAACAGCGCCTCGACGGTTGGAAATAGCACGGTGCGCTTGACCACCGAGCCGTTGCCGACAGTCAGTAGTGCCTGCGAATCTGCCGAGAACCGCGCTGTTCCATTGTGCCCAACAAGAGTTGCGACCTGCGCTCCACTGTCCGCTGACCACACGCGAACCGTGTTGTCGTGACGCGTAGCGGCGAGCAGCCACTTGCCGTCAGCGGAGACATCGAATGCGCCAAGATGGTCGCATTCGCTTTCTATATCAGCGCGATTGCCGTCTCGACAATCGACCGGGGAGTACTCCGCAAGACGCTGGCCGTGTTCGACCTCGTATCGAGCGGTTAGGGCGCCTGATGCATGGAACAGGCTCTTGCCGTCGGGGGCGAACGCGAGCGCGTCTATTCCGTAGACGCGGCCCTCGATTTCGATGCGCCTCTCCACTCTTGCGTCGGTCGATCTGATTATAATGCCGTCATCGTATCCAAGTGCGATGAGCTGTCCGTCGGACGAGACCGCGGCAATGCTCGGATCGCTGCCCTTGCACGGCAACGTCTTGACGACCTGTCCGGTCCTTAGTTCGACGATCGAGATATTCTCTTTGTGCACGACAAGCACCTTGCCATCATGCAACGGCACGGGCTGCACGACGCTGTCGATCCCGTACAGGCGCCGCTCGCTGGCTACGTCCCAGACTGCGAATTTCTGGCGGTCCTCTTGGGCTATGACGAATGGCCCGCCGGAGAACAGTGGGTAGAAATAGCGGCTTGCGCCGTCGAGCCTGAACAGGCGTCGGCCGGAAGTAGCGTCCATAAGCTCGTGCGGCTTGTCCTGTCCAGCATACTCGGCGAGCATTCTGCCGTCAGGTGAGATCGCTGCCGGCGCGACCATCGCCTCTAGCCAGCCGAGCGACGGAAACTCTCGCGCCGGGGACGTGTCCCACAGTCGGATTGATCCGTCCTTGCCATGTGTCAGCAGGGAGGTGCCGTCGCGCACGAAGGCAATCGAGACGAGGCTTGTATCGTGCCCGGCGAAACTATCGACCTTCTCGCCCGACTCCAGGTCCCATACGTTCACCACCGAGCTCCGATAGCCCCCTCCGCGAGCGGTGGCGATGCGTTTGCTGTCGGGCGAGAAGTCGACAACCTCAGCCCCCGCGTCCCAGTCCCTGATCGTGACGGAAACACCACTCGCGATATCAATGACTTCGGCGTTGCGCCGGGTATGCATGTAGAGATACTTGCTGTCGGGCGACAACCGGCATCCATTGGTGCCGGCAGCCTCAGTCTCGCGCTTCCAGACGATGCTGCCCGTCGCGACGTCGAGGACGTGAACGTTGGATTGGTAGCCGCAGACAACAACACGTTTGCGATCGGCCGAGAACGACATCCCACCACTCTCGCCCGTCATGCCGCGGACCAGCGCAACGAGCGCGCCCTTGTCCTGGAGCACGAGGCGCGGCGCCCGCTGGCGCGCGAAGTGCCACGACTGCAACTGCGCGCCGGTCGTGATGAGCAAGAGGCGGTCGTCGCCATCGAACACGGCCTCGTCGACGCCGCCCTTTGCGACCGCGAGAGATGCGATCTTGACCCGGCCCTTCCAGTCCCAGACCTCGACGCCGACTCGATGGCCGGCGGTTGCGATCAGCCGCCCATCTGGCGAGAAAGCGACGTAGGTCGGATGGAAGGTAACGTCCTCGGTATCGTCACGCTCGGTGTTCGCCGGCAGCGACTCGAGTCGATGTCCACCCGCTACATCCCAGACCACGACCTCCCCGGACGTGTGCGACGTCGCAAGCTTTGCCCCATCTGACGATAATGCGGCATGCGTTGCTCCATCGCTGCCGGGCAACCGCGCGGCGAACTCCAGCCGATCGCCGATGCGCCAGAGACGAACGCCGTGCTTGTCGCTATAAACCGCAATTGCCGCCCCGTCTGGACCGATAAGAACGTTGTTGCTCTCCGCCAGATCGCCTTGGTTCTGATCGATCGCCACGTAGCTTATCTCGCGAAGCCGAGCGAGGGTGTCGAACAGCTGGGGCACCAGCTCATGAACGAGCGGTCGATCAGGCTTAGACGACGTCCCCGGCATCGCTTCGAGCAGCAGCGCCATCGCGGTGCCCTCGTCGCGCCTGGCCGTATGCTGTCGGGCGAGATCGGCCATAAATCGCGACTGAGTGCGCAGCGCGACGTCGCGCTCCCGGCTGGCGCGCTGCTCATTAGCCTCGGCCAGTGCCCTTTGTTCGCGTGCGCGCGCCTCGTTGGCTTCGGCCAGCCGCTGCTGCTCGACAGCGAGCTTGCGTTGGGCTTCGGCTTCTTGCCTTTGGACCGCCTCGGCCTTTTGCGCGGTCACAGCCTCGGCTTCGTTTGCCACTGCCCGCCGCCACTGGAGTACGGCGGCCCCGGCCAACACCGAACTCACCAACGCTACGGCCAGAGACACCACTGCAACGGTCACATTTCGACGCTGTGCCTGGCGGCGGCTCTGCAAAACGAACGCGTGATGCAACGCCGTCGGTTCGGGTGCAAGTCGTGGCCGGCGGCTTATCCAGGCCTCGGCTTCGCTTAACTCGTGGCCGCGCAATGCGAGCACTTCTGACCGCTTCCGCTCGTCCCACCGCCGCGCCATCTCGCCGAGCCGGGTATGCTCCTTGACCCAGGTGATATCGGTTTCAAGTGCCGCTGCGAGCTTGTCGACAGCCGCATCGAAGTCCTCGCCGTCGTCGAAGAACAGATAGTTGATGCGCGCGATCTCTACGGGAATCCGATCGTCGGGCACGCGTTCCAGAACGACCGGGGCCAACCGCTTGTTGAGAGCGGCGACCTGTCCAATCTCCCATTCGCAGGTCGGTGAGGCGACCGAATTTGCACTGACGATGAAGATGACCGCATCGGCGCTGCGGATGAACCCGAGCAACTCGCGGCGCCAATCCTCGAGCGTCGGTAGATCGCGAGAGTCGATCTTCGGCGCAAGCCCGCGGGCTCGTAGGCCATCCACGAGCCGCAGGGCAAAGGCAAGGTCTGTGCGCGAATACGAGATGAAGACCGACACCTTGGCGGCATCGTGGCGCGCCAACGTCGCCCCGGTGCCGAGCGGCTGTTCTGGCATGGCGCTTTCCGCTTTGCGAGGCACGGCTCAATCCCACGAAAGTACTTCCCCGCAAGAACCTAACAAGGCGATCCGTCACAATACAGCCTAGAGATGGTGAGCTTCGCGCGCCCCGCTGTCACGCACCATATGTGCCGACGGCGAGGAAGGCCGACCTCAATGATTGATGTCCCGAGCGTCTCCGTCGATCTGCCGGACAAGTACGCGCTCAGTCCGAGCCCCATCGCCACCAGTCGAGACCGCTACCAGCCATATCGGCACGAGGGGCCACACGCGCTGGTCGAGGGCCTACTGCTGTTGTTCGACGGCGCGGAGGCGGCTTAGACTGACATTGAGGCGGCTTTCGCCGTCTGCCCTGTCCTCATGCGCCTTTTCGGAGCGCCTTATTGAAGCGCAAGAAGCTCACCCTCACTGAGCGCATGCGGCGCATCCGCAAGACCGATACCAAGCCCGAGATGATCGTGCGGCGTGCGCTGCACGCGATTGGTTACCGATATCGCCTTCACGACAAGCGGCTGCCCGGCCATCCGGACATCGTGCTGCCGCGCCATCGCAGGGTGATATTCGTGCACGGCTGCTTTTGGCATCGTCACAATTGCCCAGACGGGCGCAAGCTGCCGAGGTCGAAGCCCGAGTACTGGGGGCCAAAGCTCGAACGGAACCGCAAGCGCGACGTCCGTCACATCGCCGAGCTGCGTGAGCATGGACGGGACGTGCTGGTACTGTGGGAGTGCGAGATCAACCGCTCCACCGAGCTTGCCGAAACGCTTGATCGCTTCTTGCGGCAACGTCCTCGCTCACGCGATGCGGTCCAGCACGCTCGCAATGTCTGACGTAAACGCCTCCCCGCCGACGCGGATGTTGTTGTCGATCCGGCCCGGACAGCTGCCATGGGCCGGCAGCCCGCGCGTCAACGCAAAGCGGAACTCCCATTGCTCTGTGACGGGATGCAGGCACGCCGCGACAATCTGAAAGTCACCAGCCGCGTAGTAGCGCGAGCACGGATCGCTCTTCGAGGCGCGCGTGCGTTGGAAGTCGAGCTTGGGGATGCCGCCAGCATACGTCGTGCGGAGCACATTCTTGCATTCGATCAGGATCGGCTTGCCGCCTTTCCAGCGCAAGCTGATGTCGGGCCTGCCTTCCTCCTGGATGCGCCGGCAGTCGCTGACGCCGTCGATGCCCTGCAGGTAGGCCTCGAGGTGTGTCTCGGCCACCCATCCGCGCACAGCCATCTTCAGTCGGCTGGCCGACGAGATGAGATCGAGAAGCGCCTCGTGCGTGACGCCGAGCTCGTCGAGCAGCTTATGGGAGACTTGGGCACCGGCTGTCCTTTCCGGCAACTCGCGAAACTTGTCGGCGATCAGGTGCCGCTCACCGGGATCGAGGCCCTGCCTTTCGTTGCCCGGAGCCTGAGCAATCCGCTCCAATAGGATGAGGTCGAGCAGTCGATCCTTCCTGCCGCCGATCAAGATTTCAGTCCTGATGTCCGGCAGCAACTCGAACGCACGCCGCGTGGTCGTCTTGGCCTCCCGCCGTTCGCGCTCCCAGGCGGCCCATCCTGTGTCCAGCATTTCAGTGACGTGGTCGGCCTTAAACTCGACGGAGCGGGACATCGGCGAGGGTGTGTTCATCAGCGGATCGGCGGCGACGAACAGCTGGCGGTCCAGATCGATGCCGATAAAGATAGTGGTCGTGACACCGAACGGGTCCACGGCGACGTCGACGACGCCCGATAGATCGCCGCCATACTTGATCTGAAACCGATGCTCGTCGGCCGGCCGGTTCTTGGTGGGCTTGGAGTTGGCAAGGAAGGCGTAGACGAGAACGCTCAGCCGCTCAGCGCCCGGAAGATCGAGGACGACGTGGAACGGCGCTCGATTGGCGGCGCTGACGTGATGGACGATGCATTCGCGCGTCTCGAGCGCCTCGCGGATGAACTGCAGTAGTGGCGCCTTCTCGCGCACGCTGACACCGTAGACCTTCCACGAGAAGGCCTTCTCCTCTCCGACCGAAACGTCGTCATCGCTCATTGCCGTTCAGCCTCCGATGGCCGCCGCGATGATCGCCGTGGACACGACGGTTGCAGATGTCGCGGTCGAGCGGCCCGGCAGTGTAGCCTCTTTGAGAGGTGCACCGATTCGGGCCCGCTCGTCCTCCGCGGGCGATCGGCCATCCGTGAGCGTCACGTTGACGACGTAAATGACGTGTTCTATGAATGTTCTCCGAGGGCCTGAGAGGGGGCGACTGGGCATGTTGAAGGCGATCAGCCTGTTCACGGGTGTCGGCGGATTGGACTTCGGCTTCGAGGCGGCCGGGTTCGAGACGGCCGTCGCCGTGGAGATGGACGCCGTGTCCTGCCACACGCTGCGCCTCAACCGCCATTGGCCCGTCATCGAGCGCGACATCCACGAGGTCACCTCGAAGGAGCTGCTGCGCACGGCCAAGCTCAAGAAGGGTCAGGCCGACGTGCTGATCGGTGGGCCGCCGTGCCAGCCGTTCTCGAAATCGGGCTATTGGGCGCGCGGTGACGCGCTTCGCCTCGACGATCCCCGCGCCGACACGCTGACCGCCTATCTCCGCGTCCTGCGCGACGCCCAGCCACGGGCCTTCCTGCTCGAGAACGTCTACGGATTCGCCTACAAGGGGAAGAGCGAGGGCCTCGATCGCATCCTCGGCGGCATCGATCAGATCAACCGCGAGACCGGCACCACGTATCGGCCGGTGTGGCAGGTGGTCGACGCCGCGAGCTACGGCGTCCCGCAGCACCGCGAGCGCGTGTTCATCGTGGCGAGCCGCGACGGCAAGGAATTCCGCTTCCCCAAGGTCACGCATGGAGACGGGGACGATCTGCTCGTCGGTGCCGACATCGAGCCCTATCGCACCACGTGGGATGCGCTCGGCGATCTGCCCGAGCGTCCGAAGGACCCGTCGCTCAAGATGGGCGGCAAGTGGGCCGGCTTGCTGCCGAGCATCCCCGAGGGTGAGAACTACCTCTGGCACACGCCCCGCGGCGGCGGCCTGCCGCTGTTCGGCTGGCGCACGCGGTTCTGGAGCTTCCTCCTGAAGCTCGCCAAGGACCGGCCGTCATGGACCATCCAGGCTCAGCCCGGGCCGGCAACGGGGCCGTTCCACTGGACCAACCGGCGGCTCTCGGCGCAGGAGCTGTGCCGGCTCCAGACCTTTCCAGACGGGCTGCAATTCGATTGCGGCCGCAACGACGTGCAGCGGATGCTCGGCAACGCCGTGCCGTCGCTGGTCGCCGAGGTCATAGCTCGCGAGATCCGAGCCCAGCTGCTCGGCAAGCCGAATAAGAGCAAGTTGCGCCTGCTCACGCCGCGGCGCAGCCCGACGCCTGCGCCCGAGCGCGTCTCCAAGGTGCCGGCGGCATTCCTCGCGCTCGCCGGTGACCACGCCGAGCATCCGGGGACCGGGCAGGGGAATAGAGCGCGGCAACGGGTGGCGGCATGAAAGCGACAGGGAGATCTATTGGAGTTGTCGACATCTTTTGCGGTGTGGGAGGGCTTTCTTATGGTTTGAAGTCAGCCGGCCTCAAGATCCTTGCGGGCTTCGATCTCGACCCGTTTTGCAAGTATCCGTTCGAAAGGAATTGCAAGTCCATATTTGTAAACGAGGATGTTAGAAAGGTCACCGCCGAGGCCGTGAACTGCCGGTTCGGCGGCACACAGATCCGTGTGCTAGCCGGATGTGCTCCGTGCCAACCGTTTTCGACATACTCTCAAAGTAGAAAAAGCAAGGACGATCGATGGCAGTTGCTCAGAGATTTCCTGCGGCTAGCGATTGAAATCCGCCCCGAAGTTATCACCATGGAAAACGTGCCGCGATTGGCACACAATCCGGTCTGGAATGAGTTCGTGGCTGGCTTGGCAGAGGTGGGTTACGAGGTGTCGTGGGACATTGTGCGCTGTGAGGAGATCGGTGTTCCGCAGACACGTCAGCGGCTCGTGTTGCTGGCATCGAAAAGGCCGGGTCTGAAAATTGAAAATTTGGAACGAGTGAAAAAGCCGAAGACAGTTAGAGACGCTGTTGGCGCTCTCGATTCGCTTGGCGCTGGAGGAAAGAGTTCAAAGGATATTCTGCACACCGCAAGCCGATTGAGTGACAAGAACATGAGCCGGATTAAGGCATCAAAGCCGGGAGGGACTTGGCGCGACTGGAAGAAGGAATTGCGGGCAAGTTGCCATGTGCGCAAGGGCGGAGAGACCTATCCATCGGTGTATGGGCGAATGTCGTGGGATGAGCCGGCTCCTACGATCACTACGCAGTTTTATGGTTTTGGAAATGGCAGATTTGGGCACCCCGAGCAGAACAGAGCTATCAGCATCAGAGAAGCAGCTCTGCTCCAGTCGTTTCCGAAGGCATACAAGTTTGTAGAAACGGCCGAGGATGTGAGCTTTCGGCGACTTGGCATTCTCATTGGCAATGCGGTCCCGCCTCTCTTAGGGAAAGCGATCGGGAAGGCAATCAAAGCTCATGCTGACGCGAGCTTCTGAGGCGAAGGTGCCAGGTAAGCTTTCTGATCCAGATAGTCGTTTATGTTGTTAAGGATGCCCTCCATGTAGGCAAGGCTGCATCGCTCGATTTCCAGAAGTTCCCGGACTGTGTAGTCCTTGCCGACAGATGAAAACGATAAGATGCCGTGAGCAAGATCATTGCGTTTGTTCTTGACAGTGACGAGATGCTCGCCGTGTTTGGACTGAGTGTAGTCCGTATCGGTTTTAAAGCCATAATGAGCAGACTGATCACGTATCTCGCGGGCATCGACGTTGCCGTTAAAGATCCGCCGTGAATTGAAGCTGGCGATGATCATCTCGACGGCGACGTCTTGCATGGCAAAAGCTTTGTCTTCCCCTGCATGCTGTTTGAAATCACGAATGACACGTTTTCTGAACTGCTCGTGAAGCAGATGAAACGGCGTTGCAGATTGCTCGATTTCGTCGTATATGGCCTGGATTGCGGAACGGGCAGAGGCTTCAATGGCATTGTAGATGACGAGGAGTGCGGCGGCCCGAAAAATTCGAGCCTCCTTCTCGAAGCGGCGCTTGGTGTCATCGGCCGTATCCCGGTCGGCAAGCCGCAAGACGGCCATATACCGGCGAACCTCGCGCTTTCGCTCTTGGAATTCGGTCAGGAAGGTTCTCATTGAGCAAGTAGCTTATCTCTAACGAACTCTATGCGGGCTTTGACGCGAGGCTTTGAGTTGGCCCCATCCGAGGCGACCAAGTTGTTGAAATCTGCGCCATATGCCCATGCTGTTGTTTTCGCCTTGTTTGACTTGAGACCCGGTTTCACTTGAAGTGCAAGCGCAGTCCCTACGGCGATAGCTTCGAACCGGACACGCGGTGTCTTCTTATTGTTAGGCCCCTTCTTGAAGCCGTGCTCGAAGCTTGTCTCGACGAAAGCAAGCATCGTTTCCCATTTTTCTTTCAGCGGCTGCCCATCGGTTGTGGGATCGAAGTTGACGGGCTGACCGTCAATGTAGTCGTTGACGAAGTCGATGACACGCCGGTCAAATTTCTCATAGCGGTCTGCATAAGCGAAGAAACGGACCGCGAGTTCATCGTAGTCACGGCGCTTGATGGAAGCTGGGGAAAGCGGCGCCAAGGTCCGGAATTTCGGGTTGGCGGCCATGGCTTCGATGAACTCTATAAACTTGCCCGAGCGAACACCCCTGCGGGTTTCCATCGGATTGAGACGTTCGCCACCCGAATTGATCCGGTCGAACATGTCCCGGCGTGTTTCTTCGTCTGCATGCTCGGTGAGTTCGATGAGGCGTATTGTGGAGCGCTTAAAGCGGCGCTGCCGCGAGGGAAGTAGGTCTGAGAAGCGCATGCCATTTAGAAGCGCGAGCTTGTCGAGTTCGGATAGCACGAGTTCATTCTGGAGGAACTCGGCAAGGGTTCTGATGCGCTGAGTGCCATCCACAATTTCAAGACGGCCATCCTTTTCTTCGTCCTCCGAACTTACGTCGGCTACGAAGAGATAAGGAATCGGTAGCCCGATGAGAACGGATTCGATGAAGCGCGAGCGCTGCTTCGGATTCCAGACGAAGTCGCGCTGATAATCCGGTACGAAGATGTCATTGGTGTCATCGACGATTCCGGTGGTGTACTTCTCGACGAGCACCTCGATTGGATATTCTCTGATGGCATAATCGACGACACGAGAGTGAAGCCGGATCTGTTCCTCGGCTTCAGCTTGGCCGTGCTTTTTTGTAGCCTCAAACTCTTCTTGCTGGTTCGCAGGCACGGCACACCCTGAGAGTAGTTTGCCCTATCGGCAGCTTAGCAGAGTCCTCGAGTAGAACGGTACCAAGTTTCCACAATTTTGGCACGGATAGTCACGTTTGATATGGGTGAAGGTGGAACGCGAAGAACCGCCCCGAGAGTGCCGGAGGCCGGACTGGATGAGCCCGCGTTCCTCACTCAATTCCCGTTCAGCCCATGCTCACGGCTCAGCAGCACGCGCTTCCAGTGGCACTCGCGCGCGATGACGTCGGCCTCGCCGGTGTGGATGTCGGCGATCTCGAGGACGGAAAACCGGAATGCCTTGGCGCGGTCGAGCCCCTGGACGTTGACCAGGGCGCGCAGCTCGACGTTGCCGCCGTGGCCAGTCGTGGCATAGCTGCTCCACCGTGACCAGAAACCGCCCATCCCCGAGGCCGAGCCGACGTAGAGCTTGCCGGTCTCCGTGTCGGAGATCAGGTATACGCCCGCCACGCTGGAGAGCGCCGAGCGCCAGCTCTCGAACCCCTGGCCGACGATCAGGCCGAGTTCGTCAAATGACAGGTCCACAGACCGGAAGCCGGGGAAGGTGCCGATTGAAAGTCTACGGGGAAGCACCTCGGCCATCGTGATCCGGTCGATCAGCTTCTCCGCGTCTCGATAGGCATTGCGCGCGTCACGGGTGTAAGCAGCTACTAGCCGCCCGGAGAGTTCAGTGGTTTCGGCCAACTCAGACATCGGATAACGCCAGCACTCCTGACCCAGCTTTGCCGGATGCGGATCGGGCACGCGAAAGCACGCACCCTCAACTCTGTGGAGCCCGGCGAACAGCCAACGGTCAGTTGCTTGCATCTCGATGAGGGACAAGACGAAAGCGCGCTCGAAGTTGCGTCGGGCTTGGAAGCTCTGCCACTCGGGGAAGCGGCCGGCGAGGAACACGTCGAGCGGGTCGTCATGGCCATTCCACCCCGCGAGGTGGATCTTGGTCGCCTTGGGCTCAAGCTCCGGCACGAGCAGCTTTAGCATGTCGAAAACGCGCATTCCGACCAGCTCCCCCGAACATCATGTCCAGGGACAGCATGACAGAATGAACTTGATGGGAGGTAGACGCAGCGCAGGCCTCCGGGCCGATATCCCCAGCTCCACCGACTGGAATTCTGCTGCCCGGTGGCTACCCTGGCTCGGCCCGCGAGCGGCGCAAGCCCTTGAACCGGCTATGCGTTGGCTCATCGGGCCACACCCTGAGGAGAAGTGTGGCGGTCTCCCTTCCTACCTGCGCCACTTCAACTCAGAAGGGAACTTAGCGTCCGTTAAAGCGGCCGAGCGATCCTCAAGATCTCTCAGCCCAAAATTGTCATCAAGATTAAATTGTCTCAGCATTGAAGCCAACTGTCTCAGTTCAGCTTCGGTCGGCACAAGCTTGACGACACTTCGCTCCAAGCGCTCCTTCGTGACCTCCCGACATTCGCCGCTCACACAAACCGTGTCTGAATACCTTATTCGAACGTCACCCCACCGAGGCCCGAACGCGATGACTGCAGCATACATGCCCCTAGCCTTCACCTCGGAAACGCCACCAGCGCGCATGGCAAAGTAAAATACCTTGTGTGTACTTCGCCAATCTCGCTGTTGGGATTCACAATACCAATCGTGTATAACGGTGGCGCTTCTATACCTTCCCGAAAGTGGACCGCCCACAACGGACCAAAGCGCCTGTGGAATACTGGCTCCATCCACAACAATCCCTTTTGGGGCCGTCCACAAGTTCTTCTCCGGGTCCTCGTAGCGGAATTCCTGCGTCAACTCCATTCTGCGACCATCGTCGAGAAGCCTTACATTCAGCGGATCGAGAAAACGACCAAAAGTGTCCGCGAGAGCGCCGGCTCCTGTACAAAGTAGCGCCAGCGCTACCAATAGGCGTCGGAGTTGACACAGAAAGTTCGTCGCACGCATCACAACAACCCCAGCCTCCACTCAACGACGCCACACC